>DAHWNW010000009.1 GCA_027339745.1 Nitrososphaerota archaeon | reverse complement strand
CTTGATGGTGAGCGGCCTGAGCCGCGTCCCCAGCCCGCCTGCGAGTATCGCTGCCTGCACTATCTCTGCGACCCTTTCTTGATTATCTCGATGGAGTTGGCGAGCATCGTGTAGTCCACCCCCGACTCCTCCAGGGCGTCCCTCACCTTCTTCCTGACCTCCTTCTCGTTCTTGTCGTCGCAGTCTACCCAGACCTCGAAGCGCTTCATCGAGGGGGCATCCCCGTGGCCATCTTCTTAACGATATCAGCCGCCTCCGCGACGCCGCGCGCGACGAAGTCTGGGTGGGCGCCCAGCTCGTCCATCTTCGCGCCAAGGGTCCCGTTCAGGTTCGCCACCAGGATGGTCCTGCACCCGGCGCTCCTCCCTGCCAGCACGTCGTAGAGGCCGTCCCCTATCATCACGGAGCGCCTCAGGTCGAGCCCGAGGTCGCGCGCCGCGTCGAGGAGCATCCCCGGCTTCGGCTTCCTGCAGGCGCAGTCGGCCCTGTAAGCAGCGACCCTCGCCTGGGGGTGGTGGAAGCAGTAGTACTCGGCGTCGAGCTCGACCCCCTCGGCGGCAAGGAGCCGGCGCATCTTCGCCTGGACCTTCCTGAAGTCTGCCATGCTCATGTGCTTCTTGGCGATTCCCGGCTGGTTGGACACGAGGACGAGCTTGTACCCGGCGGCCTTCATCGTGCGGAGCGCCGAGCCGATGCCAGGGGTGAGGACGAACTGCTTCGCTGTGAACGGGCTGTCGACTATGCCCGGGTCGGGGTAGTACACCATTTCATCGATTATGCCATCTCTGTCTAGGAGCACGGCCCTATTCGCCATTGGTCCCCCCATCTCCGCCCGTGTTCCTTATGATATCCGTTGCATCTGCCGGGGTACGGGGCGTCATTTAGCCTTCAGCGTTGTGCTTCCATTGCCGCCTTCAGCGCTTTGGCCTTCCGAATGGGATGCCGCCCGAGATAGCCTGGTTGAAATCATCGCTCCCGTCGATGGCATACGAGTTACCGGGGGCTTCCACTTCAGCCCGCCACACGAGCCGCTCAACTCACTTGACACCCAGGGCCCTCGTTCCAAATCCACAGACCTTGCGGGCTGTTCCAAATCCATCCCACCGATTTACTGGAGGCCGATGAACTGGTCCCCCGTCGGACCTGCTTGGTCGATGATGTCCATAAGGGTGGACCTGTTTACTTCCGGGTGCATCCGGACCACGGTCCTGGGACGATGGACGCACCCCTTGAGCTCGGCGACGAGCTCTTCGGCGCCAATCTCCGGGGTCAGCACGAGACCCCTCCCCTTCGGTACGAAACTCAGCCTCCGCTCCGGCCGCAGGTCGAGCTCCTCTCGCACCTCTTTGGGCACGACGATCCTCCCTCTGTCGTCTGTCACGGCTTCGTCCATGTAGTTTCCCATCCCACGGCAAATCCCACCTGCTAACAGCTCTTCTGCCGATCTTCAGTATCGCTTGCTCTTGTTCCCTATGGCTTCCTTGAGCCGGGCGGAGATGAGGTGGGTCAGGACGAGGTGGAACCCCTCGACCTGCGGGGTCGAGTCGGCGGGGACAACTATGGACGCGTCGGCGAGCTTCCTCAGCACTCCCCCGTCGAATCCGACCAGCCCTACCACCTTCCCCCCCTTCTCCTTGGCGACCTTCACTGCCTTCAGGAGGTTCTGGCTCCAAGGCCCCGCCTTGTCGCTCCCTGACCCGCCGTGGACGCTTATCCCCACCAGCACGTCCCCCTCCCTCATGAACGACTCGAGCTGGTAGGAGTACACGTCGCTCCACCCGTCGTCGTTGGTGAGCGCGGACATCAGCGGTATGTTGTCCACGAGGGCGAAAGCCCTGAACCTGTGGGGGGCGTCGTCCGACACGTACTTGTTGAGGTCGGCGGCGAAGTGGGTCGCTGTGCTCGCGCTCCCGCCATTCCCGCAGACATAGACCGCCCTGTCGTTCTTCCACGCTTCGTGGAGGACGCCTATGACTGCCTCGATGTCGGCCTTCGAGACATTCTTGGCTACGGCGTCGACGCCTTCGAGGTATGTCCTGATGAAGTCCGCGGTGCTCAATTCTGCTTGGGGAGCCTCTCGACGGCTTCCTTTAGAAGCTTAAGCGACTCGTTGAGCGTCATCGACGTCTCCTTGGCGTCCGCCCTCATGGACTGGAGCTGGTCTGCGAGCTGCGCCATTATCGCCGAGAGCTTCTCAGAGATCTCTCCGTACTTCTGGTTCATGGTGGCGAAGCTGCCGTCCGTCCGGGAGGCGAAGCCTTCGAATTCACCGCGGTAGTCCCTGAACTCCGAGCGGTAGTCCCTGAACTCCGAGCGGTAGTCCCTGAACTCCGAGCGGTAGTCCTTGAACTCTGCCTGCATCGCCCCGAACCCCTCTTGTATCTCCTCCGCCAGCCCTTTGGACATCACCCTGAACGCCTTGGACTTCGACGGCCTCGCTCTCTTCTCTTGGACTTCCTTCACGAGCGCCGGGGGCGGGGGGGACCGTATCCTCTCCAGGAAGGACGACAACTGCCCCCCCTCCCCCTGGGCGAAAATCAGCACCGAACCGTCTGGCTGGTTCCTCACATACCCTGCGACCCCCTCCTCCTGGGCCGCGTCGAGGACATACCGCCTGTATCCTACCCTCTGTACCCTCCCCTTTACTTTGATGACCTTGGCCCTCAGCATCACCCTGGGCAGGCCCCCCTCCCTACTTAAGCGACCCTGAGGCGGGAGCGCTCGGCTTCACGCATTGTGGATTATCTTGCACCCCTCGGGCTCGAAGCGGAACCTGTGCTCCACCAGGCCCTCCTTCGCCATGGCGTCGCGGAGCTTGGACCTCCCGTTCTCGCAGTAGACCATCAGGAAGCCGCCGCCCCCGGCGCCGCAGAGCTTCACACCGAGGGCCCCGTTCCTCTTCGCAACGTCGTACCAGTGGTCTATCCTGTCGTTGGACATGGCGCTCACCACCCCCCGCTTGACCTTCCAGTGCTCGTCCAGCAGCTCGCCGAACCTCGTGAGGTCCCCTGCGGCCAGGGCGTCCCTCACCTTCAGGCCGATCTCCTTGATCCTGTCCATCTTCTCCAGCCCGCTTGACCCCTCGATCGCCGTCTTCTGCTTCGAAAGTACCGAGGCCGAGCTCCGCGTGATCCCTGTGTAGTACATCATGATGTTCGCCTCCAGCTCAGCCAGGCTGTGCGTGGAGAGCTTTAGGGGCTGGACCCTGACCTCCCCGTCCCTGTCTACTTCGTAGGACCTTATCCCCCCGAAGGAGGCGACGTACTCGTCCTGCTTCCCCGACGGCTCCTTGAGCCTGGTCATCGCTATGTTGACCGCCTCCTCGGCTATGAACTGAGACGACCTCTCCTCCTGGAGGTAGGCGTGGAGGGCCCTCAGCAGCCCGACGCAGAAGCTCCCCGAAGAGCCGAGGCCGGTGGCGGCCGGGGCGTCGGCCACAGACACTATCTCTATCCCCTTCCTTATCCCTACGACCTCGAGCCCCTCCCTGACCAGGGGGTGCTCCAGCCTGCTGGCGTCGTCGACTATCTCTGTCTTGGAGTAGCTGACCCTGATGCTGTCCTGCTCGAAGCGCGGGTTGACTGCGATATGGACGTACTTGTCCACTGCCCCGCTGACGAAGAAGCCGCCCCTCTTCGAGTAGTAGCCCGGCAGGTCTGTCCCGCCCCCTCCGAGGGAGATCCTGAACGGCGACCTTGTGATTATCAACCCTGGCCCCCGGCGGC
>DAHWNW010000008.1 GCA_027339745.1 Nitrososphaerota archaeon | reverse complement strand
TCCTCGGCGGGAAGTCGGACTCAGACGCGATAAAGACGGCCACCACCAAGGTGTGGGTCACCATCCTCGGCCTGGGCCTCGTCCTTTCGAGCGTCTTCGGGTCCCTCCTGCTGACAGGGATAGGGATGCTGCAGGAGATCAGCCTCGCGGTGTCGTCGGCGGTCCTCATCGACGTGACGGTGGTGATTCTCTTCTTCGTCCCGGCGCTGATGGCCATAGCGGAGAAGTTCAACTGGTGGCCGTCGAAGCTGGGGAGAAGGCAGGTCAAATCCTAGCGGAAGGGCTGACGCGCTCCGAAGGCGAGCGCATCCGTCATGGAGTCCTCGGCTTGACGACGGGGAGGTCGCCCGCCGCGAGGAACCTGCGCCATGCCGGCCAAGGACCGTGGGGGGGTCCTGCCGGACCGGGCGGCCTCACCACTTCTCCAGCAGCAGCCCGGGGACCCTGGAGAAGCGCTTGACGTTTCGGGTCGCCAGCTTCTCCTTGGCGCCCAGGGCTATGGATGCGATTATCATGAAGTCGCCCATCGGCGCGCTCCGGAGCGAACGCTCGCGGGTCAGCTCGCCGTAGCGCCTGGCTTCCTCCGCCCCGAACTCGAGGACGGCGAGGCGGGCCACCAGCGCGTCCCCCTCTACTCCTGCAAGTTCTCCAGGAGGGACTTCAGTGGCAGCACATCGCGCTGCTGGTCCTCTGGCAGAGGATGAGGAAGTCATATCGGGAGTACGTCAGCGACCTCCTCCCCGTCGCCGACACCTTGGTCGAGGAGCTCGGCCTCTCCAGGCTCCCGCACTTCACCACCATGGAGAAGTTCATGCTGAGGGTCTCGTCCACGCTCCTGGAGAGGGTGATGGGAGGGTTCGTCCTCCTGACCCTGGTCAGGAGGCAGGTCTTCGGGATCGACTCCTCTGGCTTCTCCCTCCGCCATGCGTCCTACTACTCCCTGAGGGTCAAGCGCGACATCCTATCGGGGATGAGGAGGCAGGTTTCAGGGGGATGGCGAGGGCCAGGAGGAGGTTCCTCAAGCTCACCATAGGCGCCGAGCTCAGGCGCCAGCTCGTCACTTCTGTGAGGGTGAGGAGAGGGCCCTACGGCGACATCGTGGACTTCCCATATGTGGTGAGGAAGGCGCACTCTTTCAGGCCCATCGGGGTCGGCATAGGGGACAAGGCGCACGACTCGGAGGAGAGCCACGAGCTCCTGAGGGACGAGCTGCACGCCCTGTCGATGATCCCTCCTCGCATAGAGGGCATCCCTCTCTGGAGGACCGAGGGGCTCTACAGGAAGGAGATGAAGAGGAGGTTCTCCGAGAGGGTGCACCACCAGAGGTCCAAGGACGAGACCATCTTCTCTGTCGTGAAGAGGACCATGGGAGACGAGACGAGGTCGACCAGGGCGAAGGGGGTGAACAACGAGATCAGGGTCAGGATGATAGCCTACAACGCCATGAGGGTGGCATCGTCTCTTGTCAGAGGGTTTCTACAGAGCCAGCCAAGTTGGAAATCGCGCCCGAGGGGGTTGTACGGACCTGTCACGGCAAGGTCAGCGAGGCGTCCTAAACTTGCCCAGACTCTGGCACGCCCGGCGTCCCTGAGGATGTCCTGTACGTCTCCTTCTGGCCTTTCGACACTAGTCGGGCAACCGCGCGGCTATTCACTTTTAGGCCGGTTTTTCGCTGCTCTTCTGACTCGAAGGAGAGCCTTCGGGGGTTTCGCTCGCCACGAACTGGGTCCCGAGGGTTGCCATCTGCTCTACCTCCGCTGTCCTGTAGCCCGACTTTATGGACCAGACGTAGAAAACCAGTCCGACGATTATAACGATAACGAAGTCTATAGGGAAGTTGATGACCCCGATTCCCCCGTAGTCCGTCTCGCCCAAATAGGACAGTGCAACGAGCACCACAATGTAGACTGGGACCCAGGCTCCGGCCTTTAGAGCCTGTCCTGTGAAGATGTTGACCGTCTCTTTCCTGTTGGCTGCAGCCAAGACGCCGTAGACCAAGAGGCCGAGGAATATCGCGGCAGCTACGTAGCCCACGACGGGCCAACCCGACCAGTAGACTATGAGGGACGCCCCGACGAAGGAGATGGGCGCAAACACGCTCGCACCGCCGAGTTTGAAGGGTCTCTTGAGTTCGGCTGCGTGCTTCCTAAACGTCGTCAACGCAGAACCACCTACGATGTAGGTGAACACTGTCGAACTGGAGATGAATCCCACGAGTTTGTACCAGCTCGGGAAAGGCGCAAAGAAGATGAACCCTACGAGCGTCGATATCACCAGCGGAAGGACAGGTATCCTGAACCTCTCCTGTATCTTTGTCAGGGACTTCGGCAGCGTCTTCAGGGTCGCAAGACCATAGAGCGTTCTCTGCGACGTCCCAAGGTAGACGTTAAGGGTACCAGAGGGTGAGACGTACGCGTCCGCATACAAGATGTATGTGAGCGCGACCAGCCCGGCCGCAGACGCGGCCGTGGCGAACGGAGCCGTCACTATTGGACCTGAGAGGGACGACCAGTCGCCCGGAGTGACCCCCGTGGGCCATGTGACGTGGCCTATGAACACGACCTGCAACAGCGTATAGAGCGCCATGCCAATTAGAACTGAGAGTATCGTCGCTATGGGCACAGATCTCTGGGGGTTTTTGGCCTCGCCTCCGTAATCCAGAGCCTGCCTGAAACCCAGGTATGAGAAAACTATCCCCGCAAGCGAAATCGAGGAGAAGACAGCGGGCCATCCATACGGAATGAATCCGGTGGACAACGCGAAGTTCGACGCGTTGAATCCCGCGACGAACAACGCGACCACAGTGGCCGCAGGGATCAGCAGTTTCCACCACGTAATTCCGGTGTTCGCCTTCCCCATCACCTTGATTCCCACGTAGTTCAAGATGAAGAAGACCGCGGTCAGCAGCATCGCAAGGATGATTCCTTCTCCCGTCAGTACCCCACTAGGGGAAACCAGGCCGTTGATGTATGTCCCGGCGTACGTTATCACCGCTTCGGCTTCGATGGGCGGTACGGAGACAGCCGAAAGGAAGTACGCCCATCCAAACATATAGCCTGCGAAGCTGCCATGGGAATAAGCCCCGTACCTTACGATGGCACCTGATCTTGGAATCATCCCGCCCAGTTCTGCGTACACCAACGCTATGGTCAATACTATCAACCCTCCAATAATCCATGACAATATTGCGGCGGGTCCCGCAAGTATCGATGCACCGGCCGCCGCGAAGAGCCAACCAGATCCTATAATCCCGCCTAAGCTCAGCATAAGAAGGTCGGTAGTCGAAAGCGCACGCCTTAGCTTCCGGTCACTGGTTTCTTCAGTGGCTTCGGGCACTCCGCTTCTTCTCTCCACCCTTGCTTCTACATTATATAAAGTCGCCTTGCTAATCAGCCCTGTCCAATGGTCAGGCGGAGGTCGCCACAGAAGCAACAAGAACATAGAAAATCCCCGCCAGAGGGAAGAGCCTTCCTCACCCAGCCTGCCCCTGGGGAAGCGGCCCCAGGAGGGTCCCCTGGCGGTCAGCAATCTTTTAGTACGAAAAACACTTCGGACGCCGCTGTGAGCGACTGGAACAGGAACATCGTCCAGATAAGAGACTCGATCGCACAGCTCCGCGGACAGATCGAGTCCTACGAGCCCAAGGACCGCCTCGACGCCGTGGGGAAGATAGTCGAGTGCCTCAACTTCATGCGCCAGACCGACGTCGGATGGGCTTCGTTCCTGGGGAACGCGACCCTGGTGAACGGCCTCGAGGAGGAGTCGCTCAGGGACATATTCTCGAGGTTCAGGAGGATGACCCTCGAGCGGATAGACAACGACATCGACTGCATCAACAGGTACATGCTGAACCTGGCCCCCCCGTCGGCGGACGCTCCGCCTGGCGGGGAATAGCCGGGGCGCCCCCAGCGGCCCCCCCGGGGCGGGGGTCGCTCACCCCTTCTGGACCGCTAGCTTGCAATAGGCGTAGAGGGCGTCGTAGGTGGGGAACTCCC
>DAHWNW010000007.1 GCA_027339745.1 Nitrososphaerota archaeon | reverse complement strand
GTTGGTGGCCTCCATCTTCGCAAGTATGCTGTTCATGTAGTTGAGCGACTTTATCTCATGTGACGTCCCGTCTACAACGTCCCTCCTGTGTGACGAAAAGATCACCCTGACGACCTTCGGCTCCCTCGGCCCCAGGGCGCTGGCCATGGGTTCCGTGATGATGAAGACGGTAGGGTTCTTACATAAATCTGGATTGACCCCCAGGTCTCCGACCCCTCTGGTCACGACCAGCCGGATGTATGCGTCCCTGAGCCCATTCCTGCGCAACGTCTCCAGGACCGCTTCTGTCATCTCATCTTTGGCGAGTGGGATCTTCAGCCGTATGACCTTGGCCGAGTCGTACAGCCGGTCGATGTGGTCGGCGAGCCTGTAGACGTTACCGTCGTAGGCCCTTATCCCCTCGAAGACGCCGTCCCCATAGAGGAGTCCGTGGTCGAATACGGAGACCACAGCTTTCGAACGCTCGACGTACTTCCCGTCGACGTAGACAAGCTGGTCCCCGTTCATTGGAAAATGGACTGCCCGAGGCTGTTAAAACGGTTCTGTCAGTGTACGGATTTGGGGAGGCGCCCGAAGACGTACGGGAGGACGCCGCCTGACCTGAGATACTCCATCTCGATGGCGTTGTCCACCCTGGCGAGGACGCTGAACCTCTTCGTGTCAGCGCCCCTCCTCGCGACTACTTCCACAGAACTCTTCGGCCCGTCCATATTCTCGATGCCGATGACGTCGATTACCTCTTCGCCAGTAAGGCCGAGCCGCTCCACCCCCTCTCCTTCCCTGAACTGGAGTGGGACCACCCCCATGGCGACCAGGTTGCTCCGGTGGATCCTCTCGAAGCTCTCCGCGATGACCGCCCTGACACCCAATAGCTTCGGGGCCTTGGCCGCCCAGTCCCTGGAGCTCCCGGCGCCATATTGTTTCCCCGCCAGGACCACCAAGGGGACGTTCTCCCGGGCGTACCGCTCAGCCGCGTCGAAGATCGTCATTACTTCGCCATCAGGGAAGTGACTGGTATAACCGCCCTCCTTCCCTTTCGCCAGGAGGTTGCGGAGCCTTATGTTGCTGAAGCCTCCGCGGACTAGCACCTCGTGGTTCCCCCTCCTGCTCCCATAGGTGGACATCTGGATCAGGTCGACCCCCCTCTCTTTGAGGTATACCCCGGCAGGACTGTCGATGGGTATCGTCCCTGCGGGGGAGATGTGGTCGGTCGTGATCTTGTCCTGGAACACGGCCAGCACCCTCGCCCCTTTGATGTCCCGCATTGCAGAGGCCGACTGGGCAGGGTCGAACCACGGCGGGCGCCTGATGTACGTGGACATAGGGTCCCAGCCGTACACTTCCCCAGTAGACGATCTGAGCTCTTCCCATCTCTCGTCCCCCTTCATGGCGTCGGCGTAGCGTCTCTCATAGAGCCGCGAGTCTAGACACTTCTCGACCGCGTCTTTGACGTCCCGCATCGACGGCCAAAGGTCTTTCAGATAGACGGGTCGCCCGTCCCTGCCAGAGCCCAAAGGGGTGGACGAGAAATCGAAGTCTATCCTCCCTGCGAGCGCATATGCGACGACCAGCATCGGGGACATGAGGAACGAACCCTTCGCGAGGGGGTGGATCCTGCCCTCGAAGTTCCTGTTCCCAGACAGGGCTGCGACCACGTAGAGGTCCCTCTCCTTGATCGCCCTCTCGATCTCGGGCGCAAGCGGCCCCGAGTTGCCTATGCAGCTCGTGCACCCGTACCCGACCAGGAAGAAGCCAAGCTTCTCCAAATACGGTATGAGCCCGGCGCTCGTGAGGTAGTCTGTGACCACCATGGAACCTGGGGCCAGACTGGGCTTCACCCAAGGCTTGACAGTCAACCCGGCCTCCACCGCCCGCTTAGCTATCAGGCCGGCCCCGACCATGACCGTCGGGTTTGAAGTGTTTGTGCAGCTCGTAATCGCTGCTATCACCACCGAGCCGTCCGACAAGCCTGAGCGTCTCTCATCCACCTGGACGACCGCCTGTCCCCGGGTCGGCCCCGACGCGGGCCCGCTGGAGCCGCCGTGGTCGCTCTTGGCCGCGAGCGTCCTGACCAGCGAAGGGACAGACACCAAGGCGTGTCTCTCCTCGGGGTTGCGGGGGCCAGCGATGGACGGCTCGATCTTGTCGAGTTCGATGTGTATCACCTCGGTGTAGCGAGGTTCGACGTCGGTAACGAAGAACCCGTACCGCTTCGCATAGCTTGAGACGAGCTCTACCTGCCTCGCTGGCCTGGCGGTAGCGGCTAGGTAGGTGAGGGTGGCGTCGTCCACTGGGAAGAAGCCTGCGGTCGCCCCATATTCAGGGGACATGTTCCCTATCGTCGCCCTGTCTGGGACTGACAGCTGGCTGTACCCTTCGCCGAAGTACTCGACGAAGGCTCCGACCACGTCCCGCTCCCTCAGGCGCTCGGTGACGGTGAGCACGAGGTCGGTGGGGGTGACCCCTTCGCGGAGAGCACCGGTGAACTTGACCCCGAAGACTTTCGGTATCGGCATGTGGTACGGTTCGCCGAGCATAACAGCCTCTGCTTCGATGCCGCCGACCCCCCATCCGAGACACCCCACGCCGTTCACCATGGTTGTGTGCGAATCTGTCCCCACCAGCGTGTCAGGGTAGGCGGCGAGTCTGTCCCCCTCGCCAGACGTAGCCACCACCCGCGAGAGGTACTCAAGGTTGAATTGGTGGCAAATGCCCTTCCCAGGGGGGAACACCCTCATCCCCTTGAAGGCGGTCCGCGCCCACTTCAGGAGCGAATAGCGCTCGGCGTTGCGCTCGTACTCCCTCTCCAGGTTGTGGGAGAAGGCAGAGACGCTCCCCCATGCGTCGACCTGGATCGAGTGGTCGATGACAAGGTCGACGGGGACCCGCGAGTTGACGACGCCTGGGTCGATCCCAGCCGCCTTGGCGGCGTCCCGCATTCCAGCCAAGTCCACCACCAGCGGGACCCCGGTGTAGTCCTGGAGGAGGACCCTGTGTGGCATGAACGGTGTCTCTCTTCCGACGGAGTTGGGCCATTCGGCGAGCGAGTGGGCCGCCTCGAGGGCACCGTCGACCCTCCCCGAGTGGCGGACGGCGTTCTCAAGCAGGACACGTATGGAGTAAGGAAGACGCTCGACTTCGTACCCTAGGTCCTTCAATCGGAGGACGTTATAGACCGTCGCCCTGCCGAAAGGGGAGTCAAACTTCTCTCGGATGACGTCAAAGCTCTCATGTGGCATAGCAGTCGTCTCGCTGCGGCTCGACCCCGCTATTTGAATTTAGACTGAAGCGCGCCAGACGGTCCCCGCGTCACTCGGGCTCGAAGCCGCGGACGCGCTCCGCCTTCCCTTGAGTGAGGCCTGCGGTCCGCTTTCCTCTGAGGACGGAGGGGAGAATGGCGACCGCATTGATTGCGGCGGGGACCTCGAAGGCGTAGTCGATCCCCCTGGCGAACAGCGCCTTGTCCAGACCCGCGATTGCAGCGGGGTTGCCAGAGGATATCACTGCGGTTATAGTTGAGTACGGCAGCACCGTGGTCATCAGCAGTAGGGCGACGTTGAAGCTAAGGACGTATCCTACGTTGAAGAAGGTGGCGCGCACCCCCGAGGCCACCCCTCTGACCGACGGCGGGACGGAGCCCATGATTGAACTCATGTTGGGTGAACTGAAGACCCCCAGGCCAACCCCGAAGACTATCAGATAGCCTGCCAGCACGAGGTATGGGGTGGAGACGGCGGTGGTGGAGAAGAGCAGGAGGGATCCGCTGATTATCGCCAGCCCGGCTGTGGTGAAGGGCATGTGCCCGAACCTGTCCGAGAGGCGGCCGCTGAGGGGCCCGACCGCGAGAAAGGCGATGTCGAAAGGGATGATGGCGATCCCGGCGGCGAAGGGGGCCATCCCCTTCACCAGCTGCAGATATAGGCTCAGCAGGAGTATGACCGCACCCCATGAGAGCGAGTTGATCATCTGGGCGGTCACCCCTCCGGCGAACTCCCTGATCCTCAAGAGCCCGAGGTTGAGCAGCGGGTAGGGATCCCTGCGCTCCCTCAGGATGAACAGGGCGAAGAAGACGGTAGCGCCTGCGAGCAGGAGGACAAGCTCCTCTGGAGGGAAGGTGCCGTAAGCCGCGTACGTGAGGGTGAGTAGCAGGAGGACTATGGCTGCCGTGAAGGTGAAAAACCCGTCCCAGTCCATTGGGATCCCCCTTTCCGGCTTGGAAAGCTCCTTCAGCCTTCGGCGCGCCCAAAACGTCCCGAAGATCCCGATGGGGACGTTGATGTAGAATAGGGCGCGCCAGTCCAGGAACAGGAGTATCAGGCCGCTGAGGGTCAGGCCTGCCATGGCCCCAACCCTGAAAGCGACCTGGTTGATGCCTAGGAAGAGCCCTAGCTCGTCGCTGGGAGTGGCGTCAGTGATGATGGCAGCGCTGTTTGCGAAGAGAGCCGCAGACCCAAGCCCCTGCAGGACCCTGAAGACGATGACGTAGTCAGGGGAGGGCGAGATGCTGGTGAGGAAGGACCCGAGGGTGAATATGAGGAACCCGACGGCGTATATCTTCACCCTCCCCATCATGTCGCTCACCCTCCCGATGAATAGGAGAGCGACGGTGCTGCCGAAGACGTAAGCCTGGGTGAACCAAATCGCCTGCTCTGCCCCGGCCCCCAAGGCGGCGGCCTCGGGGATGCCGATCACGATAATCCGCGAGTCGATGCCTGACATGAGCACCCCGACCGTGGTTACCGTAAGGACTGTCCACTTGTACTGCAAGGGAGGTCACGCGGGCACCATGGCCCTAGCTCGCCGCCGGTTGAGGAATGTTAAACGTTGTTCCCTAGAGACAACTTCAATTAGACCGCGCAGCTTCGGCCTGACGAAGTTGAAGGACAGGACACCCAACAGGCTGGCGAAGGAGAAGAGCCCATACCTGCTGGAGCACGCCTACAACCCGGTGGACTGGTGGCCTTGGTGCGATGAAGCGCTGGCCAAGGCTAAGAACGACGGCAAACCGATATTCCTGAGCGTTGGGTACTCTGCATGTCACTGGTGCCACGTCCTTGCGAAGGAGTCGTTCGAAGACCAACGGACAGCTGCATTCATCAACAAGAACTTCATCCCCATAAAGGTCGACAGGGAGGAAAGGCCGGAGGTCGACGCGTACTATATGGCCGCCGTCCAGGCGATGACCGGCCGGGGCGGGTGGCCGCTGAGCGTCTTCCTCACTCCCAGTCTCGAGCCATTCTACGGGGGGACATACTTCCCCCCCGAGCCCCGCCAAGGGATTCCTAGCTTCATGCAGGTCTTACAGTTCGTCGCGAACCTATGGAAGGAGAAGAGGGCTGAGGTGTCAGCGAACGCGGGGGAGCTGTCGAGGGTCCTGCATGCAAGTGGGAGGGGGGCGGCGGAGCCAGCGGGCGGGGCGATGGACGAGTGCTACGCAGGTTTGATGTCAACCTTTGACTCCACCCACGGAGGGTTCGGCTTCGCCCCGAAGTTCCCACTGCCTGTCACCCTGGGGTTCCTCATGAGGTACTACTTCAGGACAGGGAAGGAGCTGGCCAAGGCCAGCGCGCTGAAGACGCTGGACGGGATGATGGCCGGGGGTATAAGGGACCATCTCGGGGGCGGGTTCCACCGCTACTCCACCGACAGGGAGTGGCTGGTCCCTCACTTCGAGAAAATGCTCTACGACAACGCCCTCCTGGCCAGGACGTATGCCGAGGCGTATCAGCTGACCGGGAAACCAGAGTACGCGGACGTCGCCCGGGAAGCTCTAGGGTGGGTCGTGGGCGAGATGAAGAACCCAGAGGGGGGATTCTACTCCGCCCAGGACGCGGACACTGCCGAAGGAGAGGGGACGTACTACAGCTGGACCCCGCGCGAGGTCATCGAGTG
>DAHWNW010000006.1 GCA_027339745.1 Nitrososphaerota archaeon | reverse complement strand
AGACGCGACTATTTCCACCCCAGTCGAGCTTGGAAGCGGTAATACGTTCCCTAAAGGCGACTGAGGCAAGATTCTCTGAGCAGCTCGAGCGTCGTGACCGGGTCATCAAGGGGAGCAGGGATGTCATCTCGGCGTCCTCACGAGCGATTATATCTGTCCATCTGGGTAAGATCAAGGACGGTGAAATAGAGCTTTCGAAGGCGAAGTCACTGCTGAAAGAGCTCAAGCAGGGCACGGACGGCTCCTCTTCGAGATACATCATCTCCCCCGAAACCGAAGTGGTGGAGGCTTCCGTCGTAATCTCGCTCGTGAAGGGGAAATCAATCCCTTCGATGGAGAGCATCGACTCCTCCCCTGAGGCGTATCTGCTCGGACTTCTTGACTCTGTGGGGGAGCTGAAGAGGCTGGTGCTAGACTCTATCCTGGGGAGAGACCTCAAGGGCGCAAGGAAGTACTTCAAGGTCATGGAGGACCTCTACGCTGCATGCTCCCCGCTCGCCGTGTACGACCATGTCGTTAACGGAGTCCGGAGGAAGATCGACGTGGCGCGAATACTCGTCGAGGACACCAGGGGCCTGTTAGCCGAGGAGATTGGCCGGAACTCTGTCAGCAGCTCCATGGCTCGGCTAGAGAAGAAGCTCGGGCGTCCCACTTAGAAGTCCTTCAGCAGCCTGCTCGTCTTGATCTCCGGGTAAGGAGAGTCGAGGCGCACCACCTTGAGCTTCATTCCTCTCTGGGTTGCCTCTCTCGCTATTTCCTCTTCCATGTGATACTGGTCGTAACCTAGGGCGACCACGTCCGGACACGTCTTCTCGAGTGTAAGGTAGATGTCCCCCTCCACTCCTAGTACGGCGGCGTCGACGTACCTGAGAGCCGAGAGAAGTCTCGCCCTGTCCCCCTCCCCAACGAGGGGTTCCCTATTCTTCCTCTTTCTTATCGTACTGTCCCGGGCGACGGAGACCACGAGCGCGTCTCCCAGACCCCGGGCTTTCTCTATGGTGTACAAGTGCCCGTAGTGTATCACCTCGAAGCCCCCTCCTATGAAGACGACCTTGATCGCCCTCCTCCCGCGCGGAGTAAGCTCCGCTCCCTTACTCCCGAGTCGCACAAGCCCGAGCCTCGACAGCTTTTCGAGTTCGTCTCTTGCTTCCTTAGGCCCAACCCCGAGCCTCGCAGCGAGCTCCCTTGCTCCGGCGTTCCTCCCCGTGATCCGCAACGAATACACGGCAGCGAGGACCCTCTTGTTGTTCATCTGTCACCAGTCTATCTTTGCCATGCCTGCGAACGCCAATGAATCCAGAAGCCCTTCGGCGTAGCCGATGCTCAGCATGGCCATCTCATCCTCCCCATTCGCCAGGAAGCTCTCGGCGTCTTTCGCGTACAGTTCTGCGTTCTCCACAACGTGCTCGTACTGCCCGCCCAGCTTCGGTTTCAGCGTCCCCAGCGCCTTCTTCGTCTTGGCCACGTATCTCGGGACCAGCACCTGAGCTGTTTTGAGCACGCCATCCGAGTTGCTCCTCACATCGCTGTCAGAGAGCGCGAATATGGCCGCGACAGCTTCGACCTCGGAGAAGTGCAGCCGTCCCGGGATTATGACGCTGTGAGGAGGCTCTCCATACTCGATCTTGGAAAGTTCACCAATGCTACCGGCGGCTGACTTGTATCCTTCGCGGCCGAGCCTCGAAAGAACTATGGCGAACGTCTTCTCAGACACCACTCTGCGCTTGAAGTTCGCCTCGGCCAGTAGCAGCCCCGCCATGGCGGCCCCTGGAGCCACCCCTTCTCCACTCTGGACGTCGTACTCGAGTAGGAGAAGGGTATGCGCGCCCTCTAGCAGGTTTGAGTGGATGATGTGATAGGCTTGGGTCAGTTTGTCCACTGACTCTCTTGTCACAGTGATAGTTCTGGAAAACTTGTACGAGTGCAGTCCGCTTTCGCTGGCGGCCGCGGAGGCTATGGTAGCTGAGTGCACGATGCGGCTTTCAATCCCCTCTTTGATGGCCCTCGCCCTGAGCTCGTTGTGGGTGGTTGCTATCATCGGGTCTCCCAGCGTCGCTAGCGCGACGTTCTTGTTAGCCGCCTCATCCAGTATTCTCCTCCCATTCTCAACGAATTCCCTGTCCACTACTGTCAGTTCCTTCCCTGTGGCCTTCGCAATCTCCCTTAGGAGCGCGGGTTCATGAGGGGTAGTGTAGTATTCGAGGTATACGACATCGGCCGCCTTCAGCTCACCGATTGCCTCTAGTGACGCTCCCCTGGGTCCGAGGCCCAATCCGACAAACGTGAGACGGCCCATATGTCTCCCCTACGCGGCCCATTATATCAATCCAGATTGGTTTCGCAGGGCGCCCATCTTCTCTGTGCTGCGCCGACCGTCTATCAGGTGGCGCTTGGCTGGTCGATGGCATTGAGAACCCTTTTAATTCCGGCCAATCGGCCGCACCTTCGGTGGGCCCTTGGCTCAGCCAGGTTAGAGCGGCTGGCTCTTAGCTAGCTGTGGGAGTCACCAGCATGCCGTGGGAGGCGCTAAAGTCGCCCGCGAATTCGAATCCCACAGGGCCCGCCACAACACCTTACGTAAGTCCACGATTCTGCCAGGGGTCCCATATCTTCCAAACCTGAGAATCGTCACAGTCTCCCATTAGCTCAACCCCGCGGCGCAGGCTTAGATAATCGTCTCTCAAGACAGAGAGGACGGCCAAGTTCCCGTTCCCCAAACTGGACGCCGAGGCTAGGGTGGGGAATTTTGGGTCCAGCTCCCCTACACCATGAAAGATGCCATGGAGGGGGCCAGCCGATGCGTAACCTTCGGGAATCCGGTATGCATGGACGTGTGTCCCCTCCAGGGGGACAACATGGGCATGTGCGAGGCCGTGTCTAGGGGAGACCTGGCGACCGCCTACCGCAGGATACGCGATATCAATCCCCTCCTCGGGACCACGGCCCGCCGCTGTCCTCAGCTGGACAGTCTATGTGAAGCCGCGTGCGTCATTTGACCAGAGGAGAAGCTGTGACCTCGAGGATGATACAGCGCTTCGTTGCAGACTGGGACAGGGTCGTGTCCAGGCAGCCTGACCCCGTCTAGAGACCTCCTTCCGGCAGGAGGGTCGCGGTGTTTGGAGGGGACCCTACGGGGCTGGCCGCGGCGGAGCTGCTCACAAGGTTCGGCCGTTCAGCGACCATCTACGACGAGCTCCCCAATCTGGGAGGGACGGCCCGGTTCGGGATTCCGGACTACCACCTACCCAAGGACGTCCTCCGCTATGAAGCGGCCAGGATAGAGGGCATGGGTGTAGAGGCGATTTCACGGACGAAGTTCGGCAGGGATGTCAGGTTAGACGACCTCCGCGCGGACTACGACGCCATGCTCATCGCCACGGGGGCCAAGGATGTGCCGAAGTCCGACACCCCCGGGTCTGACCTGAAAGGCGTCTACGACGGGTACAAGTCCCTCGAGGACGTCTTCATTGACGGGGTCGATAAGTACCTGAACCACCCGAAGTATGAACTCGGCAAGCGCATCCTTGTCACAAGGGGAGGGGACTGCGCCCGGACCGCCCTGAGGATGACAAGGGGCGAAGTCACTATGGTCTATCGCAAGACGTAGGCGGAGATGCCGGTCGACAAGATACTGATCGAAGAGGGGAAGGAAGAGAGGCTTCGGCTTAGGTTCCTACTCCCGCCGAATGAGTATTCAGGGGGGGAGGGTGACCAAGGCGGCCATGTCGATGATGAAGCTAGGTGAGTCGACGCCTCCGGAAGGGGGAACCCTGTACCTACCGGCCAGACTATGGAACTCGAATGCGATTCGGTCATCGTCGCCGTAGGCCGCGGCCCGAACTCGTTCATCGGAAAGCTGGCGGGGCTCAAGTCTGGTCGCAAGAACGGGGTTGCTGTCGACGACCATTCCATCACCTTGCTCCAGGCGTGTTAGCGGCGGGGGACGTGGTTACGGGGGAGACCCTCGTCGTGGAAGCTATGGCCAAGGGGAGGGACGCAGGCCAGAAGATTCACGAGTATCTGCTAGGGTTCTAGACCGGGCACGTCTCTCTATGATTACTACTTGACAAGACGGCCACCGATGGTACTACTGCAAGATGATGGACGGCGAGGAGGAGACCCCAATCCCTGACTAGCAATGGTCTCCCCCGGCAGCCCCTCCCACCCGATACCAAGCCGCCTGGTACAAACTTCGACAAGTGCTCAACTTCTGCCCGAACCGAATACATTGTCCTCAGGCTTATATCGGAACTATGGTCGAATGGATGTCGCGCGTGAAGTCAAGAGACGTCGTTGCCGCCGTCTTGATTCTCATCCCATTCTTTTTCCTATTCGACATCCCATCCTATAACACCGTGAATCCCGAGTGGGGGGGCGTCCCGTTCTTCTGGTGGTACCAGTTGGTCTGGCTGGTAATATGCGGTGTCTTGTTCTTCACGGCTGCCAACCTGCTGGGGAGGAAGTCCTGACATGTTGGCCATCGACGGAATGATCATCTTCATGGCGCTCTTCGTGGTCTTCGTGTTCCTCGGTTTCTGGGGAGGTCGGTGGAGGAGAGGGGACATGAGCAACCTAGGCGAGTGGGCCCTGGCTGGGAGGCGGCTGGGGACTGTTTTGATCTGGTTCTTGGTGGGCGCAGACCTGTACACCGCGTACACATTCATCTCCGTGCCTTCAGGCGTCTACGCTGGCATATTCGGCGCTCCGGGAACGGGGGCATTCTACTTCTTTGCTGTCCCTTACGTCGCTCTAACGTTCGGCATCGCTATCGTGGTCATGCCGAAGCTCTGGAAGGTCGCACACGAGAAGGGCTACGTAACGGCCGCTGACTTCGTGAAGGGAACCTTCAACAGCAGGACTTTGGCCATGTTGGTGGCAATCGTCGGGATAATCGCAGAGCTTCCTTATATCGCGCTGCAAATAGTGGGGATGCAGGCTGTCATCATCGCCATGATTCACGGCGTGGGCGACGTGACCACCATCTCAGAGGTCGCTTTGATCATCGCCTTTGTCGTTCTAGCCGCCTTTACATACACCAGCGGCCTCCGCGGTGCGACGCTGACAGCGGTCATGAAGGACATCCTCATCTTCCTGGGGATTATCGGAGTTCTGGCGGTCGTAGTCTCGTCAGGAGGCTTCGGTAGCGCCTTCTCCTCTGCGGCGAGTTCGAAGGCTGTGTTGCCGACCCTGCCGGTAACGCTCACCAACGCATACTGGAGCACTTTCCTCGTAAGCGCCCTAGCGCTGTACCTCTATCCGCACGCTGTAAACGGAGTTCTCAGCGCCCAAGATTCCGAGAAGGTCCGCAAGAGCACCTCGCTCCTGCCATTCTACGGCCTCGGGCTCGGGGCGCTCGCGATGTTCGGCGTCCTCATATACGGCAACAGTGGAGCGCTGTCGTTCCTGCACCAGTATCCGGCTGCCTCACAAGGAATCCTGGTCGTCCCGGCCCTGATTCTCAGCACTCTGCCCTCTTGGTTTGCTGGGGTTGCTCTCCTGGGGATATTTATTGGTGGGCTCGTTCCAGCCGCAATCATGGCCATCTCTCAGGCTAACCTGCTGACCAGGAACATAGTGAAGGAGTTCAGGCCGAATATGACTCCTCAGGGGGAGACACGGCTCTCGAAGTGGGCTTCAGTCGTCTTCAAGTTCGTAGCCCTCGGCTTCGTGTTCTTAGTGGCCACCACATACGCCATACAGTTGCAGCTCTTCGGCGGCATAATGATCGTCCAGACGCTTCCGGCCGTCTTCATCGGTCTCTTCACGGCGCGGATGAACAAGCACTCTCTCATCACCGGCCTCCTCGTGGGGGAGGTGGTGGGTGTGTACCTGATGGAGCTGAAGAACAAATTCTCAATCTGGCACTACTCGACTTACGCCCTGCCTTCCCCTCTGGGGATTCTCTACATCGGCCTGATCGCCCTTGCAATCAACCTAGCCATCGTGATTGTGTGGAGCCTCGTGCTACCGCCGAAGCGGGCTGCAGCGGCGCCAGTGACTCCAGCGTAGTCCTAAGTACGCCCTTCTCTGATTCTCAGGGGATGAAGGCAGTAAGATACCACAGCCCAGGGGGGGTTGAGGTGCTCAAACTCGAGGAGGCGCCGGACCCTGAGGCTGGTCGCGGTGAGGCGCTGGTAAGAGTATTGGCCTGTGGTATTAACAGAATCGACGTCTGGGCCCGGAGTGGGAGGTACAAGACCTCCCTCCCACACATCGCGGGGACCGACATCACCGGAGAGGTAGTCTCCATCGGCCTGGGCACCAAGGGGGTCGAGCCAGGAGCAAGGGTCTTAGTATACCCTGTCCTTACAGACGGCACTTGCGTCTACTGCCGCCTGGGTAACCCTAACCTCTGCCTCGCTAGGGGGTTCGTCGGGATTGCGACCGACGGGGGGTACGCAGAGCTTGTGAAGGTCCCTGCAGCTAACCTCCTCCCTCTGGGCGACCTTGAGCCGAAGACTGCGGCAGCCCTCCCGGTCAATTTCGGGACCGCCTGGAACGGCCTCGTGACGAAGGCCAACGTAGGCGAATGGGACACGGTCCTGGTCTGGGGGGCCGCGGGTGGGCTCGGCCACGCTGCTGTCCAGATTGCCAAACACTTCGGTGCCAGGGTCATCGCCGCAGTGGGGGACGAGAGGAAGAGTCAGTTCGTGAAGTCTCTGGGGGCAGATGCAGTGGTGGACTCGAAGTCTCACGACTTCGTTGAAAGGGTCCGCTCGCTCACCGACGGGTTCGGAGCTTCGGTGGTCTTCGACCACGTGGGTGGGGACACGTGGCCAACCAGCTTCGACTGCCTTGCCAGAGGAGGGAGGATGGTGACACTCGGCCTCACTTCAGGGGTGAAGTCCGAAGTCGACGTTCGTAGGGTGTACCAAGACGAGCTGAAGCTGATGGGAGTCTACGGTCAGTCAATGGATGATATCAGGAGCGTCATGGAACTGACTGCAGCAGGGAGGCTCAAACCCTCCATCTATAGGGAGCTCCCTCTCAGCGCGGCAAGGGAAGCCCACGAGATCATGGAGTCTCGTCAGGTGCAGGGTAAAATCCTCCTAACGCTCTGAAGCAAGCCAAAATTTCGCTTCGTTTATAGGCCGAGCCAGGCCGCCCTTCGCAAGTTGTACACAAGCACGGTAGTAGACGACGAGGCCCACGCCATGACGGTCATGAAAGGGATGGAAGAAGCGTGGGGGCGCAAAGACGAGTCGTACTTCATCGAAGTCCTCAGGAACGAGCCGAGCCTGGTCCTCCGCGTCCACGCCGTCTGCATTCTGGCGGAGGTCGGAGGGGAGGGGTCTGTCCCAGCCCTGGCGGACGTTTTGCTTCATGATCCCGACCCCTTGGTCCGCCATGAAGCGGCTTTCTCTCTCGGTCAAATCGGGCTCTCGGAAGGGAACAAGGCGCTGGCCAAGGCTGTAATCGAAGACAAGGATCCAATCGTCAGGCACGAATCAGCGGCCGCCCTCGGCTCGGTCGGAAGCCCCGAGTCGGAGGCAGTCCTCATGGAGGCGGAGTCTGACCCCGACGAGATGGTCAGGAACTCGGCGAAGGCGTCCCTCTTCAACATAAGGTTCCTGAAGCAGTACTCCTCCTCAGGAGAGACAGCCAGGGACAGGGCCCCCAGGCCCTAGCCTCCAACCCTTAAGTCATGGGCGCCGGCCCGTCGGACCGCTTGAGGCTGGAGGGGAAGAGGGCCCTCGTCACCGGTTCCTCTCAGGGGATAGGCGCGGAGGTGGCAAGGCTCTTCGCGAAAGAAGGGGCGACGGTAGCGATCAACCACCGTGGGCGCTCCCCTCACGGGGAGCCAGTCCTCCGGTCAATCAAAAGCGCTGGTGGGAGGGCCTTCGTTGTCCATGCCGACGTCTCGGACAGCTCAAGCGTCGATGCGATGTTCGACGAAGTCAGTGGGAAGCTGGGGGGCCTGGACATCCTGGTCAACACCGCGGGCTTGGCAGACCCGAAGCTGTGGAGCCTCACCCTGGAAGACGCCACCCTCGAAATGTGGAAGCGGGTCTTCGCCGTCGACACCTTCGGCACCTTCCTCTGCGTAAGGGGCGCAGCCAGGTTGATGGAAAGGGGTTCTTCCATAATCAACGTCGCATCGATACCGGCCCTCGTGGGCGACACCGACGGCCTGATCTACGCCTCGGCCAAGGGAGCGGTCGTCTCCATGACCAGGATGCTGGCGAAGATGCTCGCCCCGAAGATTAGGGTGAACTGCATGGCGTTCGGGTCGATCGAGACTTCTTGGGTGAGCTGGCTGGGCGAGAAAGAGAAGCGCACCTACCTCGACGCCATCCCACTGGGGAGGTTCGGAAGACCATCGGAGGCTGCCAGCCTCGCCCTCTTTCTGGCCAGCGACGAGTCCAGCTACATCACCGGACAGGTGGTGTCCCTCGACGGGGGAGAAGCGCCCCGCTAGGTCTCCGCTGCGCGGTAGAGCCCCCCTGCCTTCTCAAGCTTCGCAAGCGCGGCTTCCACGCTGTCGGCGTCGCTGACTACCCCGTTTTCAATCGCCTTCTCCCAGAGGCCTATGAATGTCTCCAGCCCTTCTCTCACCTGTTCGTCCTTCCCTGGCTTGGTCCTTTCAAGCTGCCGTAGGTAGTCGCGTACGCTGGCGGTCTCGCTCACAGGATCCTCGCCTCCCCTCCGACCCCTGAAAGGTATGCTCTGTAACCGAGCTTCTCGATGGCTTTCAGGACCTTGTCTTGGTACTTCTCGTCGGTGTTGATGAAAACCGACGGCCCGGTCTGCATTGAGTAGTATGCCCTTATCCCGTCCCCACGCATGTCTCTCACCTTCCGTATTATCCTGATGGAGTCCTCTGTCATTATGACCAGGCCGCTGTCCCCGGTCATGGTCAGGCTGTGGAGTTCGAGGGTGTCCCTCTCTGCCAGCCTGCCGAGAGCGTCGAGGTCGTTCCCGCGGATCGCCTTCTCCATCTCGTCGCACCGCCTCTGGGCTGACTCCACCCTCGCCTGGAAGAAGGGGGAGGTGAGGACCTCCCTGTGCGCGTCTTCTGTCCGTACCCTCGACGGAAGGGGGACGACCACCATGCGCAGGTCCATCACCTTGGAGTCGGCGAACCTCTCGGCGTAGGTGCTTTCGTCATCCTTCCCTGCGTACAGCCTCGAAAAGCCGCCGACCAGAGACCTAGAGGCAGACGCTGCGAACAGTCTAGCCTTCCTGGAGAGCCGGGGTAGGTCGGGGGTGGTCCCTGCCAGGAGCTTATGGGCGAGGAGGGTCAGCGCCGCGCCAGCCGATGACGAGTAGCCTATCCCCTTCGCTTTCCCTGTCGGGACGTTCCGGCTGTCTATCCTGAAGTCGACGACCATCTTCGAGGGGTCCATACTAGACACGACCCCCTGGAGCCGGGCGTTTGCGGAGTCGTTCTGCCTTCCTTCGATGAAGACGCCCCCCCTCTCTGTGTCTGTGATAGACGCCTCCGTCTTCATGCAGGTCGTGTTGACGGAGATGCTGTCGTGGTAGGGGAGCCTCAGCTGCCAGTCCTTGAGGCCGTGGTACTTCACCAGCGCCTGCATGGTGTATGCTTCTG
>DAHWNW010000005.1 GCA_027339745.1 Nitrososphaerota archaeon | reverse complement strand
CCCGGTGAAGGAGATCGCCGAGGCGGCCCACGCCTACGGAGGGAAGGTGGTCTACGACGCGTCGCACGCCATGGGGCTCCTGGCCGGCGGTGTCTTCCAGGACCCCCTCCGAGAGGGCGCAGACGTCGTGGTCGGCTCCACGCACAAGACCCTCTTCGGGCCCCAGGGAGGGATAATGTTCTCCGACGACGAGGAGACGGTGATGCGCGTGGCCGAGGGGTACGCCTACCGCTTCGTCGACAACTTCCACCTCAACAGGGTGGCTGCCCTGGGGGTGGCCCTGGAGGAGGTGATGCTCCACGGCGCCCGCTACGCCAGGGACGTGGTAGCGAACTCGAGAACACTGGCCGGGGCCCTCCATGCCGCCGGCTTGCCGGTGGCCGGCGCGGCAGACGGGTTCACCAGGTCCCACCAGGTGCTGCTCCCGGCGGGGGCGAAGGGCGCGGAGACCATGGGGAGGCTCGAAGAGGCCGGGATCATCGTGGACTCGCGGGTGAGGTTCGGGACGAATGAAGCGACAAGGAGAGGGATGGGGCCGAAGGAGATGGAGGAGATAGCGGGGCTGGCGGCCCTGGCCCTCCTCGGGGGAGGGGCGCGGAAGGCGAGGGCGCGCTCGAACGCGCTGGCCTCTAGGTTCAGGAAGCTGCACTACACCCTGAAGGACGCGTGACCTCAGGGCCAGACGGTGAAGGCCGAGGCCGTGTGACAGGGGGTCGGGAGAGACGGGACCCTGGACGCAGACGGCTCGGCTTGCAGGCGTCCGGCAGGCTCGTCGGAGCGTACGTCTGCAGTGTCGCTCCGGAGAGGTTGCAGCGGCAGGGTCCCCCTTTCCCCTGCAGAGGACCGCCAGGCGAGAGGCGTCTTCGCCATTCAGGAGGCGACAGCCGTCACAGGCGATAGGCGCGCCGCAAGGACGGGCCTCCGGGAGTTGGCCAGAGGGATCGCCGCATGGTACTGAGGGGACTCGTCCACCGGTTCGTCCCTCCCGAGCGTCTGGAAGTTCTAGACTGGGCACGGGGAACTGCGGTTCTGCCTCGGGGTCGGCATGAGCGGATTTGGCCCTCCCTGACTTCCGAGAGGGGTGCACCCCCGCCTGATACGTCATGCTCAGGTTCAACCCTTGCTGAGGCGGCTAGCAGTGGATGGTCTTACGGCATCTGACGGGCTTGATCTGCTAGTGTCAGGCGTTCTCTTCCTGTGAAGCTACGGTCACGCTGGAGTATCGTCCTGTCTCTCTGCCGTATCGCAGCCATATGAGAGCTCCCGCCACTCCGACCACCCATAGGAGCACGTTCAGGTATGCGAACCCCGTTATGTCCAGGTAAGCCAGAGCCAGCGTGGCAGGGACGTTGAGGGTGTAAGCCACGATCCTTACCGCGCCTGTGTACAGCGCCCTCCTGCCGGTCGGCCAGATCTCTCCCTTCAACGTGTTAAGCGCGGCATAGCCGAGCGCGAGGAACACATTGAAGACGCCCACGTACGCCCAGAACAGGTCTACGGACGTTGACCACTGAGAGACAGTGCCGGCTATGACCACCGCCATCACCAAAGTCCCTATGTAGAATCCGAATATGTTCCACCTCCGGCTTATCCTGTCGACGTAAAATGCGAAGGCGATGGTTACGACGGCCTCAATCGCGTCTGACACGAAGATGATCTGCGAAGTAATCGACGAAAAGTAAACGGGCCCCATGCTGAATACGAACAAGCCGAAGCCGATTACGTTGGCTATCGTCATGCAGGTTATGGCAACCAGTCTCAGAGATATCGACGGCGACTTCAGCGGGGCGACGAGCCGCGCCGATGTGGTAGCAGGCGTGCCGGCGTTGCCAGCGTCGGTCGCTACGCTCGAAGAACGTGCTGGCGACGGACCGACTCCATAGTACTTCTGGGCGGTCGCTCCTGCGTCCCTTTTCCTCCCTTTGGCTTCCAGCCACCTGATGGATTCGGGCATCTTGTATCTGCTGGCAAGCAGGATGACCAGCAGCGGCATCGCTGATGCTGCGACAAGCTCCCTTTGGAAAGTGATCTGACTGGAGATGCTCAGGAAGTCGATAGCGGCAAAAATGGCGGGGCCGATAGACACAAAGGAGTAGACCAGGTACAGCACCTTCGCGCGGATGCGCGTCGGAAACATCTCGGGGATGGCCGCAATCACCGTGTTCGTCTCTCCTCCTCCCGCGATCTGTGAAAGGGCGATGAACACGAGAACGAGATAGTAGTTGAAGGCGAGGAGTATGCCTAACGCCGACAGAAAGTAGAGTCCCATCGTAACAAAGAACGCGGTCTTCCTGCCAATCCGGTCCGCCAGCACTCCCATGAAGACTATTCCGACTATGAAGAAGATGCCCGGCCATACGAGAAGGAGATACGTGAAAGCAGCATTCGTGACCGCGATCGTGTACCACCCAGTGGCGAGATATGCCCAACTGTAGAACGAAGCCTGCATCATTACTCCGATGGCGAATGAGACGAAGGTCCAGGTGTTCGCCCTCGTCCATCTGGACTCTTCGATGACTTCGTGACTTATGTCAAAAGTCAACTGCCGGGAAAACAGCTATGGCCATTTATATTCGTTAGGTGGTCAGAAATCGCGCGGAACTGTCAGCCTAGTAGCGGTCTCACGAGATCCGGCATCAGGCAGGTCGGGCGGCCCAGCCCCCCACGCCCGTTACGTTGTGGGCGCGCGTCCTCAACGGCGAGGGGCGTCTCGCATGCAGGCACCCCTCTCCCGACCCTCCGGAGGCGCTTGGCGTTGTCCAGCAGGCTCGAACCCCCCGCCAGGGAGGGGGCCGCGGTGCGCCTCCACGACCGGCTGCGGGTCCTCGACGAACTAGTTCGCCATCTTCAAAGGGGATGCCACGGCTCCTAGAGGCGGCGCCCGTCCTGGGGAGGGGGGTGAGCCTCGCGCTGCGGCGGGAGGAGGTGCCGCAGGCTACCCTGGCGGTGCAGAGGGGGTCTGCAAGAGCGGCCTCGAAGGAGGGCAGTCGGTGCGGGCGCCTGCCACCGGGATGAGAACCGTGAGGCTCCTCGACCATGTTTTGGCTGCTTGCCTCCACAAAGCGAGGTGCACCCCCAAAGCGCGTCACCGGCAGAAAGGGCGGGCGATAGCCCTCGAGGTGAGTGTCTTGCTTCTCCTGACATTCTTCTTGGCAAAGTTCGGCCGACCTGTCCTTCGGCGTAAGACCAAGGATGACGCTCGTTCGGAGCCGTTGCGTGCGGGTTCGTGATTGGAACCCGGGTCTGGAGTAGACATGGTGACCGTGGCATCGACGGCTCGTGCTTCCAGTGATGTCGCAAGACAGGGGACAGTGAAAGAACCGAGGCCCCTTCGTCGGCAGCTCTCGTTCCATGGCTGCAGACACCCGCCGAGGGGTCCAGGGCGCGGTCGTCGCCGCTAGGCGTCGGCCCTTGCGACTGGGTACTTTCGCCCTTTCAATTCAACGAAGGCTACGCTGACGTCCCCCCCAACGTCGGCCTTCCCATCCTCCAGTACGTTGCAGTATATCCTGAACCCGTCGAACTCCACTATTCCGTAAGTCGTCCTTCCACCATCTTTCTTCTGAATTCGAGTCAACGAGAAAATCTTGCCTCTTCCATCGCTCTCCTTGACTTCGAGGGAGGTGGAAGAGCACCTAGGACAGAGCATTCTGGGATAGTAGAACCTGTGTTTGCACGCCTTGCACTCGAGGTACGGAAGCCGGTTCGCGTCGAGCCTTTCATGATATGCCCTCCACAGCTCTTCCAGCTTCAATTCTTCTCGCCTAGGACAAGGGTGACCGAGTGGCTCCTGCTCCAGCCACCGATCCCGTTGAGATACACCCGGTTGACGCCGGAAACCTGGTGTCCCTCCGCCATGCCGTTTAGCTGCAGCAGAGCCTCCTCGAGCAGGACACCGCCGCTCATGAAGCCCGGCTGCCCCATGTTCAGGCTCCCGCCGCCCGTGTTCAGCGGCACATCTCCCCTGTATGTCAAGTCGTGCTTCTCGACGAACTCTCCGCCTTTCCCCTTCGTTGCGAGCTTGATGTCTTCGATCTGCATCAACGTCGTGATCGTGAACGAGTCGTAGAGCTCGTAGGCGTCGGCCCTTCCAGCTTCGAACGAAGCCCGTCGGGAACTCTCGACGGCCGGGGTCGACACAATGTCCTCCTGCTCAGGGGGGAGCTCGTGCCAGTGCCCCTCACCGTACCCGAGGATGTCGAGCGTCCTCAGCCGCGTCTGCCTTTTGCTCACTATGAAGGCATGGAAGCCGTCTACCGGGTAGACTATCTCCAGAAGGTGAAGCGGCTCCGCGACCATGGGGGATGCGACCACCTGCTCAGGCGTAAGGTCGGACTTGAACAGTGCCTTGGCGTTGCCTTTGGCGTTGAACCTCTGTTGCGCCGCGATCGTCGCCCGTTGCCCGTCGGTCGTGCCGAACAGCCTGGAGTGCCTGAAGGCGGCCAGCGCGTAGTCCGAGACCGGATTGAGGTCGTCGTTGACCCGGAGGAACTCGTCGAAGGGCGAGACCGCCACGTCTGGGTAGGCTCTGTCGATGGAATCCACGGTGACCCCCTTGGCCCTCACGTCCGACGCCTTCCCGCCGATAAGGCAGAGGACGCTTTCGGCTTCCCCCGCTCTGATAGCCTTGTAGGCTCTGTGGACCGAGGCGAGCGCTGACGCCCCTCCAAAATCGAGGGCGTCGACGTACCTGGCCTTCAGCCCCAAATACTGCCTGATCTGGTTGGTGAACATGAGCAGGTTAGCCTTCCCGTCGAAGATTCCAGGCAGCTCCGTCGTCACCAACCCGTCGAGCTGTTTCATTTCCATCCCTGCCATTTCCAGGGCCTCAGCGACGGCTTCGCTCATCAAGTCGAAGGCGCTGCCTTCGTACTTCCTGTAGATCCTCCCAGCGAAACCCGCGAACAACCTCTGTCTCCCGACGACGGGTCCGGCCACCGCTTATATGACTCTCAGCGGGGTCGGCACCGATTGCCGCCCCCACAAGGAGTCTGGTGCCTGAAGGTGGGAGAGATCAATCTGTGGAAGGCTGAGCTTACCTATGGCGTCGACTTCGACGTCCGGGTAGCGGCCCCGGTCTTCGTGTTCCTTATTAGGTCCGGGCGGGAGCTGACGTTGGTGGACGCTGGCTTCAGGCCAGGAGCCGCTCGACGCAACAACTCGGCCAAAGGGACTCTGCAACTCCTCCGGCGCGCCCTGAAGCGAGTCTCGGTCGAACCTGGCGACGTCAGGAACCTGGTCCTTACTCACCTTCACACAGACCATTCGTCGTTCATCGGTGAGTTCAGGCGGGCAAGGGTCTTTGTGCAGTCGAGGGAGGTCGAGTTTGCAAGGAACCCCCTCCCGACCCAGGCGCAGTTCTTTGACGGCGGCGCACTGGAGGCCCTGCAGAAGTCAGACGTCGAACTGGTTGACGGGGACAAGGGTATCTCCGGTGGCGTTCGGCTGGTGCACACCCCCGGACACACCCCGGGCTCCCAATCGGTCTCGGTCGAACTGGACAAGTCGGACTTCGTCATCTGCGGTGACACAATACCGATGTATCATAACTGGCGTCCGTCGGACAAGCGGCTCGGCACCCCCGTTGCCATCCCTAGAATCCCTCCAGCCATCCACAGCGACCTCAAAGAATGGTTCTGGAGCTGTCGAAAGATCGAGGGCCTTCCTGGGACCTTGATTCCCAGCCACGACCCGCTTCTCGAGGATGGGACCGCCTTTCGCTAGCGGGCTGGGCTTTCGTCCCGCTCGCCGCCTTCCTCAATCTCTCGGAAAGGCTCGTCCCTCAGTCGCAGGAACTCCTTGAGGCCGACCTTCTGGGCCAGCTTCATCCACTCCACCGAGGCCCCTGAGCCCAGCAGCAGTGCTTCCTGGCGGGCCGCGAAGTCCAAGGGCAGCCAGTATCTTTCCGCTCCGTACCAACGATTTACCATGGCCTTGTTCATCCGGAGAGCTCGCAGGTCTATGCGTCCCAGCTTCCTGGCGAGCTTCGATACCTCCCTGTCAAGAGCGTCGTCTTCCACCGCCCTGTTTACCAAGCCGATCGCCTCTGCCTTCTCGCCGTCAACCAGGTCGCCAGTGAGGAGGAACTCCATCGCCAGGTTCCTGCGCACGTTGGACGGGGCTAGCAACCTGGCGACTCCTGCGGCCTGCCTTATCTCGGGGGTTCCGAACTTGCAGCTGCGTGTGCTCAGGATGACATCGCAAGAGTTGGCGAGGAAGAACCCGTATCCCAGGGCGTACCCCTTGGTGGCCGCAATCGTCGGCTTGGGGCAGGACAGGACCTTCTTGAAGAGCCGGTTCTCGCTGAGAAAGAGTCTCTTCCACGCGCTGGTCGGCTTGATTTCGGTCGACGGGTTTCCCAGGTCCGCTCCCGCGGAGAAGGCCCTCCCTTCCCCCTTCAGCACCACGGCGTGGACACTGTCGTCCTCAATGCAGGCCGCAAGATGTTCCCGCGTCTTGGCCCGCATCTCGTCGTTGAACGCGTTCAATCTTTCCGGCCTGTTGAATGTTATCTCTGCGTAGCCATCGTGGATGTCTAGCAGAACCACGGAGTTCGCGCTTGGCATGCTGCCGAGGTGTCGAACTGACTCTCGGGATGGAATAAGGGTTTATGCCTGCCGCAGTCCTGTTGAATAACTGAGATCGGGTGGCTCTCCTTGCCGGCCGCTTCTTCGACCTTGCCTGCCTATGCCTTCAGCGACATGAACGCGTTGTACACCGACGCCTTCAGGAGGAGCTCGTTGACCATGTACCTCCACTTCACCGACGTCACGTGCTCGCCGAACGCCCTCTTGAAGGAGGATATCGCCTACTCGCCCATCCGCCTCTCCCCGTAGCGGTGCCTCTTCCTCCACCCGTCGTAGTCTCCGAGCTGCTCCCTGACCACGAGCTTCCTGGGCATGCACCCCATGGCCTTCAGGGAGGAGTTCTTCCTCACCCGGATGACCTGCTCGATCCCGTGGCCGTCCAGGTACCTGAAGTTCGCCCTCGAGTCGTACGCCCCGTCTGCCACCACCCTGCTGACGTGCGCTCTCGACGCCGCCCGTTGGACGAGCGGCTGAAGCATCCTCCCGTCAGACGTCTCTTCATCCGTCACCTCCACCGACAACATCTTTCCGGTCTTGACGTCCACGGCCACGTGGAACTTGACGAACCCCCTTTTTCACCGCCCACTTGCGGCGTATCCACTCCCCCCGGTTGGAGACCTTGATGCCAGTCGAGTCGACAGCGATCGTCACGTCCTTCGTCCTGTCCACGGACGGGTCGACGTCCGCCTTCACCCTCGACACCCTCCATCAGATGGTCGAGTAGTCAGGGGTCCCCCTGAACACGTCCACGTGCTCTGCGAAGACCCTTGCGAACCCCTCCAGCTGGCGGTACGGAAGGAGGCAGACGTGGATGGCTGCGAGCATGCTCATTAAGCAGCCTGGATAGCGATACCTCGCCCCCTCCTTTCCCTCGTTCGAGCTCTCGAGCCCTCCCCTCCATCCAGATAAAAAGCGGGGTCGAACAGTAACTCTCCCCTCCTTACGAGCTCCTCGTTGTACTCCCTCCAGTTCCTCTTCTTTGCGACCATGGACGGAGAAGAGAGGGCCTCTTCTGAAGACGGGTCAGAGCACGAACGACCGACAGAGGAGTCAGTTATTCAACAACGCTCCTGCCGCGGCCGGATCTACGCGATGACGCCTTTGTCGCGAAGCGTCAGGAGCTCGCCTCTGGTGTACCCGAGAGCGCCAAGGACCTCTTCGGTTTGCTCGCCCAGGAGCGGGGGTCTCCTGGTGACCCTGGCGGTTGTCTCCGAGAATTTCATCGGCAGATTGAGCATCTTGAGCTTCCCTATGACCTCGTCTTGAAATTCCACTATGCCGCCCCTGTGGATGAGCTGCGGGTCCTGGAGGGCTTCGGCCACCGTCTTCACAGCGGCGCAGGGGACATCGGCTTTTTCCAGTTCCCGGACCCAGTACTCCCTGGGCTTCCGGCTCAGAACGCCCTGCAGAGCCTGATGCAGCTCCTGCCAGTTGCTCGCCCTGGCCGGCCGGGTCGAGAACTTCGGGTCGGTCACTATACCCTTCAGCTCCGGTATGCTCGCCGCCCGCTGAAAGACGCCGTCGTCGGGCGCCTCGATTACGAAGAAGCGGTTGGACGCGTCGGAGTAGACGCCCATGAAGCCGACCTGTCTGGCCCTCGTGAGGTGGTCGAAGTTCGAGTCCATTCCCTGCAGCACGGGGATGGCCATGTACTGGAGCAGGAATGCGGCCGACTCCAACAGGGACGCCTCCACGAACTGGCCGACGTGCTGTCTCTCTCGGGCGAATAGGGCCGCCAGGATGGCTTGCGTGGCGACCATAGCCGTGGTCAGGTCAGCCAGCCCGAGCGGCGCAATCGGCGGCGCCCGACCGTCGCTGTATAGGCTCAGGAGCCCGCCCAGCGCCTGCGCCACCAGGTCGTAGGAAGGCCTCCGCGAGAACGGCCCGTCGTGACCATACCCCGAGATCGAGCAGTAGACTATCTGCCTGTTGACCTTAGAGATGTCTTCGTAGCCGACGCCCAGCCTGTCGCAGACTCCCGGCCTCATGTTCTCCACGAAGACGTCGGCCGTTTCGCTCAGCTTCTTCAATATCGAGACGCCGTCCGGCGTCTTCAGGTTCAGAACGACGCTCTTCTTGCTCCGATTAGACCCCATGAAATAGGTGCTCATCCCGCGATAGACCGGGGTCGCGGCGCGTTCAGGAGAGCCCACTCCTGGAGGTTCGATCTTGATCACCTCCGCCCCCATGTCGCCGAGGATCATGGTGCAGAACGGACCCGCCACGTGCCGTGTCATGTCAACTATCCGTACACCTTTAAGTGGGCCGTCACTCATTCGAACTAGACCTGCGCCGTGCAACGCCTCGAATTTATCTTTGACTTCGAAACGTCGAGAGCCTGTTCCTAGTTGAACGCAGCCAGGCTGCATGAATTCGGAAGACCGCTCCAGTGGGACGATGTCCCGACGCCGGAATTAAGAACTGGGTCCGATGTGATTGTGCGGATGGCGGCCGCGGGACTTTGCCACACCGATATTTCGGTGATAGACGGGACGCTGCCAGACATCAAAGGGCGCTTCCCCGCGCTCCCGTACATACTCGGGCATGAGAACGCCGGCTACGTCCACGCCGTCGGCGACTCCGTCACCGGACTGAAGGCGGGAGACCCGGTGCTCGTGTATGGAGCCTGGGGGTGCGGCACCTGCGTGTTCTGCAGGAGAGGGGAGGAGCAGAGGTGCCCTGTGAGCCCGCTCACCCCTGGAATCAGCCCCGAATACCAGGGCGGCTTCGCCGAGTTCATGTATGTGCCGTCGTCCAGATATCTGCTGAAGGTCGAAGGTAGCATGGAGGATCTCGCGCCCCTCACCGATGCAGGTTTGACTTCTTACCGGGCGACAAAGAGGGTCCGGAGCCACCTCTCGCCCGGCTCGTTCAGCCTCGTGATCGGCACGGGGGGACTGGGACTCTATGCGCTGCAGTATCTGCCGCTCTTCGGGTCAAGCACGGTCATCGCTGCCGACGTAGCGGACAGGAAACTCAGGCTGGCTGAGAACTTCGGTGCGAGCGTCGCCTTGAACCTGCGCGAGGATAACCCCGTAGAAAAGGTCGCCTCGGCGACCGGAGGGAGAGGGGTCAAGTCGATTCTGGACTTTGTAGGGACCAGCGCGACCGCCGCTCTCTCAATGAAGGTGCTCTCCGCTGACGGCATCTACGTAGATGTTGGTCTCGGTGGCGGCACCCTGAGCGTTCCTTTGATTGACTTGGTCCATTCGGAGTCCTCGATTACAGGAAGCATATGGGGCACCTATGAGGAACTCGCCGAAGTCTACGAGCTGGTGAAGTCAGGCAAGGTAAAGAGCACCATACAGAAATTCAACCTTTCTGACATCAACAGCGCAATCACGCAGATGCGGAACGGGGAACTGCTGGGCCGAGCCGTGTTGGCCGGTTAACTGCGGACCCTGCCATTAGAGCTTCCGTGCCGTGGCTCCTCTTGACCCTCCCCCTTGCCGGGGTTCTGCACAGCGCCCTCTCTAGGCGCTGGGAAGTGTCGGAGGGGCGCTCTGGCCGGTCTGGGGCGCCTAGGCGGGACTAGGAGCGTCGGAACCTCGCCGTGTGAAACCTCCCTGGCTCGAAAGCTTCGAAGGTCTCCTCCCTCGGTCTCTCTTCGAGTCACCTTATATGAGGAGCACCGGCATCTTGGGCCGACATGGCTCAGCACAGGGCAGGGGAGTTCAGCTACGTCACCGCCTATGAAGAGCTCGAGATGTCACTGCTCTTGCCCAGTCCCTTCCAGCCAAGGGAGCAGATAGGAGACATCGACGAGCTGGTCGAATCGATCAAGACGTCCGGGCTCATAGAGCCCATCGTCGTCCGACCCAAGGCGAAACACTTCGAGATAATCGCGGGGAACAGGCGATACCACGCGTGCCGGAGACTGAACTTCCGCAGAATACCGGCGATCGTGGTAGAGATGCACGACAAGGAGGCTTACGAAGCCGCCCTTGCCGAAAACCTTCAGCGCAAGACCCTGGACCCGATTGAGGAGGCCGAGTCGTTCAGAAGATACTGCGAGGACTATGGATGGGGGAGCCAGTCCGAGCTCGCCCGCCGCCTAGGCAAATCGCAGGCCTACGTCGCCCATAGGTTGCGGCTGCTTTCTCTTCCGGAAAGCGTCAGGAGCGTGATCAGAGACGGCGGCCTGAGTGCCAGTACGGCCGAAGAAATTAGTAGGCTGAAGGATTCGGAACGCCAGAGAGAGATTCTCGAGTCCGCCATCAGGCACAAGATAACTCGGGCCGATATCCGAGAAGCTGCGGTCTCTCAAGGCCCAGGACGGAACGAGACATCGGCACCTGACTGGCTCCAGACAACACAAAGGAGCCGGAAGGACCTGGACGCGCTCGTCATCGACAGGGCGATCCTTTCGCTCAAGGTGTCCATGGTCCGGATCGACTCGTTGCATGAGAGAGCGAGAAGCGGCACGTTGAAGAAGGTCCTTCTGGGCAAGCGGATAGTTCTTCACCAACTGATTGATGAGCTGCTGAGCTACAAGAGGACCCGGATAGCGTAACTTTTCTGCCGCAGGGGTACTGAAGGCTCGCCGCGCTTCCGGACACCTGATGAAGCAGCTCGAACCTCGGTCCAGACTCCCGAGACTCCTGACCCACGAATGCCTTCCGGCTTGCTTCGGACCCGGCCCTTAGTGGCATGCCACTAAACGGCGGCGTCAGATCAGACCGAGGTCTCGGCCATGCTAGCCGACTTGACATAGACGCAGCAAGAAGCATACCAGTTACAAAGTCCTCCCGAGGCGAGTTACCGTGTCTATGCGAATCTCGGGCAGCCAGCACCCGAAGCGGTCCTGACGGCATCGCCGCTCGCCATAAATCATAAGGCCGTGACCGAGCAACGAGAGTAGAACTGGCGTGACGCAAAGCCAAGTCATTGACGACCTCGTATCATTCGGCCTTTCTCCGCTACAGGCAGAGGCGTACGTTGCGCTTACCCGGAGCGGCAGGGGGACTCCCTCTTCGATAGCTCAAACAATCGGGATATCCGCGTCTGACGTCCGCAGGGTCCTCCACTCGCTCAGGAGGCTAGGGCTGGTCGAAGTGGAGCTTGGCCGGAGCGACTACTTCCTGGCAGTCGCGCCCAAGAAGGCGTTACGGACCCTTCTCGACGCAAAAGAGACCGAGCTTCAGACCCTGAAGGGACAGAGCGAACCTCTCGCTAGGCTGCTCGAGGACTCCAAGCGCAGGAGAGGCGCCAAGGACGAGGAGAGCTTCTTCAGGTTGGTCTCGGGAAGTCTGGTTTTCAACCGTTGGGCTGACGCGATCCGTCGGGCAAAGGCCAGAGTAATCAAAGTCGTCCCCGCCTACACCCTGAGCACGCACTTCAGAGAACTCTCTGACGCAGAGTCCTCCGCCGCACGGAGAGTCAACGTGACCATCGTATCAGAGATCACCGAGCAGAATCTCAAGATCGCCGAACAATACTATCGCAAGGTTCCGTTCCTGCATGCGGACGGGTTGACGCCTTCGTTCAGATACCTGATCATAGACCAGTCGGAGGTCTTCATGGGAGGGACGCCCCCAACCGAGTCCATCGAGGACCACCTCGTGATCTGGACCAACAACAGAGTCTTCGTCGACGCGTGCTCGACTCATTTCGAGTCAATCATGAGGGTAGCGCTTGACGGAGCTAAACGGATGGAGGCCCTAAGGCGTGTTTCCTAGATGCAAGGAGAACCCGAACCCCCTCTCCTGACGATGGTTGCACATGGCAGTCGCGTTCCAGGCAGGGTCTCCCCCCTCCGCTCTCGCACTGCAAAACGAGCTTTGGCTCCGAGCGGTGGTGCGTGCGTGCGTGCACGCCTCCCAGGAAGGCGGGGGAACGCCAGGGCCGATTCAAGAGCGGCTAGCCGGAGGTGCAGACTCGCCAGGGCCGAGGCGCCGAGCTCCCCGACCAGGCTCGTCGCGAAGATGGCCGGCAGGGACACAGGTGCCATGATGATGGACCTGCTCGCGAAGCCGCTCTAAAGGGAGCAGCGCCAGGCCTGGGGCAGACGGCCAAACCAACCCCAGTAGGATTTAAAACTCTGCGAACCGCTTGAGCATAGGTTGGCTGTTGAGGAGCTCGAGGCACCCCGCCGTCCGCCTGTGGCCACCGTCAGGAT
>DAHWNW010000054.1 GCA_027339745.1 Nitrososphaerota archaeon | reverse complement strand
CTCGAAGTACCTGTCGAGCTCGTCGAGCATGTCCCTCAGGTCTCTCCTTCTGTCACCGTTCCCTTCTCCGCTCATATTAATTCACGATGAGTTAATTAATCACATGTTTATTAACTTAACCCCTACAGCAAGTCAAGGCATGGCTCCAGATTATGTCGAAGAAGTGCTCTCGTCGAGGGCCAGGCTCCGGATCATGGACGCCGTTTCGGTGAGGCCCCGCACCCTGGGCGAGCTCTCTGACGCCGCAGGAATCTCCGTGCAGGGGGTGCTCAGGCACCTTAAGAGGCTTGCAGAGCTGCAGCTGGTCGAAGAGAGGAGGTTGCCGAAGGCGGCCCCCAAGGCAAGAATCGCGTACGCCGCGGCCTCGGCGCGGATAAGGGACTACTCTTCCGAAAGGCTGACGGTGGTGAGGCTGACAGACGTGCGGCTGAGGCGCCAGACTGGGAGGGTACGCGACCTGGAGCGGGCAGCCGGGGACCTCCTCATCCAGAGGAGAAGGAT
>DAHWNW010000053.1:272-510 GCA_027339745.1 Nitrososphaerota archaeon | reverse complement strand
ATTGCCCCAAAGACAACGGCAAAACCATCCTGACTGCCTGGAACCTTAGCCTGTCTTGCAATCTGAGCTGCAAGTTTATTGTGCGGCAAACCAGCTGATGAGAATATGGGAAGCTTCTGCCCCCTGACGAGGGTGTTCATCCCATCAATTGTCGAAACTCCTGTCTCTATGAACTCCGAGGGTTCTTCCCTTGAATATGGATTTATTGCGTCTCCCACAATTTCGATCTTCTCCTTGC
>DAHWNW010000053.1:0-262 GCA_027339745.1 Nitrososphaerota archaeon | reverse complement strand
GGGCTGTAGGCCATCTATTGGTTGCCCAAGTCCGTTGAATATTCGCCCCAGCATCTCATCAGAAACAGAAACCCTGGCTGTTGACCCAAGGAATTTAGCCTTAGTTCCGCTGATGTCCATGCCAGAAGTAGAACCGAAAACCTGAACGACGGCCAGACCGTTACTGGTGTCCAGTACCTGACCTGTTCTGGTCTCCCCGTTTGGCATTGTTATTTCAACAATTTCGTTATAAGCGGCATCTTTCACTTTTTCCACAAAGATA
>DAHWNW010000052.1 GCA_027339745.1 Nitrososphaerota archaeon | reverse complement strand
CCGGAAGGTCGGAGCCGTTCGGGGGCGCGAGGATGAGCGTCATCGCGCTGCTGTTGGAGTATGATTGGACCCAGAGGTTGTCCCCCGGGGCGAACACGGGGACCGCCCTGGAAGCCGGCTGGATGCTGAGTGGCCCGTATCCGAGGCCGAGGAGGCCCTGGATGGAGTTCGACGCCGCCGCGTGAGACGGGAGAGGGGCGAAGGCCAGGAGGAGCAGGGCGGCCACGGCCAGCGCGGCGCTACTTCGCAACGCCTATCCCCCACGAAGCGATGACAACGGCCAGCGCCGGCGGCGCCAGGATCAGCGGCGGATAGAGGCCTGTGAGCGATGCGACCACCGCCCACCCGGCCGTTGCCGCCGTCGCCACTATGGCTACAACGATCTGCCTCGGCTCCACCCTCCCCCCGGCGTCCCATCCGAGGGTCGCGTAGAGGAGCAGCACCACGTACAATGCGGCGAAGTCGAAGTAGACGGGGTTGGAGGCGGCGAAGGAGACGTACCCTGAAAGGGCGCTCCTAATCA
>DAHWNW010000051.1 GCA_027339745.1 Nitrososphaerota archaeon | reverse complement strand
GAGCGAGAACATCGCCCCTTCCCACTGGACGAAGCTGGCGCGCAGGGTGGCCAAGGCGGTGGGGGAAGAGGTGGACGGCGTAGTGATAACCCACGGGACAGACACCCTTGGGTACACTGCTGCTGCCCTGAGCTTCGCCCTCGCGGGGGTCCCTATCCCTGTGGTGCTTGTCGGAGCCCAGCGGTCCCCCGACCGGCCGTCGTCAGACGCCCCCCTCAACCTTATCGCGGCGGTGAGCGTGGCTGCTACCGCGAACTTCTCCGGAGTCTACGTCGCCATGCACTTGAATGAAAGCGACGACAGGATAGCCATTCACCGCGGGACCAGGGTGAGGAAGAACCACACAAGCAGGAGAGACGCCTTCGAATCGGTGGACGTCCCCCTCGCCGCGGTGTGGGGGAGGGGCGGGCTGGAGCACGTCGCTGAGGGGCTCCCTCCGAGGGGACGCGAGTTCGAGCCGAGCGTGAGGTTCGACGAAGGCGCGGCTCTCCTGAAGTTCTATCCGTCGATGCCCGGCGCGCTT
>DAHWNW010000050.1:243-539 GCA_027339745.1 Nitrososphaerota archaeon | reverse complement strand
CTGCGGGAAGAGCCCGATGCTGATCCTGATTAGTCCGTACCCTCCCATAGCAGACTGCACCCCTGCGAGGAGCACTGCGACAGGCGCGGGCGCCTGGGTGTAGGCGTCCGGAAGCCAGCTGTGGAGCGGGAAGACAGGGAGCTTGATGCCGAAGCCGATGAAAGACGCTAACAGCGGCAGATACTGGATGGAAGCAGGGATCCGCCCTGCCAGGCTCGGGATGTCGAAGGTCGTAGGGCTGACCCCCATGTAAGCCGCCATCAGGGTTAGGAGGAGGATCATGCTCCCGGTGAAGA
>DAHWNW010000050.1:0-233 GCA_027339745.1 Nitrososphaerota archaeon | reverse complement strand
CGTACTTGCGCCTGTCTCCTCCCCAGATCCCGATTAGGAAGAACATGGGAATCATGACCAGGTCCCAGAAGAAGTAGAACTGTATGAGGTTCAAGGACAGGAAGACGCCGATGATCGCCCCCTCGAAGAGGAGGATGAGCGAATAGTATGCTGGCTCCGACCGGTCTATCAGCCTCCTCGATCCGATCACCGCGAAGACCGTCAGCAGGGCGGTCGCCAGCACAAGAGGAGAG
>DAHWNW010000004.1 GCA_027339745.1 Nitrososphaerota archaeon | reverse complement strand
AGAGAGCCTATGTAGAAATCGTCCCGGTTAGAATCTCTTCTTGGGACAACCATAGAGTCTGCACTAGCCCTGCGTTGGCTGGACGAGTCGCGGCTCCTATCAGACCAGTGGCATCTTCAAATCTGCGGCCCATGTGAGAAGCGAATAGGATTTTCAAAACAGAAGGGTGCGGTCGACTAAAGTCGACCGAACAACTTGTTCCGCGGTGGTGCCGCCGACTAGCTCGGGGGTGCGGCGGATTCCGACGCTGATCCTGCTGAACCTTCTACGACCTGTCCAGACGCGAACCTCTCGGAGACCTGGGTGACCTTTATCCTCACATTCTGGCCGACCTTAGTGCCAGGGACAAAGACGATGAACCCCTCGACTTTGGCAATGCCTTCTCCCCGCCTGCTGGTGTCGGAGATGCTGACGTTGTACTCCTTCCCGACCTCAACCGGCTTCTTGAAGGACCCGGAACCTCTTCCGAAACCTCCCCTATTGCCATATCCTCGTTGACCGAAACTCAATAGAAATCACCTGTCCTACCGTTATTCCGCCCGATGAGGGAGCGCCGACGGCCACCCTATTAAATGCCACGAATGGCGATGTTGCATAGGAACCGACCGAGCCCGAAGACCATGGACCACGAACCCTGACCCGTCGCCAACCCCGTGGCGGAGGAGGCCTACACGGGAGTGCTCAAGGCCACGACTCGGCAACCACTAGGGTTCTTTGAAACAGCTGGGCTGGCAGGCTCAAACTGCTAGCGTCGTCGGGAACGCCTACGGAGGGACTCTTGGTTGCTCATCTGAGCGCAGACTGGACATGAGAGGTTGGAGGACGCCCCATCTGGCTGAAGCCTGATTCGGTGGGTCACGCAAATCTCAGGCTGGGTTTGGCTCACAGAGATTATCATATCAGGGCCCTATTAAACATCAATCCAAACCCTATTAGCATGGCCTTGGCGGCGAGTGGCGACTTGGCGAGCGGGGCCCGGGATGACAGGCTAGCTGAAATCTTCACCGCTTTCAACGAGGCGTGGATGAAATACTGGGCGTCTTATACGAAGCTTCAGGACCAGTTATACGACAGCCTGCGCGCAGGGCGAGAAGTTTCCTGGCTTGCCGCGACCGACCAGGAGAAGCTACGGGAGGTCAATCAGGTGCAGCGGGACCTTTTTTCGGAGATGCCAAGGCGGCTGGACTACGCGCCACTGGGGAACATAACGCATGACATGGGGAGCGCACCGAGCAAGATCGCCGATCTCTTGGAAGCCCTCTCGAAGGAAGAAGAAGGGTGCAGGGACTTGGAAGCCGCAATCTCCGTGATGAAGGAGAAGGTGGACGCCATGAGAAAAATCATGCTCGCCGAAGGGCACTGACTCATCTATTGGAGACCTAACGCCGAGATCCGAATCTGTGGTACTTACACGATTGCGGGCGTTCTCCGCAGCAAGCCGCTCACCTGTTCGTTCTCGACGAGCCCTGACCAAAGGAGACCCGAAAGCCCCATCGTTACGCCGCAGCTAAGAGGCAAGGTCATGACCACCAGCGCGGCGGGGATGGAGGCGATCTGAGCCATGTTCACCGAGAGCTGGCTCGCCGTGGAGAGCAGGTACAACGGATAGAAAGACGCCGGGACCAATAGCCCTATGAGGAAGCCGAGCGAAAGGGCAACTTCTTGTCAGCGCGAGCGGCAGCACCGCGACCACGCCAACCCGGATATTGGGCGCTAACAGATTGAAGGCATATGCCAAGAGCAGAGCCAGGACGGCGCCTGCGTAGGGTGCGTACCTATTCATAGTGAATCGTGACCTCGGTTCTCTGCGTAGCCATGTTGTAGTACTCCTGGTCGATTCAGAATCCAAACAGGCTCGAGAAATTTGTGCTGAGGGCGTTCTCGCTAGGCCCTCCAGTGATTACGCCCGTAGAACTGCCCCGTCCCCGGCGACGACACTTCCCGCGGGGACGAGCCCACAGTCACACATGGATCTGGAACCTGCAGCATCCGGACTGACCCGACGCTCACCGTGTGGTCATCACCCAGATGGGCGTCGGCGCGATGGAAAGCGCGCCTGGCCCGGTCATGCTGGATATCTGAAGCTGGTGGACCTTCGCAGGTCCAGCCGCCCACTTGCCCGAGCTTGTTCGTCAGAAGCGCGACCTCGACCTAGAAAGCCGAGTCAGTGGAAGAAGCCGAGGCGTTGTCGTCGCCGCATCCATGTCTTGTCGCTGGAGTAGCCTCCTTCAAACCGCGGTATTGGAATCCGATGCGGGACTCCAAGGCCCCTCGGCTCCAGCCTCATCGGGAACGATTCTCGTTCGGAGCACCCGTCATCGATTTCCTCGGCGGGCGCTCTGGACCCCTGGGGCGCAATGCATACCTAGCCGTTCCGCCACGACCCGGCGATGCTCGTCAGACAGATCGCCGTAGGGACCATGAAGAACTTCGCGTACCTACTCGCCGACAGGCAGGGGGGAGAGGGGCTGGTGGTCGACTCTGGGTGGGAGATCGACCCCATAGTCGACGCGGCGGAGGAGACCGATGTCAAAGTCAAGTTCGCCGTCGCCACCCACAGGCACTCTGACCACACTTCTTCGCTTAGGGAACTAGCCAACTCGCTCGGAGCCAAGGTCGTGGCGCACAGGCGCTCCCCCGTCGACCACGACCTCTCCGTGGACGATGGCGATGTGCTTCAGCTCGGGGATGCCCAAGTCAGGGTCATCTATACCCCGGGACACACCGAAGACAGCATCTGCCTCTATGACGGCGAGAGCCTCTTCACCGGAGACACCCTGTTCATCGGAAACTGCGGGAGGACTGACCTCCCTGGGGGCTCCCCGAGGGAGTTGTTCAGGAGCCTGCACGACGTCATACTGAAGCTTCCGCCAGCAACCATAGTCTATCCAGGTCACGACTACGGTGACGCCCCGTCCAGGCAGCTCGGAGAGGAGATCCTGTCCAACCCGGTCCTCTCCGCGAGGGACTACGACGAGTTCCTCGGCGTGCCTTAGACCCCCGCCACCGTTCCCAGTTCGAGTCAACCCCTTCTACTCCCCCAGGTACTGAGCGACATGGAGGAGCGCGATCCGCTTGGGCCCCTATCCTGACTGCTTCGATGGCGTCCCTCCTGCTGCATTACGTCAATTAGAAAGCCGCCCGAAGGGCGCCTGACGACCAAAGCCGATATCGGCGCGAACGTGACGGGAGCGGATGCGATCAGAAGGCGCGGCGCCGACGTGCTTCAATGGGGTCCAGGTGGGGGAAGGGTTAAGTCTCGGCCGGCTCGTTTGTAACCAGATTTCTCGTGGATAAGGTGAGTGGAACGGCTCCTCCCCTTAGGAATGCGCCACCTGAAGCCGTGCCGGCGGAGGGGGAAGTAGCTCTGTTCTCATGGGACAGGTGGGGGATTGGTTCGCTCTTCATGATCGGAGCGTTCCTTGGAGTCGGAGTGGTACTGCTCGTCCGCTGGATGATCACTCGTGGGTTCTACTCGCTCTCCTTGTCCCTGCTGTTGTTTATCGGCGCCGGCGTCTTCTTCGTAGTCAAAGCGTCCGAGTCGATAGAGCGTGTCCAGTTCAGGGGCTACGACCCGGTCGGCAAGGAGGGGGTCGTCACTGCGAGGACCAAGGATGGGAGGGCGTTCTCGGTGAGGGTGGACGGCCTTGAGTGGTCAGCGAAGTGCAAGAAGGACCTCGCTGTCGGGGACGAAGTGGTGGTTGTAAGCAAAGATGGGTTGCACTTGGCGGTAGAGAGGAAGAGCCGTCTCGCCCAGAGATGAGCGTTGCGCCTTCATTGCAAGCCAGGGGCTCGTGAAACCATACGACCAGAGAAGGAGCACATGAAGGCGCGGCCGACCAGCCCGATTATAAGAACGTCGCTTCGGCCGACGTCCTGAAGTCCCTTGACACAGACCCAGCCACCGGGCTCAAGGAGGAGGCGGCTGAGAGGAGGCTGTCGGAGTTCGGTCCCAACGAGGTCCCTGAGAAGACGGAAGGATCCGCGGTCCGCCTCGGGAGGAAGTTCTGGGGGTTCACTGCGTGGATGCTCGAGTTCACGCTTGCGTTCTCCCTTTTCCTAAAGGACTACTTCGACGTCGCGGTTATTGCAGCGCTGCTGGGGGTCAATGCCGCGGTCGGCTTCTTCCAGGAGCAGAAGGCGTCAGGGGCCGTGCAGGCTCTCAAGCAGCGCCTTCAGGTCAGCGCCAGGGTCCTGAGAAACGGGAGCTGGCGGGGGGTTCTGGCGAGGGCGCTCGTCCCCGGAGACATCGTGAGGGTCAGGGCAGGGGACTTCGTCCCGGCCGACCTGAAGGTGATAGAAGCCGCCGAGCTCAGCGTGGACCAGTCTGCCCTGACCGGCGAGTCCATGGCGGTCGAGAGAAAGGAAGGGGGCATCCTCTACTCCGGGTCGATTGTCAGGGCGGGGGAAACAAACGCCGTCGTGGTCGCGACGGGCCCCAGGACCTACTTCGGCAGGACGACTCAGCTCCTCCAGGAAGCCAGGCCGAAGCTCCACATGGAGGAGATCACATCGAGGGTGGTGAGATATCTGCTGGCGATGGTGGGCGTACTGATAGCCCTCGTGGTCGGGGTTTCTTACACGCGTGGGACCGAGCTGTTGCAGGTGATCCCCCTTGCACTGGTGCTCGTCGTCTTCGCGGTCCCGGTCGCCCTCCCGGCCATGTTCACTGTGAGCATGGCGTTCGGCTCCCTGGAGCTAGCCAGGGAAGGGGTCCTCGTCACCAGGTTGAGCGCGTCCGAGGACGCGGCGTCCATGGACATCCTCTGCGTCGACAAGACAGGGACCATAACGGAAAACCGCATCTCGGTCGCAGAGGTGGTCCCTGCGAGCGGGTTCGACGAGAGCTCCACCCTGCTCTATGGAGCGCTGGCATCCCAGGAGGCGAACCAGGACCCGATCGACCTCGCCTTCCTCGCCGCGGCCAGGGACAGGCGGCTGGACCTCGCTGCGTACACGAAGGAGAGGTTCATCCCATTCGACCCTGCTACGAGGAGGACCGAAGCTGTAGTCTCGTCAGGGAAGAAGAGGGTCAGGGCGATGAAGGGGGCTGTCGAGGTCGTCGCGCGCCTGTGCGGCCGCGATGTGAAGTCGACCGGTCTCGAAGGGAAGTTGACGGACCTGGCATCCAAGGGCTACAGGGCTCTGGGGGTGGCGATGTCTGAGGACGGCCACGCAATGCGGTTCTGCGGCATTGTGGCCTTGTACGACGCGCCGCGGCCCGACTCGAGGGACTTCATCGGCCACTTGAAGGGACTTGGCGTATCAGTCAAGATGCTGACCGGGGACGCACTCCCAGTCGCCAGGGACATCTCGCGACAGGTAGGCCTAGGCGACTTGGTTGTCCGTGCCACAGACCTGAGGAAAGTGATCGAAGTCAGGCCGAAGTCCGCGGCCGAGCTTGCAGGGAACAGCGACGGCTTCGCGGAGGTCTACCCCGAGGACAAGTACGTTATCGTGAAGAGCCTCCAGGCCGGCGGCCACGTCACAGGCATGACAGGGGACGGGGTGAACGACGCGCCCGCCCTCAAGCAGGCAGAGGTCGGGATAGCCGTCAGCAACGCCACCGACGTGGCGAAGGGAGCCGCGAGCGCCGTCTTGACCGAGCCAGGGCTGTCGAACATCGTCTCTCTAGTCCAAGTCGGGAGGATGATCTACCAGAGGATAGTCACGTGGATCCTGAACAAGGTCGTCAAGACGTTCGAGGTCGCGGTGTTCGTCGCCCTGGCGTTCCTCATCACCGGGTACTACGTCGTTTCGGCCCTAGACATTCTCCTCCTGCTGTTCCTCGTCGATTTCGTGACGATATCGCTTTCCACAGACAGGGTGAGGTGGTCGAGGCAACCCGAGAAGTGGAACGTTTCAGGGCTAGTGGGGGTGAGCGCTCTCCTCGGGGTCTTCACCGTGGCCGAGCTCTTCGGGCTCCTGTACCTTGGGCTGAATTACCTCGGCCTGGCAGGCGAACCCGCTGTCCTGCAGACATTCGTCTTCACCGCCCTGTTCTACCTTGGGATGTTCACGCTCGTTATAGTGAGGGAGAGGGGTCCCTTCTGGAGGTCCGCCCCGAGCAGGGCCCTGATCGGGACGATCCTAGTGGACATGGTCGTAGTCGCGGGGCTGGTCACCGTGGGCCTCCCGGGGATGGCGCCGATCCCGCCGTACTACGTGGGGATGGTGTTTGGGTACTCCCTGGCGCTTTCCCTGGTGATAAACGACAGAGCGAAGCTCTTCCTCATGAGAAGGTTCGGCATAATGGGGTGAAGATAGGTTCAATTCAGCCAGGAGGCCTGGCCATGGCCTTGTTCTCGGGGAAGAGGGTGCAACTGGTCCACGATTCTGTGACAGACCCTTCTTTGAACATGACCCGCGAAGACGGGCTCTTCAGGCTCGTCGAGAGCTCGGCGAACATAGAGGCGGTGAGGTTCTGGACGAACTCTGAGTGCCTCGTTAGAGGGAAGGTGAGGACCGCACGCTACGGGTGGTACCATGAGGAGGTAGCGGAGGCGCTTGGGGTGACGGTGGTCCAGAGAGAGACTGGCGGGGGGGTGGTCTACCACGACCCGGGGAACCTCAATTGGAGCATCTTCGCCCGGTCGGCGGGTGGATTCCAATCCCCGACGAAGCTGTTCAGCCAGGCTTCGCGTTACATGGTAGAGGCGCTGGGACGGCTGGGGGTAAGGGCCGAGTTCTCCCCCCCGAACAGGATAGACGTCGAAGGCTGCAAGGTATCGGGACTGGCGGCGAAGTCGACCGCCAAGGCCGTACTTGTCCATGGGACTCTCCTCCTTGCCTCGGACCTGGAGAAGCTGAACAGGCTCTGCATCCCGCCTGACGGGTGTCCTCCCGTCGCGAACCTCAGCAGGTGGGTCGAGGGGATTCACGCGCCCGCGGTGGTGGCCTCCTTCGGAGAAGCGTTGAAGGCGTCGGGGCTCGTGGTGCTTACGTAGTGCTTGCGGGCGCCTGACCGTCAAAGATTTACAAAGCGAATTCGGGGGAGATTGCCCAGATTGAGCCAGGCGGCGGTTGCCTCGGGCGGGGGCTGGCTCACCAGGGACGTGCTGTTGCTCTCCTTGTCGGCGTGCTTCGCCGACATGGGCTATCAGGCGGTGACCGCAGTCTTCCCCCTCATCATTGTCATAGATCTTCGCGAGCCGGCTTACATCTACGGGTTGCTTCTCGCGCTCAGCTTCGGCGTGGGCTCCCTCTTCTCCCTCGTCGGGGGGAAGCTTGGGGACACTCACGGAAAGAAAAGCGTCTCGCTCGCGGGGAATCTGCTGATACCGCTGATGTCCATCAGTGTGCTCTTCCCGAACATAGTGCTCATGGGAGCCCTCTTCGTGTTCGGATGGTGGGCCAGGTACTTCCGCACGCCCACTAGGAGGGCGTGGCTTGTGGAGGTTTCAGACCCTGCCCACAGGTCCAAGGTCTTCGGGTTCCTGCACGCCCTGGACGTGGGAGGAGGGATGATCGCGGTGGCCTACTCGATAGTCCTCGTCCTCCTAGGGGCGCCCCTTGAAGACATCGTCCTCGTGACAGCGATTCCGATTTTAGTCTCCAGCCTTGCCCTGGCCCTCGCGAGGACTGCCCCCCACCCCGCGTTCTTGACCGCGAACGCGGAGGCCGCCAAGGAGGCGCCACAGAGCGCCGGGCGTCAGGAGCGTGAGAACAGGTTCATCTTCAGGTGGCTGCTCGTCTCGGCCACCCTGTTTGGGTTCAGCTACTATGCGTTGGGGTTCCCCATAGTGACTGTGGCGCAGTCGCAGGGGAGCGCGACGTTCGGAATCCTCACATTCGGCATATATCTCGGGGTGTCAGCGGGCGCGGGATACCTCCTGGGCTCGGTCCGGTCACGCAGGCCGTTCAGGACACTCTGGACCCTCGGATACCTCCTTGCCGCCATGTCGTCGCTTGTCATCGGGGCGTCCTACGCCTTGCACCTCGGCCTCGGGGTGTACTACCTCGGTGCCGCGGGCCTGGGCTTCGCGACCGGCTCCGTGGAGACATTCGAGCCCGTCCTGACATCAACGCTATCGAAGGCGGGGAAACTTTCGAGCGGACTAGGGTGGCTCAGCTCGAGCAGGGCCCTCGGCCTCTTCACCTCCAACTTGGTGATGGGGATGATCTTCACCTTCAGCCAATTTGGGTCTTACGCATACGCCGCTGCCTTGGCGGTTTGCGCAGCGGTCATCCTCCTTGCCGTGGAGCTGAAGACAAAGATCTGCTAGCGGCCTCGCCGGCGCGCACCGGCAGTCGCTTTATCCACCCGCATCCGCGACCTGGGGCCCATGAAAGCGGCTGTAGTTACTGACGATTTGCGGACCGTCTCGCCCCACTTCGGCATGGCCAGGCACTTCCTAGTCTACGAAATCTTAGAGGGAGAGGTGAAAGGGAAGGAGGCCAGGGACAAGGCGGCGCATGCCAGAGGAGCGCACCTCCACATAGGAGGAGAGGAGTCAGGGTTCCATGATTCAGTCCTCTCGGCCATAGCCGACTGCGAAGTCGTCATCTCTGGCGGGATGGGGAGACCGATGTTCGAATCAATCAGGACCGCCGGAATCAAGGCGTATGTGACCCGGATTCGCACCGCGGACGAAGCGGTGAAGGCGCTGGCCAAAGGAACCCTCGACAACAGTCTAGAGTTGTTCCACGAAGCGTGACCCCTAAATCTCGCGAGGTGGCGAGCGAGGCGAGAAAGGATGTCTGAACCTGGGCCGAGGGTCAAGGTGAAGCTCATCAGGGGGTATCAGTTCAAGGTGACCTTCCCTGGGGTCAAAGGAGAAGGGTTCGCCATGGACGAGCCTGAACCACTCGGTGGGCTGGACGGCCCGAATGCGTCGCGGGTCCTGGCGGCGTCGATAGCCAATTGCCTCAGCGCGTCCCTCCTCTTCTGCCTGAGCAAGTCGAGGGTCGCGGTGGAGGACATCGAGACAGAAGCCGAACCGACGGTGGAACGGAACCAAGAGGGGTACTGGAGGGTCAAGAAGGTGGACGTCTCCATCAAGGTGAAGCTCCGCGAGCATTCTGACAAAGAGAGGACGGACAGGTGCCTCCAGATATTCGAAAACTACTGCGTGGTGACAGGGGCAGTAAGGAAGGGGATCGGGGTAGACGTTTCAGTGAACGTAGACTGAAAGACCGACCCCGCGGACTCCAGTAGGCTGCTTTTTTTGCCTCGGTCCAGACCCACGTGGCGGAGTTGCACGGGCGCAGAGGGATCAAGAGCTTCTTCGAACCGAAGAGCATAGCTGTGGCGGGGGTATCCGCTGACCCGGATAAGATGGGCTCGATAGTCTTCGCGAATCTGCTGGCCAGCGGGGAAAAGGGGGTGCTGAAGGCTCGAGTCTACGCGCTCAACCCTTTCCACGCGTCGGTCGCTGGACAGAAGGCATACCGTTCGATATCGGCCCTTCCGGAAGTCCCCGAACTGATCGTGGTCGCAGTCCCGGAGTCTCAGACCATGGAGGTGGTCGAAGCGGCCGCGGCGGCGGGAACAAGGGCCGCGATAATCATCACCAGCGGCTACGCCGAGGTGGGGAGAAAAGACATCGAGAAGAAGATCGCCGAGGTCGCAGAGCGCTCCGGCATGAGGGTGCTCGGCCCCAACACCATAGGGGTCGTCGACACGACGACGGGGGTCGACACCCTTTTCCTACGGCCCACGAAGAGTCTCCCCGACGGCAGTGAAATAGCTTCGACGCTCAAGCCGACCCCCGGCGGCGTCGTCATGATCACCCAGAGCGGGCACCTCGGGCAGGCGATTGTGGAAGAGCTTACCGACAACGGAGTGGGGATAAGGGCCCTGGTAGGTACCGGGAACCAGGCAGACGTCTCAGTTGAAGAAGTGATAGAATATTTCTCTGATGACCCTCGGACGACGGTCATCGCCCTGTACCTTGAAGGCTTGAGGGATGGGAGGGAATTCCTAGAGGTCGCCCGCAGGGCGACAAGGAGGAAGCCCCTGGTGGTCTTCAAGGCCGGGAAGACCGCGGGCGGTGCGAGGGCGGCCCTGACGCACACGGCCTCGCTCGTGGGAGACTATTCTGTGTACCAGGCGGTGTTCAGGCAGGCGGGGGCGGTCGAGGCCTCGAATCTCCAGGAGCTTTCTGACTTCTCCATCTCGCTCTCTATGCTCCCGAGGCCGGCGGGGAACAGGCTCGTAGTGGTGACCAACGCAGGCGGGGTCGGAACGGTGGCCACTGACGAAGCCATCAGGTCGGGTCTCAGGGGGGACAGGCTCAGTCCGAGTAGCATGGACAAGCTCCGGAAGAAGCTTGGAGGTCCAGGGTTCATCTCCAACGCTTCCCTGGGGAACCCGGTAGACTTAACCGCGTCCGCGGGGACTCAGGACTTTGTCAGGGCAGTCGAGGAAGTCACGGCGCTGCCCGAGTGCGACATGATACTCGCGCTCCCTACACATCAGGCCCCTGCAATCGGACCGGACGTCGCGGAAGGGCTCATCGAGGTGGTCAGGAGGTCTGGTAAGACGACCTGCATGTGCGTGGTCGGCAAGTCTGAGCTCGCCGAGCGCATGCACAAGGAATTCGTGGAGAACGGCGTTCCGAGCTTCCCGACGCCAGAGAGGGCTGTGAGGGCCCTTGCCGCTGCGTGGCAACGCGCCGAGCTGCTCGGGGCGCCATCTGCTCCGCAGGCGACAGTACCCGCCATGCGTTCGGATGCTTGGAAGGAAGGGCCGCTAAGGCGCGAAGAGCTGGCGGACCTGCTGAAGGTGTATGGGATCAGAGAGCCGCGGTCGGTCGTGGCGCGGAAAGAGGAGGACGCGACGAGGGTGCGCGGGTTGAAGTTCCCAGTCGCGTGCAAGCTCCTTTCTCGTGGCCTCTCCCACAAGACGGACGCGGGCGGGGTCGTGCTTGGGGTTGAGAGCGCAGAGGAGGCCGGGAAGGCGGTCACGCGGCTCAGGACTCTCGCGAGCAGGAAGGGGATCGATTTCGAAGGGGTGCTCCTGCAGGAGATGGTCGAGGGCGGGGTCGAGATTATACTTGGTGGGAAGAGAGACTCGACATTCGGGCCAGTGGTCGTCGTAGGGCTTGGGGGGACGAATGCGGAGCTGATTCACGAGGTGGCGATGGCAGTCGCGCCTGTATCCCCCGCGTGGGCGGAGGCGATGCTGAGGAGCACCCGTCTCTGGACGGCAATGCATGGCTTCAGGGGAGGCCCAAAGGTTTCTGCGTCCGGGCTCGGGAGGATCGTGTCTGACTTCTCGAGGATGTTGGTCGAGCATCCGTCGCTGGGACAGGTCGAAGTGAACCCTCTCATAGCTCAAGGGACGAGGTTCTTCGCTGTGGACGCGAGGGGCGCGGTCCTCCCTCAATGGTGAGCCGCCGACCGGCACCAGGATTGCCTACTGGAGGTCCGACAGCCTCGCGGCCGCCAGGGGGACCTCCATCTCGTCCTTGGTGAGCCCTCCGTGGTGGCCTCGTAGGTCCAATGCGTTCCCCTTAGCGTACTTGTACCACACCGTCTTGTTGCAGTGGGGGAGGATCATCAGGTTGCCTACCCGGCTGCGGAACCTCCTGCTCGGACTGTTGATGCCGAAGAGGCCTTCGCGGATCGCTTCCTCGGTCTCCAGGACGGTGGCGACCCCGTCCAGCTTCTCCTGGAGATACGACTTCGTCTTGTCGACCGTGTCATCCTCTACCGCCAGGTATGCGTCCCTCGCACTCCCCCAGGGAGGGATGGGGTTTCCCCTCGGGTCCTTCCGAAGATTCTTGTTCAGAACCCCCCAGCGGTTCATATACAGCGTCTTCTCCGGTTCGATGGTCAGCTGGCCGTGGTCTGCAGTCAGGATGACAATGGTTCGCTTCGCTGCACCCCTGTCGAGCCTGTCAAGGAAGCCCTCTTGGAGGGCGTGGGAAATCAGCGACGTCTCGACGCGGGCTTCGTCCGTCCTCGGCCCGTAGATGTGTTCGATGGTGTCGACATAGCTCCAGTAGACATAGACGAAGTTCCTCCCTCGCGCACCCTCGATGTGTCGTCTCAGAGAGACTCCGAGGTCTGAAGCCGTGACATAGGGGGTCACGGCGCACCCGTCCCTCGAGGCCTTGGAGTAGACCGTGTTGGCAAGGCTCCTCCCTATGAACGACATGCAGCCGACACCTGCCTCCTTCAGCTGCCTGAAGATCGTGGTGCCGTCGACCAGCGCCCTCCCCGGCAGAATCCCCTTCAGAGTGTCCCTACCGTGGTCCCCGACCCTGGTAAACGGGAGGGTAACAACTATCTCCCCGACCTCCTTCATGTAGACGAACCACTCGGGGAGGCCGTGTTCCTGGGGGGTCAGCCCGGTGCTGACAGATGTGAGGGCTGCGGCGGTGGTAGAAGGGAAGACGGTGGTTATCGGCATGACGCTCCCCTTCCTTGAAAGCGCGCCGAAGAAGCCCGTCTCGGGCTTCCTCTGCCATTCGTTCATCCCTAGCCCGTCACAGAGGACCAGAATCACGTTCTCCACGCCTGATGTCTCGACGCTCCCGAGGGCGTCCGGCGGGAGGGCGGGTCTCCCTGGGCGCTGGCCCAAGATTGACACGGCGGTGGAAGGGACGTTCGAGAGGCAGTATCCAGTGTAGTCCGGCTTGACCGATCCAGGCGGGAGCAACGTTGGAGGGTCACCCTCACGTCAGATATGCGTTGCGAGGTGAGGAGGGAGACTGATGAATCAGGACGCCTGATCAGGGCACCGCAGGATTTTTACATGGCTTCCCCTAACGGGTTAGTATGCTCAAAGTAGGAGACAAAGCGCCGAAGTTCGCGCTCTACGACACAGACCTGAAGCTTAGGGAGTTGAAAGATTTCCTGGACGAAGGCCAAAGGACCATCTTGGCGTTCTATCCAGGGGCATTCACCGGCGTCTGCACCAAGGAGATGTGCGAGTTCAGGGACATGCATGGAGAGCTCCAGAAGATGAAGGCTAAGACTGTGGGGATTTCAGTAGACCCGCCCTTCGCTAACAAGGCCTTCGCGGAGAAGTACGGGCTGACGTTCCCTCTCCTGAGCGACTTCAAACGTGAAGCCATCAGGGACTACGACGTCGTATGGAAGGACCTGGGCGGGATGAGCGGATACGACGGCGCCAACCGTGCGGTCTTCGTCGTAGACGGGTCTGGCAGGATAGTGTACAGCTGGGTCGGCGAGAACCCAGGGAAATATCCTGACTTCGGCGCGATAAGGAAGTCGCTCTAGCGCAGCCGCATCAGACCCTGGCCGCGCTTCACCGTTTCACCTTCGTTCACGAGGATTTCGGCCACCTCGCCGTCGCGATCTGCCCTGACCGCGACCTCCATCTTCATCGATTCTATCATCACCAATGGGTCGCCGGCCTTCACCCGCTCTCCTTCCTTTACGAGGGCCCCGGTTACCCTCCCTGGCATGGGGGCCGCTACGACGCCCGCCTGCTTGTGAAGAGGTAGAAGGTCTGAGGACCTCTGCTCCATGACAGTCGCCCATGCCCGATATACCAGGCGCTCCCCGCTGATCACAAGGACCACGCGCTGGGGGGCGACATCCACGACGGTCACCTGGACTGGCTTGTCTGAGAACTCGGCGATGAATGAAGCCGGCTCGGTGCCATGTTTCAGCCTCAGTGTGTACCTGCGGCCGGCGACTGACGCCTCGTAGTCATCCCCAGACCGGACGATATCGACCGCGTACTTGGCGTCGTCACCGCTCAAGTCATAACGCGTCATAGTGCCTCTCCTTCTGTGACATCCGACGCTGTGCGGAACGGTGTTCTTGGCGCCTGGGTCCGCTGTGGCCCGCACCCGATTCCAACAGTACGGCGGCTATCACCGCTCCCTTCGTGGCCAGGTCCGCCCGCTCGACCGCAGCCTGCTCGGAGAAAGCCTCCAGTATCCTGTTCTCCTGGAGGAACTCGACGCTAAGGTTCCATCTAGCGAACCCCTCGTGCGCGAGGATGAACCTCTGGAGGGGTATCGTCGTCTTGGGGCCCTCTATCTCGAACTCCGAAAGGGCGAGCGACATCCTCCTCCTGGCGTCCTCCAAGTCGGCCCCCCGAACCACGAGCTTAGCCAACAGCGAGTCGTAGTATTCCGGGACTATGTATCCCGGGTAGAGGGCTGTGTCGATTCTGACCCCGGCTCCCCCTGGGAAGAACAGCCTCTCGACCTTGCCGCTGGACGGGGCGAAGCCAGCGGTCGGGTCCTCGGCGTTTATCCTGCACTGAATCGCTGCCCCCTTGAGCTCGACGTCGTCCTGCCCATAGTCGATTCCCTCCCCGGCAGCTATCTCCAGCTGTTCCTTGACCAGGTCGACGCCCGCTCTCATCTCGGTTATGGGGTGCTCCACCTGCAGGCGGGAGTTGACCTCGATGAAATAGAAGTTCTGGTCAGCGTCCATTAGGAACTCAACTGTCCCCACGTTCTCGTACCCCAGCGCCTTCGCGAGCGTCACCGCGTGCTCCGCCACGCGCATCCGCGCCAGCTCGTCGAGCCCCGGGGCGGGGGTGATCTCGAGCAGCTTCTGGTGCCTCCTCTGTATGCTGCACTCCCTTTCGCCGAGATGGATGACCTTCCCCCTCCCGTCGGAGACTATCTGCACTTCGATGTGACGGGCTGGCTTCACCAGTTTTTCTACGAAGAGCCCCGTCTTCCCCAGGGAGCGTTTCATCTCTGTCGTGGCAAGCCTGAAGGCCTGCACGAGCTGCCTGTCGTCTGATGCCTCTCTAATCCCCCTCCCCCCTCCACCAAAGGCTGCCTTGAGTAGGACAGGATACCCAATCTCCCGCGCGGCATCCAGAGCTCCTTCAAGGGTGTAGAAGACAGACCCGCCCCCTTCGATGACGGGTATCCCGGCCCCCTTCGCTATCCTCTTACAGTCTACCTTATTCCCGGCTATTACTAGAGTCCTCGCTTTCGGGCCAACGAACTTGATGCCCGCCTGTCGGCACTTCTCTGCGAGGTTCCAGTTCTCGGAGACGAAGCCATACCCTGGATGGAGGGCGTCGACGCCGGCTTCTGCGGCGGCCTGGACTAGCTTGTCTATGTTCAGGTAGCTGTCTCCAGGGTCTGCGGAGCCTATGCGGAGGGCTCTGTCGGCGAGCTTTACGTGGAGAGCCTCGGCATCAACGTCCGAGTAGACGGCAACGGTCTTCACCCCGAGGAGCTTGCAAGTCCTGATTATCCGGACCGCTATCTCCCCTCGGTTGGCTATGAGCACGTTGTCGAACAACTGGCGTCACAGCTGGATGTTGCCGTGCTTCTTGGGGGGCCTGAATTCGCTCTTATTTGCCAGGGACTCGAAGGCTGAGACGAGCTTGGGCCTCGACATAGAAGGGGCGACCACTTCGTCGATGATCCCCCTGCTCGCTGCCACGTAGGGGTTGGCGAATTTCGCCCTATATTCCGAGACCAACTGCTTCCTGAGGGCGGCGGGGTCAGGCGAAGCCTCAATCTCTTTCCTGTATATGATGTTGGTAGCCCCCTCCGGACCCATCACAGCGATCTCTGCTCCCGGCCAGGCGTAATTGACGTCGGCCCTGCTGTACTTCGAGCCCATGGCGCAGTATGCGCCGCCGTAGGCCTTCTTCACGATCAGAGTCACCTTAGGGACGGTCGCCTCGCAGTAGGCATACAGCAGCTTGCAGCCGTGGCGTATCAGTCCCCTCTGCTCCTGATCGGTGCCCGGCATGTAGCCGGGGACGTCTACGAGGGTAAGGATTGGGATGTTGAACGCGTCACAAAACCGCACGAACCTCGCGGCTTTGTCTGAGCTATCCACGTCGAGTGCGCCCCCGAGGACCTGGGGTTGGTTCGCCACGATCCCGATACTGTTGCCTGCGACCCGCCCGAATCCGATCATGATGTTTTGGGCCCACCCGGCCTGCACCTCCAAAAAACTGCCATCGTCCACGAGCCTCTCGACTATCTTCCTGATGTCGTAGGCGACGTACGGTTCGACTGGAGCCAGCGAGTCCATCTCTGGGTCCGCATCCACAGGTCCCTTCCACTCGGCCGCGGGTGGGGTTTCCGTGTTGTTCTGGGGGAGATAGGAGAGGAGGGACCTGATGGACTTCAGGCATGCGCTCTCGCTTTCATACATGAAATGAGCTACGCCGCTCTGAGTGGCGTGTATCATGGCTCCTCCCAGGTCCTCGAAGGTCACGGTCTCCCCTAGAGCGGCCTTCACCACGTCGGGCCCGGTCACGAACATCTGGCTAGTCCCCTTGACCATGAAGATGAAGTCTGTCATCGCAGGGGAGTAGACAGCGGCGCCGGCGCAGGGTCCCAGTACTGCGCTGATTTGAGGTATGACGCCAGAAGCCAGCGTGTTCCTGAAGAACAATTCGCTCACCCCCGCAAGGCTGGAGACCCCCTCCTGGATTCGCGCCCCCCCTGAGTCGTTCAGGCCTATTACCGGCGCGCCGTTCTTCAAGGCTAGATCCATGACCTTAGATACTTTCTTCATGAGCGCCTCACCCAGGGAGCCGCCGAAGACTGTGAAGTCGTGGGCGTAGACGTAGACGAGCCTTCCGTCTATCTTCCCGTATCCTGTCACGACCCCGTCGCCAAGGGGGTGCGACCTGTCCATGCCGAGGTCAGCGGACCTGTGGGTGACAAATTTGTCGAACTCGTTGAACGTCCCTTGGTCGAGGAGAAGGTCGATTCTCTCGCGCGCTGTCATCTTCCCCTTCTTGTGCTGGTCATCGATCCTCTGCTGGCCGCCGCCGAGTTCTGCGGCCCTGTTCATCTCGTCGAGGTTTCTTTCGGCCCCACTCAATTCTACCAGTCTTCAGTTCGGCCGTTAAAAGCATGGGGTCAGTAAGACGCGAGAAACAGGTTTCCATAGTCTATTGTCGAACCGCTAGAATCTCTCCCGAAGCCGCTCGAGGTCCTCAGCGCTGACGGCTACGGTCTCCCCTTCGAGAGAGACAACCAAGTTTCCTTCGGCATCGATGCCTTCCGCTACGCATGAAAACTGGTTTTCGCCTGTTTTCAACTTGATTGAGACCTCCTTGCCTATGGTCCCGACTTTGCTCGACCAGTCCTCCTTCATGTCCTCGCCTGATTGCCAGCGCTCGTACGACGCTGAGAACGAGTTGAGGATCGAATGCATGACGTTAGGGATTTCGACCTCCTTCCCCAACTCTTGGGCGATGCTCGTCGATTCTGTCTCCAGATCACGACCCCCGGAGGGAAGCGCGTTACAGTTGACCCCCACTCCGACTACGACCCAGTCGACCTCAGCCCCGCGTGAGGCTGCCTCGGCTATCGCTCCGCCAAGTTTTCGTCCCCTCATCGTTATGTCGTTCGGCCACCTGATCGTCGGCGCGAGCCCTGTCGCATCTTTGATTCCATCGACGGCAGCGGCCGCTGCGATTAACGAGGTAAGTTCTGGCCGGCGGAGGCACCCGGGACGTAAGATGAACGACATGTAGAGCCCTCCGACAGGGGAGACCCACGTCCTCCCCATGCGGCCGGTCCCCGAGGCCTGGGCGGATGCGATGATGGTCGTGCCTTCGGGCGCCCCCAATGCAGCTCGCTCCCTAGCCACCTGTTGTGTCGAGCCCACCGAGTCGAACTCGATAAACGACCAGCGAATCATTGTTTGTAGTCCCAGGACCACTCCGTTATCCCCTTTGCCCTGGAGGAGAGAGAACGACTTAAGACATAAAGGCGGTCAGGAGTCCTGCCGTACCTAGTGGCCCTGGTGGTGCAGCTTGGTTAGCATTGGAGGCTGTGGACCTCTCGATCGTGGGTTCAAATCCCACCCAGGGCCCCTATATCTGGGCTCAAGTATTTCGCCGTAATCTTCTGACCATCGGGAGCCAGATGGTGTTGGCTACACGATAGCCCGGAGCCCTGATGACGTTGAGAAGTCTCTCGTGGAGGCTGCGCGACATCCCGGCACGCCACGGTTCGAGCTTCCTTAGCGCGGCCATCCGCTGCTGTCAACCCTCACGGCGTCGTCAGATGATTGTGGCGAAATTTGTGCATGTGTCTGGACGATTCATGGGACGCACGTAGGCGCATATGACGGAGTTACACCGCAATAGGTCCACGCATAGACCGACCCATTGTAGGCTGGCAAGTTGTCTGCCCCGACCTGGGCCACCTGCCATGATGCTGTGC
>DAHWNW010000049.1 GCA_027339745.1 Nitrososphaerota archaeon | reverse complement strand
CCATGCTCCTGCTGCTGGGGGTGAAGGCGGGGAAGTTCTTCGCAGACATGGGGTACGACAGCAACGAGGTGAGGCTCCTCGTCACCCAGAAGCTGAAGGCTGTCCCCTTCATCCCGCTGCAGACGAGGGGCGCCAGAGGCACCACCCCGGAGGAGAAGAAGGCGAGGAGGAAGCTCCTCTGCCATCGGTTCTACCTGAAGAACTTCATCCATCGCTTCTGGGTGGACCCCGACTCGAAGAGGTTCGACAGGGAGTACGACGCCAGGACCTTCTCGGAGCAGGCCTTCTCCGTGAGGAAAGGCTCCCTTGACATGGACTCCCTGATGCACGGGGGGAGGGAGTGGGCCACCCTACACTCTATGGCCATCTGCGTGGCCATGCTGGCGGTGGCTAACACCGCCCTGGACGTAGGGAGACCGGACCTGATGAGGTGCGTCAAATGCTTCAATGGGCAGGAGGTGAATTACGCACAGCCCTCTGTATGTCAAACGACGAGAAAGCTCGCTGTTGCGATGGACGTGTAGCAAGTTAATTTCGACTAGGCATTGCTTCCGGCTTCGTTTCATAACGCTTATT
>DAHWNW010000048.1 GCA_027339745.1 Nitrososphaerota archaeon | reverse complement strand
CTGAAGCGAAAAATATGGTTTTATCGTTATTGTTGCGTCAGGGTGTGGGACAAAACTCGGCCGCCCGCACCCCTTATGAATGGTAAGAGACGATTCCTACCAAGGACACTCTGCGAAAAGGTTGACAGCGCCATGAAAGATCGCTCGCCACAAGGGCCATTACCTAATGATTCCTTTATTCCTCAGGTTCGGGGGTTCTGTTCAATCCAAGGCGCATGGTTCTCCCAGTTACGCGCCGGCTCACGGCGCGCATTCTGGATAATCTTCAGCCACTAGTTCTGGCCTTCGATTCGCACTACCGCCCTCCCTGATGGGGTCGCCCCATCCATGCCCTCATGGAGTAGTATGAGGCTATGATAGAGTCGGTAGCCCCTCAGAATCGGGGCGCAGCCCTCTTCAGCCCGCGCACGACCTAGCGTCGAACCTGCGACTACCTAGGGGCTACGGCGTGGATCAGGGCGTGGTCCTTTTCGAAGGGGCTGAGCTCAAGCACTTTCAGCACCTCGAACCCTTTCCCCTCCAGCTTCCCCTTCTCAGCCTTGAACACCTTCTCCGGGTCCTTCAGCACGTCGATGCTCC
>DAHWNW010000047.1 GCA_027339745.1 Nitrososphaerota archaeon | reverse complement strand
GAGAAGAGGGAGCCTACGCCAAAGCTGAGAGCTAGGAGGATCCCATAGACGTAGGCTGGCTCGCCCAACTCGATGACGATGAGAAGAGGGAACACCGCGGTAACGGCCTGATAGCCCATGTCGGCGAAGCACGCGGACAAGGAGAGAAGCAGCACATCTCTTGTGAGCCAACCACCCTCCGGCGCTCTCGGCGCGGTGTCCAACCCACGCAGTTTCGGTGGGCTTCAGTTTGTAAGTCTTTGACGACCGGGGACCGGGTCGTCCTGCAGTAGCACTTCCAGCCCCGACGCCTTCATGGCCTCTCCGAAGGCGGCCACCACAGCGTGAGCCCTGATACCTTCGGCCCACTGGCTAAGGTTTGCCACCGGAGGGCACCCCACTGGTGGGATGCAGAGCCTGTTCAGCTTTTCCAGGTCCGAGTGCAGGAGGAGGGTCCCATGGACCAGGACTGCCCGCGAAGTAGACCTCGCGGCAAGGCCTGATACCTTGCGACCTTCCACGTCGATCTTGTTCGGAACGGAGAACTCCGCCTTGATGCCGAGCCGCCCCAAACCTTCTATCATATAACGCGAGGCCTCGCCGAAGAGCTTCGCCGGAGAGTGAAA
>DAHWNW010000046.1:301-608 GCA_027339745.1 Nitrososphaerota archaeon | reverse complement strand
CCTTGAAGGTGTTGAGCAGGAAGCGGGTGGACGCCTGCACACCGGCGATGGTCCGGGATTCAGCTCCAGAAGTGTCGACCTCAGGCAACGACTCCGCGTGGAGTGTAAGGAGTTTAAACTTTGGAAGGAGGTCCGGGAACAGAGAAAGTCCGCCTGCGAAAGTGACGAGGCAACCCTTATTGGGAGTGGCGGAATCGAACCGCCAATGAAGTTCATGCTCGAGCACAAACTTCCCAGAAGGCTAAGGTACGCGAGGTTCTACTTCCAGGCGGGCCCCACGTCGGTCCACTTCTCGCTGGATGGCACG
>DAHWNW010000046.1:0-291 GCA_027339745.1 Nitrososphaerota archaeon | reverse complement strand
ACCATTGGGAAGAAGAAGAGCGTCGGCATGACCGACCCGGAGTACGCGCGGTTCAGGGCCCAGGTCCCAGCCGTGGAACTGCTGGACTCAGACGGAGGAAGGATTCTGATCAGAGACTCCGCGGGCTATGAAGAACTCTGGGATAGACCCCACTGGACCCTCGAGAGTACGCGCAAGAGGAAGGACTAGGGGGCCGGGAAGACGGGACGGGTTTCGCGGGGCTCCCCTTCGGAGCCCCTTCGGGGAGGCCTGACTGAGCCTGGACGCCTGCTGAGGCTTCCCATTTCTGGT
>DAHWNW010000045.1 GCA_027339745.1 Nitrososphaerota archaeon | reverse complement strand
ATGTATCCGGTGACTATCTTCGTCCGGGCGGGGACGTCCACTGCGACGAAGCGCGACTCCCCTGGATTCCCAGGGACGGTTATGGCGCCCGCACCCACGAAGTCGTACACGACAGACACTGTCCCCAGCCCGGTCTGTTCGATGACCTCCGCCCTGTGGGCGGAGAGAGCGAGGACCCGCTTCGGCTCATGAATGTCGGCTGCTTCGGCGGCCGCATAGACCGCAGAGGTTGCCGCCGCAGCGCTCGACCCGAACCCGCCACCTATGGGGGTGTCCACCGTCTGGTCGATGCGTATGGAGATCCCTCCCTTACCTGACGCGGCCAGGAGGAGCTCGACCGCCCTGCGGGTGGTGCGGGCGTCGTAGGACGGGTCCCCGTTCACAACCGTCGTGACCCCGCCCCCCTCTGCAGCTTCTGCGCTGGAGAGGGTCCCCTTCGAGAGGATGTACCCCCCACCGGTGGCCCCGATGGCTTCCCCCGAGGCACCGTAACTGACCTGGAAGAAGTTGGTTATCGCCGAAGGAGCGAAGGCGAATGACGGGTTATGGCGCAGTCCGAGTCGCCCCCAGCCCCTTCCCCGTGAGGAGGCTCGCCAGGGGGCCGAAGATC
>DAHWNW010000044.1 GCA_027339745.1 Nitrososphaerota archaeon | reverse complement strand
CTCCACTGCGAGCGCGTGCCAGATCTGGCTGAGGAGTGATGCATACGGAAGCGTCAAGGTGGCGGCGGCGTATTCCGGGGACGCCAACAACCCCGCGGTGGAGAGCCACACGTCTGTGAGTTTCGTACAGGGTCGTTCCGAAGTCGCCGTTACGTGTTCGCCGTCGGTCGTGAACGGGACGCTTCAGGCTGACTGCAAGGCCGTAGTAAGCGGCACGCCACCGACGCCGATCCCGACCGGCACAATCGTGTGGAACGAGACCAGCCCCACTGGCACCTTCTCTAACTCGACGTGCTCGCTGGTAGACGGCAGCTGTGGCGTGACTTTCAATCAAGGCAACTCGTCGATACCTGCGACCATCGTGTCCACTTACCTGGGGGACTCCATCCACCCGTCGGCGCAGGCGGCTACAAGCCTGACAATGGTTGAAGGCTCCGCGGCATACGCGGACCAGAACCTGACCACAGGGCTGAACGTAAAGCTGTCCAGCGTCACCGGAGTCGTGGCCAATGTCACAACTGCTTACCTCACCTCCCAGCCAGGAGGCACGGGAACTCCGCCGTTCGCTACCAACGAGTATTTCGACGTCGACGTAGGCGGTGTCACAGGCGG
>DAHWNW010000043.1 GCA_027339745.1 Nitrososphaerota archaeon | reverse complement strand
CCCCTGACATCAAGCTCATCGGGAAGTCGATGGCCCTGGTGGAGGAGACCACGCAGTTGGAGAAGCAGGTCATGGACGAAATGCTCTCCACTGCCAAGTCAGGTTACAGCAGGGTCCTGGTGTCGTACTTCGGCCAGCTGGCGAGGTACTGCAACATCATCATTGAGATATCGTCGCACCGGCTCCTGAGGAAGACCAGCAGGGTAGTCACGGTCCAGCAGTGATAGACTCTATATCAGAACCCGGGGAAGCGCGCCCTGCGCGGGGGTAACGAAGCCTGGTCAACCGTGCGGGACTCAAGATCCGGCCGAGCTTCGAATGGGGCATCCCGTCCCTTAGGGGTTCGTGGGTTCGAATCCCACCCCCCGCACATTTGTGCTAGGGGCCTTGGTGTGGTGCGGCGCACCTCTCCTCGCAGCGGCTACGGCCTCCTGAATATTCATCACTTCCACCTCCATGAACGCATATGGGCGGAACCGCACAGCGTATGTCGTCAAGTGATACGCCTCAGAAGAGCGGCTGAAGGTCGTCGATGACGAAATCGAGTTCGCCCACGAATTTAGCGTCATGGCAGTTCTTGACCTCACCGGGAGCCACTTGACCTCCTTCATGCTCTTCAG
>DAHWNW010000042.1 GCA_027339745.1 Nitrososphaerota archaeon | reverse complement strand
CGGGTCGGCAGGGCCCCGGCCGGGCTCATCACCATCCTCGACCTCCCGCTGGCCGTGCGGTGAGGCATCAGGGCGCGCCGCCTGGTCGTTCGCCCGCAGAGTAGCTTGCCCTCTCAGCCTAATGCCTTCAGGTCATCTTGACCTAATCCCGTAACTCTGTTCAGTCATCGAGGGCGTGGCGTGCGGCCTCCGGTCTGCTCTTAAACACGCTGCACAGCGCGGCAGGTCGTGCCGGGGTCCGGCCGCGGCGTCCGCCTTTCAGGGCGCCTTACGTATCGTGTAGAGGCCGAGGGACTCGTCGAGCTCCCGCACCGCGTCGTTGTCGGTGGGGGTGAGCACGGACTCTAGCAGCGGGAAGACCACGGCCGACATGACGTGCCCGCCGACGACGCTCCAGTCCCGCCCTCCGAGGGTGCCGTGCGCGTGCAGGAATGGCGCCCCGTCTTTCGCGGTCACGTTCCCCACCAGGCTTGTGAGCTCCAGCTGCTCTTTGAACGCCTTCTCCTCGTACTTCTTCGCCGCCGGGTCGTAGCGCCCCAGCCTGACCTCCCGGACCCCGCCGAGGCCCGTCACGAGGGCCGTGGAGATGCCGTCCTCGGCCGCGGCGGCCAGTATGCCTTCGGGTATCAGCTACCCCG
>DAHWNW010000041.1 GCA_027339745.1 Nitrososphaerota archaeon | reverse complement strand
AGGCATCGCGGGGGGTGAATTTGCCCCGGAGCGAAGTCCGAGCCTGAAGGATGTCGGCTGGTGCAGGCGAGCGATGCACCGGATCGGCAACGCGTAGACGATGCCTTCCAATTTGCTTACTTACTGCTGGGAGCGTCTGACAGTTGTACATGACAAGGACGGTACAGAAGTACCTGGTCGACAAGGAGACTGTAGAGCACTTGGTGGCCATGCTCAGGGACGAGGTGGAGAAGAGCGCAAGCGACGAGGCGATCAGAGAACAGACCTGGGAGATACTCGACCCTGCCTACCGCGAAAAGACTGACCAGGCGCTCAAGGAAATGAGGGAAGGAAGAATCAAGCGTTTCAAGAACGCGAAGCAGATGATACGAGACCTAGAGACCCGCTGAGCGACCTTGCCGTGGTCCCCCGCATACGCTCCCACCTTCAGAAGAGACTACACGAACCTCGCAATCAGGGACATTCTGGATTCGGACAATCAGATGACTCTTGGAAGGCCCAAGTATGGCAAGTGGAAGGGAGCCTATGGCTACGACGTTGGACGCGCAATCAGGGTCCTCTATTCGGTTGATCCACACGAGAAGACCGTGGTGTTCCTGCGGTGCGGGCCGCATACCATATACTAGCCAACCATACCGCGTGGCTC
>DAHWNW010000040.1 GCA_027339745.1 Nitrososphaerota archaeon | reverse complement strand
GGTGATCACAAGGGCTATGCCTGGCGCGGAGTCCCCGCCGGTGCACTGTACCGAGGTTGTCGTTACAGAGCATGTCGAGAATGTTGCCGCGCTGGGGGTACCGCTAACCGTCCAGCCCGAGGGCATGGAGATTGTGAAGCCTGTTATCGCGTAGTGGTTGGTAGCGGGGTTGTTTATGGTCAGGGTAACCGCAATACTACCAGTACCTGGGAATACCGAATGGTTCGTAGTGAGTGTATAGCTTGAACCTGAATTTGATGCAGTTGCTGTTGCAGCCAGCGGTACCAAGAGCAAGGCTCCTGAGAACGCCAGCAGTGCAACGATGAGTCCTGAGCTAAATTTTCTTAGATACGCATTCGTAGGCGTATTCATATTTTCAAAGCGGTCGGCCTCAGAAACCATATATAAGCCGTGTGGACAAATGGTCTACTTTCCGTTCCAGGAAGCGAAATCAGGCAGAGAAGAGAGGGTGAGAGTCGACCGCTGCGGGTATATTTGACGCCTTCGACCCAATCTGGGGTTCTTTTCGACCTGCGCAAGGCAGGACGCACAAGGGTGGGTTGCGAATGGTCTCCTGGCGGGTGATTCTCCCACAAGCATCGAACATGGGCTTGATTCCTGCCTTTCCGACTATGCGAGAAGGGTGT
>DAHWNW010000003.1 GCA_027339745.1 Nitrososphaerota archaeon | reverse complement strand
CGCATCAGACTCGGGCATCGACGTAATCTTCACCAGCCAAGACGAAGAAGACGGGAGGCTTGCCGACCGGACATACGTCATGAGGGACGGGACCGCCTCGCTCCATCACTGACCAGTTGGGTCGCCAGAACGTCCTGAAGAAGATGCGTTCGTCAGGGTCTCTGTCTTCTTTCACGCGGCCCTCTTTACCTTCCTCACGACCCTGATTGACTCGATGGCAGTCCCGGGGTACTGGCCCTCAGGGCTGCAGAGACGGCGGTCAACGCCTCCATCTCAACGCCGGTCTTCTCATGAGTTGCCACTTTCACGGTGACTTCCACCCAGACGTCCCCGAGCTTCACGCTCGGCTGGACCTCCTCTATCCTTAGCGGATGGCAGAGCGCCAGCAAATCGGGGGTCTTCTTGGACCCGGAGATGGCAGCAACTTCGGCGAGGGAGACTGCGTCCCCTTTCTCCAGCTTCTTCTTCCTTATCAGCTCGATCGTGGTCCGCTTGAGCTTGATCCGACCCGTGGCGACAGCCTCACGATAGACCACGGGTTTCTCCGATATGTCGACCTGATGGAACGGCACGTCGCTCTATCCTGCGGCCGCCCGTTATAGCTTCTCTCTGCCTGTCTGCCTCTTGACTGAGCGAGGTCCCTTTCGCTTTCGCAGGGCGACGCACGTGCACGTGCAAGACAGGACAAGAGAGAGGTGAAACGGATGCGGTCGCCGGGATTTGAACCCGGGTTACCAGCTTGGAGGGCTGATGTCCTGGACCAGACTCTCCGCGCGCCAGGGTGCGAAGACCCCGAGACCCGCTCTGGACGACGACCGCACAGGCCGGCGAGCGCCACCATGAGTTTTTAATCGTTGAACCTCCCCTCGGCTTTCTCGATTTCATATACCACCCTCGCCGCCACCACATGCGCCTCCAGGGGTGTGGGGTCGATCCTCACCAACTCGTCTATCGTCGCCATTGTCTCTTCAGAGAAGTGGCCTCTGGGGAACCCTCCAACCACGACCGCGGGGGCCTTCAGCGCTGCCACCTCGGCCGCAAGCCACTCAACTGTCCCCTTCCTCCCGAGGACAGACAACCCGAAGACCTTCTCTGGTCGCAAACCTCTGATCAGCTCCTTGATCCCCGCGACCCTGACCCGCACCAGCCTACCCTCTGATTCGCCTGCGAGCGCCTCCTCTATCAGCCCCCTGAACCTGATGTAGTTCTTCGGGACCCTGGTCTTTTCTGCTATCTCTACCGCCATCCCTCCGCAGGTGTGCACCCAGACCTTCACCCCACCTTCCAGGTAAAGCGGCGTCCCCGTCACGCTCAGCAACGCCTCGTGCACTAGGTCAGGTCTCCCTCTCTTCCCCGGCTCGCTCAGCCTTGCCATCGCAGAGTGGTGGAAGCTCCTGTCTAGGAGCACCCTCCCCGGCTCCTTCCCCCTGCGCTTCGCATCTGACGCCACGGCCGGGTGCCTCCAGATTTCTCTGGGGACGAGCTCCAGCGCCGCCTCCGCAAGGACGAAACTAAGCAACACATCCGCGCTCTTGGGCGTACTGTTAAGACCTTCCGCTCTCCCTGGGGGGCGTGAAGCGGCGAAGCGCGAAGGAGGAGGCGGCCACCGTGGTGAGCATGCTCATCGAGTCCGCCATCGACCTCTCCCACACCGACCCCGCCATGGCCCGGGCCCAAGCCGCCCTTGCCAGGAAGGTGAAGCTCAAGTTCAACATCCGACTGGAGCCGCACCTCCGGTCCTTCACTTGCCGCGGGTGCAAAGGCCTCCTCGTCCCGGGGGTCAACGCCAGGGTGCGCCTCGGCCATGGGAAGCCGACCATGGTCCGGGTGACCTGCCTCGACTGCGGCCACCTGAACCGAAAAGTGGTCGAGGAAACTTAAATACTGTAGGCCGAGGCTCAAAATTTCACCACGTGAAACGTTATGGTTAGCGCACGCGACGTCCCGTCAGGGAAGCTCATCTCCGCCCTAGCGGAGCAGATGAAGTCGGTCCCGTCCGTCCAGATGCCCGACTGGGCGAGGTTCGTCAAGACCGGCTCCCACGCCGAGCGCCCCCCGGCCAGCCCCGACTGGTGGTTCACAAGGGCCGCCTCCTTGCTGCGCAAGGTATACCTCCACGGCCCGGTGGGGCTGAGCGACCTGGAGCGCGCCTACGGCGGGAGCAAAGCGCTGCACTATTTCCCAAAGCACCACAGGGACGCCGGCGGGTCGTCCATCCGCTTGATACTGAAGCAGCTGGAACAGGCGGAGCTGGTCTCGAAGACGCCCCAGGGGAGGGTGCTCACCTCCAAGGGACGCGCTACGCTAGACAAGATCAGCAACGGGCTGTTACTGGAGCTGAGCAAGGAGAAGAAGGGACTCGAGAGGTACGCCTAGGCATGGCCGAGCAACAGAAGCAGCCCGACAAGGAAGCCGCGGACCGGAAGATGATGAGGGAGGCGGCCCTGAGGATGGCCCTCACGTCCGACGCTAGGCAGCGCCTGGCCAACGTGAAGATGGTGAGGCCCGACCTCGCAGGGTCGGTCGAAGAGTACGTCATCCAGCTGGCCTCGTCAGGAAAGCTCCGCAAACCAGTCGACGACGAGCAGGTCAAGCAGATGCTCGGAGCCCTCCAAGAGAAGAAGCGGGAGATCAAGATAAGGAGGATCTGAGTTGGCAAGGGTAAAGGATACCTCGAAGAAGAACAGGATCATGAAAGCAGGGAGGCAGGCGCGGTCTGTGCCTACCTGGGTCATAGTCAAGACCAACAGGAAAGTAAGGTCGAACCCCAAGCGGAGACACTGGAGGCAGCGAAAGCTGAAGCTCAGGTGACCATGAATGTCTGAAGAGAGGATGGACGAGCTGACCCGCACCTATGTCGTACCGCTGGGCGTGGTCTATGAGGCGCCTCCGTACAGGAGGGCGAAGAAGGCCGTGGCGGTCATCCGGGACTTTGCGACGCGTCACATGAAGGCGCGCCAGGTCAGCATAGGCACCGAGGTCAACGAACTCCTCTGGGCAAGGGGGATCAAGCACCCGCCTCGGCGCATCACCCTCGAGATGGAGAGAGACGAGGACGGCGTCGTCACGGTCAGCCTCCCAGAGTCAGAACAAGTGTGACCCGATGGGTCTCTACCTGATGGACATCTACCGGAGCCCCAACATAGGGATCTTCATGCGGGCCAGCGATAGGTTCCTGCTGGTTCCCAAGGGACTCGCGCAGACGAAGTCCGACAAGCTCTGCGAACGCCTCCATGTCTCGGCCGTCCCCACGTCGATCGGCGAGTCCAGGCTGCTGGGGGCTCTCGCGACCATGAACGGGAACGGGGTCATTGTGTCTAGGCTGGCAGAAGACGCCGAGATCAGGGAGATCAGGGCCGCGACGGGACTCAACGTCTCTCGGCTTGAGTCGAAGCTCACGGCGGTGGGGAACCTCGTCGTGGCCAACGACAAGAGAGCCTTGGCTTCCCCCGTCCTGGACCAAAGAGCTCTGCTCCAAGTCAGGGACGTCCTTGGGACAGAGGTCCACCAGGGCCCCATAGGCGAGTACTACCAGGTTGGCTCCCTGGCTGTGGCGACCAACCGCGGAGCCGCGGTGTATCCTGGCCTGGACGAAGCCGAAGTCTCCAGAATAGGTTCCGTGCTGGGGGTGGACGCTTATCCTACTTCCGTCAACAGCGGAGTCCCCTTCGTCTCCTCCGGCCTGGTGGCCAACTCGCATAACGCCGTCGCTGGGAGCCAGACGACCGGACCGGAGCTCGTGTTTATAACGCGCGCTCTGAGCGTTTGAAGTGTAACCGGGATGAGCGAGCTTTCCACTGCCGAGGACACGGTCAACGCCCTGGTCGTCGAGATAAGGGTCCTCGAGGGGACCTACAACGAGCTCTCGGCGAGGCAGAACCTGCTCGAGAGGGCGATGCTCGAAGGGCGGGCCGCCCTCGACGCCATAAAGGGGTTGTCCGGCCAGAGCTCCGGCGAGGTGCTCATCCAGGCAGGCGGAGGCATCATGCTCAGGTCGAGCCCTCCTGAGACTGACCGGGTACTCGTGAGCATAGGCGCCAACGTCGTGGTGGAGAAATCGAGGGAGGAGGCGGTGGCGATTCTCGAGGAGAGGGGGAGAGACATCGAGAAGACGCTAGTATCGATAGTCAACCAGAGGAACGAGATAGCTCAGAGGCTGAACTCGGACAGGGACTTGCTGAACAGCCTCGTGACCCGCAGCCAGCAGGGGTAGCTCCTTGTTCGACAGGCTGAAGCAGGCATTCTCCTCGATAACCAGCGCCGTAAGGGAAAAGCAGCTCAGCGGTCGCGACTTCGACAGCGTGATCTTCGACTTCCAGATTTCGCTGATCGAGAGCGACGTGGCGCAGACTGTCGCCGAAGCCCTCACCGCAGAGGTGCAGAAGACCCTGGAGGGGACGAAGGTAGACCGCTCAGTCGACACGGGGGAGGTGGTCGGGGAACGGCTGAACGCTTCCCTGGAGTCAGCGTTCGCACGGGCAGGGACCGTCGACATCGTGTCCAATGTCAGAGACAAGGCGAAGACGGGCGAGCCCTACGTCATCCTCTTCCTGGGGATCAACGGCACCGGCAAGACGACGACGGTGGCCAAGTTTGCCCACTACCTGAAGAAGAACGGGCTTTCCGTCGTCTGCGCGGCCGGCGACACCCATCGGCCTGGTGCCATCGAGCAGCTGTCGGAGCACGCAGACAGGCTCTCACTCAAGGTCGTCGCGCAGGGCTATGGAGCTGATCCGGCAGCGGTAGGCCGCGACGGCGTCCTTTACGCTAGAGCGCACCACGTGGATTGCCTCCTGATAGACACGGCCGGTAGGATGCAGACGAACCAGAACCTGATGGAAGAGATGGCAAAGATAGCCAGGGTGGTCAAGCCTGACTTCCGAATCTTCGTGGCTGACGCCCTGACCGGGAACGACGCTGTCTCCCAGGCCGCGCTCTTCAACCGGCACGTCGGATTCGACGGGGCGATCCTGACAAAGGCTGACGCAGACGTCAGGGGCGGGGCCGCCCTGTCAATAGTCTACACGACGGGCAAGCCCGTCCTCTTCCTTGGCGTGGGCCAAGGATACGACGACCTCTCCCCCTTCGACGCCAAAGCTTTCCTGAACTCTCTGATGGGGCGCTAGTCTTCTCCGAATGCGTCCCTTGGGTACGTCTTCTTCGCCTTCCGCGCCTTCCTCATGTCCAACTCCACGGTCGCGAACGGCTCGTCGGGGGTCGTAATCCCGAGGACCTCACCATCAGGGTCCACGGCCCACCCCATCCCCCCGAACCTAGCGTCGCCGACTCCCCCCGACCTGTTCGATGAAAGGCAGTACGCGCCAGACACCACCGCCGCTGTCCTTCCGCCCGCGAGCCACTTGTCGACGCCGAGCCCCGTGGCCCTGGGGACCAGTATCGCATCAGCGCCACGCTTCCCATAGGCTCTCGCGTTCCAGACCGACCAGAGGTCGCTACAGATGAGGAAACCGATCTTCCAGCCGTGTACTTCAAAGACGGAGAACCTCTTACCTCCACGCACGTACCATGAGGCTTCGTAGAAGCCGGGCTGGTCAGGGAGATTGCGCTTCCTGTGCTCTCCTGTCATCCCGTCGGCGGTCTGCACGAAGCCTTCGTTGAACCTCCTCCCGCGGACTTCAACCGGCCTAGACCCGGCGACGATGGCCACCCCGAGCTCGGGGATCCTCTCAATCCATCGCCTGTGCGCTTCGACTGAGTCGTCCCACGCAGCTCGGCCGAACTTCGGGTCGGCGAACAACCACCCGGAAAACGGCATCTCGGGGAGGAGCGCTAGGTCGCTCCCCTCGTGCTTTGCGTGCGCCCCGAGACGCTCCCACCAGAGCCCGAACGCAGACCTCTCGTCGGGCATCTCGCAGACCGTGACCTTAATGACATGGTCCCCCGTCCTCCCCTGCGGTCCAGTGTTCAACCTCACTCCTCGCCGAGCCTCCTCTGCTCTTCGCCCACCAGCTCGGTCATAGCCTCGAAGGCCCTACTCGCGTCTTTCATCCCTACCACCATGATGGTGTCGGTGAAGCAACTGACCGTATCCTCGACGTTCACCTTCTTCCTGAACAGCTGGTTGTAGAGCGCGCTGACGCACCCAGGCGTGGTGACTATGTCCTCGGGGCTGTGGACCGTTATGGCCGCCCCCTCCTCCCCTTCGTCAAGTATCTCGGCGTTCCCGAGCGCCTTCTTGACCATCCGGTGGAGTCTCTGGTCGAAGATTAGCGTGATGGACGAGAGCGACTCCGACACCTGGATGAAATCCTCGTGGTTGCCTGAGAGCAGCACGCCGACGACCTGAAGGGTCCGCTTTGTCTTCTCCACGGATATCCTGGAGACGTGAGTCCTTACGTTGACTACGCTCCCCGCGAGCACCCTGCTCACCTTCGGAGGGGCCGGCGAATACGAACCCCGGAGGCGCTTGAGGGCTGTTGCGACCCCCACCTCGCTCACCCCCTTCGCCCCCCTCCCGGTCCTGGCCGCCACCCTAGGGGCAAGCATCCTGGCGAGGGCGCTAAGGTTCGCGTAGTCCCTCGCGAGGGCGTCCTGGACGGAGAGGTCCGAGTCCACCTCTTCTCTGACCGCTTTCATGACAGAGGCCGTTTTGACCAATTTTTGGTCATGTTTGACCAAAACGAAGCTATCCTGTCCAAAATCTATAAAAGCGTTGTTCAGGCCGTCCGTCACGAAGTTTGCGCCGAACCGTTGCTCTCGCGTTCTCCGGAGGCCTTGACACCTCCGTGTCCGTCAAGTGGCTCCAGGAGAAGTACGACGCCGAGGTCGTCACTGTCACGCTCGATCTCGGTCAGAGGGACGATATGGCAGATGTCGCGAAGCGCTCTAGAGAGATCGGCGCCAGGAATCATTACACCATAGACGCCAAGGATGAATTCATCAGGGACTACGTCTTCCCGTCGATCAAGGCCAACGCCCTCTACGAAGGGAAGTACCCCCTCAGCACCGCCCTGGGACGGCCCCTCATCGCGAAGAAGCTCGTCGAGGTGGCCGAGAAGGAAGGCGCCGACGCGGTTGCCCACGGCTGCACGGGGAAGGGGAACGACCAGGTGAGGATCGACGTTACGGTGAGGGCGATGAACCCGTCCCTGCAGGTCATAGCCCCCGTCCGCGAGTGGAACATGAGCAGGGACGAGGAGATCGCCTACGCCCAGGAGCGCGGGCTCCCGGTCAAACCATCGAAGTCGATATTCAGCGTCGACCAGAACATATGGGGAAGGTCTGTGGAAAGCGGACCCCTCGAGAATCCCGGGACAGAGCCGCCAGAGGACGCCTTCGAATGGACCGCCTCCCCCGAGGAAGCGCCGAACGAGCCCGGGTACCTGGAGCTCGGCTTCAGGGAGGGGGTCCCCACGAGGGTCGACGGAAGGGCCATGGATCCCCTCGCGCTGGTCAGCTACGTGAATGAGCTCGCAGGCTCGCACGGCGTCGGGAGGATAGACCACATCGAAGACAGATTGGTGGGGATAAAGTCGCGCGAAGTCTACGAATGCCCAGCGGCGTCGGTCATCATAGACGCCCACAGGGACCTGGAGAAGCTCGTCCTGACCCGCCACGAGCTCGCTTTCAAGGCGCAAGTGGAGAGGGAGTGGGCATGGCTGGTCTACTCGGGGCTCTGGCTGGAGCCGCTCAGGCCGGCCCTGGACCGCTTCATCGCCGCAACCCAGCACAGGGTGACGGGTTCGGTGAAACTGAAGCTATACAAGGGGTCCGCCAGGGTAGTGGGCAGGTCGTCTGAATACTCCATCTACGACATAGGGCTCTCCACCTATGGCCGAGGCTCTACCTTCGACCAGAAGAGCGCTGTTGGCTTCATAGAGCTCTGGGGGCTCCAGTCTAGGGTCGCCTCCGGGCTCAGCTCGCGAGCAGAGGAAAAAGAAGATAATGGACATCAGAGGACCAAGGCTAAGGAAGCCCAGTGACGAGGCCCTCGCCTTCACCTCCTCGATGGCCGACGACGGGCGCATCGCCCGCAAGGTCATCCTGGTGAACTTGGCCCACATGGTAGCCCTTGTCAGGGCAGGGGAGGTGGACCGCAAGGTCGGGGCGAGGTGCGCGAAGTTTCTTGCCGGGGCCTCCGCAGAGATACTGCCAGGCGCCAAGGCAGAGGACTTCCACCAGCAGCTCGAACAGGCTGCGGTCGACGCCCTCGGCGTGGAAACGGCAGGGTTCATCAACTACGGGAAGAGCAGGAACGACCAGGTCGCCACCGCCATACGGATGGAGCTAAGAGACTCGATTATCGCCCTTGTCAGCTCAGTCGCAGGGCTCCAGTCGGCCCTGCTGAGCCAGGCGAGGAAGCACGGCGCTGTCCTAGTCCCAGGGTACACCCATCTGCAGAGAGCCCAGCCGACGACCTTCGCGCACCACCTCTTCGCCCACTTCGACGCCTTCCAGCGCGACGCTGAGAGGGCGCTCCAGCTCTACACGCGCGTCAACCTCTCCCCCATGGGGTCTGCCGCCATGACCGGGACGTCGGTAAAGCTCGACAGGAGGTACGTCGCAGGGCTCCTCGGCTTTTCCGGCCTGGTCAGAAACTCCATGGACGCGGTCTCATCGAGGGACTTCGCCGTGGAAGCGCTCTCCTTCGCGGCCATCGCCGCCTTGGACGCCAGCAGGCTTGCCGAAGAGCTGATCCTCTGGAGCTCCGCGGAGTTCGGGTTCATCGAGCTCGACGATTCCTACGCGGCCTCCAGCAGCATAATGCCCCAGAAGAAGAATGCAGTGACCGCTGAGATGGCCAGGGCCAAGGCAGGGTCAGTCATAGGGGGGCTGGTCGCGGCCTGCGCCATCCTGAAAGCTCTCCCATATTCCTACAACCTCGACCTCCAAGAGATCACACCTCATCTCTGGCGTGGAATCGACGACGCGACGGCGTCCCTGAGCGTCCTCGCAGGCATGGTCGCGTCTGCCTCGCTAATGAAGGGGCGCCTGAACTCGGCGGTCTCCGGTGACGGCTCGACGGCGGTGGGGCTCGCCAACTATCTCGTCAGCGAGCGTGGAATTTCCTTCCGCCAGGCCCACGCAATGGTGGGCGAGCTCGTGAGAGCCTCGGCGGAGTCAGGGAGCCCCCTCCAGGAGGTGGCGGTGTCTAGGCTCGCACGCGTCTCTGCAGACTTGGGGAAGAAGGTTTCAGTGGACCGGGTGACCATCGAGAGCCTCCTCGACCCCCAACGGTTCCTCGAGAGGATCGCTACCAAGGGCGGGGCCAACCCCCGGTCCATGCTGAGGGAGATCAGGCAGCGCGAAGCAGTCATCACCTCTACGCGGTCATCACTCTCCACGCTGAAGGCAGAGCTGACGGCGTCGGAGCGGAGGTTGCGCGCTACGACGGATGGACTGACCCGGGAGGTGAAATCAGTAGATTGAACACGAGTTGCAACGAGTGCGGAGCCGCGCTGACCGTCCCAGACGACGCCATAGTCGGGGAGCTCGTCTCTTGCAGGGACTGCTCGTCCGAATACGAGGTTGCTGAGCTGTCCAACGGCAGTGCCGTACTCAAGCCGGCAGAGAAGGTCGGAGAGGACTGGGGAGAATAGTGAAGCTCACCATAACCTTCGACAGGCTCAGGTGGGAGGAGAAGGCGCTCAGCGAAGCCGCCGAAGCAGCTGGCATCGGGGGGTCGCTCGTCGACGTCAAAGGGCTCGTCTTCGAGGTCCCGAAGAAGCGACCGGAGTTTGGGGACGTGGTGCTCCAGCGCTGCATCAGCCACTACAGGTCGTCGCTTCTCACCAGAGTTTTGGAGGGGGCGGGTATGCAAGTCGTCAACAGCCATGCGGTGGCCGAAACCTGCAGCAACAAGCTCGCCACCAGCATCGCTCTTTCGAACGCTGGCGTCCCGACGCCGCGCACCCTCCTCGCCCTCACCCCGGAGGCCGCTGAGCAGGCTGCAGAGACCATCGGCTACCCCCTGGTGCTGAAGCCGTTCACCGGGAGCTGGGGGCGAATGGTGACCGTGGTCCGGGACAGGGCAACACTGGACTCGCTAATCGAGTTCAAGGAGGAGCTCGCGAACCCGCAGGAGCAGCACATGTACTACCTTCAGGAGTACGTAAACAGGCCGCCGAGGGATGTCAGGGCGATCGTTGCCGGCGACAGCATCGTCGCGTGCGTCCACCGGGTCGCCCCCCCAGGGGAGTGGAGGACCAACGTCGCCCGAGGCGCGACATCAGAGGCGTTCAAGCCCGACGCCGAGCTCTCAGAGATCATCCTGAAGGCAGCCGAGGCAGTGGGTGGCGGCATACTCGGGGTCGACGCCATGGAGCCTGAGTCAGGCTACACTGTTCACGAAGTCAACAATACCGTCGAGTTCAAGGGGGCCCAGTCCGCCGTGGGGTTCGACATCCCCTCGAGGCTGATCAGCTACGTTGCAGGATCGGCGAGGAGATAGCCTTGGTCCGCGTGGGCGTGCTCGCAGGTTCAGGGTACATAGGCGGGGAGCTGCTCCGCCTGCTCCTTCAGCACCCCGAAGCCGAGGTGGCATACGCCACTTCGAGGAGGTATGCCGGGGAGTACGTCTTCAGGGTCCACCCGAACCTCAGAGGGGTCACCGACCTGAAGTTCGTCTCATTCGACCCATCCAAACTCGTGGCTTCGGCCGACGTCGTTTTCGCGGCCCTCCCACACGGGGAGTCGGCGAAGGTGATACCCCAGCTCGCAGACGCGGGGCTCAGGATAGTAGACCTCAGCGCTGACTTCAGGCTCGGGGACAGCGCCCAATATCCAGTCTGGTACGGCTACGAACACCCTCGCCCAGACCTCCTAGAGAAGTTCGTCCTATCGATTCCCGAGCTGAACCGGGAGGAGGTGAAGGGTGCTAGGCTCGTGGCCTCCCCCGGGTGCACCGCAATCACCACCATCCTCGCCCTCGCCCCGCTCCTCAGGACGAAGTCTCTGGGGGTGGACACCGAACACATCGTGGTCGACGCGAAGGTCGGCTCGTCCGGGTCAGGAGGCAAGCCCTCCCTCGCGACGCACTTCTCGGAGAGGTTCAACGTGGTCAGGCCCTACAAGCCGGCTGGGCACAGGCACGCCGCTGAGATAGAGCAGGTCCTATCGGCTATCGCTGGCGTCCGGATCAAGGTCTCGATGTCGGCCCACGGGGTGAACATAGTGAGGGGTATCCTGACCACATCCCATCTCTTCGCGTCAGGGAGAGTGAATACCATAGACATATGGAAGGCGTACCGCGAAGCTTACTCAGGGTGCCGCTTCGTCAGGATAGTCAAGGACAAGCATGGTCCTTTCAGGCTCCCAGACCCGAAACTCGTCATCGGCTCGAACTTCTGCGACGTCGGATTCGAGACGGAGGAGAGGACAGGGAGGATAGTCGCCCTGGGCGCCACTGACAACCTGATCAAGGGGGCAGCGGGGAACGCTGTCCAGTCGATGAACCTCATGCTAGGATTGGACGAGGCGTCGGGGCTGGCGATGGCGTCCCTCCACCCGGTGTAGCGTGTTGAGGGTGGTCGTGAAGATTGGCGGGAGCCTGATGAAAGCCGGCGTCCCTGAGGCTCTGGTCCAGGACGCGGCGACGCTCTCTTCCTCCCACCAGCTCGTCCTCGTGCACGGCGGGGGGGACGTGGTGACTGAGTACGCGACCAGGCTCGGGAAGGAGCAACGTTTCGTAGTCTCTCCAGACGGGATCAGAAGCAGGTACACGGACAGGGAGACGGCTGAGATCTACCAGATGGTCATGAGCGGCCTCCTCGCCAAGCGGTTGGTGCAGTCTCTCTTCAGGGCGGGGGTGAAGGGCGTCTCCCTTGCGGGGGAAGACGGGGCGTTGATCACCGCCTCGCGGAAGACGAAGCTGGTGATCGTGGACGAGAGGGGCCGGAGGGTGGCCATCGAGGGGGGATACACTGGAAGGGTCAGGGGGATCAACTCATCCCTCCTGGACCTCCTCCTCGGCACGGGATACGTCCCAGTGGTCTCGCCCGTGGCTGTGGGGGAGGACGGGGAGCCGCTCAACATAGACGGAGACAAGGCGGCGGGTTCCATAGCAGCAGGGGCAAAGGCCGACGTGGTGATCTTCGCGACAGACGTGGATGGGCTCAGACTCGACGGGTCGCTGGTGAGGCGTCTCTCCGCCGTGGAGGCTTCGGCGTCCCTCCCGAAGATAGGGTTTGGCATGCAGAAGAAGGTAATAGCCGCGGTGGAGGCGGTGAAGGGCGGAGTCAAGGAGGCTGTGATCTGTTCTGGCACCAAGGACGCCCCCCTGTCAAGGGCCCTCTCTCACGAGGGGTGCACGGTGATAGCGCCATGACTGAGCGGACCCGCGGCCTGGAAGACTCCTATGAGGCCCACGCCTTCAACAAATTCCCGTTGGCTCTGGCGAGGGGGAAGGGGTCCCTCGTCTGGGACTCTGAGGGGAAGGAGTACATCGACTTCATGTCAGGGATCGGGGTGGCCCTGGTCGGCCACTGCAACGACTTCGTGGTCGACGCAGTGCGGGAGCAGGCTGGAAGGCTGATTACATGCCACGGCTCTTACTACAACGACGTCAGGGCCGGCTTCGTGGAGCGGCTTGCGAAGGCCGCGCCGAAGGGGTTGGAGAAGGTGCTGCTCACTAACACCGGGACCGAGTCGGTGGAGGCGGCCATCAAGTTAGCAAGGCGGCGCACATCCAGGAAGAAGATGGTGGCGATGACAGGCGCCTTCCACGGCAAGACCTACGGCTCCCTCTCGGCTACGTGGAACAAAAAGTACAGGGACCCTTTCGGCCCGCTCCTAGACCGGTTCGTGTTCGCTGACTACGGCGATGCGAAGTCGCTGGAGTCGATGGTCGACGGAGACACCGCGGCGGTGATCGCCGAGCCAGTCCAGGGGGAGAGCGGTGTCGTCGTCCCCCCTGACGGCTACTTCAAGGAGGTGAGAGAGATCTGCAACAGGAACGGGGCCCTGCTGATCTTCGACGAAATCCAGTCTGGCCTGGGGAGGACGGGGATGATGTGGGCTTCCGAGCACTGGGGGGTCGTCCCGGACATAATGACCGTGTCGAAGGGGCTCGGTGGAGGGCTCCCTATAGGCGCCGTCGTCTCCACCGGCGAGGTCGCCGAAAGCCTGAAGGGGGGCGAGCACACCAGCACCTTCGCCGGTAATCCGCTCTCCTGCGCCGCTGGCTCGGCCACCCTCGACTTCATCGCCAGGAACGACCTCTCCGCCAGGGCGAGGGAGAAGGGGGAGGCGCTGAAGTCGGGGCTCTCCAGGATATCTTCCGCCCATAGGCTCGTCAGGGAGGTGCGCGGACTGGGGCTCATGCTAGCCCTGCAGACTAGGGTGGACATACACTCTATGCTCCTGGCCGCGCAGGCCCGGGGGGTCATCACGGCATACTCCGGGAGGGACACCTTCAGGTTCCTCCCCCCTCTCGTGGTCGAGGATGCGCAGGTGGCCAGGGTGCTCGATGTATTGGACGGGGTCATAACCGAAGCGGAGGCGGGGCGGTTCTGAACACGGGAGACGCGCCGTGCGCCCCACCCTTCCAGCAGTGGGCCGTCAGCGAGAGATGAGCGGCCCTGACGACGAGGCGGTCAAGCTCCTCGTCGACTCCGTGAAGATTTACTCCCCCACGAAGGAGGAGGGAGAGCTGGCGGCCTTCCTCGCAGACAGCATGCGGCGTCTGGGATACTCGAGGGTGAGGAGAGACGCGGCGGGGAACGTGGTCGGAGAGTTGGGAAGGGGCAAGCCTAGGCTCCTCCTCTGCGGTCACATGGACACCGTCCCCGGGAGGCTCCCGGTGAGGATGACCGAGGACTCCGTCTACGGCAGAGGGGCGGCCGACGCCAAGTCGCCTCTGTGCGCCCTCCTCCTGGCGGGGGCCAGGGCCGCGGACTCAGGGGTAAGGATAACCTTCGCCGGGGCCACAGAAGAGGAAGGGGACGGCGCAGGGGTTGAGGAGCTCGCCAGGGGCGCCTCAACCTACGACTACGCGGTGTTCGGCGAGCCCAGCGGGGCAGAGAGGATTACCATAGGATACAGGGGCAGGGTGAGCCTTCGGGTAGTCGTCCGGACCCTCGGGGGGCACGCGGGGTCGCCCTGGGCCCACAGGAGCGCCTTTGACGAGTTCGTCTCCCTACTCGGGAGGCTCAGGGACTACGAGGCAGCGCAGCAGAACGTGGACCACTTCAGGTCCCTGTCAATTTCCCCAACGCTTGTGAGCGCCGGCTCCTATCAGAACGTGGTCCCACGCTTCTGCGACGCGACCTTCGACATCCGTGTCCCCCCGGGGCTCCCTTCGGCTCAGGTCCTGGGAGACGTCCGGTCCATTGTGGGGGGGTCCAGGGACGGTGTAGAGGTGGAGGTGTTCCCTGGCCCCCCCACGGAAGCCTACGAAGTGGACCCAGGGTCGAGACTGGTCAGGGCCTTCCAGAGGGCGGTCATCCTCCGCCTCGGCAAGAAGCCCGTCCTCGTCAGGAAGACCGGGACCGGGGACATGAACACCTTCGCCCGCAAGAAGGGGGTCTCCTGCGTGACCTACGGCCCGGGGGCTACAGGGACGAGCCACACCGACGGGGAGGTCGTCCTCGTCAAGGACTATCTGGACAGCATAGAGGTGGCGAAGGAAGCCATAGGGCAGCTCGTCTCCATGAGCAGCGCCTGACTGTCAGACCCTTATCTCTTCCAGACCGAACTGCTTCGCGAGCCTCACAATCTTCTCCTTGTGGGGTCCCAGCCCCTTCCAATCTAGGACGGCATACCTGACGGCAGAGGTGGACCTTTGGAGCATCTGCCCCACCATCTGCTCGTCTACGTGCTCCAGCGCATACTTAGGCGCGACATACGGGATCGCCAGGTCCTCGTCAAGAAGCAACCTGGTGAACTTCTCGGGGTAGTGCGTCCCGCCGAAGCCGAGCGCGATTCTGTCCCATGTCCGCTTGTGGGTGAGACTCTCCATCAGCGACTTCGCGACCACCCCCGCTGCCTTCGAGTCCCCCCACTGCTCCTCTGACGAGCCGAGCTCGACGAAGAGGACCGGCTTCTGGAGAGAAGTGGGCCCATGGTGCGTTGCTTCCATCGTGATCTCGTACCCGCTCACCTCCCCCCTATGGCCCCAGAGGGCGATCAGGTAGTTCTTGAGCAGCGACGCGTCCGCCCTTCCGAGCTCCCTCCCAACTCCTCCAATCTCTGTCTTCTCGGAGAAGTTCCCCGTCGTGTGGGCCGTGAGGGACGCGATGCCTGACTCCGCGCTGTGCCTCGAAAGGAATATGTACGCCTGTGGGTTGAAATATTCGTCCAGGTCTGGAGGGGTGACGATCATCCCCTCGAACCGGGCAAGGAGGAACGACTCCTTCTGATAGACCGGCTCTCCGAGGAAGTTCACGCCAGTCGACGCGAACCCCTCGCCTTCGACCAAGGCCGCAGCGAGCGTCCTCGATGCCAGGTCGGTGGTGGATGCCAGGATGACCGTGGCGGGCTCTCCCTGCGGGGTCATGGCGGCCTACCCGAGTGGCGGGGTATTAACGCTGGGGCGATAGAGCACACCTCCGCAGACGCGCAGGGAGCGGCGGCCATTAGACATATAAGACGAACTGAACCGCCACTCCCTGTACCATGGGGTTCCGCGACTTCCTGAGGTCGTCCGCGGCCATATTCAGGCTCGCCCACAAGAGCGACAGGGACGAGTTCACCCTCTATCTGAAACTGGTAGGGCTAGGGATCGCCGTGGTCGGGACGATAGGGTTCCTCATCAAGCTCGTGGGGACCATCTTCTTCGGCTAAAGGTTATTAGGCCAACGAAACTCGGGCTTTTTTCAGCGTGTCGGTTCTGAGCGACCAAGAGAGGAACAGTTCCATATTCCCGGTCAAGACCACCGGAGGTCAGGAGAAGACGGTGGCTACCTTCGTGGCCAACAGGGCGGTCCAGAAGGGGAAGCCCATCTACTCGGTCCTGGCCCTCGATACCTGGAAGGGATACGTCCTCTTCGAGGCTCCCAACAGCCAGGTGGTTGACGAGAGCATCCAAGGGTTCAAGCACGTCAGGAGCAAGATTCCCGGGATGATGCAGTACTCAGACATCGAGAAATTCTTGGTCACGAAGTCCATGGTGGCGGAGCTGAACGCCGAAGACACCATCGAGATAGTCGCCGGCCCGTTCAAAGGTATGCGGGCGAAAATCTCCCGAGTGGAGAAGGAGAAGCAGGAGATCACAGTCTCGCTGCTGGACACGGCGTTCGCCATGCCCATCACCATCGACGCCGCATACGCTAAGCTCGTGGCCAGGGCCAAGCCGGAGCAGAAGTGATCCTAGATGGGTGAAAAGCAGGTCATCAACGTGCTGGTAACCGGTGGCGAGGCGAGTGCCGGACCGCCCCTCGGCCCTGCGCTGGGTCCGCTGGGGGTGAACGTCCTCGGCATAGTCAACGAGATCAACAAGCAGACCGGCGACTTCAAGGGGATGCGGGTCCCCGTCAAGGTGGAGGTCGACAAGGAATCCAAGCAGTTCGTCATTTCCGTCGGTACGCCCACTACCTCAGCACTTGTCGCCAAGGAGTCGGGGATCCCCAAGGGCTCGGGGAAGCCCAACGTCGACTTCGTCGGGGAGCTGACAATGGACAAGGTAGTCGCCATCGCCAGGAGCAAGATAGCCGGCTCCTACGCTGCCACGGTCAGGTCCGCCGTGAAGGAGGTCGTGGGGAGCTGTGTGAGCATGGGGGTCAAAGTCGAAGGGAAGGACGCCAGGGAGTTCATGAAAGAGATAGATGCAGGCAAGTGGGACTCTAAGTTCCAGTGACGGGCAGAAGGCTTTTATCCGGTGTTTGAAGGCTCGGCAAGGAACTCGTGAATAGTGTTTGCTCTCGAATCAGCAGCTCGCAGAACTGGTCAAGAAGGGTAAGGACCAATCCAAAGAGACGAAGTTCACCCAGTCGGTCGAAGTACTGATCTCGCTCAAGGAAGTAGACCCCAAGAAGACCGACCTGAACATCAACGAGATAGTCTACCTGCCCCATCCTACCACGAAACAAGCCAAGGTATGCTTCATAGGGTCAGGTGACCTTGCGGTCAGAGCGAAGAACGCTAAGGCGAACTTGGTCATGGAGCCGGCCCAGCTAGAGAACTACGGAGGGAGCAAGAGGGGTGCCAAGAAGTTGGCCAGGTCATACGACTTCTTCCTGGCAGACACAGCGCTGATGCCGAGGGTCGGCAAGATTCTGGGTCAGGCGCTCGGCCCCAAGGGGAAGATACCGTCCCCGGTCCCGCCTAACTCCCCCATCGAGGCCATGATCAACAGGACTAGGACGGCGATCAGGGTCAGGAGCAGGGGGTCTCTGGGTGTGATGGCCAAGGTAGGGGACAGCAAGCTGTCGGAGGCTGACCTCGCAGAGAACATTGTGGCCGTGGTCAACGCAGTGACCAAGAAGCTCCCGAACGGCGACAGGAACATCAAGGCGGTCATGGTCAAGACGACCATGGGCAAGCCCGCGAAGCAGGCGGTGGAGTAAATGAGCGAGACGGTCCAGGTCCACAAACACAGCCCGAAGAAGGTCGAGACCGTCGAGCGCGTAGCCTCGCTCGCACAGAAGTACCCTGTGATCGCCGTGACCAGCCTCTCGAAGGTGAGGGCGAGCCAGCTGATGGCCGTGCGCAAGGCGCTGAGGCAGCATGCAGAGGTCTTCGTCGTCAAGAACAAGCTCGCTGTACGCGGGTTGCAGAGGGCCGGGGTCAAGAACGCCGACCAGCTCCTCTCGCACCTTACGGGACAGAACGCGTTGATCTTCTCGACCTACGATCCGTTCAAGCTCTTCCTCACCCTCGACAAGAACAAGGTCTACCTTCCAGCCAGGGCCGGGGACAAGGCCCCTGAGGACATAGTAGTCCCGGCGGGGAATACAAGCCTCCCAGCGGGCCCGGTGTTGAGCGAGTTCAGGGAAGCTGGCATCCAGACCAAGATCGAAGGAGGGAGCATATGGGTCAACAAGGACTCGGTGGCGGTGAAGAAGGGCGGGGAGATTACCCCCAAGCTTGCCAGTCTCCTCTCCAAGCTGAACATCAAACCAATCCGGGCCGGCCTGGCGATCGCCCTCGCTTACGAGAGCGGTTTGATCTACGCTGGTGAAGTGGTCGCGATCGACCTCGAGGAGTACAGGAAGAGCCTCGTCGACGCCCACGCCTCTTCCAGGGGCCTGGCTATAGTGATAGGCTACGTCACGAAGGAGACCGCCCCGGACATCCTCTCGAGGGCCTACAGGGAGGCTCTGAGCCTACAGGTTGAAGCAGGGCTCCTCGACAAGGAGACCGCTCCTCTGATACTCGGAAGGGCAGAGGCCGAAGCGATGGCTCTGGAAACGAAAGCCAGGGAAAAGGGCCTGCAATAGGCATCCGCTCGCGCTGCTGTAGCCCATGCGCGCCAGGAACGGTCGATGGGTTGCCCTCCGATCCCACGGGCGGACGAACTTTCACGAGTCTTGAAGGGCCATTCCGGGCGTCTGGCACTCAACATCGAAATGCGCTAGGTAGGGAGGCGATGGCGAACAGACTTCCTCCGAGCCAGCCACATTTCCTGATGCTCGGTCTGCCCTCGGCCACAGCTACCGCCGGGGCATATGAGGCACGAAAAGTGTGGTTTGCTCACCCGAAGAGCGAAGCGAGACCCTGTAGAGCCTCTTCTTCCTTCTTCTCCTCTTCCTTCGGCTTCTCTTCTGCCTTCGCCGCCGGAGCGCCAGGCGCTGCAGTAGCTGCTGCAGGCGCAGCGGCCATTGTCGCGGCGTTCTTCAGGGCCTCGTCGATGTTCACTTCGCTGAGGGCAGAAGCCAACGCCTTGATCCTCACGGAGTCGGGGGCGGCCCCAGTCGCCTTGACCACGTTGGTCAGGTTCTCTTCGTTGACCGGCTTCCCCAGCTTGTGAAGCAGGAGAGCTGCGTAAACGTACTCCATTTTAATTCGTGGACAGGCGACCTACGTTCCGTATTTAAGAGTTTGAAGGCGAAATAGGTCCGGGCTCTTTCCGGCTCATAACTACGTATTCTGGGTAGAATCCCAGTTTCTCGTAGAGCGAGTACGCTGCTTTGTTGTTGGCTCTGACCATCAGCCCCGCGACCACGAACCCCTTCCTCTTGCTAGCCTCCAGGGCGTGCCTCAGCAGCGCCTCTCCGACCCCCTTCCCCCTCTCTGAAGGGACGACCTGGATGTCGTATATCCAGCCGACCTTCATCTCGCTGAACGGCCTGTCGGATACACCCAGCCAGACGTATCCTGCAATCTTAGGTCCGCCCCCAAGCACTGCCACGTAGACTTCTGTCCCCTTCTTCCTCAGGAGGGCGTCCATGACCCTGGCGAACGACTTCTTTGCCTCCTGAGCCTGGGGGCGCTCCCACTCGCTCAGCTCGTCTGGGAGCTCGTCGACTGAGAGGCGCTTGACGAAAGCCATCTCGTCCCCCCTCGCCTCCCTGATTGTTATCCCGACAGGCACGGACGGGAGGGCCCGACCTTACCCGTTAAGCCTTCCCTCGCCAGGCGTCCCAAGTTTATCTACTTCAGGGCGAGGACTTGTGAAAAGGCAGTGGAGCAGCCCATTTGAACGAAAAGAAGCAGGTCCTGAAGGCCAAGTTCTCCTCGGACTACAAGAAGTACTACGTCGTAGACCTCTTCAGAAGGAAGGGATATGTCAGGAAAAAGTGCGAGAGCTGTGGCAAGCACTTCTGGACCCTCAAGCCAGAAAGGACAAGGTGCGACGACCAGCCATGCTCACCTTATACCTTCATCGGTGACCCGCCCACCTCAAGGAGACTCGGCTACGTCGAGACATGGAAGGCCGTCGAAGCCTTCTTCAAGAAGAATGGGCATGCCATTGTAAAACGATACCCCGTGGTCAGTCGATGGCGCCCAGACCTCTACTTCACAGTCGCCTCGATAATCGATTTTCAGAGGGTGGAGGGGGGGAAGGTTGTCTTCGCCCTGCCAGCCAACCCCCTCGTCGTCCCTCAGATGTGCCTGAGGTTCAACGACGTCCCCACCGTCGGGGTCAACGGGAAGCACGGCACCTCCTTCTGCATGATCGGCCAGACAGCCCTGGCGAACAGGGAAGGGTATTGGAAGGACAGGACAATCGACCTCGACTTCGAGCTCCTCACGAAGGTCTTCGGCATCAACGAGGAGGATGTTTCCTTCGACGAGGACGTCTGGATGGGATACGGGGCCTTCGGCTATTCGCTGCAGTACAACGTCAGGGGGCTTGAGACCGGGAACGCCGTCTTCACGGCCTTCGAAGGGAGCCCAGAGAAATACGTCCAGCTAAGGGAGGGGGTCGTAGACATGGGGGCGGGGCTAGAGCGCCTCACTTGGCTCAGCCAGGGCACCCCGACGGCCTATGACTCGTACTTCGCCCCCGTCCTGAAGAAGATGAGAGAGGAGAACGCCGTCGAGTACGACGAGCGCCTCTTCAGGAGGTATTCCGCGCTCGCGGGGGAGATCAACTTGGACGAGTACAAGAACCTCGACGACGCGAGGGTGAAGATCGCCAAGGCTCTGGGCAAGGACGCCTCGCAACTCACAAAGCAGTTCGGCGCCCTGGAGGCGATGTACGCAATCGCCGACCATACCAGGTCGCTCCTCTTCGCCATCGCCGACGGCATGCTCCCGAGCAACTCTGGTGGGGGGTACAACCTGAGGATGATCTACAGGCGAGCGAGGAACTTCATCAATTACTACAAGTTCAGGCTGAGCGTCCCTGAACTCGTCGACTGGCACATTGATCAACTCAGGGGGGTGTACCCGGAGCTCACAGAGCACCACTCCGACGTGAGGAAAGTGTTGGAGGTCGAGGAGTCCAGGTTCCTCTCTTCAGCCGAGAGGGTGACAAAGATAGTGTCTTCTATCGCGTCCAACGGGAGAGAGCTGGCTGCCGATGACCTTGTGAAGCTGTACGACTCTGACGGGGTCACCCCGGAACAGCTCGTCGAGGCGGGCGCGAAGGTGAGCCCGCCAGAGGGGTTCTACGAAAAAGTCCAGGCCAGGCACCTCACCCGTGAGATAGAGCAGCCGAAGCTAGAGTTCGACGTCAGGAGGCTCCCGCCGACTAGGCTCTGGTACTACGAAGAGGGCGCCCCTCTTGACTTCACCGCGAAGGTGTTGAGGGTCTTCCAGGGGGGATACGTCGTCCTCGACAGGACGGTCTTCTACCCCAGAGGCGGGGGTCAAGAGCCCGACAGAGGAACCCTTGGGGGGGCGAAGGTCGCGGACATTGAAAAGTATGGAGACGTGGTAATCCACAAAGTGGAGGGGAAGGCACCCAAAGCAGGGTCGAGGGTGGAGTGCCACGTAGACCAGAGGAGACGGCGGAGGGTCACCCAGATCCATACCGCGACTCACATACTCAACGGCTCGTCCAGGGAAGCGCTCGGGCCATGGGTCTGGCAGCACTCAGCCTTCAAGGAGGAAGACTACGGGAGGCTAGACATCACCCACTTCTCGCGCCTGACCGAGGCCGAGGTGCAGCGGATCGAAGACTTGGCCAACGAAGTCGTCAGGCGGGACCTGGCTGTGAGGAGCACGTTCATGCCGCGGCAAGAAGCGGAGGAGAGGTATGGCTTCAGGCTGTACCAGGGAGGCGTCGTTCCAGGCAAGGACGTCAGGGTGGTCGACATAGGGGGGTGGGATATAGAGGCGTGCGGGGGGACGCACGTGAGGGCCACTGGCGAAGTCGGGCTGATCAAGATCACGAAGGCCGAAAGGGTCCAGGACGGGGTCGAGAGGCTTGAATTCGTAGCTGGAGAAGCGGCCATCGAATACATGCACAGGATGGACTCTGAGCTAGGCGAGCTCTCGGCTGTGCTGAACACCCAGAGGGAGAATCTCCCAAAGGTGGCAAGAGGCCTCCTGAAAGACCTCGAAGAGTCTAGGGCCCGCGAGAAGAGCCTCGGGCAGACCATAGTCGAGTTGTCCTCTACCGGTGTGGCCGCCGAGGCCAAGAGCGTAGGCAACGCAAAGCTTTACGTCTCAAAGAACCCCCCTCTGGGCGAGGAACAGATTATTGCTCAGGGACAGAAGAGCGTGTCATCCGAGCCGTCGCTGATCTACATAACGGTGTTCTCCACCGGGAAGTCTGCGCGCATAATCTGCTTCGTCGGCCAGGCCGCCGCTAAGGCGGGCTTTTCCGCCGTTGAAATCGTCAGGAAGCTGGCCTCCGCCCTCGGCGGGTCAGGCGGGGGGTCGCAGTCTTTTGCCCAAGGCGGCGGTCCCCTCGTGAGCAAGATAGACGAAGCTTCTTCCCTCGCCCAGGGCATCCTCCCCTCAGCCACGAGTTGACTGGCATGTCTGCGCGAGAGAAGTATTGGCTGAAGGTCTGGAAAGACAGGCGTGTCTTCGAACCTGACCCAGTGCAGGGTAAGAAAAAGGCCTTCGTGACCTTCCCCTTCCCCTACATGAACGCCGCGGTCCATGTGGGGACTGCGTTCACCGCGTCCAGGGTCGAGTTCTACGCCCGCTTCAAGCGCCTTCAGGGGTACAACGTCCTCTTCCCATGGGCTTGGCACTGGACCGGCAAGACAATCGTAGGGATGAGCCAGAGGCTCAAGCAGGGTGACGCCGCGGTCCGCCGGGCCTTCGAGGCGGATGGCGTCTCTGCGAAGGAGGTGGAGAAGTTCACCGACCCTGAGTACCTGGCAGCGTACTACACCAAGGCAAGTCGCGAGGTGGTGAAAGACACCGGCTTCTCGATAGACTGGCGCCGGGAGTTCAGGACCATCGACCCAGCCTTCAGAAAATTCGTGGAGTGGCAGTATCTCCGCCTCCGCGAGCTCGGTTATGTTGTCCAAGGGACCCATCCTGTGGCGTGGTGCCCCAACGACAAGAGCCCGACAGGAGACCACGACAGGATGGAGGGAGAGGGCGTCTCCCCCCAGGAGTTCACCCTGATCAAGTTCCACTTCGGAGAGTGGGCGCTGGTCGCTGCCACGCTCCGTCCCGAGACGATATACGGAGCCACTAATATCTGGGTCAACCCTGACGCTGAATACAGCGAAGCCAAAGTAGACGGCGAGCTGTGGATAGTGAGCTCGAGCGCCCTGGGGAGGCTGGCGGAGCAGAAGCACGACGTCATCCCTGTCCGCACGTTCAATGGCGCAGATCTAATCGGACGGTACGCCATGGCCCCGCTTACCGGGAAGTCCCTCCCGGTGTTGCCGGCCAGGTTCGTGGACGACACTCTGGGGACCGGCGTGGTCTTCAGCGTCCCTGCCCACGCCCCATACGATTTCACGGCCCTTAGGGACATCCAGGAGAGGAGGGTCGAGGCGGGGAGGCAGGTGAAGGAGATAGCCGACACGCTGGCTCCCATCCCAATACTCACGGTCGAGGGGTACTCGGAGGTCCCCGCGAGGGATGCGGTCGAGAGGTTTGGGATAAAGGACTCCACCGACAGCCGCCTCGAGGAAGCCACGGCGGAGGTGTATAGTGCAGAGTTCCACGGTGGAGTGCTGACCCAGGCTTCGGGCCCGATGGCGGGGCTCACGGTCAGCGAAGCAAAGACGAAGGCGGCAGAGCTCCTGGCCAAGACCGAGAGGCTGGGGAGTATGTACGAGCTGCCTGAGAGGGTGATATGCAGGTGCGGGACCAGGTGTTACGTGAAGATGCTCGAGAACCAGTGGTTCTTGAACTACTCCAATCCTGAATGGAAGGCGCAGGCTAAGAGGGTGGTCGAGCAAGCCGCCGTCTATCCTGAAGACGCGAGGCAGGGGTTCTACTCGACGATCGAGTGGCTGAACGATTGGCCATGCGCCAGACGTTCGGGGATGGGGACCAAGATACCATGGGATAGGGACTGGATAGTAGAAACGCTCAGCGACTCTACGATATACATGGCCTATTATTGCGTCAGCAAGTTCGTCAACGCGGAGAAGCTTGCCCCAGAGAGCCTTACCCCCGAGGTCCTCGACTACGTCTTCTTCGGAAAAGGCGTCCCTGCCTCCCTGGCGAAGGCGGCCGGGACGACGGAGAAAACGCTCAAGGAGGTCAGAGGGGAGTTCTCCTACTGGTACCCAGTCGACCTACGCAACTCCGCCAAGGAACTCATCCCCAACCACCTAACCTTCTACGCCTTCCACCACGCAGCACTCTTCCCAGAGCGGCAGTGGCCGAAAGGTTTCGGAATCAACGGCATGATACTAGTCGAAGGGAAGAAGATGAGCAAGACAATGGGCAACTTCGTCACGTGGAAGGGCGCCCTTGAGAAGTACGGCGCGGACGGATTTAGACTCGCCCTAGCGCTCACCGCGGACGGAATGGACGACGCCGACTGGAGGGACAGGGCGGCGGAGGACGCCAAGGCAAAGGTCGAGGCGATACTCCCTTTCGTAAAGAAGACGTTGAAGTCAGCCAAGGACAGGAAGGCGGACGGGCTCGACTCCTGGCTCATCTCCACGTTACACAGGAGGATAGCGACGGGTACGGTCGCGATGGAGGAGCTCAAGGTGAGGCGCGCGGCTGCTACAATATTCCTAGACATCTGGAATGACGTCAGGCACTATCTCCGGCGTACCAAATCGCCTAGGAGGCAGACCCTCATGGACGTGTTCAGTGCCTGGGTCAGGATGATGAGTCCTTTCGCTCCATTCATGGCCGAAGACATGAACCACGAGCTTGGCGGGAGGGGGCTGGTGTCCCAGGCTGACTGGCCCTCTTTGGAGGACTTCCCCATCGACGAGAGCGCGGAGCTTGCCGAGGCTGTCCTTGACAGGGTGCTGGACGACGCGCGGAACGTGCTGAAAGTGGTCAAGGGGTCAAAGTCAAAACTGAACGTCTACGTGTGCTCGGACGAGGCGAAGGCGTACTTCCTTGAACTGACCTCTGTAAAACAGAACAAGGGCAACGTCGGACAGGTGTTGAAAAAGTACGCGAACCTGAAAATCCAACCAGACAGGGTCTTCAAGGTGCTCTACGAGTTGGGGGATGAGCTCCTAGGGAAGCTCGCTTCGAGCAGGGACTTCAACGAGTTCAGGTCCCTTTCGGAGGCCTCCGAATTCATGTCGAAGGAACTGGGAGTGGAGGTGGTAATCCAGAAGGACGGCAAGCAGACGCACGACCCTGCCAACAAGGCGAAGGACGCCCTCCCAGCTAAGCCTGCGCTCTTCTTGGAGTGAGGAGCATGATGACGCGAGTCCGTGACCCGGCATAGCGACCTGTCTTGACCGTCTTGGTCGCGCGGAGGGGCAGGTCACGTGCGTGGCGTGCATCCGTCCTACAGGGGAGCGCGATGATGCGCCTTCGTCCCAAATGTGGCTCGCTTCATGTGGCGCGCCGACACCATGTGCTGCAGGGCGTGCTCAGGCCGAACCCCGCTTGAATGGCTACGCTTGAGCGTTCAGGGCCTCATGCACGCTCAGGGTTCAAATACGCCTGCAAGGGCCGCAGGGACTGATGGCATCCGGCAAGGAGGAGCTCAGGGAGGTTGCTCGGGCCCGGATGTCGGATGAGTGGTCCGACTATACCCTCTACGAGAGGCTCTCGAAGACAGTGTCCAGCGACAGCCCATTCGCGGAGATCCTCAGGACACTCTCGGCCACGGAGCACAGGCACTACGAGTTCTGGAGGAAATACGTCCCAGGAGAGGAGCCAAGACTAGCCAAGCTGAAGTTATACTGGGTCCTCTTTCTGAGGAGGTTCCTGGGCCTCACATTCGCGACGCGGTACCTTGACAGGCACGAGGAGAACGTGGTGAAGACGTACCAGGGCGTCGCGTCCCTCATCCCAGAGGAGGACAAGGCCGCCTTCGACGGGGTGGTGGCAGACGAGAAGGACCACGAAAAGGCACTGGAGGTGAAGGTGGAGAGCTCAGCGGTCCGCTACATCTCGTTCATCGTGCTAGGCCTGGCCGACTCTCTGGTGGAGATATCAGGGATTCACGCCGGATCTCTCGGGTTCTACGACCAGACCGAGATCGCCGGGCTCGCGGGGGTGATAGCAGGTGCCGCCGCTTCATTGGCAATGGCATCCGCCGCATTCGCACAGGCGAAGCAGGGGGATTTCGAGGGGTCGGCGCGGCTGAGCGCGGTCTACACAGGGGTGTCCTACTTCTTGACCGCCATAACGCTCGCGACCCCTTACTTCCTGACGAGGAACATGATATTTGCGCTGTCTTCCTCCCTCACCCTTGCCGTGGTGATATTGGCGGTCACGACGTGGTACAGCGTGGTGATCCAGCAGAAGACGTTCTTCAGAGACTTCGCCGAGATTCTCCTTATCTTGTTCGGCGCTACAGCAGCCCTCTACGTCTTCGGCTATTTCGTCCACGGCGTGCTCCCCAACATCAGGGTCAGCTAGGGCGCCGCCCTAGGTCCGCAAGAACCAGACAAAACGCCTTATTACCAAAACTGCTCCTGCGACCGAGCGATTGCAGAGGGGAATTGCGAAGAGGCGCTCTAAGGTCGAACTTGTGAAGCAGGTCTGCGACTATCTGAAGGAGAACTCCACTTCGCGGGTCACTCTGGCGACACTGGGCGAGATATTCTGCACCAGCCCTTTCCACCTACTAAGGGCCTTCACGGAGGTGATGGGGATGTCACCCCGGGAGTATCTCGAGGAGTACAGGCTTGGCGTCCTCAGGTCGAGGCTGGCTAACGGCGAGCCCGTGGTCAACGCCCTGAGAGGGACGGGCTACTCCGCGCAGAGCTGGCTGTACAAAGACTCCCACAGGAGACTTGGCATGACTCCCGCAACGTACAGGAGAGGGGGCGCGGGGGCGCGCATCGGCTACGCCACAGGCATGTCACCCATCGGCCGCATCATCGTGGCCAGCACATGCTATGGCGTATGCTCGGTCAAGGCTGGCAGGAGCGATGCTGAGCTGCTGAAGGCACTTGTCGCCGAGTTCCCCAGGGCCGAGATAACGAGGTCGAAAGATGCGAAGCAATATCTCGACTCCCTTCAGCGGCACCTTCGCGGCCAAGAGGCAAGGTTCCCTTTGGACATCCGGGGGACCGACTTCCAGATGAGGGTCTGGACAGCCCTGCGGCTCATCCCTCTCGGAGAGACGCGGTCCTATCAAGAGGTAGCGGAGATGGTAGGACGGCCGCGGGCGGTCAGGGCGGTGGCGAACGCCTGCGGGTCCAACCCTGTCCCGCTGATAATACCCTGCCACAGGGTGATACGGACGGACGGGAGCCTGGGCGGTTACGGGTTAGGGATCGGAAGGAAGAGGGCCCTCCTTGCGCAAGAACGGGGCTTGGCCGCGGAGGGCCGCCTCCAAGATGGCCAAGGCTCGGTCGCGTAAGAAACCACCAGCCGGTGACTGGAGCACCTGCGCGGAATCGGAGCAGGAGTCTCCTTTGGCCGCCGCGGGGCCTGGGGTGAGCGCCCTTGCGGAACCATGGAACGCATGGTGGGGTGCAGTATAACTTCATCTATGAGGCAGCTTCTGGCTGAGGCACATGGGGTCATCGACGCCGAGGAACCTGCTTTCGGTCGCCGACCTCTCGCCTGAAGAGCTGGAATTCATCGTCGCCCGCTCAGGGGCACTGAAGAAGCGGATAAAGTCAAGGCGGCTGTCCCGGCTCTTGTCTGGCTCAGCCGTAGGGCTCCTGTTCGAGAAGCCTTCCACGAGGACAAGGACGAGCTTTGAGGTCGCCACATTGAAGCTCGGGGGGGCGCCGGTCTACCTCTCTGCCAGCGAACTCCAACTCAGCCGCGGAGAGCCTGTCAAGGACACCGCTAGGATACTTGGAAGCTATCTCGACGTCATAGTGGGTAGGGTCTACTCCCAAGACACCTTGGTCGAGATTGCGGCGCGCTCAGGGAGGCCCGTTATCAACGCGCTGAGCGACACCGAGCACCCCACCCAGGCGGTCAGCGACCTGCTGACCATCAAGGAAGTCAAAGGGGCTCTCCGGGGTACCACGCTAGCCTATGTCGGGGACGGGAACAACGTCTGCAATTCGTTGCTCCTGGCGGGGGCCCTCACCGGGATGAACGTGTTGGCCGCCTCTCCCGAAGGCTACGAACCTAAAGCCCCGCTCGTAGAGAAGGCGAAGTCGCTGGCCAAGAAGACAGGCGGGAGCATCGAAGTGGTCCGTGACCCGAAATACGCCGTCGCGGCGGCGGACGTAGTCTACACCGACGTCTGGGTGAGCATGGGAGAAGAAAAGGAGGAGGAAGAGAGACATAGGGCGTTTAAGTCGTACCAGGTCAACTCAGGGCTGATGAAGTCTGCCCCCAAGGGGGCAGTCGTCATGCACTGTCTCCCTGCCCACCGCGGCTTGGAGATCACCGACGACGTCTTGGAAGGTAAACAGTCGGTCGCCTGGCTGCAAGGCGAGAACAAGCTCTACGGCGCGGCTGCCTCCCTCGAATTCGTGGTAAGGTAGCCAGTGCAGCTGCGCCCGGAGGCGTCATCGTCCGATCCCGCCGCGACGCATCCAGATTCTCGCGAATGCGGGACATCCGCGGGGTAGTCTTGGCTCCAAATCCACGAGTCCTTCGTGCCGCAGGTCCCCTACCCCTCCGGCAGCGGTGACAGCAACAAGAACGGAGCCGCGCTAGAGCTCAACCCAGCCCCAGCACATGGCGTTGAAGTAGGAGTCGGCGTTTTCACGTGCATGGTGGGTAAGTGCGAAGTGATGGACGACGAGACCGATATTGGCCCTGGGTTTCTAGATTGCACGCTGTGCGCGCTCCCAGCCTCCTTGCGTCTCCTCCTGGGGCGTCCACACCTTCAGATACCTCCTGCTCCGCGACACGTCATTCTCCTACTGTTTTGTAGCACGTCTCGGAAGCGAGTAGGTATTCTTCCCCCTTCGAAATAGAACTCTACGATGAGCCCCTCGGCTGAACACGCCGCTGAGGTCGAGTCGACTCCCCAAGAGAAGGAGAACCGCGACTATCCCCGATCCTGCGCTGCGGCTCCCTCCGACCCCTCCTTAGTCGCCATCCTCCATGGGTCATAATGACAGTTCGAACGTCCGAAGTGAACTCGACCCACTCTGGGTCGTGCAGCTTGTTCAAGGGCCAGGCGGGGATAGGGAAAGGGCCGCGAAGGCGAAGCGGGCCCGGTGGGATTTGAACCCACGACCTCTGCGAGCCTGAGGCTCCCTACAGCTTAGAAGGATCGGCGAGCTCCTCTGCCGCGCTATCCGTATTTCGCTCGAGCATGGATCTGCGCTACGGGCCCACAGGGCGCTGCTTCTGGTTTCGACATAAGCTTTGCCACCGTCACCGTTGTCCTGGCTAGGAGGCGAATCGGAAGGTTTTACCATGTCTGGCGCCCCTCTTCGGCCGTTGGTCGCAACTGAGCAGCGGCTATTCGGAACCAACGGCATCCGGTTCGTGCCGGGCGTATCTCACGATCTCGACTTCGCCATATGTCTGGCCGAAGCCATCGGGACCTACTTCGGTACCGGCGAAGTGCTGCTAGGTAGGGATGGCCGTCTTTCGGGGCCGGCCCTGACGAACGCTGTTGCTTCCGGCCTCCTCAGCTCAGGGCGGGACGTAGCCGAGGCTGGGCTTGTGCCCACCCCTGCGCTCCAGTATGCGGTGAAGACCATGGGTTTCAGGGGAGGGGTGATGGTCACAGCTTCCCACAATCCGCCCCAGTACAATGGGCTGAAGGTGTCCGGCCCAGACGGGGTCGAGGTTCCGAGGCTCGACGAGCAGAGGATAGAGAAAATCTACGCAGAGAAGTCCCAGACGAAGGCCGATTGGAAGTCCATCGGCGTGGCGAGGCAAGAGGGGTCCGTGGTGAGAGCTTACCAGAATGGAGTACTCTCCAAGGTCAACGCCAAGGATATCGCAGCTAGGAAGTTCACTGTGGTCATGGACTTGGGCAACGGGGCGCAGTCTGTCGCCGCCCCCTATATCGTAGAGTCCCTTGGGTGCAAAGTGATTACCCTGAACTCTACGGTCGACGGGAGCTTCCCAGGGAGGGGTCCTGAACCAACCCCCGACACCCTTAACGACCTATCGGCGGCTGTGAAAGCCACGGGGGCAGACCTAGGGGTCGCTTACGACGGAGACGGCGACAGGTCCATCTTCTGCGACGAAGACGGAAGGGTCCTCTGGGGTGACCAGAGCGGCTGCCTTGTGTCCGATTTTGTGCTCGACAGGCACGCAGGCGGGACCATTGTCACTTCAGTCGCTTCCAGCCAAGCGGTGGAGGCGGTAGCGAAGAAGCACGGGGCGAAGGTGCTGCGTACAAAGGTCGGGGCCGTAGAGATAGCGCGGACGATTATCGAGCGGAACGCAGTCTTCGGTTTCGAGGAGAACGGCGGCTGCATCTATCAGCCTCACATCCCCGTCCGCGACGGCGGGATGACTACAGCTCTGATGCTCGAGTGCCTCGCGAGGAAGGGCATGTCGCTTTCCAAGGTGCTCTCCTTCGTCGTCCCAAAGTACTTCCAAGCAAAGACCAAGGTCGAGGTCGTCCCCAAGAAGGTGGATGCTGTGATGAGGGCCGTCGAGAAGCAAGCGCAAGGGGAGACGGAGAAATTGGACGGCCTCAAAATATGGACCGGCGCCCATTCCTGGGTCCTGGTCAGGCCCAGCGGGACAGAGCCGATTGTGAGGATATTCGCCGAGTCTGACTCTCAGGAAGGCGCAGACCAGTTGGTCAAGAGGTTCGCGAAAGTAACAAAGTCAGCTTCGGCGTAAGTGCGTCCACCCTCCATCTCTGATATCCTTGACTCCTCCCTCCGTCAACCGCACCACCTCGCCCTTCCGCTCCGTCGCCCTACCTAACGGAATCAGCTCCCCCCCGGCTTTCCTAGCAGCCTTCAAGGCTGCCCGGATCTCTGTCGGCTTCACTGTCCCCACTATCACGTACTCTTCCCCTCCCTCGAGTATTAATTTGTCCGCGTCCAGCGCGTTCGCAGCGGCGAATTCCATAACTCCTTCGGCAGCGGGGAGCCTCTCGACCACGAAACCCACACCGCTCGCCTTGGCCAGTGTGTGGAGGCTACGAGCAAGTCCGTCGCTCGAATCCATTGACGCGGTCAGATACGGCGCGAGGGCGACCCCAACTTCTATGTCAGGATCGGGCCTGAGCACGCTCTTCCTCGCTCTTTGAGCGAAGTGAGCTTCTGCGCGCGCTCCCGCCATTAGGATCTTCAGCCCGGCGGGAGGGAGACCGAACTGACCCGTTACCACCGCCACATCCCCTGGCGATGCCCCCGCCCTGTCGACCACCTTATGCGCAAAGCCGACCATAGAGCAACCGATGACAAGCTCCTCGGCCTCGTTTGTATCCCCCCCGATTAAATGGGTGCCCCACCTCTCTTCGGCGTCCCTCAGGCCACGTGCCAGTCCATCCACTTCCCCTTTCCCTACTCCACTTCTGAGGCCGAGCGACACCATGAACGCGTCTGGTCTCGTGCCCTTGGCTGCGAAGTCGCTGACACACATCGCGACGGCCTTCCTCGCTGCTTGCCTGTAGGTCATCCCTGGGGGCATATCCGTGTGCTCCACAAGCATGTCTGTCTTCATGACTACTCTCCCCGGCCGAGGAGGGACCATCGCGACGTCGTCCCCTATGGCTGTGTAACCGCTCGGGGGCTTCCCGGCGGCCTTTACCATAGCTGCTATGACCTCCAGCTCGTCGGTCATGCTATTTGCTCAGCCTCTTCAGCATCCCCGCGAAACTTTTCGTAAGGTTCTCCGCCTTCGCGGCTGATGTTGCTTCAGCGGACACCCTGACCACGTCTTCGGTCCCGGACGGGCGCACAAGGACCCATCCCCTGCGCGGGATGACGACTTTCAGGCCATCCGTAAGTTCGGGGTGCTCATACATCCGTGCCATAACCCTGAGCGCTTTCTTGACCTTCCGCTTCGGCATGCGGAGGGCGATTCGGTTCTGGTGGTAAGCCGGGACCCTCGCATACAGGGCGTCCCCCTCCTTCCTCAGGGCCTTTATGATTGCCAGGGCCGCCAGCAAGGAATCCCTGCAGTTGTTGAAGTCACCGTCGATCACCCCTCCGCTGCTTCCCTCTCCTCCTAGGCGGGCGCCCTTCTCTTTCATCATCTGGACCACATTCGCCTCCCCTACCTTGGATCTGAACACGCTGCAGCCTGACTCCCTCGCCACGTCGTCCACGGCCTGGGTGGTGTCCACCGAGACAACGACCTTCCTCTCGCCAGTCTCCAGGACCAGTCGCCGGAGCGCGAGGGTAAGCATGTAGTCCCCGGACTTCTTCCTCCCCGCCGAGTCTACTATGACGAGCCTGTCTCCGTCGCAGTCGAATGCCAGGCCTATTGCGCAACCCTTCTCCTTCACCGTCCGCCGGAGGAGCGCGAGGTCGTCTGCCACGGGGTCCACGGTGCGAGTGAAAACCGAGTAGCTATCGTTGAGAGAAGAGACCTGGCAACCTAGGCGTCGCAGGAGAGGGACAGCGTGAGATATGGCCGCCCCTCCGCCGAGGTCGACCGCGACCTTCACCCCTTCGCACGAGCCTTCCCCATACCTCTCGGCCAGGTCGTCGACGTAGCAGGGCCTCCCTCCCTCCCTCAGGCGCCCGAGGGTGAACTGCCTGCCTAGGGCGCCTCCTTTGCCCAACACCCTGTCGAACGTCTCTTTTCCGATCCCGGACCCCCCTGCGATGAATTTCAAGCCGTTGAACTCAGGTTCGTTGTGCGAGGCGGTGACCATCACGGCCGGAGCGTTCCTCACTCGGCTCTCTCTGAACAGGGCGGGAGTGGAGATTATCCCGTAGTCCAGCACTGTCCCGCCCACGGACATGACGCCTGCAGCCACAGCTTTGCACATAGCAGGCCCTGTCTTCCTCGTGTCCCTAGCTAGGAGGAACTCGCTCGCGCCAGCGGCCTTGGCGAAGTTGGTGGCGAACCTCGCGACGTCCGGCAGGACTATGTCCTGGTTGAGAATGCCTCTGATGCCGCTCAGGGAGGCGATCAATTCAGTTCCCCCTCATCAGTCCTCGGGCGCACAAAGTAAGCATATCCCCTGGACGCCTCGTGGGCTTTTTGTGTGAATCAATCTTCACCGCGACAATACGACTTTTTGAGTTCGGAACTTTTGATTACCCGTTTACCTCTCAGGATATGTGAGAGTGAAGGAATTTAGGGTCAGGAGGACCGCGGGTGTGGGGGAATACAAGCTCTCGGAAGTCTTCTCGGGCCTCGAGACCTCTCCTGCCCTTTCAAAGGTCTTCGGTTCCAAAGCTCAGATGGCAAAAATCCTGCGGCACCTGAAGATGAGGGTGGAGCGGGGGGACTCGGGACTCTGGCTAGACAGGGACACTGGGACCATATGCATAGGCTCCAAACATCTCGTCTCAGCAAAGACTGGCTTCCTCTATCTTGACGTCATCCATGTGCTCGTGCACGTCAGGCAGTTCCTGGAGGGGAAGGAGCTCTATGACCAAGCCTTCGAGTACGTTGAGAGGCCCACCGAGCTGGAAGCATACAGAGCGACGGTCGCAGAAGCGAGGCGGGTTGGGATGGAGGAAGACGAGATCTTGCGGTACCTGAGGATGGACGCTGTGGACGACTCCGAGCTGGGGAAGCTCATGGAGAAGATTGGCGTCAGGGTCCGCCGCTGAAGACCGCTGTTTTCGGCTGAAAACCAACTAGATTTTCTTCGCTGGTATGCCGGGCTTGACCAGTTTCTCCATGTCGAGAATCGCGTCTACCTCCTTGGAGCTCAGGCCAAGGTCCCTCAGCGCAGGCCTGATTGGGGTTCCCTTGGCTATCTTCTTCCCCAGCGCCGACGCTTTGTCGTACCCTATGTTCGGCGAGACCAGCGTGATTAGAGCTTGGCTCGTCTCCGCGTAGGCCAGTGCCTTGGCCTTCATGGGAACGACGTGGTCGATTACCATCGATGCGACCTTCCGCAATGCTTCTGAGAGCAGTTTCGCCTGGAGGACCACATTGTAGCCCATTAGAGGCACTCCCATGGTGAGCTCGAACTCGCCGAGGGACGCGGCTATGGCGTTCGCACCATCCAGGCCTGCCACCTCAGCTGACGCCAGCAGGGCACTTTCCACCGTTATCGGGTTCGTCTTCCCTGGCATGATGCTGCTCCCGGCGACCTCTTCCTGGGTCGGTATGTCGATTTCGCCCAGGCCGGTCAGGGGCCCAGAGAACATCAACCTGAGATCTTGGCAGAGCCTGTAGAGTCCGATGCTCACCGTCCTCATGGTCCCGCTCAGCGCGGACATATCTGTCAGTAGCCGCGTGGACCTGAACTTGTTCCTGGCGCTCTTGAATGGGAGCCCTGACAATCGCGCTATCTCTGCGGCCACCATCCCCCCGAACCTGGGGTCCGCGTTGACCCCTGTGCCTACCGCGGTCCCGCCGATGGGTAGCTCCATGAGATAGCGCGTGGTCTCGTGGACCAGTTCGGTGTCTCTGGAGAATTCGTCTGAGTAAGCACCGAACTCCTGGCCCATGGTCACGGGGAGGGCATCTCTGAGGTGTGTCCTTCCAGCTTTGTACACCTTCGCGGTCTTCCTGGCCAGCGCCTCCAGGCTCCTACTCATACCCCTGAGTGCCGGAATCAAGTCGCTGTTCACGGCTACTGCCGCCGCTACCCTCACCGCCGTGGGCCCAACGTCGTTAGATGACTGGCTCATGTTGACATGGTCATTCGGATGGACCTTCTTCCCGAGTTCGGCAGAAGCGAGCTCCGCTATGACCTCGTTGGCGTTCATGTTCAGTCCTGTGCCCGAGCCAGTCTGAAACACATCCACGACCACGTCCTGGTCGTGCTCGCCTTCCATCAGTTCCCTGGCTTTGGACTGTATGGTCCTCCCCAAGTCGCCCCCAAGGAGCCCCAGCTCCACGTTGGCCTTCGCCGCGGAGAGCTTGATCGCACCCACGGCCCAGATGACCTCACGCGGAAATCTCGTGCCTGTGTTGAGAAAGACCTTCTTCGAACCCTCCACATATTTCATTGGAGGATTAGGGAACTTGTATGCTCTTAAGTGCTTACCCGAATCAATGCCCGCCGCAGCCGCATGATTGTCCAACGGGGACGTTCGGATTCTCTATCTTGAACCCGGTCCTCTGGAACCCTTCTACGAAGTCGATTTTCGACCCTCTGAGCACTTCTGCATCGCCCTTCGCTGCCATCACCTTGAGCCCGTCGACCTCTTCCACCACGTCGGTGGTCCCAGGCTGCTTCTCCAGGCTGAGAGCGTACCTGTATCCTCCGCTGCAGGCGCATCCTCCTCCCTGATAGACTTCGATCTTCAGGAAGGCATCGGTGGCCTTCTCCTGTTCCAGGACCTCGCCAAGCTTCTGCCTGGCGACCGGGGTCATAACGACGAGGGGTTGTATCTGTTGCATGCTATAGACGCCTTGCTTGCACCTTTCTATTTAATGCTTTTTCCCGTGGTCAGCCGCCCCTCGTCCTTGAGAAGCGGTATCCCCAGAGCAGCATGAGGCACGCCATCACCGCCCCGACAAGAAGTGACGTCAGGGCCAGTTGCCACCCCCCGCTCCCCGACCCGAACACGATGGGGAACGGGCCTATGAACACGGCCCCGCCTACTGACGAGCCGCCCTGTACCAGGGACCCGACGAGCACTAGCGCAAACCCGACGAAAGATAACAGCAGGCCTGCCGCGAGCAGGGACTTCACCGCAGCACCCCTAGGATGTAGACCAGCATGAGGACCACTGCCAGGGCGATGGCGATGCCCGTCCACTTCGCATCTGTCCCGAAGATCAGGGGTATCGGACCTATCATCACCACCGCGCCGCCCTTGAGCTCTCCTCCCTCTCCACTAGCTCCCGAGAAGGACGAGGCAAAGGCGATCACCACCCCCGCCGCGATGAGAACGAGCCCTGCCACGACGATGTCTATCACGGGCGGTATTTGCGCCACTTCCGCTAAAGGTTTTTGCAGGGGGACGCTCCAAGGGCAGAGCCTTTGGCCGAGTATCGCTGGTGCGAAAGGTGCGGGACGAGGACTGAGCACGAAGCTGTCGTCGACACCAGGGACTACAACCCTCGGGGGAGGGGCCTCTACAGGTGCAAGAGGTGCGGCCGGGTGAAGTCGATGCGGCATCTCCGCCCCAGCTCCGAAATCGGATACTGATTTTCACACGCTACGGCATGATTCACAAGTATGTGCTAAGACTCAGTTATATACAGTAGCCTTTTTGTCAAGTTCTAATGGGAGCCGCGCAGCCCGACGAGAAGAAGCCGACGGTATTCGTCAGGGAGAGCACCGGCCTGGTGAAGAACGTCTCTTTCATCGACTCTATCGCCCTGAACTTCAGCAACATGTCGGTCGGTCCTTTGCTCACCACAATCGCGGGCTCTTCAGCAGCCACGCTCCTCTTCGCGAACGTGGCGGGTCTGAACTTGGTGGTCGCATCAATGATCGCATTCGGCCTCTCCATCCCTCAGATTGTCATCTATACCATGATGTCCCGGCGCTATCCGAGGGCTGGTGGGGACTACGTCTGGCTCTCCAGGAACTTCGGCGGGTTCGCAGGCAGCACACTCTCCTTCTGGGGGTATACCATGGAGACCTTGGCATTCATCGCACTTGTGGTAATACTCCTAGACTACTCAATCGGAGGGGTGGGGGCAGAGATGGGATTCGCGTACGGTTTCCCCACCGCTTCTTGGACGGTACTCTTCGGGGCTGGCTTTTGGCAGTTCGTCGTAGGTGGTCTCGCCTTCACCATAGTCATAGCCCTGAACATACTCAAGCCCAAGGCGGGCTACAAGTTCGTCACCGTCCTGGCGGTATTCGGAGCCGTCACGCTGGTCATCGCCATAGCCGTCTTGTTAGTGGGAGGGCACTCGGCCCTCGTGAACTATGCCAACGGTACAGGTCCTTACGCTGGCGCGAACAACATCGCATTGAACGGCACGAGCTCCTACACCGCCGTGTCTTCTACGTACCAGTCCTCAGGCATGCCTTTTGACCTGAACTTCGGCAACATGCTCTACATAATGCCTGTGATGTTCGCCTTCGTGTACCCGTGGCTCAATGCAGGACCAGCCGTGGCTTCTGAGATGAAGGGGTCACGGGCCCTGAAGTGGAATGTCCCCGTCTCTGCGATAATCACATTTGTCTTCGCGACGTCGACCTTCGCTGTTCTATATTACGTCGGTGGGCTTCCATACATAAACGGCCTCTTCCACGACTACGCCTACCAGTCGACCATTGGGCCCAACTTCTTTTCCATGGCGATGGGCATCGCAAACAACCCGTGGGTTGCCTGGGTCATCGGGCTCGGGTGGGTGGCCCTCCAGTTCGCTGTGATTGCATACGCCGTAATAATATTCTCAAGGTACATGCTGGCTCAGTCCCTTGACAGGTTCCTCCCGTCCAGGCTCTCGTACGTCAGCCCTAGGTTCGGTTCGCCGATGGTCGCAATGCTGATCGACTGGGTCATCACTATCGCCCTTGTGGGAGTCACAGCATACTACTACGGGACCATATTCGGGATATTCGGGGCCATCATCGCCTCGATGGTCTATTTCATGTTCGTGGGCCTGGCTGCCGTAGTACACGCCGTAAGGAAAGAGTCGGGTCTGTCAAAGGGGCTCCTTTCTCTGGCAGGGTTCCTCAACGTCCTCGTCTTCGGATATGTCGCCTATCTGTTCTTGGCCAATCCAGGCTTCACTGGACTCAACAACGTCACCTATGCCTACTCGATAGGCACCTTGGTCGCCGGGGCCCTAATCTACCTGACGTCGAGCTGGTACCACAAGAAGAGAGGGATGGACATATCCATCAACTACAAGGAACTCCCGCCTGAGTAAGCCGAACGCTATGATAGAGGACCCAGTACTGGTTGACGACTGGCACCCGGTAGCCAGGTCCTCGGACCTCGGCGAGGCCTCAATCCTGCCTCTCAGGCTCCTCGGGGAGGACTTAATCGCCTGGCGGGTCCACGGAGTAGTGAAAGCATGGCAGGACCTCTGCATCCACAGGGGGACGAAGCTCTCCCTCGGCCGCCTCAATGGCGACCTCCTAGAGTGCGCCTACCATGGATGGACCTACAACCAGGCAGGCGAGTGCGTGAAGATTCCTGCCCACCCCGAGCAGAAGCCCCCCCCGAAGGCGAGGGTGAAGGCATACCACTGTGCAGAACGCTACGGGTTGATTTGGGTCTGCCTCGGAGAGCCCGCGCGCGATATACCTGACTTCGAAGAATGGGGTTCTTCGGCATTCAGGAAAGTCCCCTGCGGGCCTTACCATTACAGCGCGAGCGGACCGAGGGCGGTTGAGAACTTCCTCGATGTAGCCCACCTCCCATTCGTTCACGAGGGGATTCTTGGCGAGAGGGCCCACGCGGAGATACTGGACTACGAGGTCCAAGCATCAGAAGAAGGCATCATCGCTCGCGACGTCAGAATCTGGCAACCAGACCCCGACGGGACCGGCGTAGGGAAAGACGTCAACTACACCTACAGAGTCCTGCGCCCCCTCACCATGTACCTCTCGAAGGAGACAGTCGAAGGGACCTTCTCGATCTTCGCCACCGTCTGTCCAGTCAGCGAGTTCGAGTCGACTGCGTGGTTCTGGATCGCCATGGACTATGGACATGACATCCCCGCAGAGGACATAGCCGCTCGCCAGGACGAGATTACAAGTCAGGACATCCCCGTGGTGGAGTCGCAAAGACCGGAGCGGCTCCCGCTCGACCTCCAGGCAGAGCTCCACTTGAGGTCAGACAGGATAGCAGTGGCGTACAGGAAGTGGCTCTGTCAGCTGGGGCTCTCCTTCGGGACCGCATAGAATGCATCTCGAACCTGATCCTCCCAAGCACTCGGTCTCAACAAAGGGGCTTGCGTCAAAGCTAGGTTGCGTCAACGACGTCAGACGGCGACGACCATGACTCTCCTGGGGTTTCTTGGAGACGCCGCCGTGCCGTTACTGGCCCGTCACCCGGTGAAAGATATGTGCGTAGACGAGCCAGCGGCGAGCATCGATCTCGCGACCTTTCGCTTACGAGGCGAACGCTCTACCAGGCTGAGCTACGCTGGCTCGAGTTCGGCCCTGCTTATCATGCAATAAAGCCTTGACTCGAATCAGGGACTCGCTGGACGAGGTCGAGGTACTTGACCCGTCCCTGTGTTGTAAAGCAAGACCTTCTCGTCCTTGGCGATGTTCCCTTCTCTGAGGAGTTTGCGATGCGCCGCGAGGGACGCCGCTCCCTCCGGGCAGGCGAGCACTCCCTCGCCTGCGAGCGCTCTCATGCCCGCTAGTATCTCGGGGTCGGAAACGCTTACCGCCCCTCCCTTGCTCTCGCGCAGCACTGACAACATCTGCCTTCCAGCAAACGGCCTCGGTACTCGGAGTCCTACCGCAGCCGTGACGCCGTCGGGGAAGTCCGCATCGGGGGTCTCTTTCCCGGGGGAGAAGGCGTCTACTATGGGGGCGCACGCCTCTGACTGCACCGAGAACATCGTCGGTCTCTCGCTCCCTATCAGGCCTAGGTTCTCCAGCTCATCGAATGCTTTCCACATGCCCAAAAGGCCTGTCCCGCCCCCGGTCGGGTAGACTATCGCCTCAGGTAGCTCGAAGCCTGTCTGTTCTGCGATCTCGTAGCCCATGGTCTTCTTCCCCTCGAGCCTGTACGGCTCCTTGAGCGTGGACATGTCGAAGTAGCCGTCCATCTTAGTCCTCATCCTCGCCCCTGCGTCTCCTATGTTCCCGTCCACCAGAATCACCTCAGCGCCGTACCAGGCGCACTCCAATATCGACTGGGGGGTCTCGGTAGGCATGAAGACCCGGGCCGCCAGCCCTCCCAGGGCCGCATAACACGCTAGGGCGGCCCCGGCGTTTCCTGCCGACTGCACGGCCAGCTTCGCCAGGCCGAGGTCCTCCGCCTTCGACACCGCGACGGCCATCCCCCTCGCCTTGAAGGTACCAGTGGGGATGATGCCATCATCCTTGAGAGGGCCGGATTCCAGTCTCACGACAGGGGTCATCCCCTCACCCAGGGTCACTATGTTCTGCGGTGCGACATCACGGCGGACTTCTCTGTACCTCCAGAGGGTCTTACGCCTCCCCCTGAGGCTTTCACGCGTGAGCGTCTCCTTGGCCCTTTCATAGTCATACTCGCAGCTCAGGATAGACCCACAGTAAGGGCATGTGCCGAGGACTTTGGCTGAAGAGAAGCGATTACCGCAAGAGACGCATCTGACCCCCGCGACGGCCGCCCCCTCAGCTTCCCGCTCTATCCAAGTTCGCGCGAGCCCAGGTCCTTGCCTTAACCCTTCGCATGCTTTTTAGAACGTCGGCCGGGGGCGAGGCCAGTGCGGGGGTCGCCCAGCATGGTCAACGGCGTGGGACTGAGGCTCCCATCCCTTAGGGGTTCGAGGGTTCGAATCCCTCCCCCCGCACTCAACCAAGATCCCACGTCAGAATCCAAGAAATCTCAAATAACATGGCCTCCTTCTTTTGACCATCTTCGAGATATCGATACCCTTCTCTGGGAGTCGTCACGTACGATTTCCAGAATCTCGCAATGCAGCGCCCGACTCGGATAGTAATGGTCTCGCACGTTCTTCTTGTTCTTTAGGTCATAGTGAGTGTCGTTTCAGCTTCAACGCCCGGCTTCGTCATCGTGGCGGCGATGACTACGGCTCAGAAGTGGGCCCACGCCGTGACCAACCTCGGACTGAATCAGGGGCCAGGGTTCTTCCCCTCTCTTCATCAGCCCCGTTGACACAGGGATTTCTCCTGACTCAGGAGGCGATGCCTCCTCCTTTCAACTTGCGTTCTGTAGCTGGCGACGAGGTAGGACACATTGGCGACCGGCCCCTGGTCACTGGGAAACAAGGGGTTCGGCCCTGACGCTCAAAGTTTAAGCTATTCACGTGACCGCCCATAGAGGTGGAGCGCAGAGAAGGGCACGCTTCGGTCCTCGGATACGACCTCTACTATAGACAGTTCGGCGACCCCACAAAGGGAGAAGTCCTCGGCCTTCACGGGGGCCCGGGCGCCACCCATGACTATCTGCTCCCCCTGGCCGACCTCGCTAAGCATGGTTACAGGGTGACCCTCTACGACCAGCTAGGCTGCGGACGGTCGCAGGTTCCGAAGGACCCCGGTCTCTTCGTACCGGAGCACTACGTGGAGGAGGTAGAGGAGTTCCGCAGGAAGATGAAACTGGGGCGGCCGCACCTGATCGGTTCCAGCTGGGGCGGGATGCTTGCGATAGCTTACGCCCTGAAGTATCAGCAGAACATGTCGACGCTGACTACCGTCGGGGGGCTACACAGCGTCCCCTTGACGATAAGCGAGATGCAGCGGATGAAGAAGAAGCTCCCAAAGGAGGTCCAGGGGGTTATGACGAAGTACGAGTCCATCGGGGAGTATGAAAATCCAGAGTACGCCGACGCTGTGATGGTCTATTACAAGAAGCACTTGTGCCGACTGGACCCCTGGCCAGCCGAGGTGAGCTATTCCATGGAACACATCAGCAAGCCTGTGTACGGGACGATGAACGGTCCGAACGAGTTCACTATAATAGGCAATATCCGCTACTGGGACGTCACCAGCCAGCTCAGTACGATAAGGGTTCCGACTCTCGTCCTCGGCGGGAGGTATGACGAGGTCTCGCCTTTGGTCGCCAAGGAGATCCACAGACTCATCAAAGGCTCTGAGTTGACCATCTTTCCGAAGAGCTCCCACCTCGCCTTTTGGGAGGAGAGGGGAGCATTCATGAAGCGGGTCGTCCGTTTTCTGGGCAACCAGAGCGGTTAGACCCCGCGCAAGGGCCGTACGACTGATTCAGAGATGGGAAGGTCCCGCCGCCATGTCCGCGTGTGCCTTTCGGGCCGCGAATCCACGCACCGCCCCTTCCTGTTTTGGCTCGACGAACTCGCGCTTCAAAGAACGCAGGGTCGCCATGGCCTCATCGGCTCCCATGCGGCGAGTTCGGATCAGATACGCCGCCAGCACGCACCCGGTCCTCCCCTCGCCTGCGAGGCAATGGACCAGGACAGCCCTTCCCTCTCCTCTGCGGCTTGAAATGTACTCCACTGCTTTCGCCAGCGACTCTGCGCTGGGAGGAAGGTGGTCATGCATCGGCACGTGGCCCAGGTCCAAAGAGAACCCTGACGTCCACTTCACTGGGAGCGGCTCCTCAGTAAGCGTGAGTATGCTGCCGATTCCTCTCTTAGTCAACCACCCTACCTGCTCCCTGGACGCCGGGTAGCCAGACCCAGCGAGGGACCTGTCTTCGACCCAGACGAACCCAGTGGGGCTGTCAGCCACCACGGCTCTGAGCCTCCTTAGGAAGACTCCGCCGGTACCCAAATCAGAGGTTTCTGGTCTCTGCCGTTTTAGAACCTTTAGGCTTCGATCACTTCGAGCTTTCCGTAGCGCCCTACGTTCAGTCTCAGTTCCCCACGGAAGCTGTTCGTGTACCCGTTGGTGATCCTCACCTTGGAGCCCTGCTTTACCATGTCTATCTGTTCGTCCCAGAGGGAGAGCTTGATCTGGCCTGTCTCATCTTTCAGCATGCAGTCGGCGACCTTAGCCTCCCCCCCCGTCCTCAGGTTGACGTTCCTCGGCTCGGCCATCTCGACAATCTCACCTTCTGCGTCGACTCTCCTCATGCCGTCGCGCAGATCGTGTATGTTCATATGAATCGCTGGTCGCTTGTAAGTATTATTTAACAATGTAGCGTCCGTAGGGGCTTCGGAAACCGTTTAATGAGAAAGAGTTTGGCTGCCCCAGCCGTTGGTCCCATGGATGGTTGAGGGCGGTCTTCTCATCCTAGCGTTCGCTGCGCCTTTCTTCCTCTTGGTGGGGCTGTTCCCGTCGTATCTCAGGGCTCTCACCAGGATGGGGCACTTAGCCGAGGACGCCCACAAGAACCCGCCTACCAAGGTCCCCATGCCCGCTGGTCCGCTCCTGTTCGCGGGCCTGGTCGTAGGCGAAGTAGCGGTGGCTGTAGGGTTCAGGACCCTCGTCCCCGTCGCCGTGGCGGCGGGGGCTGGCGTCGCCTTTGCAATCGGGTTGTTCGACGACCTATATGTCCTGGGGGGGAAGACAAAGCCGCTCCTTCTGTTCTTCGCAGGCCTCGCCTTTGTCTCCCTCGCCGTCCTGCAGCCCACGCTCTACCGGGCCGATATCTACTTCCCGATCCTCGGCGACACGGCCCCCCATTTCATCATCTACACCATCCTGGCGGTGGTCGCGTTCCCGGTGGTGGCTAACGCGTTCAACATGATGGATGCGTTCAACGGCGAAATATCTTGGTTCGCTCTCCTGACCTCGCTGGCGCTCCTGGTCGGCGTCATGCTCCGAACACTCTTCCAGAGCGGATTCTCTGTCTCCAGGATGGCCTCCGTCCTCCCCCTGGTTGGGGTCGCGGGCGCCTTCCTGTTCTACAACCGCTACCCCTCGAAGGCCTTCGACGGGGACAGCGGTAGCCTCATGTTCGGCGCGGCGTTCGCGGGACTCGCAGTCACGGGAGGGGTCGAGATAGCCGCTATCATAGCCATCGTCCCGGCGATTTTGAACTCCTTCTACACCCTCTCCAGTGTCAGGGGCTTCGTCGAGAGGAGGAAGATTGCAAGGCCGACATATGTCGGCGATGACGGGCTGCTCCATGCCTCCATGGAGGAAGACGCGCCGAACACCCTCGTGCGACTTGTCCTCCTTACCTCATCGATGACCGAAGTGGAACTGGTGACGAGCATCGTGGCGCTGACCGCGGTGGCTTGTGTCTTCTCGGTGGCCACTTCAGTGCTGACCTGGGTGTTCTAGCTTGAAGCTCTTCCCTCTCTATATGATAGAGCTCGTGGCGTTCCTGCTCATAATCCTGGAGACATACGTCTTCTTCACCTTCGTCGTCCCCCTCGGGCCCATCCCGCACTCCCTCACGGACTACACGGCCCTCGCTCTGCTCAAGATGCTATTGATCTTTGCCTTGGGCGCTCTCTGGTTCATCGTCCTAGACGGCTTGACCAGGCTTTACGTGCGAACCAGGGTCAGGAGCGCTCCCAGGCCTTCATCTTAGCGTCGAATTCCTTCCGGCTGTATACGACCCTGGCCGGGACCCCCATGACCACCTTCTCGGGAGGGACGTCCTTGGTCACCACAGCCCCCATAGCCACCACTGCCCTCCTCCCCACAGTCACCCCCGCCTTGATGACCGCCCTGGCGCCGATGACCGCTCCATCTTCGATGGTCACTCCGGTCATCTTCTTGCTGGGTGGGTACGGGTCGTTGGTAAGGACGGCTGCGGGGCCGATGAACACCCCCTTCCCTATCCTGGACATTGGGGGGATGTACACGCTTCCTTCGATCATCGTCCCGCTCCCCACCTTCACGTCGTAGTCTATATGAGCCAAGGAGCCGATCTTGACATCGTCCCCTATCTCAGAACCCTTCCCGACGTACGAGAAGTGCCACACGCGCACGTTCCTCCCAAGCTTTGCTTCCGGGGAGACGAAGTTCACTACCTTCGTGCTCTCACCCAAGGTAGATCGGTGCCCCCGACGCGCTCGACGCCAGCACAGCATTTGCCACCCTAAGCACGTTGAGACCGTCTCTCCCTGTGACAAGGGGCTCCCTCTCCTCCTCAATCGCGGAGATGAACTCTTTCAGCTCGAGCGTAAGTGGCTCCTGAACTGGCCTCGTGGGGACGGTGGTAACCTCGCCCTCGTGGATTCTGGTCTCCTGTGTCACGAAGTCTACGTCCACCACCCCTCCGGAGAAGACGGCGCTCAGGGTTCTCACGCGGTTAGGGGTTATCCAGTTGGTTACAAGGAACGCCGTCCTCTGTCCGGAGAACCCCATCAGGATTGTCGCGAAGTCTTCGTGCTCCGGGGGGACGCGCATGGACCCTACCCTCGAATAGACGACCTTCGGCACCTCTCCGAAGAGCCAGCAGGCAGTATCGATGTCGTGGACAGACGCGTCATGCACGATGCCCACATCGCTGATCCCTGCCCCCCTCCTGTTCTCCCTATGGAACTCCAGGAGGATTGGGTCTCCGAGCTCCTTCTCGGATATCATCCGCTTGAGGGCGGTAATCGGCGGGTTGAAGCGCTCGATGAACCCCACCGTGAGTGCCCTATCCGCCTTCCGCGCCGCGTCAATCAGACCCTCACCGTCCTTCACCGTGGTGGACAGCGGCTTTTCGACGAACGTGTTGAGCCCCGCGGCCAGCGCCTGGCTGGCTATCTGAAAGTGGGTCGTAGCCGGGGTGCATATCGTGACGCCGTCCAGCTTTTCCTTATCAAGCATCAACTGCAGCGATGCGTAGGCGGGAACGTGGTATTTCTTCGAGAAAGCCTCCGCCCTCTCTTGGTTCGTGTCACACACAGCGGCCAGGCACTGCAGCTCGTTCAGCACCCTGACGTGGTTCTTCCCCCACCCCCCGGTCCCGACGACCGCTATGCGGGTCATCAGTTTCGCCGCCTTAAGGGAACAGGATTTAGGGTTATGTCGTTCATTCCCTCTTCAAGGCTGGGGTCGCTGAGATTAGGGTGGTCTCACCACCCCTCGTGCTCTTCCTCCACGACTTCAGAGCCTCCAAGTCGTCCTTGGAGCACACTATGGCCACGTTGTGCTTGAGCGGGTCGAATAGCTCCGACCCTCCCTTGGTTCTCCCTGCCACGAGCTCCACGTCTGTCACGTAGTCTCTGAGCCGCTGCTGGATGCTTTCTGCCACCTGCAGTCGTTCTCCGCGCATCTCATACCTGTCAAGCGCCCAGAGCAAGGATATCTTCGTCCGGCTTGCTTTCAATTGTTTCTCTTTCAACGCCTCCCTAGTTTCATCCACGACGTACCTGATGTAGTTGTCGAAGCTCTTCAATACAGCCCCCGCCAAATAAGAAATCGACTCGCCAGCTTCTTCGCTGGCTTGGATGGCCTTCAGCTCATACAGGTACTTCGAGAACTCATCCAAGTACACCTCGGAAGAACCCTGCAGCCAAACCTTTGCCTCGCGCGCCTTCCTGGCCATCTCGATCTCCGTCACCGAGCCTACGGCCGCCTCCAACACAGTCACCGCATATTCAAGCTCGGCGGAGAAGACGTTCTGGGAGCTCGGCGAGTAACCAAGGCTCTGCAGTGGTCCCTTCTCTTGGGCGCCGGCGAACGCCACCACCGCCGGCTTGCTTTCCCTCGGTCTCAGCGGCATGTACGCATAGGTCAGCGTAGAGCCTACCTGGAGCCCGGTCTGCTTCTCCACGAGCATGATGTTCTCAGAGTTCCCTCCCGGGCCCGAAGGGAGCGCGTTGACGAGGCTGACCCCCTTGGAGAGGTACTTCGCCAGGTCCCGCAGCTTGGAGCCGGCTTCGATGAGGGTCTCTTCTGACGGCCGCCTCAATTTAGGTGTGAAGAAGACCACCTGCGCCTCTCCCAGGACCTGCTCCAGCGGCTTAAGGCTGAGCAGAGGCTCGTCTGCCATCACTTCCTGCAAGGCTGGGTTCTTCCTCAGGAAGCCCGGCTCCAGCTCCATTGCCATCTGAAGGGTCTCGTCGACGATCGTGACCTGCGCCTTATCGCCGATGTCGGCAGCCAGCCTGTATGCCTCGCTGGTGAGGCCGAACATCGCCACCTGTATCTTGGGCAAAGGCTCCTATTGGCTAAGCAACAGTTCGGTATTATACTTTGAAAGGAAGGCCTTACGTTGAAACAGAGGCAAACGGATTAGTATACACCAGCCTGGTCGGTAATCGTGAGGCCCGTGATGAGAGTCTGGTTCGACGTACTGACACCGAAACAGGTCCTATTCTTCGGGCCTGTCGTCAACGAGCTCAGGACCAGAGGGGCCGAGGTCATTGTCACTTCCCGCAATTACAGGGAGGTGGCTCCTCTAGCAGACCGGGCGCGGCTAGAGCTGACCTTCGTAGGCGAGAGAGGGCACAGGGGCAGAGAGGAACAGCTTCTCGCGGCCACCAGGCGCCAGGAGGAGATGATACCATTGGTCAAGCGGTTTGGGCCACAGGTCGCCATCTCCACAGCGTCGGCCGTGTGCGCCAGGGTCGCCTATGGGCTCGGGATTCGGCACTTGGCGGTGAACGACTCACCTCACTCAGAAGTGGCGGGGAGGCTTTCCCTCCCTTTGAGCCACCACCTCATGTGTCCTTGGGTCATACCTTACCGCGCTTGGGCTCACTTCGGGGTCCGGAAGGACCAGGTGACAACCTACAGAGCGCTGGACCCTGCGGCTTGGCTGAAGAGGCCCCCCATCCCAGGCCCGGTCCCTCAGCTGGACAGTTCTAAGGACACAATCACGGTAAGAGTGCAGGAGAGCGACGCACCATATCTCGCCGGGGCAGACCTGGGGTGGTCTGACAGGGTGCTCGCTTCGTTGGTCGAGGGATACCCTCATGCCAACATAGTTGCGCTCTGCAGGTATGACTATCAGGTTGAAGAAGTGAAGGGCAAGTTCGGGTCAAAGGTCATTGTTCCTGAGGAGGTGGTAGGAGGACATGACCTGCTGGCAGCCACGGACTTGTTCATCGGGATGGGTGGGACGATGAACGCAGAGGCTGCACTGATGGGAGTCCCGACCATCTCAGCGTTCCAGGGGCCGCTATATACCGACAGGTACCTCGCGAAGGTCGGCCTCCTGGTGAAGGCAAGCACCGTCCTGAGTGTGCTCTCAGAGGCCAGGCGCCTTCTTTCCGGTCCGTCTAAGATCAGATTGGCCAAGAGAGCGAGACTGGTGTTGGATTCGATGGAGGATCCAGTCCCCAAGATAGCAATGGAGATAGAGAAGGCTGCCAAACAAGCCTAAATCACCACGGCGGCGTGCGTTCATCCGCAGCCCGGTCGTCTAGTTGGTCAAGGATGGAGGCCTTTGGAGCCTTCGACCTAGGTTCGAATCCTAGCCGGGCTATCTAACTCTCAGCACGATTTAGCGCAACGCTGAGGAAGGGGTTCCTCAACCCATTCTGTGCGGGGAATGGGGTCAGCCTCCCTACCGTCAGAACTAGGGTTCATCGCCTGACGGAGTTGGGCGTGATAAAAAAATTCACCCTCATAGTTGACCCTGACAAGATATTCGGGAAGGTCAGGGGCCTCGTCCTTCTACAGCTGGATCCGACAAGCATCGATGAAGCGGTGAGCAAGCTGAACTCGATGAAGGAGGTAAGGGAGACTTACATGACGACGGGCGCTCACTCTCTGGTCCTCAAGGTCGAAACGAGGGACCCGGACGAACTGGGACAGTTGGTTTCGAAGAAGCTCTCGGAGGTGAAGTGGATTACCGGCTACTCGAGCCTCGTCATAACCAAGACCGCGAAGGAGGAGTACGGGGCGACGGTGGATTCTTACATGATGGTCCAGTTCAAGTGCGAGTTCTGCCACACTCCCATTGTCGGCAAACCGTACGTGGAGTACATCGACGGAGGCAGGTACTACTTCAACTCAGAGCGCTGCGCCAAAGCTTACAAGCACATGAAGGTTCACAAAGGAGAGGAAGTTAGCGAGAAACCAGAGATGCACAAGTTTCCTTAGCTTGATAGCGAAGGCGTTCAATTGAGGTAGTGCATCTTCCGTGGGATTTTGATTGCTACGGTTGTGTTTGTGGTTGAGCGAAGCTCCGAGCAGGCTCGTCGCCGACGCTCCGGGCGTGACATAGCTTAGGGCGAAATAGCTAATCGGCATGGCCATCGCCAAGTGTGCAATCAGGGGTATGACCATGAACTTCGGATAGGAAAGCTTCACCATCGGCATCATCTTTGGCATAGACGCCATCATGACGGACCAGACGAAGGTGCCCCATCCGAAGGCGAGCAGCCAGGAGCCGCTTCCAAAAAGAAGGGTATAGGCTATTCCGTATGTCGCACCGTTTATTGCGTGCCACAGGTATCCCATTGAATCCAGCGACAGAGAAGAGACGCCTCCTGTTGATGAATGGCATGAAGGCGTCCTTGGGGAGCTTGGAGATCGCCTCGATGGTCTCGTGGATGACCTCGGGCTCCACGTCACTCCTCCCCAGCAGGTCAGTGATCTCGCCGGCGCTCTTCCTGGTGAACTCGAGCAGGAGGTTGTACAGCTCCCAGAACGTCGGGTCGTCCGTGAAGGTGTAGAGGTAGTAGAGAGCCCCCTTGAAGACGAACATCAGGCGCGGGGCGTTCGTAGCATCGGTGTTGAAGACGTCAGAGAGGAGGATGGAGAACTCCTCCACCTGGGTCTGGAGGACCTCGGTCTTCTCCTCGGGGGTGGAGCCCTTCGCGTTCCTTGCCAGCAGGGAGATGAACGGGGTCGCCCTCAGCTTCTGGGCGATCAGGAGCCTGGTCCGGTTGCTGTCGTACCCCATGTCAGCGAAGAACTTCCTCACCCTGACGCCCAGCACCAGGAGCATCGAGACGAACCATGGCACCGTCCTGTTCTCCCCGTATCCCGACGCTGTGACTGTGAGCGCAATGGGGAGGGCTGTCTTCGAGTCCAGCAACACGTGGATCTTGTAGCCGTAGACGTACTTGTCCCGATGGAGGTCGTACCCCCAGGACGCGTCCCTGTCCTTCGTCTTCTCGTGCCTGCACCTCTTCAGATGCTGCTCGTCATTCCTGATCCTGCAGTCTTTGAACCATGCTGAGATTATGATGGCATCCAACGAGACGCTCCTCGCTTTGACCCCTCTCTGCATCAGCCTGACCACCATGACGGAGATGATTCGCATCATCCCGTCGATGCCGATCCTTCGGGCGAGTCTGTAGAACCTGGTCCTGTCAGGCACAGAGTAGACCTCGACCCCGTTGACCCTCCTCTTCAGGCCCAGCGTCCTGAGCCACTCCGGGTTCGAACTCATGAAGCCTATCAGGCCCAGGACGCTCCTGAGCTCCTTCAGGTACATCAGGAGGAGGGCCATGAACATCGCGTTTGGAGGGTACCCCTTCGGTCCCGCCCTCTCCTTCCTGAACGGGTCTACGATTCGGTCTATGTACGTGAAGTCGTTCTTTTGGAAGACAGCTCCGCTGGAAAAGATTCTTCCCTTATCGGTTTACGTTTCTTGTCCCTTCCTCCCTTTGCTCTCCTCTGGGAGGACCCTTCGGAGCCCGATACAGCTCCATCCCCATGCCTCTGGTTAGTTGGGTACACACTGACGAATCAGGGGGATGGGGATTACGGTCAGGAATCAGGTGGATTTGGCAACCCTGTCGAGATGAGATGGAATTACGTACAGCCCTCAGACAGGTTGCACCCGATTCTCCGACCGAGCCACATTTGACTGACGTGCCGTGAAGACCAAGGCGGGTAGTTCTACAGCATGTGCACTAGGGTGAATGCAGGCGAAACGAACTCACGCTTCCGTGAAATGGTGTCGGGTCAATCAAACGGCGTCGGCCCGGGGCCCAGGCGCGCATCGTGACCGTTGTTACGACGACCACGAAGTCCAGCATCAGGTAAACGTCCGCCGCCCTAAATAACGCGCCCTGCCTGATTCGCGAGCCGCTCTCTGACGTCTAACACAACAAGTGCGCACTGTGTGGGATAGGCCGGCACAGTTCACTTCGACGGAACCGTATCCCCCGGAGTCTTGTATGCCGCGATGCACACATTACAGACAAACTTGAATCCGGTTGTCATGTGCAGGTGATGAACGGTTGTCGTTGCATGCTCTTTGCAGCTGGCGCGACCGCATTCCTTACAGATGCCCCTAGAGTCTTGGTCGCAATAGTAGCACTTCATGCTTCTCTCAAGCCAAGCCAAAGGTGCAGGCGCTGGCTAGACATTGTTGCGCCCCTTCCAGAGATCAAACCTGTCTAGGTTCATAACTTTGGTCCAAGCCGTCACGAAGTCCTTCACGAATTTTTCCCTTCCATCTTCGCTTCCGTAGACCTCGGCGACAGCCCGTAACTCAGAATGGGAGCCGAATATCAAGTCCACGCGGCTAGCGGTCCACCTGACCTGCCCGGTCCTAGAGTCTTTCCCCTCGAAGAGAGTATGCGCATCGTCCGTAGGAGACCAGGTGGTTCCCATATCAAGTAGGTTCACGAAGAAGTCGTTAGTGAGAACGCCTGGCCTTTTCGTCAGCACGCCGTCCCTGGACTGACGGTAGTTGGCGTCGAGCACCCTCATCCCGCCAACGAGGACCACCATCTCCGGGACGGTAAGGGTGAGGAGCTGTGCTCTGTCAACGAGTTGGAACTCTTCCTTGACCCCGTCAGGGGCGGACTTGTAGTTACGGAAGCCATCAACCTTTGGTTCGAGCGCAGAGAACGACTTTGCGTCTGTCTGCTCCTCCAGAGCGTCCATCCGCCCGGGCACGAATTGGACGCTCACCGGGACCCCGCCATCCCTGGCGGCCTCCTCCACGGCCACGCCGCCTGCCAGCACTATGAGATCCGCGAGCGATATCCTCTTTCCTCTCCTTGCCTTGGAGTCGAAGTCGTATTTGATCTCCTCCAGCGCCCCAAGGACCCTTTGCAGCTGCTCTGGCTCGTTGACCTCCCAGCTTCTCTGCGGCTCAAGTCGGATCCGTGACCCGTTAGCTCCTCCTCTCTTGTCGCTCCCCCTGAATGTCGAGGCCGAAGACCAAGCCGTGTATACGAGTTCCCTGCGCTTCACCCCAGAGGCAAGGATCGCGCCCTTAAGCTGGGATGTGTCATCAGCATCCACAAGCTCATGGTTTACAGGGGGAATTGGGTCTTGCCAAATGAGGTCCTCTGTTGGCACTTCAGGGCCAAGATACCTCGTCTTCGGGCCCATGTCGCGATGGGTCAGCTTGAACCATGCTCTCGCGAATGCGTCCGCGAGTTCGTCCGGGTGCTCGAGGAATCGCCTCGAGATCTTTTCATACGCTGGGTCCATTCGCAGAGACAGGTCGGTAACCAGCATGGTGGGCGAGCGTCGCCTTTTCGGGTCGTGGGGGTCCGGTACGGTCCTTGCTCCTGCCCCGCCCTTCGCAACAAACTGATACGCGCCAGCGGGGCTTTTCGTAATCTCCCATTCGTATCCGAACAGCGTTTCAAGGAAGCCGTTGCTCCATCTTGTGGGTGTCGTTGTCCAAACCACCTCAGGCCCGCCCCCTATGGTGTCGTCGCCCTTGCCTGACTTGTAGGTGCTAACCCACCCGATTCCCTGGTTCTCGATAGGTGCAGCCTCAGGAGGTGGCCCCACATATGAAGCTGGGCCGGCACCATGTGTCTTCCCAAAGGTGTGCCCCCCAACGATAAGCGCCACCGTCTCCACGTCATTCATGGCCATGCGGGAGAACGTTTCTCTGATGTCCTTCGCCGCTGCCACAGGGTCGGGGTTCCCATTGGGGCCCTCAGGGTTGACGTAGATGAGTCCCATCTGGACCGCTGCGAGGGGTTTCTCCAACTCCCTGTCACCCGAGTATCGCTTATCGCCAAGCCATTCCTGTTCACTCCCCCAATATACTGACTCGTCTGGTTCGTAGACGTCCTCCCTTCCACCGCCGAAACCAAAGGTCTTGAACCCCATGCTTTCCAGCGCCACGTTGCCGGCGAGGATCATCAGGTCGCCCCATGAAATCTTCCTTCCGTACTTCTGCTTGATCGGCCACAGCAGCCTTCTGGCCCTGTCCAACAGCACATTGTCAGGCCAGCTGTTCAGCGGGGCGAACCTCTGCTGCGCAGAGCCAGCGCCCCCCCTGCCGTCTCCAGTCCTGTAGGTCCCAGCGGCGTGCCAGGCCATCCTGATGAGCAAGGGCCCGTAGTTCCCGAAGTCGGCGGGCCACCAATCCTGTGAGCTCGTCATGAGTTGTGAGAGGTCTTTCTTGACCGCCGTCAAGTCCAGGCTGTTGAACTCGGATCTGTAGTCAAATTTCGAGCCCATGGGATTGGACTTGGGCGAGTTGAGGCGCAGAATCCTGAGGTCCAGTCTCTCCGGCCACCACTCTCTGATCGTATTCAATGCTGGACACTGGTGCCAGTCATTTTTTATAACTGTTCGGTCATGAAAAAGGATAAATCTTCAAATAAAGATGCTATGGCAGGAAACTTCCTTGCTGAAAGATTCCGATTTACGCATAGTCCATCTGCTGCAGGAAGATGGCAACCTGTCATACGCCGAGATATCTCGCAAGACTGGCATCGACGAGTCTACGGTGAGGAAGAAGATTCTTAAGCTCAGGGAGCAGGGGGTGATAACAAGGTTCTCTGTCTCTGTAGACCCTGACAAGCTAGGGATGAAGAGCACGGCGCTGGTCGGAGTCGACGGTGACCCGATCCATCTGCTTGAAATCGCAGAGAAGCTGAAGGCGCTCCCTGAAGTCAGGTACCTTGCCCTGACCAGCGGAGATCACATGATAATGATCGAGGTCTGGTGCGAAGACAGCGCACGCCTTTCGCACGTCCTCATGAACAAGATAGGAAGGATAGAAGGGGTCCGGAAGGTCTGCCCATCGATGGTTTTGGAGAAAATCAAGGGATGAGGCCGGGAACCATCCAACCCGATATGCACTCCGCCGACTGGGCGTGAAGCGATTACCAGTTCCCAGGAGCCAATCTGTCCCTGATGAGTTCCTCGAAGAGACGGCCGACGTACTCGTGGCTCTCCAGAATCCTGTGCAGGTTCTCCCCGAGTTCAGTCTTACGACAGTAGACCCTGTTTCCCTCTTCGATCCTCGCCACCAACCTCCACTCGTCGCATAGCTTCCGCTCCCACCTACGCAGGTTGTCCTCGTTGTCCGCTATCTGGTAGAAGGCCATCCTGGGGGAGCGGCCGCTCCCCTCGTCGATGACCTCAAAATGGCGGAGGATCCTGTTGAAGTTCCCCGAGGACAAGAGGACTTGAGGCTCTTCGCGCGGATGAAGAGGCCGGCATACTTCCTCCTCAGCCGGAATTACCTCTTGAATCCCCAGACCACGATTGGAGTGGACCCGTCCCTTATGCGTTTCTGGGCCCTCAAGCCTCATAGTTTCCGCCGTCAACTGCTCACCTTCGCCTCCTCCAGAATGACGTTACCCTGCTTCCACGCGTCCAGGTACTCTGACGGCGTGAGGTACCCCAGCGACGAATGAATCCCCCGATGGTTGTAGTCCTCGAACGCTTCGGCGATTGCGATCTCTGCCTCCCGGTGGCTCTGGAAGTCTCTGGTCCAGATGTATTCCTTCTTCAAGGTCTTTATGGAAGGACTCGATGTACCCGTTCTGTTCAGGGGTGTGGTAGAGGATGTGCTCCGCCCTGAGGCCGAGGGCGTCCATCGAGTCTTTGAACGCGCGAGAGGTGTACTGCGGCCCGTTGTCACACCTGAGGGTCAGCCCGCCTGGCACAGCTTCGTCGTGAGAAGCGAGAGCGTTGTTGACCGACATTATCGCATGCTCCTTCACCGCAGACCTCTCGAAGGCGTAGCCGAGCCACTCGCGATGGAAGACGTCCAACACGTTGAAGAGGTAGGACCACCTATCTTGGTCGCCACACCAGATGTAGGTGAGGTCTGTCTGCCAGAATTGGTACGGCCTGGACGCCCTGACGACCTTTACGGAGGACCTGAGGATCGGGTTCTTCGCCTTGGCGGGTTCATTCCAGTTCAGCATGTGGAAGACCCTTTGGACCCTCTTTCGGTTCACCGAGACATGCAGCTCTCTGGTGAGCTGAGCTGCCATCCTCCTGGTGCCTTAGAAGGGCCTCTCCACGGTGAGCTCTTCGACCTTCCCAACGAGTGCAGGGTCAGGCTGGATAATGCGCGGTACCGGCCTGTAGTAGTACGAGCAGCTCGACATGCCAGAGTATCGGAGGGTCCTCCTGAGGCTCATCTCCTTCTCGAGCATCAGCCTGATGGCTGTCATCTTCTCCCCCCTTCCAGCGCTTTTTTGAGAATCGTTGGCTATCGTCAGCTCCCCGATCAGGGTCTTCAGCCTCTCCTTCTCGTGCTCGAGCTCCTTGCTGGCATGACCGTTCTTCCTGAGTCCCCCAGAGAGACCCATCTTCCCTGCTTCCAGGAACTTCTCCTTCCACGCGTAGAAGGTGTTCGGGACTACGTACCTCCTGCAGAGCTCAGACATCGAGATGGAGATGTTGATGGACTCCATCACGATCCGGACTTTCCTCGGGCTTCCACTTCGACTGGTAGACCATCGTTTAGGCTCCTCCTTTACTGTTCGTTATACCTTGAGGCGTTTCTACTGTGGAGTGGTCCACACCAGCAGTCAGATGACCCCCCTGCGCCTGAGCTCAGCATAGAGGTCAGCTAGCCTCTTCCTGTCGTCGTCGGCCTGGAGGACCCTCGCCTCCAGCTCCCTGTTCTCCTCCTCGACCACCCTCATACTGCTGCCGATTCCGCGTTCGGTCTTCTCTCTCGCTAGGGTCTCTTTCTGAGAGATCACGTTCAGGTACGGGGCGAGGAGCATGTGCTGCTCCCTGAAGTGCTCCGGGTCGTCCCAGGGCGACTTGTCATACTTGTACTTGTCAATGGAGTGGCCCACGAAGTAGTTGGCGACCGGGAGCTCCACCCCGGCGCGCCTCGCCAGGGTGACCAGGGTGTCCCTCACCTCGTGCGAATGGGAGGGGTAGCGCCTGGAGGCCCCCCTGTATGCTGGGAGCCTCTCGCCGGGGACGACGTTGACTCCCGCTTTCACGCCGTACTCGTAGAACATCCTGCTGACGTACTTGGCGTCTATCTGTTCCGCATATTCCGTGACGTAGATGGGGTCGGAAGTGTCCATGACCTGGGGGTTGCCGGAGGGTCGAACCGCCAAGGGTCCGAACACCGATTTCCTGACGTTGAGGTAGTCCCTGAGCGCGACTATGGCGTCTGCGTCCTGGAAGGTGTAGAACTGGTAGTCTGTCTTCGGCCTGACCAGGTCGACTCTGACCGGGACGTTCCGCTCTTCCCAGCTGCTCCAGTCGGGCGTCCCGAAATGTTTCGCGAGCTGGGGGAACGCCACGTGGTTGAACGCCTCGGCCAGGGTCGAGGCATCCATGCCCCCCTGGATCATCGAAATCATGATGGACCTGTCCCGGGGACGCATCTCTGTCGCGAGGACCCTCTGAGCCATATGCAGAAACTCGGTGGCCGTGACCTGGGCCTGCACCTTCACCTTCACAGCCTTCCTGACCACCTCGAGCCTCGACTGCGGAAGAGGGACGAGGTGCCTGTAGTAGAAACTCCGGATATCGGTGTAGAACTTGCGCCGCGTGGAGAACACGTCGCCATCGAACATTTCACTCTCGGCGCACGGTTCCAGCGGCTCCAGGTGCTCTACCAGGGTCCTGTTGGTGCCGTTCCTGCACTCTTCGACCCACCGGTCCGGGTCGACCGAGAGTCCCTTCGTCTCTCTCCACCTGAGATACGCTGCCATGTGGTAGAGGGCCGGCATCTTGCCGTTCTCGCTCTTCCTCTCTATCCACTCCCTCACGGTCCGGAACTCTTGGAGGGATTCCCTATCGATGGTCTTCGTGTGGACGACTCATACCTGGTCGACCAGCAGCCATGGCTTCTTCCTCTGGCCCACTCTGGGGTGAACCTCCCATGCTCCCGGTTTGTCCCTGTCTGGACCATGCTGAACTTCACGCCCCTCGCTTTTAAGCCAAGGCACGTATCCCGCTTTGGCTAACGTACCTGCGCTAAATCGTTCCAACGCGAAGCTAACGTACCCGGGCTATCCCTGTGATACGAGAGGATTCCCCGCTTTTGTTGGGGAATCGGGAGACAGAAGACGAGTCTACATCGGTACTGTAGAAACTAGGAGATTTTCCGATGCCCAGAAATGGCTTGAGCCCGCGACGGGGACCGCATCGAACGGCCGCGCTTTGACTTCAACTGGCTCATTCGCTGATGAATGGGTCAGGGGATCGAGTATGACCCGATGACTCTCGAAGACTGGCTCCAGGATACTGGCGGACATGAGCGAACGCCTTAACGCGCTCATCCTACAAGCGGCACTGAGACATCTTCGGCGTTCATCGCATGAAACCAGAAAGAGCTCTAAAGTCCCGACCGAACCAAACTCATCATCCTTCCAGAGGAAAGGATTAGCGGAGGAATCATGCTCAGGTTGCGTACAGATATAACGAAGTCTATTCAAAGGTGCTCCTCTTAAAGGGAATGTCGACACGTAAATCCTAGCTAGTCGCCCTAAGCGCGGCGGGATAAGCACCTTCACTTTGGCAGACGTGTACATCCCGAGGGAGGGGCCTTATTCACGTGTACGGGACCCATCCCAACCGCGTCTGTCAACCTCACAGCGGAGGCGACGGCAGAGAAAATGTCAACCTCGCATCCAAGAGGCCAAGGACGCTCGCGACTAGGATGAACAACAAGGCCGCCATAGTGGTTACAACAAGGCGCTCCTTCGAGGAAGTGTGTCTCCCACCGATATTGCAGGGGCGCGTAGGGGAGTCGTTGATCGACCTTCGACGACCCAAAGGGGAAGACTCTGACTGAGCCAAAAGTGATTAGACCGGGCCGACAGGCGCGTTTAGGAGCTTGCGGGGCCGCGAAACGCGGCCGAGGCGGTGGGCTCGCGGGTTCTCCCAGTCATCCTTCCTGCTAAGATGAGTCTCAGAGTAGGTTGACCGCGAACCCGAGAATGAAACCGACGAACACACCCGCGTACGCTGTCTGCAGCTTGTCGGGGTCTGACGCCGATAACAGGTGCCTCAGCATTGGAAGAATGACGTAGAGCATCGTCCCTACCGCCAGACCATAGAACACTTGGTCAAGAATGGTAGTATTGTAGAAGTACCCGACTGCCCCTCCCAGTATCGTCGGAACCCCGCCGACGAACAGGGCGCCCGCTATCACCGCTCCCTTGCCCTCGGTCGATTCGAGAAAAGGGGAAGCGATGGGGAACCCTTCAGTCGAGTTCTGGAAGGTGAATCCTAGCAGCACCACCAGGGCCGTACCTGTCAACCCAATCCCTACGCTCAGGGCGCCAAAGAGGAGCCCCTCGGTGAGGTTCTGGAATGCAATCCCTAGGGCTATCACGAGAGCCAACTGCGTGGGGGTAAGGACCATCTTCCACCTGTTACCTGCCCCAAAAAGCACGAGAAACCCCGTGGCCAGGGCAACGGCGAACACGAAATCGTAGGTGGGAGACGAACCATAACCGTAGAGCGACCCATTATACAGGGTGCCAGCGGCGTCAAGGAATACGTCTCCGATCAGGAAAATGAGGATTCCTGCGGCCACTGCGTTGAGGAAGTTTACGCTCCTTTGATTCTTCCCCTTTCGCATCACGAGTGGGAACGAAAGGTAGATGGAGAATCCTATGACGGCAGAGAGGCCCACTGCCTCCATGAAGTCAGCCACTTTGGCTGAGATAATAACATATGTTATAACTATTTGCTCCCGCTATCTGCTCCTGGGGCCTCACTTGTGGTGAACTCTGCAAAACTTAATGGGCGGAAGGGGCTGAATTGGAGACGTGTCTTCTGTGCCCCGGCTCACTAAGCCTGAAGGGAGGGAGGCTGAACTGTTCAGAGACCTCCGGAACGGGAGAATCCAGTGCACCGCTTGCGCCAGGGCTTGCCAGATAGGGGAGGGGCAGGTGGGGTTCTGCGGCATAAGAGGGGTCGTTGGCAGGAGGCTCTACCTGCTTGACTACGGCAGGATAATGGCGGCTCAAATCGACCCGATTGAGAAGAAACCTGTAGTCCACTATCGTCCCGGCTCGAAGGTCTTCTCAATCGCGACCAGCGGGTGCTCATGGGCATGCCGCTTCTGCCAGAACTATGACATCAGCCAGCGGAGACAGGCGTCGGGGATACAAAAGACACCCGAAGAGCTGGTGGCGACGGCTGCCGAATATGGTTGCGAAGGCGTGGCCTACACGTACAACCAGCCGTCGGTCTTCATCGAGTACGCCCGGGACGTCGGGAAGATCGCGAGGTCCCGAGGGCTCTTCAACATATTCGTCTCTAACGGTTTCGATACTCCCGAAGCTGTGGCGATGATGAAGGAGTTCCTCGACTGCATCACCGTAGACTTCAAGGGGAGCGGCGAGACCGATTTCGTACGCCGATACATCAGCATACCAGACGCTCAGGCTATCTTCCAAACCCTGCTGGACCTGAAGCAGAAGACGGACGTCCACATCGAGATTACAGACCTGATTGTCCCCGCCGTGGGGGACTCCCTCGAAGCTGCAGAAAAGCTGAGCCGATGGGTCTACGACAACCTCGGCCCGGACACCCCCATCCACTTCCTACGTTTCCATCCTGACTACAAGATGATGGACTCCCCTTCGACCCCGATCGAGACTCTTGAGAGACACGTCGCAATAGGGAGGAAGACGGGCCTTAACTACGTCTACATAGGTAATGTGCCAGGCCATCCCGACGAGAGCACCTACTGCCCTGGGTGCAAAGCCGTCCTCATCAAGCGCTACGGCTATGAGATACTAGAATACAACCTGGACGGCAAGAGCAGGTGCAGGCGGTGCGGCTACAGAACCTCCATAGTCGGACCCCTCAGCAAGTCCTTCTCTGAGGACAGGTTCGTGTCCGTCACCGACTAGGTATCTTGGCTTCCAGCTTCTGCTTTACGAACTTCTCGGCGTCGAGGAGAGCTTTACATCCATCGGCCGCCGCCGTGATTGCCTGCCTGTAGCGGAAGTCATGGACGTCCCCTGCTACGAAGACGCCTGGCACGCTGCTTTCTGTCCCGTTGCGGACAGCCAAGTAACCCTTGGGATCCAGCTCCACCTGTCCCTTGAATATCTCGGTGTTTGGTTCATAGCCTATTGCGACGAACAGCCCGTCCACAGGCATCTGGCTTTCAACCCCGGTCTTCAGGTTCTTGACCCTGATCCCTTCGACCTTCCCCTCCCCTATCACCTCTGTGACTGCCGAGTCCCAGACGAAGCTGATCTTAGGATTCTCCAGCGCTTCTTTCTTCAGGGCGGCGCTCGCTCTGAGCTCGTCCCTCCTGTGGATTACTTGCACCGATGAAGCGAACTTGGTCAGGAATGTTGCCTCTTCCATGGCGGTGTCCCCTCCGCCGACCACCGCCACCCTCTTCCCTCTGAAGAAGAAGCCGTCGCAGACGGCGCAGTTTGACACTCCCTTTCCCATCAATCTCATCTCCGACTGGAGGTCGAGTCTCCTTGGATTGGCACCGGTTGCTATGATGACCGTCAGGGCTTGCGTCACTCCGCCGCTCGTGTATACCTCAAACGGGTAAGTCTTGAAGTTGACCTTGACCACATCTTCCTGGACAAGCCTCGCACCAAGCCTCTCCGCCTGTGACTTCATCTTCGTTATCAGGTCCGGCCCAAGGACCGGGTCAGGGAACCCCGGAAAATTCTCCACTTCACTCGTGAGCATCAGTTGTCCGCCGTACTTGGTCCCCATGAACACAAGAGGCTCAAGGTCTGCCCGGCACCCGTAGATGGCAGCTGTCAGCCCGGCCGGCCCAGACCCTATAATCACCAGTTTCTCGACTTTCCCCATAGCTTTGTTTAGGGCCGCCTTCCGCTTCATAAATCTGCCCCCGGCGCGCACCGGCACTAGAGGAGTTTCGCTTCTCTCTGGACCGTATGGAGCTCGTCGGTAAGCTGATTCAGCGCTCTTTCGAGCCGCTTGGTGTACTGCGGGAGCAGCCTGTCGTACACCTCCTTCCTCATCTGACGCAGGTAGTACTGCTGGTATAGGTTCAGCTTGTCCTTCGACGCCCTGTCCACTTCGCGCTCCGTTGTCTGAATCTGACTCACCACCTCTGAGAACTTTTGACTGGTCGACTTTTGTTTGACTTCATTCAGCCTCTGCAGTGCCCTGTTCCGGAACGAGTCAAGGCGGCTTCGAATCCCGTCGAAATAGGCCTTATCCAGCTCATTCGGGTCCTTTGATGCAATCTCAGACCATAAGCCGTTGATTAGACTTGTCTTCTCGTCGAATGCGAGTATCATCGCTGAAGCAATCTCGGTGGACGTCTCCTCTTCCATGGACGCTTCATCCTCGCCTGAGGAGGCGACCGACTTGACGGCGAACAGACCTATCAGGAGGAGGACGAAGGCGACCGAGGCGAACGGGACCCCAGAATCGAGATACCATCCAAGTGTGAGGCTATATGCGAACGTCGCCTCCCCAGTATGCCAGGGGGTTACCGCTCCGAGGCTCACAGGGGTCGTCTTGATGCCGTCAGCACCCTTGCTCAGACTGAAATTCAAGGAGTAAGAATCTATGAACGCCTTGACAAGCGGCGTCTCCGGGATGTTGATTGTCACCCTCCCGCCCGAGGTAGAATAGTAGTTCGTCCCCAGAGGGTACCTGTAAGTGAGTGTGAAGTCCGTCCCCGTCTGGACCCCGTCGGTTGGATACCCTACCACGAACGATGTGAGGTCGATGGCCCCTCCTGTGAGCGACATCTTGAACGGATTCTGGAGAACCGGCTCGTCAGCCGTTCCCGTTATTATCGTCACCTGGGTGGAGCTTGGTGCGAGGAGCGAAACATAGAGTTCCCCGAGGGCCACGGTGCCCATGTTCTCGAACTCGATCGTGTCGGTGACCTCAGGCGTCCCGTTGGATGCGATCGATATCGTCCTCTGCGCGTAGATGACTTTGAGCGGGTTGAAGTCTTGCGCCGAGTTCGACGACACTGCCCTGACGGAGGTGTTGGCTACGCTGGGGATGACGTCGGAAAGCTTGGAGTAGTACGTGTTGTTGGTCCCAAGGATGCTAGCCTTCAGGCCGCTCGGTGGCGACAGGAACGAGGTCTGCGCGGGCATCTGGATTACGTTCAACAGGGTCGCGACCTTGGTGCTTATCGAAGGGGAAGACAGGACTTCCACCAGAAGGCTATCGTTCTTCGCGGTCGAGACTACATTGTTCAAGAGCGCACTGAGGACGAAACTCGAATTCCCTCCCGGCGGGACAGACTCGCTGCTGCTTATCGTGAACGGCCCCCCCGCAGACGGCGGTGTCCCCATCGCGAACCCGCTCGTGAGGTTGGTCTTCACCACATTGGAAGACAATGCCCCGAACCCGATGGTCACCGTAGGCACTTGGACCGCCGAAGTGCCATTGTTCGTGAACATCACGGTCTCTTCTATCGTCGCGAACCCATACCTGTTCAGGGAATAGACACTGTTGACGTCGACCCTCGGGGACCCCTGGGCGTGGACCACCCCTTGAATGGGGATGAAAGCGGCAATGAGCAAAATCGCCAGGACTAACGCAGTGTTCCTCAAAGGACTTTTCCAACGGCGCTACGTTCTTATTTTAAGCGTTTTTTGACCCCGAGGAATGAGCGGCGCCCACCGGCGGCATCCATTTCTACCGAACCTCGACGACGAATTCGTTGCCAGGATGCTCCGGAAGGCGGGCGTGGCCACATTGGATGACCTCTTTTCGGATATCCCCGATTGTTTGAGAATCAAACGACCTCTCCGGATTCCTGAAGGCACCTCAGAGTATCAGGTCCGGCGCGAGGTCCAGGAGCGGCTCGGCCTGAACAAGACGCCTCCCAGGGCCCTCTGCTTCCTGGGGGGCGGGGTTTGGCCCCACTACGTCCCCGCGGCCGTGGAGTCGATTATTTCAAGGCAGGAGTTCTATACTAGCTACACTCCTTACCAGGCCGAGGTGAGCCAGGGGATGCTGCAGGCTCTCTTCGAGTATCAGAGCCTGATGTGCGACCTCCTCGGGATGGAGGCCTGCAACAGCTCGCTTTACGACTGGGCTTCAGCGGCTGGTGAGGCAGTGAGGATGGCCGGGCGGGTTACGGGGCGAAGCAGGGTCTTGCTGGGGGCCAATACCGGTCCGCAGAGGAGGGGAGTGATCCAGACCTACGCCGAGCCGATGGGCATGGGGCTTGAGACGGTAGCCTTCGACCGCGCCACGGGCCGGGTCGACCAGGATGACCTGAAGAGGAAACTATCGGACGACGTCGCCTGCCTATACTTCGAGAATCCAAACTACTTCGGTGTCATCGAGGATGAGGCTGCTGTTTTGGCGTCCATGGTGCACGGTGTTGGTGCACTCGCCGTGGCAGGGGTAGACCCCATATCCTTGTCGCTGGTCAGGGAGCCCGGGGCGTACGGCGTCGACATAGCAGTAGGGGAGGGGCAGCCGTTGGGCATCCCGATGAACTACGGTGGGCCCCATCTGGGCATATTCGCTGCCAAGGACATCAAGCTGGCCCGCAGCATGCCAGGGAGGCTCATAGGGCTCACCACTCCCGTGGCCGACCAGCAAAGGAAGGCGTTCGCCATGGTCCTGCAGACGCGTGAGCAGCACATACGCAGGGAAGGTGCTATGTCCAACGTCTGCACCAACCAGTCGTTGATGGCTGTAGCCGCGGCCAGCTATCTGTCTCTCCTGGGCAAGGAAGGTTTCCGGAAGCTCGGAGAGACTGTGATTGCCAACTCTCACTTCGCGGCGAAGAGGCTTTCGCGCATAGACGGGGTGTTCTCACCACACTTCAAGGGCTCCTACTTCAAGGAGTTCGTCGTTTCATACAAGAGGGCGAAGGCGGAAGTGGTATACAGGAGGCTCGCGAAGGAGGGGGTGCTCGCGGGGTACCCCACCCACAGGGAGGTGGGCTTCCAGTCAGGGCTCTACTGCGTCACCGAGGTCCACACCAGGGATGATATAGAAAGGCTCGCTTTGGCGATCGAGGAGGCCGTCTAGTCTGAAGTTCTCACAGGCTCATTGGGACGAGCCACTGATCAAGGAACTGAGCAGGCCGGGGAGGGTGGGGAACGAGGTCCCGTCTGACCCTGTTGTCCGCTCGAAGTTCAAGGACCCCGCGGCCCTCGTCCCGGAGTCGATGAGGAGAAGCTCGGTCGACCTCCCTGAGCTCTCAGAGCTACAAGTCCTGCGGCACTTCAACCGTCTCTCTCAGATGAACTTCTCCGTGGAGCTCGGCATGTATCCGCTTGGAAGCTGCACGATGAAGTACAACCCTAAGGTGTCGGAGATGATCGCATCGTCAGATTCGATGAAGGGGGCGCACCCTTTGCAGCCAACTGAGAGCGTCCAGGGGATCCTTTCGATCTTCTATGACCTCGAGCGAGCGCTAAGCGAGGTCACCGGGATGTACCGCTTCTCCCTCTCGACAGCCGCGGGAGCCCAGGGGGAGCTCGCAGGCGTCCTGATCATCCGCAAGTTCCTCAGAAACAACGGAGGGGGCTCCAGGGACGAGATCCTCGTGCCTGACTCGGCGCACGGCACGAACCCTGCAAGCGCAGCCATGGCCGGCTTCAAGGTAGTGAAGGTCCCATCTGAAGCCAATGGACAGGTCCGTGCGAGCAAGGTGAGTGACCTCGCTTCAGAAAGGACGGCAGGGATGATGTTCACCGTCCCCAACACACTCGGGCTCTTCGAAGGCGAAGTGAAGGAAGTGTGCGACGCGGTCCATGAGGCGGGGGGGCTGATGTATTACGACGGCGCGAACATGAACGCTCTGCTTGGAAGGGTCCGCCCCGGGGACATGGGATTCGACGTCGTGCATCTGAATCTCCACAAGACCTTCGCGACCCCCCACGGGGGCGGTGGACCAGGCGCAGGACCGGTCGGGGTGACCAGGAAGCTTGCGGAATATCTCCCCGTCCCAGTCGTGACGAAGGGGAAGAGGGGATACTCCCTGGACTACGGCCTTAGGCGTTCGATAGGCCCGCTGAAGGGCTTCGTTGGGAACTCAGCGGTCCTCCTCCGAGCCTACGTCTATATCCGCCTCCTGGGGGCTTCAGGGCTGAAAGACGTTTCTTCCATGGCTGTCCTCGCGGCGAATTATCTGTGGAAGAGCCTCGACCCTGACGCCTTTCCAGCATCCCATGGGAATGGGCTGCTCAGGAAGCACGAAGCTGTCGTCTCGGTCAAGGGGGAGCTCCCGGGGAGCGCCATGACAGTGGCCAAGGCAATCCTAGACCTCGGCATGCATGCGCCGACGGTCTATTTTCCGCTCATAGTCCACGAGGCGCTCATGATCGAGCCAACGGAGTCAGAGCCCGAGGAGATGCTTGACGAATACGCGGCGGCCCTGAATGACATCTACTCGAAGCTGAAGGAGGGGACTTTGGGTTCGGTGCCTAGGAACACCAGCGTTGGGAAGGTGGACGAGGTCAAGGCGTCCCATCCGCTCACCCTGAGAGTCCATTGGTAAGCCAAAGGCCTTATAGTCGCACGAAACCTGAGTGACCCAGCGTGCCCAGCGAACTCTCCAGACAGGTAGAAGGCAAGCTCAGCGAGCTGATAGACGAGGAGACGAAGAGGAAATTCGGCGAGCTTAACATCGTCACCGACGTGTCAGAAATGGCCACGGGTTCTATAGTTGTGAAGTTCCAGCCGCTGTCGGCCTACAGCCCTATCGCCGTAGACATCGGCCGCAGCATCAGGGCGGCGGCCCTCACCGTGGCCGGCGTCCAGTCTGTGAAGGTCGAGTGCTCGGGGCACCTGATGGACGAGCTGGTGAACCGGCTCGTCAACCAAGACTGATCTGCTACGACTCAGGCGGACCTCCCCATGAACAGACCGCCTCAGGGTAAACAAAAACTACATTGTCGTCAACAATATTCGGTGTTGGGTTTGTTTATGTGGAGTGCGTTGTAGGTTTGCGCTCCAGAGATGTTCGACCAAAAAAATGACGACGTAACCGTAATCGGCATAGGAAGCGCCGGGACAAGGATTGTCTCCCTGCTCAGCCGGAAGCCGCTGTTCGTTGACAGATATGCATACGTGTCCTGCGACGCCGAGGACTTCTCACCAATAGACGCGAAGGACGCCATCCACATTCAATCCCCGATCGATCAGAAGCTTACTCCTTCCCTCGTCCGTGGCCTTGCGCTGCCCTACCATGGCAGGATCAGAGAGGCCGTCAGCGGCTCTAAGGTGGTCTTCGTGGTCGCCGGGCTTGGCGGAGCGACGGGGAGCGGCCTGGCGCCAGTGGTCGCGTCAATCTCTCAGGAGTGCGGGGCAACGACGGTCGGCGTCGCCGTGATGCCATTCGAGTTCGAGAAGAAGATGAAATTTCATGCCGGTGTTTCACTGAGGCGGCTCCGTGCCGCGTCCAGGGGCGTGGTAGTCGTGGACAACGATACTCTGATGCACTCCTCTCCGGAGGAGTCGACACTAGCCAACCTCTACGATTCAGCCAACAAGGCTGCAGTAAGGGCGCTCGGTTCGCTCCTGGCGAGCTCCGCCGAAGGCTCGAAGTCGGTCGGCCTGAACAAGTTCCTTGGTGCAGTCCTCAGAGACGGGTACTCCATCCTCGGCGTATCCAGCAGCGGTGGCGCGGAGAAGACCGAGGACGCCCTGGCGGGGGCGGTGGTCTCGCTGGGCAGGATTGCCAACGCCAGAGAGGCATGCAGGGCTGTCGTCGGCCTGAACGGGGACACTAGCCTCTCGGCCCAGGAAGTGGGGTTAGCGGTAGGGAGGTTCGGGTCCCTCATCGACAACCAGGCGGTAGACGTCGAGTATGGCGTCGACTATTCTGGCTCTTCTCAGCTTCAGGTCAGCGTTCTAGCCTCGGGGTTCGGTGTCACGAAGTATGACGACTACGACCCGCTTGCGAAGATCCTAGGGGGGCGTGTGCTCGACGACGACATAGACACCTCGCTTTTGGATGGCCTCGAGGCGCTGCCGTCCTGCGGTTGAGCGCCTAGCCCTTGAAGTAGTCGCTTACCGGTCTGCTCTTGGTGGCAAGCTTCTTCGCTCTTTCGAGCTCGGAATCCTCAAGCTTCCTGAAGGGGATTACTGGCTTTCCGCTCAGCATCACGCGTTCTCGATGCTTTCCGACGCCTGACAGGCCCCTGTCCGGGGTGCCAAGAAGGTCAAGGATCTTGGCCGAAGAAGCCGGAAGGAATGGCTGAAGCAGTATGGCGACGGCATCGCACACCATCAAGCAGGCGTGGATGACCTGTTGGCACTCCTCTATGTCGTCTTTCACGAGCTTCCAGGGCTGCCTGCCTTGAAAATACTCGTTGCCGAGGTCGGCAATCGCCAGTATCTTCGTCATCGCATCCCTGAACCTGACTTCGCCGAGGAGGCCGAGTGATTCCTCACCCAGGCGGGTGACTCGGTGGACAAGCTCCACCTCCTCTCCGCTAGCCCGCTCAACTGCCACCCTTCCCCCAAAATTGTTCCAGGCAAAAGTGGTAGTCCTGTGGACGAAGTTGCCTATGTTCGCCACCAGCTCGTTGTTCACCTTGTTCTTGAAGTCGTCCCATTTGAATTCGGTGTCTCTGGTTTCAGGTATGATGCTGACCAGATAGTATCTCCAGACGTCCGGATCCAGGCCGACCTGGGGGATGTTCTCGCAGAATATCCCCCAATTCTTGCTCTTGGATATCTTGTCTCCTTCGTAGTTGCAGAACTGAAGCCCCACTACGTCGTAGGGGAGGTTGAGCCCTCCATGAGCGAAGAGCATCCCTGGCCAGAAGATCGTGTGGAATGGTATGTTGTCCTTCCCCAAGAAGTTGTATATTCGCGTCTCCGGATCTGTCCAGAACCCCTTCCATGCGTCCCGATTCCCATTCGCTTCCCCCCACTCCTTGGTGGCCGATATGTACCCGATGGGTGCATCGAACCAGACGTAGAACACCTTGTCCCTGTACCCGTCGAGCGGGACCGGCACCCCCCAACGGAGGTCTCTGGTAATCGACCTCTTCTTGAGCCCCTCCCGCAGCCAACCCAGCGCGAGCGATGTGACGTGGTCCCTCCAGGCAACCCTTGAGCTTATCCACGATTCGAGTCTATCCTGCACCTTTCCTAACTCTAGGAAGAGCTGTTTGCTGTCCTTGAAGACCGGGGCGCTCCCGTCGATCTTGCACCGAGGCTTAATCAGCTGAATCGGGTCGAGGAGCGTAGAGCACTTTTCGCACTGGTCGCCCCTGGCCAGCTCATAGCCGCATATCGGGCATATCCCTTCCACGTACCTGTCCGGGAGGAAGAGCATGTCGTTCTCGCAGTAAGGGAGCCGGAGGACGCCCTCCGTCACATACCCCTCATCATAGATCTTCGCGAAGAACTCCTGCGTCGTCCTGTGATGAGTGGGGCTCGAAGTCCTGGAGAAGATGTCGTACGATATCTCGAACCACGAATAGATGTCCCTGTGGACGCGGTAAAGGGCGTCTGTGAGCTCCTTCGGGCTCACTCCAAGCTCGAGCGCAGCTACCTCGGTGGGCGTCCCGTTCTCGTCAGTGGCCCCCACGAAGAGTGTTTCAACGCCTCTAAGCCTGCAGTAACGCGCGAAAATGTCGGCTGGGAGGTGGGAACCTACTATGTTCCCGATATGGGGGACCTGGTTGGTGTAAGGAAGGGCGCATAGGACAAGCACCCGCCCTGAATTCATGTCTCCAGTCACGGCTGGGCGAGTTGGTTTCGCTTTCAGTTTAAACCTTAGCTCAGATCTCCCAGCTGTTGGCGTATTCTTTCTGTTCCTTCGTCATGGCGCCTATGGATATGCCCATGGACTTCAGCGCAGCCTTCGCTACCTCGTCTTCGAGCTCAGGCGGGACTCCATAGACCTTCTTCTGCATCTTAGGATGGTCGGCATGGATGCGGATGGCGGCCATCATCTGATTAGCGAAAGACATCTGCATTACCTCGGGAGGATGCCCTTCCGCGGCGACCAGGTTCGCTATCCTCCCCTTCGCGACCAGGTATACCCTCTTGCCAGATGGGAGCGTCACCTCGTCCACGTTCGTCCTCACCTCTTTGACCTTCTTCGCCCTTGACAGCAACGTCTTCACGTCGATTTCGACGTCGAAGTGGCCTGCGTTGGACAGTATCGCTCCTTCTTTCATCTTCTCGATCGACGCGTAGGGTATGACGCCTTTCATCCCAGTAGTGGTGATGAACAAATCGCCCGCTGGAGCCGCCTTGTCGATGTCTGACACATCGAAGCCGTCCAGATGCGCCTCAAGCGCCCTGATAGGGTCAACTTCTACGACCGTTACCCTCGAACCCATCCCCCTGGCTCTCATTGCCACGCCCTTGCCGACCCAGCCGTAGCCTACTACCACGGTCTTGATGCCGGCGAGGAGCAGCGCAGTGGCCCTCATGATTCCGTCCAGGGTGCTTTGCCCCGTCCCGTACCTGTTGTCGAACATGAACTTGGTCTTGGCGTCGTTTACTGCGATGACCGGATACGCCAGCCCTCCCTGCGCTTCCAGCGCCTTCAACCTGACCACTCCGGTAGTGGTCTCCTCAGATCCACCGACAATCCCCGTGACCTCAGCGCGGTGAGCTGCTACATGGAGGTCTGCACCGTCGTCGATGAGCTGCTGGGGCCTGCTGCCCAGCACCTGCTCGATGCACCACGCGTACTCCTTCGCCGACTGGCCCCTCCATGCCCACACTTCTGTCCTGGTGGAAAGGTACGCCGCAATGTCGTCTTGCGTCGAGAGGGGGTTGGCCGCCGCCAGCTTCACTTCCGCTCCTGCCGCGAGCAGGGCGTCTATGAGAACGGAGGTCTCCTTGGTTATATGGAGGCAGACACCTATCCTCACTCCTTCCAACGGCCTTGACTTCGCATACTTCTCTTCCAGATTGGTGAGCGCCCCCATGTGCGCCTTCGCCCATAGGAAATTCCTCTCCCCTTCGCTGCTCAGCTTCGCATCTGCGATTCTCATCGTTCGTCTCCCGTCAGGCCCCTGACTGCCCCCTCTATCAACCGTTTCACCAGCTTCCCCGCACCTTCCATCACCTTTGAGACCTCCTCGTGGCTCACGGCGGGCTGCATCCCCGCCGCCCAGTTGGTGGCCACCAGCACGGATGAATAATCAATCCCCTTCTCCTTCGCCAGGACGACCTCTGGGACCCCGGTCATCCCCACCACGTCGCCTCCAAGCTTCCTGTACATCTTGATCTCCGCCGCGGTCTCGAACCTCGGCCCGTCCGTGCAGACGTAAACTAGACCGGCGCGCAGCTTCACCCCAAGCTTCATCGCGGCAGACGCAAGGGCCTCGTTCACCCGCCTGCTATACGGGTTGGTCATGTCCGTGTGGCGCACCTCGTCCCCGAAGAAGGTCACCTCCCTTCGCCTAGTGAAATCAATGAACTGTTCGGCCAAGCCCAGCCCCCCCACTACGAAGCCCCTGTTCATGGAGCCCACGGCGCTGGTCGCAATCACCTCCTTCGTCCCAAGGCGCTCCAGGGCCGCTATGTTGGCCCGGTAGTTGATCGCGTGCGGAGGAACCTTGTGTTCGGCTCCGTGCCTAGGGATGACCACATACCTCTCAGCCGCTTGTTCGTACACCGTCACGCTTCCGAACGCTGACTTCACGTTTTTGGGTCTGCTGAGGTCGAAGTGCCCTGTCACCCCAGTTCCTATGATCACCCCCACCGGCGTCGACCTAGTCATACTTGGATAGCGTGAATACCTCGTACCCTGATAGCTTCTCCCTTCCCTTCAGCGAGGCAAGTTCGGTCACAAATGCCAACCCGACGACCTTCCCTCCAAGCTTCTTGACCAGGGCAGCCGCCGCCTTCGAAGTCCCGCCCGTCGCAAGGAGGTCGTCGACGATGAGCACCCTCTCCCCTTTGGCGATTGAATCTGCGTGCATCTCCAGTCCCTGGCGGCCGTATTCGAGTTCATAGTTCACGCTCACCTTCTTCGCTGGTAGCTTCCCTACCTTTCTGGCAGGGACGAATCCTATGCCGAGGCGGTCTGCGAGCGGGGCGCCGACAATGAATCCCCTGGCTTCGATTCCGACTATCTTGTCTAGCTTGGCACCCGCCCACTTGCTCTCCATGGCGTCTGTGACCCTCTTGGTCAGACTCCCATCCTCCCAAAGCGTGGTGAGGTCCTTGAACGCCACTCCTTTTTTCGGATAGTCTGGGATGTTTCTGATCGCCCTCTTGATGTCTTTCTCGAGCTTACCCATCAGGCGATCAATCTCGCATGCTGGAGCGCTGAACCACAGTCGCATGTGCGCTCCTCCGGGACTCGTTTCACAGTTTCGCCTATGAGTCTAGTTAAGTTCTCCAAGTTCCTGTTGAATACACTGATCACCTCTTCGTGGGAGACAGGTTTCACGCTTGGGTCTCCCTCGAGACCGGCGTCATAGTCTGTCACCAGGGAGATGTTCAGATAGCACATCTCCAGCTCCCGCGCAAGCACAGCCTCGGGGTACTGGGTCATGTTGATGACGTCCCACCCCTGACGAGAGAAGAACTTGCTCTCCGCCTTGGTCGAGAACCTGGGACCCTGTATGACGACCACGGTCCCGGAGCGGTGGTACTTCAGCCCCAGGGCGTCGGCGGCTTCCGCCGCCGCCCTCCTCATCTGGGGACAGTAGGGCGACGCCGTGCTGACGTGGGTCGTCTCCGGACCGTCGTAGAACGTGTCTTTCCTCCCCGACGTGAAGTTGACGAACTGGTCGCAGAGGACGAGGTCACCCGGCGCCACCTCTCCCTTCAAGCTGCCGACGGCGTTCGGTCCGATGACCCTAATCACCCCCAGCTTCTTGAAAGAGAGGACGTTCGCCCGGTAGGGGACTTCGTGCGGGGGGAATTCATGGTGGACTCCATGTCTGGGAATGAACGCGACCTTCCGCCCCTCGATGTTCGCCAGCGTCACCTTCCCACTAGGCTTACCGTAGCGGGTGGTGACGACAACGGTCCCGGTCCCTTCTGCGAGCTTGTAGAATCCGGACCCGCCAAAGACGCCGAACTCCGCCCTCGGCTTCACGGAACGCCCCTCCCGGTTTCCGATTTAATCTTTGGCTCGCGCTATGCCTCGTGTCGGTCAGAAGACTTGAAATACCATGCGCTCGTTATTCGCTCAATGCCGAGGTCGTACGAAGAGCTACTGTCTAGGGCAAGATCCGGACTGGATAAGGACGCGACGAAGTCCGGCGCGCTCAGGCTCGAGCTCCCAGAGCCAGACGTAATCTGGGTCGGCAACAAGACCATCTTCCGGAACTACGCCGAATTTCCAAAGCTCTTGAGGCGCGAATCCGGGCGCGTCCTCATGTATCTTGCCAAAGAACTGGCTACCGCGGCCTCTCTCGACGGGGATCGCGCCATCTTCATCGGACGAAAGGACAGGGATTCGTTCTCTCAGCTCCTCCAGCGCTATCTCAAGGACGGTGTAATCTGCCCGGTCTGCGGGAGCCCTGACACCCACCTGGACAAGGAGAAACGCATGTGGTTCATGGTGTGTGAGGCCTGTGGCGCCCGGTCCGTCGCCAAGGTAGCTTAGGGCTTGGCCGAAAAGGGGTTCTCTGTGAGGACCGCGGAGTACAAGGGGACGATACTTGTCAACATCTGCGACGAGGAGCTCGTCGGGAGGACCGTCACCGAGGGGGCGCTGAAGGTACACCTGTCCAAGGACTTCTACTCCGGCGAGGTAGTCAACAGTGGGGAAGCCCTCAGGCTCATCCGGACCTGTTCAATAGTCAACCTCGCCGGTTCGCGGTCGGTCTCGCTAGCAGTCGACAACAGAGTAGGCGCACCTGAGGCCGTCCGAGAGATTCAGGAGGTCCCGTTCCTGATGATCTACAAGTTCTCGCGCTAGTTCAGGCTTCCGAGCCGCTTCAACATCTCCTTCTGCTGGTCGGTAAGCTTCTTCGGGACCTCAACGCGAACTATCACGTATTGGTTCCCATAACCGCCCCTCCATCCGCCAAACTTCGGCAGGCCTTTCTCCTTCACCATGAACCTCTCTCCGGGTTGAGTGCCGTGAGGTATCGCCAGTTTGACGTCGCCATGCAGCGTCGGGATCGTGAGCTCTGTCCCGAGCATCGCCTCCACGACTCCTATCTTGGTCTCCAAGAAGACGTTACTGGGGTCTTCTTCCGACCTCCTGAAGATCCGGTGAGGGGCGATGTTTACCACGACATACAGGTCGCCCGGCGGGACCCCTCTTTCGCCTGCGTTTCCTTCCCCTCTGAGCCGGAGAGTGTACCCATCATCAATCCCACCTGGAATCATCACGCGGATCTTCCTAGTCCTCGCCACCGTCCCGCGCCCTTTGCAGTCCTTACAGGGGCTTTCGACGAGGTATCCTTTCCCCCCACACTTTCCGCACGCTGCTATCCTGACGAGGCGCGCGAAGCCTGCCGACTGCACCTTCTGGACCTGGCCTGTCCCGCCACAGGTTGAGCACTGACGTGGGGACGTCCCAGGCTTCGCGCCGCTCCCGTTGCAGGTCGCGCACACCTCATGTCTGGGGACCTCGATCTCCCTTTCTGCGTCAGCCACTATGTCCTCCAAGTTGAGCTGAAGGTGGTAGGTCAGGTCCTCGCCACGGCTTTGCTGTCGGACCCCCCCTCCTCCGAAAAACTGCGTGAACAGGTCGTCGAACCCACCGAACCCTCCCCCTCGGAAGAACTCCCCGAAGTCTGCCCCCCTGAAGATGTCTTCCTGGCTGTATCTCTGATACACCCCCTCCCGCCCAAACGAGTCGTACTGCCTTCGCTTCTCGTCGTCGGAGAGCACGGCGTATGCCTCTGATACCTCCTTGAATCGCGCTTCGGCCTCAGGCGCTTTGTTCCTGTCTGGATGGAACTGGAGGGCGAGTTTCCTATAGGCGTCCTTAATCTGGTCCTTCGTCGCGCCCCGCTGCACGCCGAGCACCTCGTAGTAATCCTTCGCGGCCATGGGAGGATTCCTTCCTACTTTCCTTCGTCCACTACCTTGTAGTCGGCGTCACCCATCTTCTGGTCGCCTCCTCCGCCTTCGGGCGACGGGCCCTGCTGTCTCTGTTCCTGCTGTTTGTAGACCGAGGCGCCGACCTCCTGAAGGACTCTCTTCAGGCCTTCGCTCTTCTCTCTGATCGCCCCTGCGTCCTGCCCCGCAATCGCCTTCTTCAGCTCCTGAGACGCGCCGTCAATCCTGTCGATGCTCCCTTTGTCTACCTTGCCTTCGAGGTCTCTCTTTGTTCTTTCAGCGGTGTAAAGGACTGAGTCTGCTTCGTTCCTGATCTCCGCTTCTTCCCTCTTCTTTCTGTCCTGCTCTGCGAATGACTCCGCCTCCTTGATGAGCTTTTCCTTCTCGTCCTTCGACAACTTGGTTGAAGCTGTTATCGTGATCTTGTTCTCCTTCCCCGTCCCGAGGTCCTTCGCTCCGACGGTGAGGATGCCGTTGGCGTCGATGTCGAACGTCACTTCAATCTGGGGGACTCCCCTGGGGGCGGGCGGAATCCCTGTCAGGTTGAACATCCCTAAAGAGACATTGTCGGCCGCCATGCTCCTCTCGCCTTGGACCACATGGATGGTCACCGCGGTCTGGAAGTCTGCGGCCGTCGTGAACGTCTTGCTCCGCTTGGTGGGTATCGTCGCGTTCTTCTCTATCAGGTGCTCGGTAATCCCTCCCAGTGTCTCTACGCCCAACGAAAGAGGCGTCACGTCTAGTAGGAGTATGTCCTTGATCTCCCCCGCCAGGACGGCGCCCTGTATCGCCGCCCCTATTGCTACAGCCTCCATGGGGTCAACCCCTCTCTCGGCCTGCTTCCCCGCGACATCTTCGACGAACTTCCGGACCAGAGGCATCCTGGTCATGCCGCCTATCAGTATGACCTTGTCCACCTGCTCCGGGCTGAGCTTGGCGTCGTTGATTACCCTGCGTATCGTCTGCTCTGTCTTCGCGACTATGGGCTTGGCGACTTCTTCCAGCTTGGTCCGGGTGAGCGTGAAGTGCAGGTTCTTCGGTCCCGAGGCGTCGCTGGCTATGAACGGAAGGTCCACGTCTGTCGACATCAAGTTGGACAGTTGTATCTTGGCCTGCTCGGCCCCTTCCTTCAACCTGGCCATCGCCGTCTTGTCAGACGTCAAGTCTATCCCCGTCTTGGAGCGGAAGTCATCAAGGAGCACCTGGATGATGGCCTTGTCCACGTCAGTCCCCCCCGTCTGCGTGTCCCCTGAAGTGGCGAGGACCTGGAACACCCCTTTTCCGAACTCCATGATCGTGGCGTCGTGAGTCCCGCCCCCGAAGCTGAACACCAGTATCTTCATCTCCTTCTCTGATTTGTCGAGCCCATAGGCGAGCGAAGCGGCGGTCGGCTCGTTGATTATCCTCACGACCTCCAAGCCAGCTATCTCGCCCGCGTCTTTGGTTGCCTGGCGCTGGTTGTCGTTGAAGTGCGCCGGGACGGTGATCACAGCTTTCTTCACCGGGTAGCCTAAGAAAGCATCCGCGTCGTGCTTGATCTTCTGGAGGATGTATGAGCTGAGCTGCTCAGGCGAGTATTCTTTCCCTGAGAGGGTCACCCGTTGGTCTGTCCCCATCTTTCTCTTGATCTCGAAGACCGTCCCGTCTGGGTTGGTCACAACCTGGCGCCTCGCCGGTTCTCCCACCAGCAACTGTCCGTCTTTGGTGTACGCTACTACAGAGGGGAACATCTTGCCCGCGGGGGTCGCCCCCTCAGCGCTCGGAATCACCACTGGCCTCCCCGCTTCGACCACCGCGGCCGCGGAGTTGGTGGTCCCTAGGTCTATCCCGATGATCTTTTCCCTTGCGTTACTCGTCGGATTTCGCCTCCTCCTGGGCGGATTTGCGCGCCAATTCAACTTTTACCAAACTAGGCCTGAGAAGCTTTCCCCTGAACATGTAGCCGGTCCTCAATACTTCGACCACCCTATCCGACCCGTCGGCAGCACCCTGAGACTTCTCGACCGCTTCATGTAAGGCAGGGTCGAAAGGCTTGCCTAATGCCTCGATTGGCTCGACCCCCACCGACTGGAGGGCTGCCCGGAGATTCCCGCTGACCATCCTGATCCCTTCCGTCAGCTCTCCGTTGGCGCCCCCTTCAGCGTGTTTCAGCGCCAGTTCAAGCTCGTCCGCCACCACCACGAGCTTCGAGACCAGCCCGTTGGCGAGCGACTCTGCCGCCTCTCGCAGCTCCCTGTCCGCCCTCTTCCTGTAGTTCTCAAGGTCGGCCTGCGAGTACTTCAGCCGCGTGAGAAGCTCCTCGCTTCGCTTCCTCTCATCAGAGAGCAACCTCTCCAGCACCTCCAACTTGTCGGTTTCCCCATCCTCTGCCTTTTTCGATTCCATCAATTCCAGCCCAACCTTCCGATGAGAACCTAGCGCGCTTCTCTTCATACGTATAAATTTTCAAGTCTTCAAGGAGGGGCGTGGCCGAGCCTGACGAGAGCGTCAAGATTAGGGAGAGGCTCCTGCGCTTCGAACGGGAGAGCAGGTACCTCAGGAGAGACTCTGACGAGAGAAAGGTGCTCGAAGAGGTCTTCGACCGGTCGACGATGCTGGCAGTCGAAGAGCTGATCGCAAGAAAGGACCTGAGCGAGCTCCGAGGGGTGGTAAGGGCAGGGAAGGAGGCAAGAGTGTACCTCGGGGAAGACAGGGCGGCGGGGCCGGTGGCGGTCAAAATCTACCTCACTTCAGCTTCAGACTTCAGAAAGCGCATGGGTTACATTGCGGGGGACAGGCGCTTTGGGAAGCTACCCGCCGGGTCGAGGGAGACTGTCTATCTCTGGACCAGGAAGGAGTTCAAGAACCTCCAACTCGCCCAAGGCGCAGGAATCCGCGTCCCTGCCCCTCTCGCCTTCCTGAAGAACATCCTTGTGATGGAGTACGTCGGGACTCCCCCTGCCCCTGCCCCCACCTTCTCAGAGTCAGAAGTCGGGGATGAAGAGTACGCGTGGACCTTCAAGACGCTGGACGCCCTCTGGACCCGTGCCGGACTGGTCCACGCCGACTTCTCAGAGTTCAACATCTTCAGAACTGAGAGCGGCCCGGTCTTGTTCGACATGGGGTCGGCCGTCCTCTCGTCGCACCCACAAGCACAGGAGTTCTTGCGGAGGGACATCTCCAACATGGTCAGGTTCTTTAGGAAGCGGGGGGTAGGTGGGAACGACGCGGACGAGTGGATGAGGGTGATCTTGAGATGAGCTTCGAGCAGGTCGTGCGTATACCCGTCGACAGGGTGGGCGCGGTGATAGGCAAGGAAGGGTCGACCAAGAGGTACCTCGAGGGTGAAATGGGGGTGGCTCTCCAGGTTGACGGGAAGGAGGGGGTCGTGACACTCAGGTCCGAGTCCGCCCTGGGGACAGACCCTTTCTCGGCGACCAGGGTCATCGAGGCGATAGGGCGCGGGTTCTCCCCTCAGAAGGCGTGCAGGCTCTTGGACGAGGGGACAGCCCTGGATGTGATTGACCTCCGCGGCTATGCAGGCAAGAGCGCGAACTCTCTTGAGAGGATAAGAGGACGCGTGATTGGCCTCAAGGGGAAGTCCAGGCGCGTTATCGAGGAGCTTACCTCCTGCAACCTGTCGGTCTACGGCAGGACAGTGGCCATAATAGGAGAGGCAAGTCAGGTCCAACTGGCTTCAGACGCTGTGAGGTCACTCGCGTCGGGGAGTAAGCACAGAACCGTGTACAACACCCTCCAGAAGTCAAGGACCAAGAAGAAGATGGAGCGGATGTTCCTCTGGGAAGGGACCTCTCCGGAGACACTGGAGGAAAAGATTCAGAAGCTTGAGCGCTAGCATATATCGGGTCCAGGTCGATACCTGCGGGCGGGCTTTTAGGGCGAGAGCAGGAATAGCTAGATAAGTGATAGATTCTGTGGTGAACAACTCGGAGAGACGTGATGTGAACTGAGCAGCAAGGCCACTTTCACGGAAATATCGCCTTCAGAATTCTTTTACCGCAATCGCGACCTGGCAGGGTTCACTAACCCCGCGCGCGCACTATACATGGCCATCAGGGAGCTCGTCGAGAACTCATTGGACTCGACGGAGATGGTAAGGTCCCCGCCGGACATCTACGTCAGAATCACCCCGGAGAACCCGAACCTGGAGCTCCCAGATCCCAAGCCTTATAGACTCACGGTCATCGACAACGGCACAGGAGTGGCGCCGCAGCACGTGCCCAGCGCCTTTGGGAAGGTCTTCTACGGGTCGAAGTATGTCCTGAGGCAGTCCCGGGGGATGTTCGGGCTCGGAGGGACTATGGCCATCCTCTATGGTCAGATCACCACCAACAAACCAGTCACCATCACCACTTCTCCTGACGGGAAGCGCAGGTATGGCTTCCAGATGATGATAGACATAGGGGAGAACAGGCCCACGGTGCTCAAGCGCTTCAACAGCGACGCCAACGGCTCCACGGGGACCAGGGTGGACATCGTCCTTGAGGGCGACTACCTCCGGGCATCCCAGAAGATAGCAGACTACTTCAAGCAGACAGCCATGGTTGCGAGCTACGCCAACCTGACCTTCGTCGACCCTACAGGTCAGATAACCTACTACGAAAGGGCGACCACCTCGATGCCTGTTCCGCCTAAGGAGACCCTACCGCATCCCTACGGGGTAGACGTGGAGGCGTTCAAGCGCATAGTCAAGGTGTCAGAGGAGCACGACATGAAATCATTCATGGTCACCCACTTCCACAGAGTCGGGGACAAGATAGCGACAAAGTTCCTAGAATTCGCGGGGGTGAGCCCGAAGCTCCCGCCGAAGCGACTCAGCACCAACCAGATAGTCGCTGTGGTAGACGCACTCCAAAGGTTCCCTGACTTCCTTCAACCCGACGCGGCCGTCCTATCCCCTATCAGCGAGGAGATTCTCATGGCCGGCATCGCCAAGGAGCTCCAGCCGGAGTTCTCGACTGTGGTGACGAGGCCCCCGTCGTCGTACTCCGGCTTCCCGTTCCTTGTCGAGGTGGGGGTTGCCTACGGGGGAAAGGTATTGCAGCCAGGGGTCAAACTGTTCAGGTTCGCCAACCGGATCCCTCTGCTCTATGACGAGAGCTCTGACGTTAGCTTCGAGGTGCTAAACGAGGAGGTGGACTGGCGAAGGTATCACGTCCCCGCCGACGCCCCGGTCGGTGTTATAACGCACATCGCAAGCACGAGGATCCCATACAAGACCGTCGGGAAGGAGTATATCGCCGACAGGCCTGAGATACAGAGGGAAATCAGGAACGCCGTCAGGGAGGCGCTGCGGAGGCTCGGAATATTCCTGTCGCGCAAGGGAAGCATGGAGGCTGTCCAAAAGAAGATGAACATCTACGGGAAGTACCTTCCACTGATCGCCCAGTTCTCCACCGAGCTGGCTGGGAAGAAGGCACTCCCGAAGTACAGGAAGCTCATCGGAGAGGGGGCGGAGACCGACGAAATCGATGAAGCGGGTCAACCCGAGGGGGAACCGGCGAACAAACAGGAGGGAGAAAATGTCGAGCAAGAAGGCGAGCAAGAGACAATCGACAGGTTCGGCAGAGTCTAGGCAGAACGTCGTCCAGGGTCTCCTCCGGGACCTCGGCGGGAGCGTCTACACGGACTTGGACGAAGGTCGCTTCCCCAGCCTGACCCTGGCCAGCAGGTCCGTCCGCAACATAGTGTACGACAAGAAGCTGCAGCAGTTCATACTCGGCGCCACCACCGTGAAGAAGTCTTCAGGGAACATCAAGCACATACGCCCTTTCACGCAGCTCATCTGGCTTGCCTACTTCGCGAAGAAGCTCGTTGACGAAAAGCGTACGTCCACGCTCAGAGACGTGTTCTATTCAGCCCAGGCGTTCAATGTTGAGTTCCAGGACCAAGCAGAGTCTGATGAGCTGATCACTGACCTAGAGGTCCTGATGCAGATGGCCAGGGAGGGGATGAACATCTATCCAGAGGAAAGGAGTGCCATCTTCGGGAATATGACGATAGAATACACTGTCCCAGGCTATGAGGGGAAGGCTGCTGATCTCTCGGCGAACCCCGACGGAGTTATGATTGGACCCGCACTCACCACAGCAGAGTTCAGGGACACAGACGCAGAGATCGTCCTGGCGATAGAAAAGGGCGGTCTCTTCACGAGGTTCATCGAAGAAAGGGTCCACCACAAGTACAAGGCGATATTGATCAACACCGCAGGCCAGCCCCCAAGGTCCACGCGGTTCCTCATCAGGCGGCTGAACCAGGAACTCGGCCTTCCGGTGGGGATTCTCTGTGACGCTGACCCCTGGGGGGCCCACATAGCCATGGTCATCAAGAGCGGCTCTGTACAGAGGGACGAACCAATCATCGTCCGCGATTCTACCGGGAGGGTACAGCCCGTCCCTATCGGGCAGTTCGTGGACGACTGCATAGAGAAGTACGGCTGCTACTACGACTCATCAGGGAACGAGATTTGTGGCGCCATACCTTATGAAACCCTCACTGTAGACACCGATAACAAAGTCAGATTCAAACCTCTTTCAGCTGCGATTCGCCACAGAAACACCGGGCCCCTCTATCGTCTCGTCTCGTCCAGCGGGAGAACGGTAGAGGTCACCCCGAACCATAGTGTCTTTGTGCTCAGGGACGGACAGATACAATCAGTTCCGACCACGGATTTGAAGCCCGGCGAAATGCTGGTGATCGGCAGAAGCACTTCGCGGAAGAGCTGTCCCCCAGTTCTGGTGAATGCAGCTTCCGAACTCCAGAAATTATCCCAAGAAGCGAAGGTACCAAGCCTGTATGTACACATTCAGGGGCAAGGCTCGAAATATCACTCTGGACGGAAGCTGAAGTCCTCCCAATCTGGTCTGAAGGGGCCCAATCTTTCCAAGCTGCGTTCCGCTTACATCAGTTGCCGCGAAGGCAAGCATCCTGACAGGCTCCCTGCCCTCATCTGGCTAACTAAGAGCTTCTCAAGACTCTTGGGGTACTACATCTCAGAAGGGAGGGTAGTGAAATCGAAAGGAATCCCTCGCGCGGTGGAGCTCTGCTTCGGTCTACACGAACCCGAGGTCGCGGACGACGCCGAAAACTGCATAAGAGAAACTTTCCCGGAATCCGCAATCAGGAGGATAACAGATGTAGAAGGGAACGGGGTATGCCTGCGTTTCGGCGGAACACCGACGGCGCTCCTCTTCCTGCGGCTCTGCGGAACAGGGTTCGCGCACAAGCGCTTGCCTTCAGCCATCTTCTCCGCAAATAAGTCGCAGGTCCTGGAGTTCCTCAAGGGTTGCTTCGGGGACGGCTACATAACAGACTCCGGAGGGGTAGTGTGGAAAATGAAGAGTCCATCTATGATGTCTGAGCTCGCTTATCTCATGACGATGAATGGGATACTCCCGTCGATTGGGAAAGGGGGTGTCTCCCTGGTTGTCTCAGGTGCCTCGGAAGTCGAGAAGGTGGCGTCTGCAGTATTGCATGACGAGGACAGGGCTCTGATTCTAGCGCACGTCCAGTCGACTGTGAGGAGCTCTTATCCGATGCCCAAGGCGTTTCCAGTAGTAAACACCGGCTTAGTTCGTATGAGGAAGGAGATACACCGTCATGCTGACCACCATTCTCAATCAAAGATTCTGTACCGGCGAATCTGTGAGGTAATCCAGCGAGACCGCGAGGGTGGTGCGAACCGTGAGCACGTCACTGGGGCGCTTGCCCACATACTGGAATGCGACCAAGCCCCCATTGAGCGGAGATCTAGAGAACTGGCGACCTCATTGTTGAGCCTTGCTGAGAGCGATGTCGCGTTTGACCCATTAGTCGCCATCGAGCAGACATCCAAGAGAGACGAATATGTGTACGACGTCTCAGTTCCTGGCGTCGAGAGGTTCATCGGGGGCAACTCTGGAATATTGCTTCACAACTCGGCCAACGCCGCCCATCTGAGAGAGTTGACGACACCCAATTCGAAGTGGCTCGGCGTCTACGCGAGCGACATCCAGAAGTACAAGCTCCCCTCGGACAAGCTCACCGAGGTTGACATAAAGCGGCTCTACGAGCTGAAGTCCGACCCGAGATACACGGAGAAGATGTGGCACGATGAGCTCGAGACGTTCCTGAAGTACAAGAGGAAAAGCGAGCAGGAGGCATTCGCGAGGTATGGCCTCAGCTACATAGTGGACACATACCTCCCTGAGAAGTTAGAGATGATGAAGAGCTCCTGACCTACTTCAGGAAGGAAGAATCGCTAAAATACCCTCCCCCCGCTGCCGGCACAGACCGTTGACCTTCGAAGCGCAGCAGTCCAGGGTGGACGCCCTGGTCAGGCTGATGGGCCTCATCGTACTCGCGTTCGGTATATTGCTGACCTACTACACTTACGTCAACGCTGGGGTTCCCGGACAGGCGGTAGAGATAGTCGTCATCAACTATTCTCTCGGCATGGTCCTCTCTGTCGTAGGAATCCTTGCGGCGTTCTCAAAGTTCAAGTGAGATAGATTGACCATCAAGCTGGCGCTGGCCGGGGTGGGGAACTGTGCTTCAGTCCTCGTCCAGGGCCTGAAGTTCTACTCAGGCGACGAGAGAAAGGGACTATGGCACCCGAACGTGGCCGGGTTCAAGCCCAGGGATATGCAGGTGGTTGCAGCTTTCGACATCGACGCTAGGAAGGTGGGCTTTGATCTCTCCAAGGCCGTGTTCGCTCCCCCCAACGTCGCCAAGAAGTACGTCTCGATGCCTAAAAGCAAGGTGACCGTGAAGAGCGGCTTATCGAGGGGGGACTTGGCGCCGCACCTAAGGGGGGTAAGGCTGGAGAAGACGAGCTTGGACGACGTGTCCAAATCGCTTGAAGAATCGGGGGCGGACATCTTGGTCAATGCCATCTCCTCAGGCAGCGGCTCCTCCACAGAAGAATACGCCAGGGCGGCGCTACGCGCAGGCTGCGGCTTCATCAACTGCACCCCCAGCTTGTCCCTGAAGAGCAACAAACTGGTCGCTGACTTCCAGAGAGCTAAGCTCCCCCTTGTGGGTGACGACCTGATGAGCCAGTTCGGAGGTACGATATTCCACAAAGGTCTCCTTGGGCTGATGGTGAAGCGTGGCATCAAGGTCGCAAAAAGCTACCAGCTCGACGTTGGAGGTGGCTCGGAGACGCTGAACACCATCGATGAAGGGATTAAGATGGCCAAGAGGGAGATGAAGACGTCTTCCGTGGCCGAGGAGGTTCCATACAAGTTCGAGACGATAGCCGGGACGACCGACTACGTCGACTATATGGGAAACGACAGGACGAGCTACTTCTGGTTCCAGGGGAGTACCTTCATGGAGAGCGGGGTGACCGTAGACGTGTATCTCCGCTCCTCTGACGGCGCGAACGCAGGGAACGTCCTCTTTGACGTGGTGAGGGCGACGTACAAGTGCATGAAAGTCGGGAAGCTCGGGACTGTCGGGGAAATCTGCGCCTATGGGTTTAAGTCCCCGCCGAAACCAATGCGCTTCGAAGATGCGTTCACGAAGTTCTCCGCACTCTACGTCCGCTGATTCATTCCCTGTGCCGGCCCGCTAAAGGGCCTCCGCCTCCGCTTCCAGCTCGTGGAGCCCGGCGGGGTCCCCAAAAAGGAGGAGCGTGTCGTCCTCTTTGATGGTCAGACTTGGATCGAACACGTTCTGTATCAGATTACCGCCTCTTACCACCCCTATCCACCCCTATCACGTGGGCGAGGTTGGTAAGCTCCGGCAGCTTCTTCCCAATCAACTTGGATGTCTTGAAGACTGAGAACTGGGCGATCTCCTTCGTCCCGACCCTCTCAGAGAAGACAATCCCGACCAAGTCTCGAGTGACAGCCGAGAGCGCCAGCAGGTGTCCCACCGAAATGGATGACGGGACCACTACATCTGCGCCCGCGTTCTTGGCGGTCTCAGTCAGCTGCTCGTCGTGGATGACCGAGATTATCCTGATGTCTGGTCGTAGCCTCCGTGCGCTGAGCATCATGAGGATGTTCTCTGGGTCCTTATCGTGTGCTGCGATTAGGGCCGACGCCTCACCTATGCCTGCTTCCTTTAAAGCGACGATCGGCCTGTTTTCAAGCTGCAGGACCACCTGTGCCTTCTTCTTGACAAGCGCATCATGGACGGCGGGGTCGTGCGTTATCACCACGTAATCGATTCCGAGCTCACCGAGCTTCTCTGCGACGTATCTTCCTAGTTGGGCGTATCCGAATATTATCACTTGCTTCTTCATCTTCTTGATGAGGCTCTTTTCCGCCTCCCCTCTCGCGAGATCACCATTGACCACCGCGTTCACCGTCCCCTGTAGAAGCGAAGCAGCCGCCCCGACCGAGACTACGATCATCAGGATTAGGAGCACCTCCTCGGTCTGATTGATGGTGAAGAAGTTGCCGTTGTTCGGCACGTATATTCCAATGGTGGTAATCGTCGACACTGAGGCGAGGAGGGCGCCCAGAGGCGGCAGGCCGTTGTAGTATGAGAATATCACGGCTCCCAGGCCGAACATCCCAACAAGTATGAACAGCTGCCTGTAGAGCGCCTTGAAGAGGTAGATGGGCACATACATAGATTGGTAAAGCAGGAATCCGAACGTCCTGGTGTGTCTCCTGACCCTCCTGGAGCCGGAGCGCCTGTAGGGTGTGGGCTCGTGCGTACGGCTAGGCTCGTGTGGTTCGATTTTACGGCTTTCGCCCGCCCGTAGCCGAGTCTAGCACGAATAGCGTATCAGGCTGGGCCTTGCCCTATGTAGGCGAACCATCGCAGTCAAACAGCGCGCCAGTTCTCTTACGTCTCTTGGGAGATCCTTCAAAACAATGATGATACGACTCCCATCGTCTAACGGAGTCCATTCTTAGGTATTTGGAGCGGCGACGGTCGTCGCCGTCCGGTGTACCGTGCCAGAAGTGGACCCGAATTCGATTTGAGTCTTGGATTGTGAATGCACCTTCGAGTTCATAGTCCTGCCATCAGCGCCTTCGGATTTGAGAACCACTGACTTGAGGGAACGGATCACGTTCGCATGGCCTTGGATTGAGGATCTGCGTATCGGGTTCGAATCCCGGCCGGGTCAGATTTTGGCATACACGCAACGATGCAGAGATAGGGTCTCGTTAGAGGAATCCTAAAGCTCGCTAACTCGCTCTTGTAGGGTCCCGATTATGTCGTAGTCATGAGATGCCAGAAGAGATGTCGCTCCCGTGGTCCTGGCTATCTCCTTGAACTGGTTCCTTAGTTTGTTCCTGAAGCCTTGAGAGATATCTTCGGGGCCCGGGTACGGGGGACCCGGAGAGTACAGATTGAACCATTCCGGAAATATCAACACCTTTCCCTTGTCGTTCCCCCGCGCGTTATCTCCTACCAAGAGCTCCTTCCTATCTGACAGAAGGGCGTAGTCTTCTCCGAACTTGTACGCCTGGAATCCCAAGACGTTGCCTGCCTCGTAGACTTTGGGATCACCTATCTCCTTCACTCTGGCAGCCTCCCATGGCTCCACAGCCTCCGGAACTGACTCGGGAAGATAGACCGGGATGCCCGCCCTCTTCGCGATGAATCGCGCCGCTCTCGTATGGTTCTGCTCCGTCAGCAGCACTGCCTCGAACTCGCCCAGTCTGCGTGCTGCTTCGAGGAGTCCGGGAACCATTGGCGGGTCGACAAACACGACGCCCGTGTCCCTGACGAAGAGATGGCCCACCATCATCCAGTCGTCTGCGGGATCAGGCGTGGACCACCTGAATGCCCCCTCTCTTATGGGTGTGAACATGGTTCCTATCACCTCGCCTCCAGGCGGCACGAGGGGCATAAGGTTTGTGAGGTCATCAGGCGCTTAAACCGATGTGATGTTGCCGTATGGCAAGCACGGCCGGTAGGAAAGCTCGACGCCGACGTGTACCCGAGCACCCATATGGGTGACCGAGTACCGGCCGGGGCATTGAGCCTATAGGCTTCCTCTCTGGGATCGCTAGCTGACGCTAATCTTTCAAGACGAGGATTGGAAAACGAGCTTGATTCAGGCATCAGATTAACAATCGGCGCCCATTATAAGATAATTCAGCGGCGACGGTCGGACTCGAACCGACGGCCAATTGGTTAACAGCCAATTGCTCTACCACGCTCCCCGGTCTCATCGAGACCTCTGAGCTACGTCGCCGCATTTCAACGGGCAAGAACATGGGCTGAAAAACATTGTTTACCCCCCGCATACGGGGCCATTATACAGATGGGACAGCATGCTCCGGATCAGGAGAGGGAAGAGGTCGAGCGGATCATTCGCGCTTTCTATGAAGCTGGGAAGAACAAGGACCTAACAGCCCTCGCAGACTTCCACTCATCAAGCGACTCCTTCACAAAGTTTGACGAAAACCCACCCTACACACGCCAGAACTCGGACGAGGCCTTCGTCTACGAACAAGCCGCCTTCGCCAACATCACAGACTACACCTACGCTATTGATGACCTCCGGATTGACAACTTCCGGGATGCTGCTGTGGCGACCTTCTACCTCACTTATAGGGGAATATTCGTCAACGACTACTCCTTCGAGGGGTCCCCAGTCAGCGGCAGGGTCAGGGTGACAATGGTGCTTGTAAAGACGTCCAGAGGATGGAGGATCGCCCACGAGCACCTCAGCCGGTATCCAGACTGGTCGCTCCAGACCCAGTAAAGTAGCGCCTTGCCGACGGTCGGCTGGCGACCTTCGTGGCTGTATATCATTTGTCTCCCAGTCTGTACGACGCACGGCGCTCCATGCCGTGTCCCTGTTCGCCAACGGCGCGCCGCGTTTCGACCTCGGCAGGGCGGAAAGCTCTTGGAGCCCCTTTGGGAGCGCCCGCAGCAGAGGTTCAACGTCGCCCAAGTAGGCGTGAACCCCTTCCCGCGACCCACATTGGCTTCTCCATGGCTCACCAGTGCCTTTTCGACTCCCGCTCCGTCTGGTTTCCTGGGTCATAGTCCTGACCTTCGACCTCCAAATCAAGAGTTTCCTCTAAGGGCAAGAAGGTTATGGGCCCGGGGCGATTTGAACACCCGACCGACCGGTCACCCCGAGCGGCTCCTATGAGCCGGTCGCTCTAACCGAACTTCTCGCGCGTGCTCTGAGCTACGGGCCCACTTTCGCGGCTCCTTGGCTGCCCCCTTTAAGCGCCGCGGCCAAACCTAAATAGCCCCTGAGAGGGTCTGAAATCCAGTAGCAGTGAGCAAGGACCAAAACGAGGGATTCGACGACATTCTCGCCGAACTTGACCGGGAAGAGGCGAGGGTGAAGATAAGGATGGAGATGAGGCGATTCGGCAAGCCGACGACCGTGATTGAGGGGATTAAGATGAGCGACAAGGACTTACACGAACTGAACTCCAAAATGAAGAGGGCGTTGGCGACCGGCGGCACGGTCAAAGATGGCATAATGATACTTCAGGGAGACCACAGGGAGAGCGCGGCGAAGATGCTCAAGGAGAACGGGTTCTCCGAAAGCGCCATCGAAATAATCTGAATCTTATCCCGTCCCGCCGTTCAACCTTTTAAAGGGTAAATCGGGCCGCGAACATGGAAAAGAGCCATGTCGAAGCCTATCGTGAACTTCACAGGCTTCATCAAGCGGATAGTCGTCGTAGTGCTCTTCGTCCTGCTTATCCTCGCATTGGTGGGTCTTCCGCTCTACTATGTGGTTGGTACCTATCTCCACCTCCCCGTCGACTTCGTCAGGATAGCTAGCAACCCGGGGCTCGTCGTCGCCTTCGTCTTTCGCCTCCTCTCCACCGAGCCTCTCAAAACCATCTTCGCTCTCGCGATCTTTCCCGGCTTCTCTTTCGTCGCCATCTACGGTACCATCTTGATGGGGTGGGTCGAGAGGAAGATGACAGCAAAAATCCAGCTCAGGACCGGTCCTATGTACGCGGGGAGGTTCGAAGGGATACTCCAAAACGTGGCTGACTTCCTCAAGCTCGCGTTCAAGGAAATGGTAATCCCCAACGGGGTGGACAGAGCCACATTCTTGGCGGTCCCGCTAGCCCTTATGGCTGTGGCCGGGGCTCTGGTGGCACTGCTCCCGCTCTCCCCCACGGTCTTCATCGCAGATCCTCCGGTCGGTGCGGTTCTTGTCTTCGCCATACTGGGCTTCACCCCGCTGGTGGTCCTCGTAGCTGGATGGGCCAGCAACAGCAAGTTCCCCTTCTTAGGGGGACTGAGAGCCCTCCATCAGCTGGTCGCCTACGAGATACCGATGGTATTGTCGCTAGTCGGCGTGGTCGTCCTGGCGGGATCCCTCAATCTCATGGATATCGTCAACGCCCAGACGGGGATATGGTACATTGTCCCGGAGTTCCTGGCCGCTGTGGTGTTCTACATAGGGGCCCTGGCGGAGCTCGAGAGAATCCCATTCGACCTTCCCGAGGCGGACAGCGAGCTAGTGGCCGGGTGGCAGACGGAGTATTCGAGCATGCTCTTCGGGAGCTTCCAACTGGCGAACTTCACGAGGATGTATGTTATGGCCGGGCTCTTCACTACCTTCTTTCTGGGTGGCTGGCTAGGTCCCGCCCCCGTTCCTCCAGTGGTTTGGTTCTTGGTGAAGGTCACCATCGTGGACGTCTTCCTCATGCTCCCGCGAAGCATCATGCCCAGGCTAAGGATCGACATGCTCCTCAGAGCAGGGTGGGTGAAGCTTCTAGCAATCTCTTTTGCCAATATCTTCCTAACCATGGTGCTGGTATCCCTTGGGGTGGTCCACTAGTGGGAACCTGGAGCTACATCAAAGGGGTGCTCGTAGCGACCTGGTCAGGGACGAGGCATTTCTTCCGCCATAGGATTACCCTTCGCTACCCGGACCAGAAGCAGGACCTGGAGGGGCAAGGATACAGGTACGACGCACGCCAGGGGGTCGGGCTCCCCGGGTTCAAGGGGAGGCACATACTGAGGTTTGAGAAATGCACCGGGTGCCAGCTTTGCGCTATTGCCTGCGATGGGGTCGCCGTGGCCATCGACATGCAGAAGGTCGAGAAAGGGAAGCCCCAAAACAAGAAGGAGATTTGGCCCGCCGTCGACTACGGGAGGTGTGTCCCTTCGGGCACGCCGGTGATGACTTCGAACGGCATCGTACCCATCGAGCAGATTAAGGTGGGGGATAAAGTGCTGACCCACAAGGGGAACCTGAAATCTGTTACCAAGACCTTTCAACGGCAGTTTACCGGCAAGATGTTCACTTTCAAGACTTTAGGGAACAGCGATAAGCTTTCGGTGACCGAAGGGCACCCAGTCCTCGCTTATTCAGGGGGGACGGCTCGATGGGTTGACCCGTCTGTGATCCGATACAAGACATACCTGACCAGGCCCATCATCACCGAAGTAAAGGAAGTCCCCGCCCTTTCTTACGACTACGAGCTCTACCATCCTACAGGCCGCGGTGGTTACTTCACAGTAGAGGTGGTGTCTCTGCAGTTCACCCACGAACTCGGCCGTTTGGTTGGTTACTACCTGTCGGAAGGCAGTTGCGATCGCTATCAGGTGAGTTTCAGCATCGATGCGGACGAAGAAGCCCTCCGCGATGACATCGCCAGGTGCGTCATGGCGGTCTTCAACGAGGGAGTCGACCTTAGACCTGACGCGAGACAGAACGGTCTCAAAGTGGTCGTCGAATCGGCGCGAGCCGCTGGCTTCTTCAAACAATTCGAGGCCATGCAAGGCAAAGCCTTGCCCCCTTGGGGCTTGACCCTCCCCACCGGGCTCCAGTCTGAGATAATCCGGGCTGCTTACTGGGGAGACGGGTACTGCAGTAAACGTCGCTCGTACAGGCACCCAACACATTCGAGTTTCTTTGCGATCAGGACGGCCTCCAAGGACCTTGCGACACAGTACACTTACTTGTTGAGTAGGCTTGGGATTCTTTCGTCAATCAACATCACGAGGCAGAGGGCCCGAGAGCCGTGTTTCTCGGTGGCGGTTCATAGTCCATACCTCGAGAAGATGGGGGAACTCATCGAGGTCGCGGCAGTGAACTCTCCGCTCCAACCATGCAGTTCCATAAAGATGACCGACGACATGGTCGTGTCACCTGTGGTGGAGATTTCAGTGCGGGACGTTGTCGAGGAGCGTGTGTATAATCTGGAGGTCCAGGATGACAATAGCTATGTCGCTTCGAATATCTCTGTGCACAACTGCGTATTCTGCGGCCTCTGCGTAGACGCTTGCCCCTTCGACGCGCTCGACATGACCAACGACTATGAGCTAGCGGCCTATGACAAGATGGGCCTGAAGTACACCCCAGACATGCTCGCCGTTCCGCCAAAGTTAGAAGGCAAGAAGTACAAGGTGAAGTTCGACACCGAAAAAGGCGTGGTCACATACGACTGACGCTGTCTTCCTGGCCATGGCTATCGTCACGGTCGGCGGCGCCATTGTCTCTCTCGAAGCAAGGGAACTCGTCTACGGCGCCATCGGACTCGCGGGCTCGTTGTTCGGGGTGGCCACCCTCTACTTCCTCCTTAACGCCCCCTATGTGGCTGTCTTCCAGATTGCGGTGTACATAGGGGCCGTAGCGGTCCTCATCCTGTTCACTGTGATGTTGGTGAGGCAGGAGGGGTGGGCCAAGGAGGTGAGGCCAAAGTCGACTACTACGGTAGCGGGGGTTATCGCCGCGGTGGCTGTAATACTGGCTCTTACTTTCGCAATCCTGGCGAGCGACCTCTCGAAGTACTCGGTCATAGCTAACACGGCGACCTATGTTGACATAGGCAAGCTCATCTCGACAGGTTACGCACCAGTCTTAGAGGTGCTAGCGCTGGTCCTAGCTGCGTCCATCGTAGGCGCTCTCGCCCTATCCAGGGTAGACAGGGAGGGGAGCGCAGGTTGAACTCACTTTCAGACTTCGTGGTCGTTTCTGCGCTCCTCTTCGGCATTGGGGTCTATGGACTGGTGACCAAGAGGAATGCCATGAGGCTCCTCTTCGCAGTCGAGCTGATGATTAACGCCGCGAACCTGAACTTCGTCGCATTCAACCAATACCTCCCCTATCAAGAGGCGAGCAACGCCCTCGGCCAGACGGTCGTGCTGTTCTCTATCGCACTGGCCGCCGCCGAGGCGGCGGTGATACTGGCCATTGTCATAGTCGCCTATAGGCTGCGCAACGATATCGACGTGAGCGAGATGAAGACGCTGGAGGGATAGCGGTGCGAATACATTCCTTTGGGCATAGTCGTACGGTGCCAACGACCGAGCTGCGCTAGGAGAGGTTGCCAATGGAATACATTCTCCTCCAGACGGTAGCGGTACCATTGGTCGTCGCCCCCATCGTCCTCTTCCTAGGCAGGAGGCTTGGCCGTCACGTAGGCTGGATCGCCTTCGCCTCGCTACTATACACAACGCTGCTCCTGGCCTATCTGGCTTCTTCACTGTTCAACGGGGGCGCCAGCGTGACGGAGACCTACACTTGGGTGCCGGTCTCGGGGCTGGTCTTCGGGTTCCTTGGGGACAACCTGAGTATTCCTGTGGCTCTGACCATGAACATCGTCGTCACAGCTACCTCGGTCTACTCGATGGGGTACATGAAGCACAGGTTGGAGGCCATGTATGGAGAGGAGAGGAAGGGGCAGTATTCCCTCTACTTCCTCAATTTTATGCTCCTAGACGCCGGGCTGATAGGCATCTCGCTGTCCACCAATCTCCTGGAGCTGTACATGTTCCTTGAGCTCATGCTGATACCATCGGCTTTCATGATGGCACTGTTCGGGTACGTCAACAGAGAGCGAGTCGCCATCATGTACTTCCTCTGGAACCATCTCGGTGCATTCATCTTCCTCGCAGGGATAGTCGTCGTCTACACAGCCACAGGTAGCTTCCAAATCTCGGCCCTCTCCAGCATCCCGCTTGGGACGGTAGCATACTGGGCCGTGGGTCTCATCCTCGTCGGGTGGCTGATCAAAATGGCTGTGTTCGGCGTTCACATGTGGCTCCCTTACGCCCACGCGGAGCACCCGACCTCTTTCGCCCCGATAATGGCTACCATCGTGGCCGTCGGGAATTATGTGGTGGTGAGGCTCCTTGTCCAGGGGATGCCAGCCGCCTTCCTCCCCTTCTCCTTCCCATTGATGGTGATAGCCCTGGTCACGATGGTCTTCGGCGGGGCGATGACCATGGTCCAGAACGACGTGAAGTACGTCTACGCCTGGTCCACAATCAGCCAGAACGCCTATTCACTCCTTGGCATCGGAAGCCTCACCCTCCTAGGGGTGTCAGGGGGGGTGTTCTACTTCCTGAACCATATAATCGGCAAGACCATCCTCTTCTGCGTTGCCGGGATACTCGTCTCCCAGGTTGGGACCAGGGACATCCGCAAGATGGGCGGCCTAGCGTCTAAGATGCCTTTGACCGCCGCTCTTGCTCTCATAGGCACCATGGTGATCTCGGCCGTCCCCCCAACGGGGGGGTTCCAAGCCGAGTGGATCCTCTTCGAGGGGGTCTTCGCCCGTGGAACCACCGGCGGCCTTGCGTGGAACTTCGTCGTCGCCATAGGCGGGCTAGCAGCGACGATATTCACTGTAGCATACACCTTCTGGCCGGTGCGGAAGATATTCTTCGGGCCGCTCCGCGCCGAGCTGCAGGACGTCAGGGACGCACCGCTGATCATGACCCTCCCGATACTCTTCCTCGCGATACTCTCTATCGTCATAGGCATCTACCCTGACCTCTTCTTCAGGTCCCTGTACCACTTCGCCAGCGGCATCGGGCTGGGAGCCCGCTGAGCATGACCGCCGTCCCCGTCCCATCCTACTTTGTCTGGATGATCTTCATCCTCCCCTACGTAGGAACAGTGGTGACGCCTCTGACCGGCAAGGGGAAGGCCAGGGACGCGTTGGCAGTGCTCTTCCCGCTGCTTTCGGCCCTCTTCGCGCTCGACCTTCTGATCCCGGTGGTACAGGGCAACACTGTATCCCTGGTCAACTCGATTATCCCTGTCTCCGTACCATGGATACCAGAGCTCGGGGTCAGCTTCGGAGTCCTGTCTGACCCGTATACAATCATCATAGCAAACCTCGTCGCGTGGATCAGCTTCCTAGTGATGCTGTACAGCGTGGACTACATGAAGGGGGAGGGCGGTCTCACGCGGTACTGGTTCTTCATGAACTTCTTCATCGGGAGCATGCAGCTCATCGTCCTATCGAACAACCTCCTCGGACTCTTCATCGGGTGGGAAGGGGTGGGTCTTTGCAGCTACGCCCTCATAGGATACTACTATCACGACGAGGCGGAAAACTGGGTTGGGACTCCCGGGTCCAAAGCCCTCGGAGAGGAGCAGGCCTACCCGCCGTCGCACGCTGGGATGAAGGCGTTCTTCATGACAAGGATAGGGGATCTTGCCATGCTTGCAGGGATACTCATCCTCTTTGTCTTCTCGGGGACGTTCAACTACCACGACCTAGCCACCACCACCGGGTGGGCGACCGCCCTCGCCGCCTCTGGCCTCCTAGTCCCTGTCGCGCTCCTCATTTTTGGCGGGGCGGTCGGCAAATCTGCCCAGTTCCCCCTACAGGAGTGGCTCCCTGACGCGATGGCGGGGCCGGCGCCTGTGTCGGCCCTGATTCACGCTGCTACTATGGTGAATGCAGGGGTAGTATTGGTGGCCCGCATCGGCCCGATCTTCTACTTCGCCCTCGCCTCAAACCCCGCGCTGATTCAGCCGTTCTTCATGGTGGTGGCATGGATAGGGGCATTCACCGCCTTCTTGGCTGCCACCCAGGCAATGGTGGGCTTCGAGCTCAAGAAGCTGCTCGCCTACTCTACTGTGTCTCAGATAGGATACATGATGCTGGCGCTCGGGCTCGCCGGCCTCTCGACGAACTTCGCCGAGGGGCTTTCGGCGGGTCTATTCCAACTGATGAGCCACGCCATCTTCAAGGCAGCCCTATTCTTGGTCGCCGGTTTCCTGATCCATCTCACCGGAACGAAGTACATCAACGAGATGGGCGGGCTTAAGGACAAGCTGCGGGTCACCTTCTCCGTCTTCCTCATCGCGGCGGCCGCGCTTTCAGGGATCCCGCCCCTCAGCGGGTTCTGGTCCAAAGATGCTATCCTGGCCACAGCCTGGGGGGCGGGGCAGTATGGCCTCTTCATTGTTGGCTCAGCCACGGCCGGGCTCACGGCGTTCTATGCTTTCAGGATGTTTGGGTTGGTCTTCTATGGCATCAGAGCCAAGCCCGGCCATGAGGGGGTGGGACATGAGGTGAAGGAGCCGTCGCCGCTGAGCTGGGTACCTTATTCTGTCCTGGCGGCTGGGACTGTGCTCCTGGGGATCTTGGGCTTCTTCAACCTCGGGGGGTTTCTGCAGGCCTCGTCAATCACATACATCTATACTCTGTTCTCCGGCGCTTCCTTCTCGGGCCTTAGTCCGGCCTCCTCGTTCAACTTCGCCTCCTCTCTGATCACCCTCGGTTTCGTCGCCGTAGGGCTGGTCGTCTCTGTCCAGCTGTACGTGCGGAGAGTGGTCTCGCCATCGAGCATCGTCAAGGAGTCGGGGGTCGCCCACGGAATCCACAAGTTCCTCGTGAACCGTTGGTACATCAACGCCGTCTATTACAAGGTCTTTGTCAATGCCCCTCTGAGGGCATCCTACTGGGCCTTTGACAACTTCGAGATAGGGGTGCTGGAAAGAGTAAACGACGGGGCCAGGACACTGGCCATTTGGTTCTCGGCTGGAGGGAACTGGTTCGACGTGAATGTTATTGACCAGGTTGCCGACGGCGCCGCGAGGACTGGACAGCTACTCTCCCGCGTCTTCCGCAAGCTCCAGACGGGGCTGCTCGAAGACTACGCCCTAGTTTTGGCGCTGGGTCTTATCTTCCTCCTGATGTTGTTCCTTCTCCTATCGGGGGTGCACCTACCAATATGAACCCGACGCTTTCTATCCTGTTGTTCCTGCCTATTGTAGCGTCCTTCCCTTCGTACATCCTGCTCAGCAGGAGCAGGACAGCGGGGATTTGGTTCACCTTGTCCGTGGTCATGGCAGAGCTCTTACTTGCCGTGTATGTCTTCTACTTCGTCTACACCGGCTTCAATGGCCTGGGACAGTCGGGGCTGGGTCAATATGCACTGACTGAGCAGTACAGTTGGGTTAGCGTGGGAGCCTTTGGTGTCAGCTATCTGGTCGGGGTGGACGGGCTCAGCTCTCCGCTCGTCCTCGCTACCGCCCTGCTGACGGTCTTCGCGATGGTCGGGTCAAGAAGGCTGATTCACAAGTCAGAACCGGCTTACTACGCTCTCATCCTCCTCTTCGAGGGGGCAATAATGGGGGTGTTTCTCTCGCTCAACCTCGTCCTGTTCTATTTCTTCTGGGACCTCGTGATGATCCCCATGTTCTTCCTTATCGGGATCTGGGGAGGGGACAGAAGGAAGTACGCAGCTATGAAGTTCATGATATTCATCTTCACCGGGAGCATGATTTTACTGCTGGCCCTGATGGCTGCCTACATGGGGGTGACCCCTACGACTTTCGACATCCCGAGCTTGGCGGGGAAGATTCCCGCCTCAATCCAATATCTCCCACTGTTGGCTTCGTTTATCGGCTTCGGGATCAAGCTCCCAGTGTTTCCGCTGCACAGTTGGCTCCCTGACGCCTATACCCAAGCTCCCGCCCCGGTGGCGGTTCTACTGGCGGGGGTGCAATCGGCCATGGGTGGCTACGGGCTGATCAGGATAAGCATCGGGCTCTTCCCCCAAGCGTCTCACCAGTGGGCATGGGCGTTCATGGCCGTCGGGATAGTGACCATGTTCTACGGCGCAGGCGTCGCCATCCTCTCAAAGAACCTGAGGTCGATGTTCGCCTACACGAGCCTCGCGGGGATGGGGTTCGTTGTGTTCGGTTCATTCGCGACGGTGGCGTCTGGGAGCATCATAGGGATGCAGGGGGCAATCCTCGAGATGTTCGTGCATGCCTTCACCGCTGGGTCACTCTTCATGCTCGCTGGTTACATCCAGAGTGGGCTCGGGACCACCGACATCTCTCTGATGAACGGGCTACGGAGTGTTGTCCCAAGGATGGGGACGCTGCTGGTCTTCGCCTGCATAGGTGCGATGGCCCTCCCTCCCTTCGGGAGCTTCGTCGCCGAGGTTCTGGTGATTGTTGGGGGGATTCATGCGACGCCCTACGCAGCGGTCGCTGTGCTGGTCCCGGTCATGATAGGTGGGTATATGCTGTGGATGATCAAGAGAGCGGTCCTATCTCCGGCTTCTGCCAGGGCTTCGGGGACCGATTTGCACGTCGTGGACGCCGCAGTCTTTGCTCTCTACCTTGTGCCGCTCATCATCATGATGTTCTTCTCGATTCTCGTGCTCGGGCCGGCGGCCCCTGTTGTGCAACATTTGCTCCAACTGGTGAGCCACTAGTTTGGAGTACATCGTAGTAGCAGTTGTAGCGCTGGGCGCGGCCGCCCTGGGGACCCCGCTCCTCCAGGCCGTGGGACGCAGGTTCAGGGCGGGTGCCTACGCCTCCATCGCCGCGTTGGGGATAGCCATCGTCATGGTCGCAGCGAATGCGGCCTACGGGGGGAGCGTTTCGTCTTTTGGCGGCCTCCTGGTTTCGGACGCACTCGGAGATCTCTTCGCCCTGGTAGTGCTTTCAATGTCGCTTGCGGTGGCCGTCGTCTCCATCTACTCCTCCCCCAACGGGCCGAACTTGCCGTCGTACTACTCGCTCCTTGTCTTCTCCGCTTTGGGGATGCTACTCCTCTCCTACTCCGCCGACCTCCTGATGCTGTTCGTCGCCTGGGAGCTGATGAGCCTCCCGACCTACGCCCTGGCAGGTTTCGACAAGAAGAGGGTTCAATCCAATGAGGCGGCTACGAAGTATGCCATACTCGGCGCTTTGTCGTCGGCCATCATCCTATACGCTATGAGTCTGACCTACGGCGTTGCGGGGACTACCCAGATATCTGGGGTGGTGGCCAAGCTGGCCTCGGAGCCGTTCAATCCGCTCGTCAGTGTCGCGATCCTTCTCTTCGTAGTAGGCTTCGGGTTCAAGATGTCAATAGTTCCGTTCCATATGTGGGTCCCGGACGCCTACGAAGGGTCCCCTCCGGCCGTCGCCACCCTATTCGCGACTGCGACCAAGAAGGCTGGTTTCGTGGCAGCAATCCGGGTGGTCCTGGCGGTCGCCACCGTCTACGCGCTCGCCCCGAACTCAATCTTCACTTTGGCGAACGTCTTGGCCGTCCTCGCTGTAATCACGATGACCTTGGGGAACGTTGCAGCGCTGACCCAAAAGACCATGACTCGGCTGCTGGCCTACTCTAGCATCGCGCAGGCGGGCTACATCTTGATGGGATTTGCGATCTTCGCCTACAGCCAGCAGACCGGATTGTACTCCTACAACGCGATGCTCGGGATGACCGGTTCCCTTTTCCACATAATCAACCACGCGATAACGAAGGGGGCCGCCTTCTTGGCCGCCATGCTAGTAATTGTGCAGCTGAAGAGGGGGGACCTCGGCGCATACAATGGCCTTGCTAAGAGGATGCCTGTGACCGCTTTCACCATCGCAATCTCCTTCCTGGCTCTCGGAGGGATCCCCCCGCTCAGCGGCTTTTGGAGCAAGCTCCTCATCTTCGTCTCGGTCATCAACACCCCGCTGGCGTGGCTAGCCGTTGCCGCGATACTGAACAGCGCCTTCAGCCTCGGCTATTACTTCTGGGTGATAAAGCGGATGTACCTTGACCAGGGCGAGAGCGCAGAGAAGGTGAAGGAGCCGTTCGGCTTCGTCGTTGTCTTCGCCGTGCTGGTCGGGTTGATTATAGGCATCGGGCTCTTTCCCCAGCCGGTCATCGCCTTCGCCCACGCAGCTGCGTCCGGTATCTTCACCTAGAGGTGGCCCTCCTCGGACGTCCGCCGTCTCTCAACAAGCCGCCGGAAGTCAGGTATCAGATACGCATAAATACGGTTCGCGAAGGGAACCGAAAACCAGGACCAAGACATGGCGGTCGTAAGCCCAGAACTAGCAATCGCAGCTGCCATAGTGATGGCCGGAGGGTTGATCGGAACGGGGCTCGCCCAGCAAGGAATAGGCGCAGCTGGCATGGGGATCATCGCCGAAAAGCCTGAGAAGTTCGGACAGGTGCTCTTCTTCTTCGTGATCCCCGAGACGTTGTGGATCATCGGATTCGTGCTTGGGATAATTCTCCTACTGAACATACTCTAGGCGACTTGATTGGCCGCCGAAGCTCTGCTCCGAGAGGTCGAGGAGAAGCGCGACGAGACAATAAGGGCGCTTGAGGCGGAGTTCTCGGCCAAGAAGGGCGAGGTCACCAAGAAGGCCGCTGAGCAGAGGGCTTACATCCAAGAGCTAGCGAAGAAAGGGGCCGAGGTGGCAGCCCAGAGAGAGAGGGTCAGGATCGAAGGGGCGGCGAAGCTCCAAGCCAAGAAGATGATGTTCGATGCGACTGAAAAGCGGCTCGAATCCAACCTCTCCGCTCTCAGAGAGGTCTTGGCCGCCTACGCCGAGTCGAAGGACTACCAGGGGATGCTCACGAAGATGGCATCATACGCAGAAAACAGACTCGGTGGCTCGATGAGCGTTGACTGTCGCCGCTCTGACGCTGCCGTCCTGAGGAAGCTGGGCGTCAAGGTGGCCTCGTCAGACCTCCCATCGATCGGAGGATTCAGGGCGACCAGCAGTGACGGCACCCTGGCCCTAGACCTGACCTTCGAGGAGCTACTCAGGACGCATGACGAGGACGTGCGCGCAGCAATTTTGGCGAAGGAGTAGCGCTGCATGCAGTCCTCATATGGCGCGAGTTTCGGCACGGTTAAGGTCCTCTCCCTAGGCTTCTTGACCAAGGCGCAGCTCGATGACCTCGCAAAGAGCAAGGACGTGAACGAGATTGCGCAGCGGTTGGAGCAGACATGGTATGGCTCAGACATCGAGGCAGCCCAGGCGGCCTATAAGGCTCCGGAGTCGATTGAGATAGCAGTTAACAAGCACCTCGTGTACGTGAACAGAATGGCCCTCCAGGCCGCGCCGATCTTCGGGAAGAACGCCCTGATGGCCTACCTCTCAAAGTGGGACATAGAGAACATCGAACTGATAATAGCGGCCAAAAGCCTGGGGAGGACGCTCGAGCAGACGGAAGCCTTCCTGGTCTCCTCTAGAAACGTCCCGGTGGGGATCTCGACCAGCGCCATACCCTTGAGCGAACTCCATGCCCTCCTGCAGCAGCCCGACGTAGAGGCGGTGATCAACTCCCTCTTGAAGTACGGCTACGGGGCCGTCCTCCTGCAGAGGCTCGGCGAGTACCGCAAGTCAGGGGACCTCGGTGTTTTCACTGTCGCCCTCCAGAACCTATACTACTCCAGGCTGTTTCAGGAGTTGAGGTTTCTCCAAGGTGACGAGGGGGTACTCAGGGAGTACATGCGGACCGAAGTTACAAAGAGGAATATCCTCACCTTCCTTAGAGCCAAGGAAGCCGAGGTTAGCAGAGACGTGTTTTCAAGGCATATAGTCGAAGGGGGGCTCATTTCCGCCGCCGGGCTACTGGACGCTTACTCCTCTCCTGAACCGACCGAGGTAGCCAAGCGGCTCGAACCATGGATGGATATCACCGAACCTCTCGAAAGATATAGGCAGGACCGCGACCTGACCGCCTTCGAAGTTGCGATGGACCACCTGATAGTCAGGAAGTACGTGCCTAAGTTCAAGAGCCTGGCGATATCCTTGACTTCGGTCTTCGCTTTCGTGATCCAGGCTGAATTCGAAAGGTCTAACGTCAGGAGGATCACCTACGCAAAGCAGTACGGCATGACCGAAGAATACATAAAGTCAACAATTCTGTCCGGTTAAACAAATTGAGTGGAAAACAGGCGGCCCAGAGTGGCAAGATAGCCGTAGTGGGAGGGCGAGAACTCGTCCTGGGCTACCGCCTCCTCGGGGTCGAGGACGCCTTCATCACCACCAAGGAAGACGCCCAAAAGACGCTCATGGACCTTTTCAACTCCGAAGGTTATGGTCTCATTGTGGCGGGAGACGAGGTCAGAAGTTCGCTCTCCGCGGCTGCGCGGGAGAGATTCGAGTCGTCCATAATCCCGCTCGTGGTTTTCATGCCCCCCACAGACTCGGCTGAGTCTCAGGGAGAGTCACTCTCCAAGCTCGCCAGGCGGGTGCTGGGCGTCGACATCAGGGGTAGCGCGCAGTGACGGACGGGACAATCATCAGGGTGACGGGACCCGTTGTCACAGCGGAGGGACTAGAGAGGGCAAAGATGTTCGACGTTGTCAGGGTCGGGGAACTCGGCCTTGTAGGCGAGGTGATCAAGCTCCAAGGGGCTACCGCCGTCCTCCAAATCTACGAGGACACCACAGGCGTGAGGCCGGGTGACAAGGTCGTCAACACCGGCCAGGCGCTCTCCGTGGATCTGGGTCCTGGGCTCCTCACGTCCATTTACGACGGCATACAACGGCCTCTCAGCGTCCTCAGAGAGCAGAGCGGGGACTTCATCAGCAGGGGGCTCGTCATTCCCGCCCTTGACGAGAAGAAGAAGTGGGAGTTCGTCCCATCCAAGAAAGAGGGAAGCAAGGTCTCTCCGGGCGAGGTGATCGGAACGGTACAAGAGACGCAGTTAATCTCGCACAAGATCATGATACCGCCGGGGGTCTCCGGAGAGCTCAGGGAGCTCAAGGAGGGCAAGTTCACGATACGAGAGGCGATAGGCGAGGTCAAGACCCATGACGAGGAATCCGACATCTTCCTTGCGACCAAGTGGAAGGTCAGGACCCCAAGGCCGATAGCCAGGAAGCTTCCGCCTGACACTCCGCTCCTTACGGGACAGAGGGTCTTCGACACTTTCTTCCCCGTAGCCAAGGGTGGGACCGCGGCGATCCCCGGTCCGTTCGGGAGCGGCAAGACGGTCTCCCAGCAGCAGCTCGCGAAATGGAGCGACAGCCGGATAATCGTCTACGTGGGTTGCGGTGAACGGGGGAACGAGATGACCGAAGTCCTGGCGACATTCCCTGAGCTGGAGGATCCGCGGTCCAAAAGGCCATTGATGGAGAGGACTATACTTGTCGCGAACACCTCCAACATGCCTGTCGCCGCCAGGGAGGCGAGCATATACACTGGAATCACCATCGCGGAGTATTACAGGGACATGGGGTACGATGTCGCCTTAATGGCCGACAGCACATCTAGGTGGGCCGAGGCCCTCAGGGAGATTTCCGGCAGGCTCGAGGAGATGCCGGGCGAGGAAGGCTACCCTGCGTATCTAGGGAGTAGGCTCGCCGAGTTCTACGAGCGGTCTGGCAAGGTCATCGCGCTAGGGCCCGATAACAGGGTCGGCTCCGTCACAGTAGTAGGAGCAGTCTCGCCTCCTGGCGGGGACTTCTCGGAGCCAGTCTCGCAGAACACGCTCAGGGTGACCAGGGTCTTCTGGGCCCTTGACGCTAGCCTGGCTTCAAGAAGGCACTTCCCATCCATAAACTGGCTCACGAGCTATTCGCTCTACACCGAGGATCTGAGGGGGTGGTACCAGGAGAAAGTTGCCAAGGAATGGCCTGACATGCGCGCCGAGGCTCTGGGAATCCTCCAAAAAGAGGCAGAACTCAACGACATCGTCCAACTGGTGGGCTACGACGCCCTCCCGGAGTCTGAGAAGGGGGCCATGGACGTGGCGAAGAGCATCCGAGAGGATTACCTCCAGCAGAGCGCTTATGACGCCGTCGACACCTACACTTCAGTGAAGAAGCAGTACCTCATGCTGAACACCATCCTCACGTTCGGGCGGAAAGAGGCTGACGCAATCAAGGCGGGCGCCCAGGCGTCGCAGGTCTCTTCTCTCCCTGTGAAGATAAAGATAGGAAGGATAAAGTGGACCCCTGAGGGCGAGGTCGACGGCTTCGTGAAGGGAGTGATGGATGAGATGGACCAGCAGTTCCACGCCCTGATTCAGGAGGTCAAGGTCTGATATGCCAGAGCCGGTCTCCTACAAGACGGTCTCCCAGGTCGCGGGCCCCCTCCTCTTCGTTGAAAAGGTCGAGCACGCGGCTTACGGCGAGATGGTCGAGGTCACAAACGCGCTTGGAGAAAGGGTCCGGGGCCAAGTCCTCGACGCAGGTTCTGGACTGGCTGTCGTCCAGGTATTCGGCTCGACGCTTGGGCTGAGCACCACGGGCACCTCAGTAAGATTCCTTGGCGAGACCGCACGAATCCAGGTCTCCGACGAGATGCTTGGAAGGGTCTTCTCTGGTCTCGGGAACCCGCGCGATTCTGGCCCTGCCATCGTCTCGAAGACGAAGGTTGAGATAGTCGGCTCAGCCATGAACCCCTATAGCAGGGAAGAGCCCTCGGAGTTCATCCAGACTGGCATATCCACCATAGACGGCATGAACACCCTCGTCAGGGGGCAGAAGCTTCCGCTTTTCTCGGCCGCTGGCCTCCCACACAATCTTCTCGCCGCCCAGATTGCAAGGCAGGCCAAGGTTCTCAATTCCTCGGAGAATTTCTCTGTGGTATTCGCAGCGATGGGGATTACTAGCGAGGAGGCGAATTTCTTCATCAGGCAGTTCGAGGAGACAGGCGCCCTGGAGAGGACCGTCCTGTTCCTCAACCTGTCCTCCGACCCTTCAATGGAGCGTATTCTCACGCCCAGGCTCGCGCTCACGACCGCGGAGTACCTCGCCTATGAGAGAGAGAGCCACGTGCTTGTCATCCTCACCGACATGACCAACTACTGTGAGTCGCTCAGGGAGATTGCGGCGGCACGGAGCGAAGTCCCTGGCAGAAGAGGCTACCCTGGATACACTTACACCGACCTCGCGACGCTCTATGAACGGGCGGGGAAAATCAAGGGAAGGAAGGGTTCGATAACGCAGATTCCAATCCTCACGATGCCGGCGGACGACAAGACACATCCGATCCCCGACCTCACCGGATACATCACCGAGGGACAGATCTACGTAAGCAGGGACCTCGACAGGTCTGGCATCTACCCGCCCATCGACGTCCTCGAGTCGCTCTCTAGGCTGATGAACCAGGGAATAGGTCCTCAGAGGACCAGGGAGGACCACAGGGGGATGGCTGACCAGCTCTATGCGTCCTACGCCCAGGGGAAGGACGTCCGTGCCCTTTCGGCCATCGTCGGAGAGGAGGCTCTCAGCGAGTCAGACAGGAAGTTCCTGAAGGTCGCGGAACGGTTCGAGCAGATGTTCGTCAAGCAGGGAGTCTACGAAGACAGGAGCATAGAGCAGACCCTCGATATCGGGTGGCAGGTCATAGACCCACTCTCCGACGCTGAAATCAAGAGGATAAAGCCAGAGCTCGTCGAAAAATACCGGAAGAGAACAACGGCCCAATAGGGCGAGTGGTGGGGGCCTTGCCAGCCGCGATCAACATCAAGCCGACTAGGATGGAGTACCTCCGGACGATGCGGCGGATTGCAGTCTCCCGCAAGGGGCTCAAGCTCCTCAAGCTGAAGAGGTCCGCCCTCATACTTGAGTTCTTCAACCTGAGCAAGACCCTAGCTGAAATGAGGAGCGGTCTTCGGTCCAAACTTGTGAAGGGGTACGAGGGAATCCATGCGACGGAGATGTTCGTCGGGCCCCTCAGGCTGGAGTACGAGTCCATGCGCATCCCGCGGATTCACGAGCTCACCCTGAGGAGCAAGAACGTGATGGGCGTCAGGATACCTGAAATCACATCGGTGGGCTCGGGGAGCGCTGGCCAGGAGTACCTCCTCGAAATCCCGGCGGCGGTGAGCCAGGCGATAAGGTCCTTCGAGGACCTCCATCGGATGGTGCTGGACGTGGCAGAAAAAGAGACAGCGCTCAGGAAGCTCCTCCTTGAGATAGAGAAAGTGAAAAGGAGGTCCAACGCCATTGAGAACGTCCTAATCCCCCGCCTCCAGGCAAATGCTCGCTACATCAAATTCAGGTTCGACGAGATGGAGAGGGAGAGCTTCACCAAACTCAAAACGGTCAAGAAGAAGCTGGCGGAGAGAGAGGAGGAAGCTTAGCATGAGTGATGAACCTAAGAAGGCGAGGAAGCTGTTAGGGCTCCCGCCCTTCTATTGGGTGGCCCAGCCCAAGCCAAGGCAGAGAGGTTTCGTCAATGGACAGCAAAGGCGCTTCCACTACGCTATGACGATGCTCAAGGTGGCGAAGGTCGCCGCCATCGCCGTATTCGCTCTCCTGATAATTGGAGTGATCTAGCGTGTCCACAGACTACACGAACATCTTGAAGAAAATCAAGGAGGCCGAGGAGACAGGCAACCGCTTGATTTCTGAGAAAAAGAAGGGCCTGGAGGCAGAGCTCTTCTCGCTGGAGAAAGAGGCTGACAAATCAATCGCCGATGCCAAGGCCGCGTCCGACTCGTACGTCGAGAGTGAGGCTGAAAGAGCCAGGAGCGCGGCCCAGAAGGACGCCGACGCGCTCCTAGCCGCGACCAAGAAGCGCGCTGAGGCCCTTTCGTCTAAGACGCTAAGCAAGAAGCAGCTTCGCGAGATAATAGACGAGGTACTGTTCTCAGAGTTCAAGGGCGATTAGCTTGCTGAAACCGGCCGCGATGCAAAGGGTGGGGGTGGTCGGGTCGCGCGAAGAGCGACAACACGTCGTCTCAATCCTTCACGATTTGGGCGTCGTCCAGATAGAGCCTCTCTCGGAGGAGACGGCAGCGTTGCTGCGAGCTGACGCCGAGGCTGCGGCCTCGAAGGAAGTCTCCGAGGAGCTGCTCCGCGTCAGGTCGCTTATGTCCGCACTCCCGGCGACAAAGGCGACGGAGAGGAAGGGTTTCTCCTCCACTAAGGAGGTCATGGAAGCTTCAAAGTCAATCAAGATAGACTCCGAGGTGGCGTCCCTTAAGCAGAGCGAAGAGCGTCTGAAGTCGAGGATAGACGAACTCAAAGCAAGGGAAGCGCTAGTCAGGAGCCTCGAATTCATCGACGCAGACCTTGGCGTCCTCAACCTCGAGAGCGCCGACTCCTTTTTCGCTAGCCTCCCAGCCGATGCTTTCGGTCAGCTGTCAAGTAGCCTTGCGTCAATACCGGGGGTCATGGTCCAGTCCGCCGGCGGCGACCCCGTGCGCGTCGTCGTCATCGTCCCCAAGGTAGCATTGGAGAAGTTTGGCTCGATAGTCCAGGCCGCCAACGTAAGGCTGGAGAGAGTCCCGCCGATGACCGGGGCGGCGCCCAAGGTCCTGGCCTCCCTTGAGGCGAACAGGAAGATGGCGGAGTCCGAGCTCGCCAAAGTAGCCGACGGGCTCAAGGCGCTTTCCGACAAGTACTACGGAGTCCTTTCTTCAGTCGAGGAGCAGCTCCACATCGAGGCAAGGATTTACGAGGTGATCAACCATTTCGGGTTCACTGAGACCAGCTTCGTGATGGAGGGATGGGTTCCCCGGAAGAGCGAAGCTGCCCTTAAGGATGCCCTCGCCCTCCACAGCAGGTCGACCGTCGTCTTCGACATCCCTAGCGCGAGCAGGCCCCCCACGCTCATGGAGACTCCGAAAAGGCTCAGGTTCTTCGAGTCCTTCGTGAGGTTCTATTCGCTCCCCCAGTCCAACGAGTTCGACCCAACGGTGATCTTCGCGTTCACCTTCCCTGTCTTCTTCGGGCTGATGTTCGGTGACGTCGGTTACGGCCTGGTGATTCTGGGCGTCTCTCTATGGATAATCAGGCGGGTGGAACACCCCGGCGGGAAGACCCTTGTCCCGGCCGCTCTGAGGAGGTTCGCCCGGAACATCTTCAAGCCTGCCCAGTTTAGGAAACTCGCCATGGCTATGGTCCCCGGCTCGATAATAGGGATTGTCTTCGGGTTCATATTCAATGCTTACTTCGGGTTCCATTTCAATCAGTATCTCTACTCTTACCTCAATTCAACCTTCAGTCTGAACCTCCCGAAGAGCCTAGTCACAAACGGCGCCATCCTAGACCCCATATCCTCAAGTGGCCTAAAGACCCTCCTGCTCCTGAGCGGTTACATCGGACTCTTCGAGGTCTCCATGGGGCTGGTGATGGGGATGGTCAACAAGTACTGGGAGGGGGAGACGCGTCATATTTTTGGCAAGCTCGGCTGGCTCTTCGAAGCTTGGGGGATTGCCCTAGTCGGCCTGACGGTCCTCCACCATGGGGACGTCAATCCCCTCTCCAACACGCTGGCGGGGGGGTACATCGGGCTCGTCGGGGCGGGCATGGTGCTCATAGCCTACGGTGAGGGGGGGCAAGCGCTCATCGAACTCCCGTCCATTGTCAGCCACATCCTCTCTTACACCAGGCTGGTGGGAATACTCCTCGCTTCCGTCGCCCTCGCGCTCGTGGTGGACACACTCTTCCTCGGAGACATTTCCAGCGGGCCTGCCTATGCGGTGATGGGTGTTGTCATACTTGTGATGGGGCAACTGTTCAACCTGATTCTAGCCCTGTTCGAACCTGGCATCCAGGGGGCCAGGCTCATCTACGTCGAGTTCTTCTCGAAGTTCTATCACGGGCAGGGTAGGATGTTCACACCGTTCAGAGGGCGGCGAACCTACACCATGAGCAGGATGGAAATTTCCACAAAGGGCCGAGTGGTCCCAGCGGAACCTGTGACAGTAACTGCCTGAGTCAAGGAGCGTGGCGTCGGTGTCCGTCGGCTGTCTGCCGGCGCATTTGGCACAGGCTGCCGTGCCTCATCGCAGGCGCCGGATGGAGAAGTCCGCCAGGTCTTCCAATAGAATCGTTGCCTCATTCCTGGGGATGTGCATCAGCATGCGTTTGGCCTCCTCTGCGTAAGACTGCGCCTGGGCGGTCATCTTCCCAACTACTTCGCTCTCGCTATGAGTCTTCAACAGACCCAACGACACCTTGTCCTTTGACCTCCAGTCGAGCAGGTCGTCCTTGAGCTGATACGCAATCCCTATGCACCTGCCGTAGTCGGCCAGCGCCTCGACTTCTTTTTCTTCCATCCCGGCGATAACTGCGCCAAGTTTAGCAGAGGTCTCGAACAACGACGCCGTCTTTTCAGTGACTATTCTGATGTATTCGTCCCATGTGAGCTTGTAGATTTGGGGGTCGATGGTCAACTCTGAATACTCCCCCTCTGACATCTGCAGGGCGGCACTACTTATTTCCTCGACAATCCGTCTGTCATCATATCTCGCCGCGATGGCGAGTATCATAGCAAAGACGAAATCTGCGCTCAGGAGTGATGCGCTGTAACCGTACTTCAGGTGGAATGGGACTTTCGCCCTCCTCGCCTTCTCTTCATCTATTACGTCGTCATGGATTATCGACTCGGTATGGAGTAATTCAACTGCGACCGCAGCCCCTAGTACCCTGTCGTCTTTGCACCCAAAGGCTTCTGCCGACAACATCAGAATCACCGGCCTTACCCTCTTCCCTCCTTCAGTGGCATACGCCAGCGGGTCGTGGAATCTCGAATGAGCATAGAGTTTGAGCTCTAGGGCCAGCGCAGAGTCAACTCTCATAACATACGACTTCATACGCTCTTCAAGCGACTCGAGCGTCAAAGGCCTATCTTCGATCCCTCTCCCCATGATTTAGATGAACAGATTAGGCTCGTTATATAATGAGTTCTCCTAACCGCTCAGGGAGTTGCCGGCCTACAAGGTGCACCGACTTTTAGTCGGGAACAGGCACGTTCTGCTTCTCCCAAAGCTCAATGCCTTGCAACTCAGGTTCATGGCCAGAGAACTTGAGAAGAGAGGGTTTGTCGTGAGAGAGGGGGTGGGGTCGCTGACAGCCAGTTCGCGCCGTCTTATCGTGCACGTCAATCGAGCGGGCTACTGCTGGTCTACGAAGGATCCCTCGGATTTGCTGGTGCCTCTCATCCCTTACCTCCTCGAGTTCCCCCGGCAGATGGTCCCGGCAAAGTCGTTAGCTCAGCTCTACTTCTCTGAATTCCTCGCTGGGGGAGTCCAGTCTGTCAGGTTTCACCCGAGACTGGAAACGTCCTCGAACTGGACGCGGCTCAGAGCATCAGGCGACTGTGGGCTGACACCGGACGAGCACTTAGCCGTGACCACTCTGGTGAGCTCAAATGACGCTGCTGGTCCTTTTGTGACTGACTTCCCGACGGACGGGTCGCTCCTCCTCGTCTATGGTAGGAAGATGTATTTCCAGTCGGTTCTTTCCGGGCGCGAGGTCGAATCGTCGCTGAGGGAGGTGGGAGAGAGGAGGCCTAGGAATTGCTACCTCCCTAGGGACGGTGTCTTCACGAGATACGCCCAGTCCATGGCTTCGCGCTTCGTTGAAGTTGTCGGGAATGTAGCCGCAGAGTGGTGTTTCTTCAAGCCGTCCGTATGAGAAAGGTCTAATTGCGGTCCCTGTTAGCCTCGCACGGCCCCGGTAGTATAGAGTCCGCAAGGGCGTAAAGCCCGGTCAAACCCAAAGTGTCGAGAGTATGCCGGCCTTTCGAGTCGGCGACCCGGGTTCGAATCCCGGCCGGGGCACCTATTGCCGCGATGGCAAATCCCCGACTTTTGGGCTACCCCTCCTTAAATACGAAATCGGTCACCTACCGCATGACCCCGGACGAGATCCACGACTACGAGTACAACCTGAAGAACGCGCTCGCCCGGGTGAAAGACGACCCGGCGCTCAAAGTGCAAGACAGGAAGTTGTTGCTCGCCTTCATGGTTCATATCAAGGCTCTTGGGGTTTCGATTGGGAGGCAGGCGAAGTACGCCAACATGCTCATGGCCGCGACCCACCTGCTCCGGGTCCCCTGGAGGAGCGCGAAGAGGAAGGACATAGAGGACCTGATGGTGAAGCTGGCGGACCACGAGATCAAGAACAAGAGGACTGGCGAAGTCCGGCACTACTCAGCCGAGACCATGGCCGACTTCCACATGGTGGTGAAGAGGTTCCAGAAGTTCGTGAGATACGGGGACACGGACAAGGAGACGCCATATCCGGACGAGGTCAGGTGGCTGAGGAAGAACGTCAAGGAGTCGGACAGGAGGGCGCCATTGTTCTTCACGGACAAGGAGGTCGAGGCCATGGTGAAGGCGGCGGACACGCTCAGGGACAAGGCGTTCCTGGCGGCCTACGGGGAGATGGGAGGGAGGCCGGCCGAGTTCCTCCTGCTCAGGCTGGGGGACATGACCTTCGACGACAACGGCGTGAGGGTCCAGATCAGGCAGGGGAAGACGGGGTGGAGGACGCTGAGGCTGATCTCCTCTGCGGCCTTCCTCGCGGACTGGGTCTCCACGCACCCGTACCGCAGCGACCCCAACGCGCCCCTCTGGCTGACGACGTCCACCAACCACCTCAACGAGCCCATGAGCTGGGTGGCGGCGGACAGGCTCGTCAAGGAGGCTGGGGCGAAGGCGGGGATCAGGAAGGCGAGGTGCCACATGTACATGTTCAGGCACGGGTCGGCGACCAGGAACGCGAGGTTCCTCACAGACGCGGAGATGAGGCTGATGTTCGGTTGGTCCCCGAACTCCAAGGTCCCCGGGAGGTACGTCCACCTGTCGGGCGGGGACCTGGACGAGAAGTACCGGCAGGTCTATGGGTCGGGGAGGCCGGTGGAGCCCCCGAAGCCCGAGTTCTCCCCGGTGGTCTGCCCGAGGTGCCAGGAGAAGGGGTCCCCTGGGATGAGGTTCTGCCCGAAATGCGCCACGCCTTTGGAGCCGGAGGAGAGGGCGAGGGCGGCTGCGGCCGAGGCGATGACGAGGCAGGAGATCACTGAGCTGAGGAGGCTGGTCGAGAAGAACCTGAGCCCTCAAGCTTCTGGAGGAGGGCAAGGATTCTCTCAAGGTCGGACCGCCTGATGGTGACGAACTCGTTGTCGGCTTCCGTTCGCTGAGCCTGCACGCGGGCACGGAAGGTTTCAGCTTTTAACGGAAGAAAGGGCCTGGATTCCCACTACCAGGCGGGGAGGACCTTCAGCCAGGCGGCCCTGAACTCTTCGAGAGAGTGTGGTTCTTCTGACCTGTACCCCTTGAGGAGAGCGTAGTCGTTCCCCGCGGCAGCCTTGAACAACTCCTTGATGTCGGAGAGGTCGAAGTTATAGAGCTTCGATCTCCTGGCCGTCCTCTTGAAGTCGACGTGGAACTCGAGGACGCTGCTGTAACCGAAGAGCAGTTCGTCTGCCTGCTTCCCTCTAACCAGATGTCCAAGGACCACTGAGAGTTCATCTGTGACATGGACAAGGCGAGGGCTTGCGACAGTGATTCTAGTGGGGCCCGTCCCGAAGTCGATGTCGCTGACCCCAAGGCCGATGAAGGAGCTGATTCTGACGCCGTGAAGGTAAAGGAGGGTGGTGGCCCGGCAGGGAAGGGTAGGTTCCCCGGCTGTGAGGAGCCGCCTCAGTTCACCTAGTGTCTTCAACAACGCGCACGGTCCCGGTTGACCGTACAAGGAAACCTAACATCGCTTTGGTCATGGGTCCGAATCCTTCATCCGAATCGTGCAGGTAGCCAGCGGCCCGGAGGCATCATGCAGAGTGCGGCTCCTCTTGGAGTTCCCAGCCCAGAGACCTAGCCAGAGGGCTCGCCTGGCCCAATCTCCACGTCTTTTCCGCCCTTCCTGGAGAACCACCACCTCTTCTCCGGGGAGTAGAAGACCTCGACGGGCTCCACAACCTTGGCGTTCTCGGACATGGACATCTGGG
>DAHWNW010000039.1 GCA_027339745.1 Nitrososphaerota archaeon | reverse complement strand
CGACTTCTTCACCCTCGACGGCCTTGAAAGGCTCACAGGGACAACGAAGAGCGAATTCGTCCGCTTCATAGCCAAGGAGCTCGTCGACAACGCCCTCGACAAGCCCGGCACTAGCAGGATCACCATCGACGTCACCTCAGAGGCGGACACCACCATCGTGTCGGTCTCCGACGACGGGGAACCTCGCCTGGCAAGGTCTGACCTGGAAAAGATACTCGACTTCTCCAGGGCCCCCTCCTCCAAGCGGGGCCTGAAGCGGGCGACTCGCGGCATCCTCGGGAACGCCCTCCAGTCCTGCTTCGGCATCTCCTACGCCACCTGGGACAGCTGGAGGAGGCCCGAGTTCACGGCAGAGGTCCACGGGGACGGCATCTACCAAGTCCACCTCGGCCACGACGGGGAGAAGCCCACGGTCGCCATCAAGGCGGTCAGCGGGGAGCGCCAGCCGGTCACCAGGTTCCTCTTCAGGCTCCTTGGGAACACGGTCCTCTACTCCACCCCCGAACCCGAGATCACCTCCATCGCCATCCTCAACCAGCACGTGACCTTCGTCTACACCAGGAACGGGAAGCTCGAGTTCTGGGGGCCGAACGAGGGCAGGGCCGAGCCTCCCCGCGCCATCTCCCCCGACATCAGGACCTACGCCTTCC
>DAHWNW010000038.1:320-659 GCA_027339745.1 Nitrososphaerota archaeon | reverse complement strand
GGTTTCCGAATATTTGCCGAGGGCTGCGAGTTTGGAATAGGTGTCCCTCGACAGCTTCACAGTCGTGGATTCGGCTTCTGGGTTCTTTGGCATCGGCATGACAGTGGTATAATCAATATCTTCAGTATATTAAGGTTTAGCCTGGTGCGAAGTTGAGAACTGGGGGCCGACAGGTAAAAAGAGCACCCATGTTAGGGAAGAGATGTGTCTTCTCTAGCCAGAGTGGCCGTCGTGGGCACCGGGGTGGCAGGGGCATACCTGCTCAACCGACTCCCAGCCGGCGTAGAGGCAGAGGCTTTCGAGATGCGGACGGAGAAGAACTGGTACACGGTGTGCGCC
>DAHWNW010000038.1:0-310 GCA_027339745.1 Nitrososphaerota archaeon | reverse complement strand
CCAGCCTTTCATCTCGGACCTGGTAAAGCAGGCGGGGTTCAACTTTGGCGACTACGTCCTGCACAGGGGAAGGAAGATGCGCGTGGACCTTGGAGACGAGGAGGTCGCCATCCCTCTCAAGGGGCTCGTCACCTACGACAAGCACAAGCTCACGGAGGACATGCTGAAGGGGAAGAAGGTGCACTGGGGGGCGCAGATCAAGGAGGCCAACGGGGACTTCAGGAGGTTCGACCACGTGGTGGACGCCACCGGCCTGCACAGGTCGCTCCTCCCGAAGGTCCAGGGCGACATGGTGATACCTACGCTCGAG
>DAHWNW010000037.1 GCA_027339745.1 Nitrososphaerota archaeon | reverse complement strand
GGGCGCAGGGGAGGCTAACGGGTGCTTGATTCTCGAGCTTCACGCCACACTTGGCAGTGCAGGAGCCTCTGATGCCGTAAGGCGTTTAGCAGACGGAGGCCATGTCGGGTATGTTCGCGTTGAGGGCGTGCAGGAGCCTCTGATGCCGTAAGGCGTTTAGCAGATGAGGACGATGGCGACTATTGCCTCGGCGGTCTTCGTGCAGGAGCCTCTGATGCCGTAAGGCGTTTAGCAGACTATGATTTGCGTCTTTATGCAACAGAAGGTTTAGTGCAGGAGCCTCTGATGCCGTAAGGCGTTTAGCAGTAGAGGCTGTGCGAGATCTGCGAGCTCCCGATGTCCGTGCAGGAGCCTCTGATGCCGTAAGGCGTTTAGCAGCACAACTCGCACAACTAAAGTCAAACCAAGCCAAAGGTGCAGGAGCCTCTGATGCCGCAAGGCGTTTAGCAGAAGGCCAACGGGGAGGCTGAAGTCCCCTATCGTGCGGTGCAGGAGCCTCTGATGCCGTAAGGCGTTTAGCAGTATGTGGCTCATTGCATTTGGGATTGTTACATAGTAAGTGCAGGAGCCTCTGATGCCGCAAGGCGTTTAGCAGACCGCCGACGCTTCAAAGGGGGACACACTCCTCTGTGCAGGAGCCTCTGATGCCGCAAGGCGTTTAGCAGACCGCCGACGCTTCAAAGGGGGACACACTCCTCTGTGCAGG
>DAHWNW010000036.1 GCA_027339745.1 Nitrososphaerota archaeon | reverse complement strand
ACCCGTCCTGTGGAAGAAATACCTGCCCAGCCCCGCACCCTCGAGAACCCCCCTTGCAGCGGCGTCGACTTCTCCCACCCTCGCCCCCGCCCTCGACGCAGCTGCAGCCGCTTCCTGGGCTTCGAGGACCTTGTAGTACACCTTTTCAACGGAAGGGGACCGCCCGATGCAGAACGTCCTTGTGATGTCGGCGTAGTAGCCGTCGTAGGTCGACCCGACGTCTACCACTATGCTCTCACCCCGCCTCACCTTCCTGGCCGAAGGGAGGTGGTGCGGGTCGGCAGCCATCTGTCCGGCCTGGACGAGCATGTCGTCGACCTTTTCGACGCCCTGGACGTATATCGCATCCGCCATGGCCCTGGCCAGCTCGAGCTCGGTGGCCCCCTCGCTGAATGCCCTGCTCAGAGCCTGTGCCGACTTCTTCAGCAGCCCGACTTCATAGTCGTCCTTCGATTCCCGCACCCCTTGGAGGATTCGCTCGGCGTCGGCGAACCGCAAGGGGCATCCGTTCGCCAGTTTGTTCGTGTACTGGAAAGGCGCCCTCCCTTCGACGCCCCACTGTCCTTCCGCCCCCGCTCTATTCGCCGCCTTCCTGATCGCCCCGCCAGGCCCCTCCGAGTCCGTCCAAGCATGGATTCCGAGAGGGAACGGCGCGCTTCGGTACGGCCCCGACTCGAGGGCGGGGGCGACCAGCTGAGGGTCGCCTGCCAAGGGGATGAGCAGCATGAAAGGGCGCTCGAGCATC
>DAHWNW010000035.1 GCA_027339745.1 Nitrososphaerota archaeon | reverse complement strand
CTTGCACTTCTATCTCGCACCGACCGCCCGGAACGCCCTTGAAAGCAAGGTCACCAAGCAGGTCAAGGCCCTCTCCGCCTATGGCGGCAAGAGCACCTTGGTCCTGGTACCGTTTGCGGAGTACCAGCTGGCGACGGCAGACGCGCCGGGGGACCTGGAGCCCTCTCTCTTCCGTAGGTTCATGCGGATGACCGCCGAGGCGCTCGCCCCTCCCTTCGGCGCAGCCGCCATCTCAACAGGCGACTCCCTTTCCCAGGCGGCCTCCCAGACCTTGTGGAACCTCGCGTCGTTCGATCACGGCTCCACCTTGCCGATACTCAGGCCTCTCCTCGCCTATGACAAGGACGAGATCATCAGTCTAGCCCGGCGTATCTCGACGTACGACCTCTCCCTCGAGGAATACAAGGACTGTTGCGCCATAATCACCAGGCACCCTCGGACGCGCGTAAAGTCCGCTCTCTTGGACGACTACGTCCGGCGATTGAAGCTACAGGACCTGGTGCAGAGGGTCCTCGGAGGGGCGACCCTGGTCTCCTACAACCCGGTGGGGGACGTGCTCAGGAGCGCCGTCCTGGCGGATTCGATGCCCAGGACCAGCGCGACCGGGCCTGAGGCAGATTTATGAACAGGGAAACGGAGTCGCTCAGACGCATGACAGATACAGTCATCCCAGTGAAGTCGAGCGGGTTCCAAGAAGAGGTAGTGAAGTCGGCCAGGCCGGTGGTCGTCGACTTCTACGCCGACT
>DAHWNW010000034.1 GCA_027339745.1 Nitrososphaerota archaeon | reverse complement strand
CCGGCGCGTCCTGTTTCCCTCCGAACCCGCCCCCGGTGGGTGCCTGTATGATGCGGACGTCGGGCGCCGCGCCCCCCAGCACGGCCGCGACAGCCTTCTTCACCATGAACGGGTTCTGCATGGAGCCAAGGACCGTTACCCCCCTGCTGCGGGGGTAGGCCAGGGCCGCCTCCGTCTCCAGATATGCCTGCTCCTGGACAGGGGTGCTGTAGGTCCCGCGCAGCACGAAGTCCGCCTCCGCGAGCCCCTTCACGGCGTCCCCCCTCCTGACCAGCTGCCTCGCAGTCAGGTTCCCCCCCGGGTGTATCGGCGGGGCGCCCTCGCGAAGCGCTTCACGGGGGTCGAGGACGGCGGGGAGCTCTTGGTATTCGACCTTCACCTCCCTCACCCCCAGCTCTGCGGACTCCGGGGTGTCGGCCACCACGAGCGCGACCGAATCACCCACGAATCTCACCTTGTCTTGGCAGAGCAGGGGCCTGTCTGGGACCACATACCCGATGTAGTTAGAGCCGGGGACGTCCCTCGCCGTCACGACCTTGACGACCCCCTGGACCCCCTCCGCCGACGAGCCGTCGACGCGCCGTATCAGGGCGTGGGGGTGCGGAGACCTGACCACCCTGACGTAGAGGGCGTCCTCGTGGACGTTGTCGGTCGTGTACTTCGTCTCGCCTGCCGCCTTCTCCATGGCGTCGATCCTGACGGTGGCCACAGGCGGACGGCGGGGTGCCTCGAGCTCCTCAACAGCCAACCTATGCTCAAGCGGTTCGCA
>DAHWNW010000033.1 GCA_027339745.1 Nitrososphaerota archaeon | reverse complement strand
AATCGTCGTCGTCAGCTTTCCGCTCGCTGGGTACGATGACACTGTTGGTCCCGCGATGCTTAGTCCCGTGACCACGAGTGCTATGCCAGGGGCGGAGTCTCCTCCAGTGCACTGTACCGAAGTTGACGTCACGGAGCATGTCGTGAACGTTGCTGCAACTGGGGTGCCGCTGACTGACCAGCCCGAAGGCATGGAGATTGTGAACCCGGTTATCGCGTAGTGGTTAGTGGCTGGGTTGTCTATTGTCAGTGTGACTGTTGTTGAACCAGTCCCCGAGAGGACTGTGTGGCTTGAGGTGAGCGTGTAGCTTGAACTTGAATTCGATGCGTTTGTCGTTGCCGCCAGCGGAACCAGGAGCAAGGCCCCTGAGAGCGCTAGCAAGGCAACTATGAGTCCTGAGCTAAATTTTCTTTGATACGCATTCGTAGGCGTATACATATTTTCGAGTTGGAGGGCCCTTGGATTTGTATATAAGGCGTGTGGACAAATCGTCCATATTCAGTTCGTTGCGGGCCTCGGGAATGGAGGACTGGGGCATTGCGTGGTCCCGCCTCGCTTTTTCAGGCTTGTGGGTGTCGCGGAACTTGGATCGGTCCCCTTTGGCCAGAATGGCCTTAGTCTTTCCTTGGTTCTGGCCAGCGATACCTACAGCAGGTACTAGACCACCACGACGCTTACTGAGCCCCCATAGGGAAAGATTTGTACTTGTACGGTACCAGGGGTTGGGAACGTGCTGGTGTGGTTCGCTCCGGGAGGGATTGGGACGGAGAACAGAGGGGACGAGATTTGGACGGTGGCGGT
>DAHWNW010000032.1 GCA_027339745.1 Nitrososphaerota archaeon | reverse complement strand
ACGGGGATCACGTGGTGGAAACTCATAATCCCGGCGGTGACGGTGGCCGCACTCTTCGTCGTAGGCTTCAACGCGTCAAACTTCACCCTATCCACAGGCTTCGTCTCATACGGTTGGCCCGCGGTATTCTCCTCTATCTCGCTGGCAGGGATCATCTTCTCTTTCCTCGGCTTCAGACAGGCCCTCGATTATGGCGGGGAGGCTAAGAATCCACAAAGGTCAGTGCCCATAGCCACAATCTCTTCAGTGCTGATCGGCATTGTCCTTTACACCCTGCTGCAAGTGGTGTTCATAGGCCACGTCACATGGCCCGCGGGGGTCTCCGTAGGGGACTGGTCGGCGCTGTCGGGCCCGATAATAACGGCGCCTTTCGCAACTGCCGCGTCGGCGGCCGGCCTTGTCGCGCTCACCTACATCCTGTATGCAGACGCGTATGTCTCCCCCTCCGGGACGCTCAACGTGTATCTCGGAACTTCGCAGAGGACGCTTTACGGCCTCGCGACGCTGAAGTCGTTGCCCTCTTCCCTGACTAAGGTGCACGAAAGGTTCAGGGTCCCCATCCTCCCGCTCGTGATATCCACCCTCGTTGGGTTCCTGTTCTTCGCGCCGTTTCCAAGTTGGTACAAGCTGGTAGGGTTCATATCTAGCTCTACGGTCTTCACATACATCGTCGGCGGCTCCGCGCTGATGGTCCTTAGGAAGCATGGACCTGAACTCAAGAGGCCGTTCAGGCTCGCGGGCTCGAGCATAATCTCGCCCATCGCGTTTGTAGGGGCGTCCCTCATCGTCTATTGGTCAGGCTGGCC
>DAHWNW010000031.1 GCA_027339745.1 Nitrososphaerota archaeon | reverse complement strand
TAGCGTTGCATCGGTTGAACGACAAGGACGACAGGGCAGTCTCCGAGAAAGAACTGGTCGAGCTTGGCCAGTAAGATTCTGTACAAAGCATCAGTCCGCCATGATCTGAAGAAGATTGACAAAGGGAACCAGGAGAGGATCTTTCATCAGATTAGAGAATCTCTAGCAGGCAGTCCAACGGGTGGTGAGCCTCTGCACGGTGAGTTTGCGGGGCTCTTCAAGCTGAGAGTTGGAGATTATCGGGTCATCTACGCGTTGGTTGGGGAGGATGTGCTTGTACTGCGAATCAGACACCGGAGCAGGGCCTATGGTTGAGCAGTCCGAGAGTTCGGGTCCGGTTCTAGCACGGTATACCGAGCGGGTCCCGTCGGGCCCGCGGACTTGAACCCGTTCGGGTTCGATTCCCAGTCCGTGTCCATTCGATTGCTCTTGTCTAACGAACGATTGCCGGGAGGAGCTCGGACTCTCCGTTGGGCCTGAACCCGCTCGGGTCGGTGTCCCGTCGGGCCCGCAAATGGTTAGCCCAACAGCTCTACGAAGGTATCTTTTGTCAGCCCAGCCTGTTCGATGATGCTGAGTAGCGTTCCCGGCTTGATTCCATCGTGCCTGGGTACTATCACTCTCCGCTTGCCGTCGGACGATGATAGAGCAATGTGACTTCCACTCTGTCTGACTACAAAGAATCCCTTCCTCGAAAGAACCTTCAGCACATCCCGCCATGAAGCGACCGGGAGTCTCTTGTCAGACAGTCACTTCAACAACTTCTTTCTTTCCAGCTACTCTGTCAAGCTCCTCGACTAACTTGAGCTCCTCCGGAAAGGATTCCAGGTATAGGCCGAT
>DAHWNW010000030.1 GCA_027339745.1 Nitrososphaerota archaeon | reverse complement strand
GAGGTTGATCTTCACCTGGTCCGTCCCTGACACAGAGACCGCCTGGTTGGAATACGACATTATGCTCTTGACCGTGGAGTTCGCGGCATCAAAGTGCGAGAGTATCGACGCCAAGTCGTTGGCGGCCTTCTGATACGCCTGCGTCTGGCCCGAGGGGAAGCTGTAGCCGGCGGAGGCGAGCGCCTGCTCAACGCCGAATGGGAGCCTGATGTTACCCTTTGTCGTCGCAGTCACGTTCCCGGTGAAGCCTGCCCCTCCGTTGACGGCCAGGACCTGGCTCACGTAGGAGGATATGCCTAGGTTGAGGACCATCGTCCTGTAGAACGAGTACCAGATAGTGCTGGCGTTAAGGGGAGTGCCGTTGCTGAACGTCTCGGCAGGATAGAGATTGAACGTATAGTTCAGCCCGTTGGACTCGGTCCAAGTCTGCGCGAGGACGCCCACGAAGCTGGAACATCATAGCTTGACGCGGGGTCGACGCTCACGGGAGCCGGGATCTCGTCCACTGTGATGGACCCCGGAGCCTGGACGGAAGCGCTACTTGTGGTGGTTGTGGCGCTAGAGTGACTCGGGGGAACTACCACGAAGAAATATGCTGCGCCTGCTACCACGAGGATTGCAACAACGATCACCGCAACAGCCGCTCGGGCAATGCCTGACTTTCGCTGGCGCAACCAATCCATTAGTGTTGCTGATGTCAGATATAAGTAAACTTAGCATGTACAAAAGTGTACATTCGTCCAGCTATTGCCTCCGCGACGCTCCCGCCGGCCGCCGTCATCCGCGCCGTGCCCGGAGGTGCTCGGATATCCTTGAGATCCCCGCACTGATCCTCGGCGCCTCCTCGGCGCAGAACACGA
>DAHWNW010000002.1 GCA_027339745.1 Nitrososphaerota archaeon | reverse complement strand
CGGCGGGTTCCGAACCGCCCACCATATTCGAGTTCAAGGAGGTGGTGGCGGAGAAGCTGAAGATGCTCAGCATGGATGACGCCTTCCTGAACCGCTATCTGAACGAAGGATTCTCGGGAGGGGAGAAGAAGAGGGCCGAAATCCTCCAGATGGCGCTCATGCAGCCGAAGTTCGCGGTCTTGGACGAGACAGACTCCGGGTTAGACATCGACGCGCTCAGGATAGTGGCAGAGGGGATTAACAAGGTGTCTGGTCCGCAGACAGGCTCCATCCTCATAACCCACTATCAGAGGATATTGAAGTATGTGAAGCCCCAGTTCGTCCACGTGATGTTTCAAGGCAGAGTGATAGAGTCGGGTGGGGAGGAACTCTCCAGACTCCTTGAGGAGAGAGGCTACACCTGGATAAAGGGCTACAAGGAAGAGGAGCAGGTGGCTCCTCAGGCCGGGTAAACCCTTTTAGGGAGTGGATAACATATGTTATACAAGGTCTTTGCGATATGACTTCTAAGGTCGATTCCGTCACCGACGACTACAAGCAGAAGTATGGGTTCAGCGACCCGGTCGAGGAGTACGCCGTAAGGGGCATCAAGGGACTGAGCGAGCGGGTGGTGCAGGAGATAGTCAGGCTCCACGACGAGCCCGCATGGATGGAGCAGATCAGGATGAAGGCCCTGAAGCACTTCCTCGACCGGGAGCCTCCTTCCTGGGCGCCGGAACTGAAAGACATCGACTATCAGAGCTTCTACTACTACGCCAACCCGACCAAGAAATCTGCCGATTCATGGGACCAGCTCCCGGAGTACATCAGGAAGACTTACGACAAGCTAGGGATAACAGACGCTGAGAAGAAGTTTCTCGCGGGAGTGGGCGCAATCTATGAAAGCGAGTCAGTCTATCACAGCATCCAAGGTGAGCTGGCTAAGCAGGGGGTTGTCTTCACTGACACCGTTGCCGCCCTCAAAGAATTCCCTGAAATCATGAAGAAGTACTTCGGGACCGTGGTTCCATTCCAGGACAACTACATCGCCGCCCTCCAGACGGCCGTCTGGAGCGCGGGCTCATTCGTATACGTCCCAGAGGGAGTGAGGGTGAGCTTGCCGCTGCAAGCCTACTTCAGGATCAACGAGAAGAACATGGGGCAGTTCGAGAGGACGCTCATAGTGGCTGAGCCCTATAGCGAAGTGAGCTACATAGAAGGTTGCTCAGCGCCTGTATATTCGTCGCAGTCCCTGCACTCAGCTATTGTCGAGATAGTCGCCAGGAAGGGGTCGCTGGTGAAGTACACTACCCTGCAGAACTGGTCCAGGGACGTCCTTAATCTCGTCACCAAGAGGGCACACGCCCATGAGGACGCCACCGTCTCCTGGGTGGACTTCAATGGCGGGGCTAAGTTGACCCGGAAGTATCCGTCTGTCTATCTCATAGGGCCCCGAGCCAAGGCCGACATCATCTCGGTAGCCTACGCCGGGCCGGGCCAGGTCCAGGACACCGGGGCCAAGGCGATCCACCTTGCCAAGGACACTACTTCCAAGATAATCTCCCGGTCGGTGTCCAAGGGAGGGGGCCACACGGCCTACCGCGGCCTTCTGCACATAGCGAAGGGGGCAAAGAATGTGAAGTCCACCGTGCGGTGTGACGCGCTTCTGGTGGACCCAATCAGCACCACCGCAACCTACCCCTATATGGAAATCCAGGAGGACGACGCCACGGTCACCCACGAGGCCAGTGTCGGCAAGGTGGGGGAGGAACAGCTGTTCTATCTGATGGCCAGAGGGATATCTGAGGGAGACGCTCTCAGCATGGTGGTAAACGGGTTCATGGAGCCCTTCGCCAAGGAGCTCCCTATGACGTACGCGGTGGAGTTCAACCGTCTCATGTCACTCGAGATGACGAACGCGGTCGGCTAGGACGGCCCAGGTCGAATCGTCTCATGTCTCAAGCATCTGTGTCCTCGTTCAACGAGGACCTAGTGAGGTCGACCTCGGAATCATTAGGCGAGCCTTCATGGCTCAGGGACGCGAGGCTGGACTCGTTCGGGCACTTCACCCGCCTCCCACCCGAGAAGAACCCCCTCTACACCAAGTACGCAGGGTTGTTCGGCCTCTCTTTGGAGAAATTCGGGGTCACTCAGGCGCGCTCTGACATCGACTTCAGGAGCTTCTTCGGAGGGTTCCTCACAGGTAAGGAATCCAACATCCTACTCCAGGGGAATGAGACGCAGGTCCACCGCGAGCTTAGCGAGGATCTCGTTTCGTTAGGAGTGAATCTGATGTCATTTCACGACGCCCTGCGTGAGGAAGAAACCAAGGTCAGGAAGTTAATCGAGGCGAGGGTGGTGAGGTCAGAGAGCGACAAGTTCGCAGCGTTCGTGAACGCCTTCTTCAACTGTGGGACATTCGTCCGGGTCCCTCGCGGGGTGGCTCTCGACAAGCCGCTCCGGAGAATGCTCTTGCTCGATTCGCCGCGCACTTCAGTGATCGAGCAGAACTTCGTCATCGCGGAGGAGGGTGCAAGGCTGGTGTACCTGGAGGAGCAGTACTCCAAGGGGGCTTCTTCTCCTGCCTTCGTCGCGGCGACCACAGAAATCCTCGCAAGGCCCAACTCGCACGTCGACTTCTCCTCCATCCAGCTCCTCGACGACCAAACCACTCACCTATCGAACAAAGGGGTCGATGTCTCAGCCGACGCCAGGGCGACTATGAGTTCTCTCTCGCTAGGAGCATCGACGTCTAGGTCCAGGACCAACTTCTTCCTCAACGGGCGAGGTTCATTCGCCGAAGGTTTTGAAATCTTCTTCACTGACGGGAAACAGCGATACGACTACGAGACCAATCTCGTCCACAACTCGCCCGACTCCACTGGTTCCACACAGGCCAGAGGTGTCCTGAAGGGGGACTCGCAGACGATATTCAAGGGGATGATCAAGATTGTAAACGCAGCCAAGAACTCCCGGTCCTATCTGGCCCACCACGCGATGATCCTCGAACGGACCGCGAAGTCAGATGGCGTCCCAAGCCTGGAGATAGACAATAACGAAGTCAAAGCGACCCACTCAGCCTCGGTGGCCCAGATCGACGAGGAGCAGCTCTTCTACCTGATGGCTCGCGGCTTGTCTCCAGATGAAGCCAAGAAGATGGTCGTATTGGGTTTCTTCGAGCCTGTCCTCTCAAGGGTCCCGATCGAGCAGACCAGAGAGGGGGCAAGGTTCATGATAGAGGGTAAGTGGCATGGGGAGAAACGGCGGCTGGTGGACAGGGAGGCGCTCCTCGCGGCGACGGGGGAGGTCACCCCTGAAGTCAAAGAGTCGGAGGACATCTTCGAACGCCACTACAAGTACAGGTAAGCCGGTTGGGGGACTACCTGCCCGCAATGCGTAGTGTGGATCTCCCTGAGGGTTCGATGTCGGCTGTGGACGTCAATGGAACCCACATACTCCTTGCAAAGATCGGGGGGGAGGTCTTCGCCGTCTCCGGGACCTGTACTCACGAGGACGCGGACCTCGGCCAGGGTTTCATCCTTGAAGGCCGGGTGGTCTGCCCCCTCCACCTGTCACAGTTCGACCTGAGGACAGGGGAGGCTGTGACCCCCCCAGCCACCGACTCGCTGAAACGCTATCGAACCAGGGTCGATCGGGATACCATCTACGTCGAGGTTTAGGGAGTTCTTTTAAGCAGGGTTACCTGTTTCGTCATATCGGAGTCCCTGCAGGGCTTGTTGGAGTCAGAAGCGGTCGACGTGGAGAGGTTGAGGGCAGACTTCCCCATCCTCAGCAGGAGGGTACACGGGAAAAGGCTGGTCTACTTGGACAACGCCGCCACTACCCAGAAGCCGCAAGTTGTAATCGATTCGCTCGTCAGGTTCTACACCAGCTACAACTCCAACGTCCACAGGTCGGTCCACACCCTTGGGGAGGAGGCCACCGCCGCCTACGAGGGGTCCAGGAAGAAGACGGCCGAGTTCGTCGGCGTCCAGGCCCGGGACCTAGTCTTCGTAAGGGGGACAACCGAAGCCACGAACCTGGTGAAATTCGCTTGGGGGGAGAAGAACGTGAAGAAGGGGGATTTGATACTCGCCACCACGATGGAGCACCACAGTAACATAGTTCCTTGGCAGCAGCTGGCGAAGCGCAACGGCGCGACCCTGAAGTACGTCGGCCTCAACCCAGACGGGACCCTAGACCTTGGGAGCTACGAGACCCTCCTCAAAGATGCGCCAAGGCTCGTGACTCTGACCCACTGTTCCAATGTGCTTGGGACCATAAACGACGTCGCAAAGCTCTGCTCTATGGCGAAGAACGCTGGCGCCACCACCCTCGTGGACGGGGCCCAGTCGGTCCCTCACATGCCAGTGGACGTCAGGGCGGTGGGCTCTGATTTCTATGCCTTCTCCGGACACAAGATGCTAGGACCCACCGGCATCGGGGCGTTGGTCGCAAGGAAGGACCTGCTCGAGGAGATGGACCCGTTCCAGACCGGTGGCGAGATGATAAGGGAGGTCTTTGACGAGCGCTCGACCTGGAACGACGTCCCATACAAGTTCGAAGCTGGGACTGTGAACATCGCTGACGCCATAGGCCTGGGCGAAGCAGTAGTCTATCTTCGGTCCATCGGGATGGGACGGGTCAGAGACCACGAAATGAAGCTCCTCGACTATGCCATCAAGGAGCTCACCGCCGTGAAAGGGTTCAAGCTCTACGGGCCAGAGAACGTCCGCGTCAGGGCTGGTGTCGTCTCATTCAACTATGCTGACGTCCACCCCCACGACCTCGCTACAATCCTTGACGAGGAGGGCATCGCCATCAGGTCCGGGCATCACTGCGCGCAGCCCCTGATGCGCTGGCTCGACGTCGCCGCCACCAGCAGGGCGAGCTTCCACGTCTACAACTCCTACGACGACATAGACGCGCTTAAGGCAGGCATCCTAAAGGCGGGAGGGATATTCAAGATATGAGCAGCGCCGACTTCTACAGGGAAATCATCCTGGATTACTATAGGAACCCGAGGAACTTCGGCAGGATGGAGAAGTTCGATATCGACGCGCGGGACACAAACCCCTTGTGCGGGGACGAGATTGATATGCAAATCAGGGTGGGGGAGGGCCAAAAGATAGAGGAGATCAAGTTCACAGGAAAGGGGTGCGCCATCAGTCAGGCATCAGCCTCGATGCTCACTGAGTTGGCGAAGGGGAAGGAACTAAAATGGGTCCGCTCGCTGACCAAGGAGGACATCTTCAAGATGCTCGGCAATCCTGACCTCGGCCCATCCAGAGTGAAGTGTGCGCTGCTCGGGATGAAGGTGCTGAAGGTCGGTGTGTACGGCTACCTTGGGGGACATTATGAGGACACTGACATGCCTAACTCCCCCTAGTCTGGGTCGTCGGTCTGACTGGTATCCTCCATACGTCAATGGGCGTTCGGGGAAGGGCTTTTACACACTCACTTTTGCCCTATGTGCTGGAGACTGCAGATGGCGGTGAACTGGAGGTCCCTTTTCCCATACGAAATCTTTGAGCCGAACTGGAGGTTCTGGTCATTCGTCGGTCTCCTGGTGGTGGGTTTTTGGGCTCTCGTCTCCTTCCCTGTGGCTGAATACTCAGGGTATATCGATCCATTCTACAGCCCGACGATCCTAATCGTCCCTCTCCCTGGCCTTTTCAGGCTCACCTGCTACGCCTACAGGAAAGACTATCACCGACACCTCTTCAAGCACCCGCTAGGCTGCTCCAACGCGGACCGAGGTGACTCCAACATGAGGCATTACACAGGAGAGAAGAATGGCCTGTTCCAGTTTGAAAACTTCCACAGATATTTCCTCTACGCAGGCATCGCCATTCTCCCGTTCTTCTACTATGATTTCTATCATTCCCTTGTCTACAGCGGCGCCTTCGAGTTGAGGGTGGGGAGCTTGGTCCTCTTGGCGAACGCGCTTTTGCTTACTGCCTGGACCGGTTCGTGTCACGCATTCAGGCATCTAACCGGGGGGAACATCGACTGCTACAGTTGCGTCGCCGCAGGGGGAGCGAGGAAGGCCTTTTACGAGAGACAGAGCTGGCTCAATAGGTACCACGAGGCGCTCGCTTGGGTGAGCCTCCTCACGATTTTCTTCGCCGACCTCTATATCCGCGGCCTGGCAGCGGGTCTTCCGCTCGACTTTACCTTGGTGAGGCTGTAGAGATGGTTTCGCGGATGCCTAAGAGGGCCCGGTACCCGGTTTTTGTGACAGGGCTCGCCTTGATGCTCTTCGGGGGCCTTGCAGCCTACATCGGGGGCACGGGGGCTCTGGCGACCGGGGGGGCAGTCGGAGTAGGCTACCTCCTGATGGTACTCGCAGTAGCCATCCGCTGAGCCCTTGACGGTCGCTTACTGGTTTCACGACAGGTCAGTGCGGCAGGGAGGCCTCAGCGGTGATGATGACGGTGCAATCGTCTTAATTGAACAAGGCCCCGGTTCACATGGCTGACGTTAATCACTTCGAAGAAGTTGGCCCGGGTCAGCAGGGCCGAACATACGCGACTTTCCGAGCACCCCACGGTCTGCGACAAGAACTTGAACGCGTTTCTCAGCCAAAAAGAGTAGGGAGAGGGGGCGAAAGAAACGACGGAGACAGCACTGAGGTAACGGACCTGCGAAAGCTCAGCAGCAGTCGGGGGTCGGCTGCTGACTTGTGATGGCGAGTGCCATCTAGATGGATGAGTCGATGGTCAGGGCAAAGAGTGCTTGGATGGAAAGTACGGCGTGAAGCGATTGTTCGCCGAGGGATAGTACTTGATAGGAGCAACCTTAGGACGGTCGCAAAGCGGATCCAACAGACGCACAAAAAACCAATGTGTCAACACCATTGACCAATCGGAGCTGTCCTGGCGCAACAGCCAAAGCACTCCTCCTCACAGCCTTCCTCTTAGGCCCGCGGAGCAAGTCGACCGGCCGGCCCCTGCCAGAGACGAGCAGATTTCGGGTTCGACTGTCTAAACCAGTCAGACAAGGCTAAGGGAATCAACTTATTATCGCCAAGATAACGGGTCAAGGTACTTAGTGTACCCGATTTGTGGGCTCCTAGAAAAGAGGTTGACAGGGTCGACGTCAACGACAGGAGCTACGACGAAAGGGTCACCGATGTCCTGATAATCGGGGCCGGAGGGGCCGGGTTAAGGGCGGCCATAGAATCACACGACAGAGGCGCAAAGACTCTTGTTGTCTGCAAGTCACTCCTCGGAAAGGCTCACACCGTAATGGCAGAAGGAGGTATAGCGGCAGCCCTCGGTAACGTAGACCCCGCGGACTCATGGGAGGTCCACTTCTCCGACACCATCGTTGAGGGGCAGCACCTCTCGAATTGGAGGATGGTTGAGATATTTGCTAAAGAGGCAATAGAGAGGGTCTACGAACTTGAGAAATACGGGGCTGTCTTCGACCGAACCCCCGCTGGAAAGATAAGTCAAAGACCCTTTGGTGCCCATACCTACAGGCGCCTTTGCAACATTGGGGACCGGACGGGCCTCGAACTAATCCGCACGCTCCAAGACCAACTCATAGCTAGGAGCGTTCCCTTCATGGACGAGGTCATGATCACCTGCCTATTCAGGGACCCGAAGACGGGGAGGGCAGCAGGAGCGATGGGGATTGACGTAAAGACAGGGAAGCTTCTCCTGTTCAGAGCCAAGGCAGTCATATTGGCTACGGGGGGTTCTGGGAGGGTCTATCAGGTGACGTCCAACTCATATGAGAGCACCGGGGACGGCATAGGGATGGCTTACAGGGCTGGGGCCGAGCTGATGGACATGGAGATGATTCAATTCCACCCTACTGGAATGATCTATCCGCCTGGGGTGCGGGGGATGCTCGTCACGGAGGCTGTCAGGGGGGAGGGCGGGATTCTCACTAATTCTGTTGGGGAGAGGTTCATGTCCAGGTATGACCCAAAGAGGATGGAGCTCTCCGCAAGGGACGTGGTGGCCAGGTCGATATATACGGAAATTATGGCTGGGAGAGGAAGCAAGGGTGGGGGGGTCTATCTCGACATCACCCAGCGGGGTGCGGAGTACATCAAGAGGAAACTCCCCAGCATGTATGACCAGTTCATGGCATTCGCTGACATAGACATAACGAAAGACAAGATGGAAGTGGCGCCCACCGTCCACTACCAGATGGGAGGTGTCAGGGTCAACCCTGAGACTGCTGAGAGTAGCGTAGCAGGGCTCTATGCTGCAGGCGAGGTGGCGAGCGGGCTTCACGGGGCAAATAGGCTGGGGGGAAACTCACTTTCGGACATACTTGTCTTCGGGAAGAGGGCAGGGGAATCCGCTGCAAAGAGTGTCGCCGCAATGGACCTTCCATCGGTCGACGGAGAAAGTATCGAGAAGGAGATATCAAGGGTGCTGTCTCCCTTTTCAACCACAGGGAATGCCAACCCGTTCCATATCAAGGAGGAGATCGCGTCCAACATGTGGAAGCACGTAGGCATTGTCAGAAACGCGGCGGACCTCGAGGCAGGCTTAATCGAGTTGGAGAAGCTCAGAGATGAGGCGAAGGGTTTGAAAGCGGTGGGGGAGCGCGCATATAATCAGTCTTGGACAGACTCGCTCCAAGTCCTGGACATGCTGCTAGTCTGTGAAGCGATAATCGGGTCAGCTCTGGAAAGGAAGGAGAGCCGTGGTGCCCATACAAGGTCCGACTTTCCATCTAAGGACCCAAAGTGGTTGGTGAACATAGTCACCTCTCAGATAGATGGCAAGATGGTTCGTCGTACAGAGCCTGTTCCCACCCCACCTGAGGCGCTCCTTAGTCTTATCAAGGAGGATGACTGAGGCGATGAGCGAAACCGGCGAGCGACGTGACCGGAAGAAGACGGTCAAATTGAGGATTCTTAGGGGGGTCGGCGGCCAGACTTCCCCCCCTCACTACGACGTCTATGAGGTTCCTCGAGAGGATGGGATGGTGGTCCTGAACGCTGTCCACTATATACAATCGAATCTTGACCCTTCTCTTTCGGTCAGGTGGAACTGCAAGGCAGGGCGGTGCGGCTCCTGCTCGGCCGAGATAAACGGTAGGCCACAACTGATGTGCAAGACAAGGGTAGACTCCATCGACGGTGAGATTACGATTGAACCCATGCAGGCATTCCCTAGATTGAAGGACCTGGTCACTGATGTCACCGCCAATTGGAAAGTTGCGGCACAGATTCCACCGTTCACCCCCAAGGCCAACGCTGGAGACATCTTCACCTTCTACCAAGCGGACGTAGACAGGTCGAGGGAATTCAGGCGCTGCATCGAGTGTTTCTTGTGTATGGACGTCTGTCATGTGATAAGGGAGCATGAGGCGGACTACATAGGTCCCAGATGGGTTGTGAAAGCCGCGTCCCTCGACATGCACCCCATGGACGGGCTGAACAGGTCAAAGTTCATGAAGGAGACCGGAGGGCTCGGTTATTGCAACATAACGAAGTGCTGCCAAGAGATATGCCCCGAGCACATCGTTATAACTGACGACGCGATTATACCAGAGAAGGAGCGAGTTGTGGACAGGCATTACGACCCCCTCCTCTGGGTATACAGGCATCTCAAACGGAATGCTGAAGCCGAGGGAATGTAACAAGGGGCGGGTAGAACCGCGGCCGCAACGCGACCCCATGACAAAACCCCTTTCCTTCATTTGTACACAATGTTAGGGGTGCCCGTGTATGGAAGCTGACTCGCCCCACAGGAAGAGAGGGTGACAGAGGGAATGGAAACGAGGGCAGCAGATGGCAAACGCTTGTTTTCTGCCCAAAGGGCGTTTCATGATGGACATCTTTATAACCGCATCAACAATCGGCCGGGTCTACGAGAGGGATAAAGTGCCTCACCACGGTTACAGTTTCCAGGGTTTCGACCCGGCGGTACACGTCAGGGCTAGCGGGAGAGAAGTAAACATATCGCCCAAGGCGGCGAGAGAAGTCGCCTTGACAATCAAAGGAATGTTGCTCACGAGGGCCATAGACCTCCTCGAGCAGGTCGAGAGCAAAGAGATGCCAATAGCTTTCAGGCGCCACAAGTTGAAGGTGGGTCATAGGAGCGAACTTCAAGGATTCCCGACCGGGTCCTACCCTGTCAGGACTGCGAAGGCGTACCTCGGCGTCCTCCACAACCTCCAGGGGAACACCGAATTCAAGGGGCTCGACCCTGAACGTGTGAAGATAATCCATGCTGCTGGCTACGCCGGGAGGACCGTGAAAGACTACTATCCTCGCGCCTTCGGCAGGAGTTCTCCCAATTTCCATCAGCTGGTTCATATCGAGGTCGTGGGCAAGGAAGTCTAGCGATGTCGGTCCAGCAGCGAACCACTGTGAAGTCGATTCTGACGTCTAGCATGTCGTACGCTGACTTGGACGAGTTCTTCGAGAAGGAACTGAGAGACGCCGGCTACGGGGGGCTTGAGATACAGAAGTCTCCCGTCGGGACGACGCTCAAGGTCTACGTGGCCCGGCCGGGGCTCGCCATCGGGAGGCGAGGGACGGGGATCAAGGATCTGACCGACAAGGTCGTCGCCAAGTTCGGGCTCCCAAACGCCCAGATCGCCGTGACTGAAGTGGAGGGGCCAGAACTCAACGCGAGAATCATGGCCGCCAGGATTGCACAGATAGTGGCGCGCGGGACCGCCTTCCGCAGGGCCGCTCAGTGGACTGTAAACAACATCATGAACGCCGGCGCCGCGGGGGTCGAGATTTCTGTCGCCGGGAAGCTCCGCAGCGACAGGTCTCATGGAGAGAAGTACAGGGCGGGGGTCGTCCCGAAGAGCGGCGACACGGCCGATAGGTCGGTGGACCAGGCCACCACCGACGTCCTGATGAAGCTGGGCCTCTATGGGATTAAGGTGAAGATAGCGCTTAAGGACGCGCTCCCGCCTGACTTCCAGTTGAAGGAAGACATCAAAGAGGAGAGCAAAGGAGAGAACATAGGAGATGCCACAACTCAAACCGAAGGAGCTGCGGAATCAGGGCGCTGACAAGCTTAGGCAGACGCTCTTCGACCTAAGGTCGGAGCTCTCCAAGCTGTCAGGCGAGGCCCAGCGAGGGATAGTCAAAAAGGACGTGGGGAACATCAGGCGGATAAGGAAGGACATCGCGCGGGTGATCACGGTCATGCACGAAAAGGGGGTAGCCGAGTGAACCTGATAGGAGGGACGCTGAAGGTGCTGGCGTCCTCCGACCCGTCCAAGGTCGGAAGGTCTGGAAAGGTCCTCTTGGAGACTGCCAACACGCTGATCATCGCGTCCAGAGGGGACTCCATCGTCGTAGAGAAGAATGGGGCGGCATTCCTCCTCGGCACGGGGAGGATGGTGTCGGGGACAGAAATCGCTGGGAGACTCGAGGACAGGCTGGGGAGGGGGTTCCGTTGAGCTCTGCGGGTCTCGAAGTGGCGCCTCCTAAAAGGAAGTGCCAGGACGACCGGTGTCCCTTCCACGGTCACGTCAAGATCAGGGGGAGGCTGCTCGCAGGCAAAGCCGTCTCCACCGCGGGGAGGAGCTTCGCCGTGGTCGAGATGGAGTACCTCCACATGGTGCCGAAGTTCAACAGGGGTGAGAGGCGAAGGAGCCGCGTCAGCGCACACGTCCCTCCTTGCATTGAAGTCAGGGACGGTGACGCCGTGACTCTAGGTGAATGCAGGCCGCTCTCGAAGACAATCGCGTTCGTCGTTGTCGAGTCTAGGAGGAGTACGTAGTGTCCACGAAGTCGCGTGCCGTCTCGGCCAAAGGGGTCGAGGAGTTCAAGAACTACATCACTAGGGCTATCCCGCTTTATGCGGTCATCACCTGCGCCGACAACACAGGAGCCAAGACACTGCGCGTGGTCCAGGTCACGAAGGCGAAGGGGAGGCTCAGCAGGGTCCCCGCGGCGTCGGTGGGAGACTCGGTGGTCTGCGTGGTGAAAAAAGGGCCTCCTGAACTGAAGAAGACCGTCTTCGGGGCGGTCATCGTGAGGCAGAAGTATCCAGTAAGGAGGGTGAGCGGCCAGCGAGTCGTCTTCGAGGACAACGCGGCCGTGATAATCACACCGGAGGGAGACCTGAAGGGGACCGACATCAAGGGTCCTGTCGCCAGCGAGGCCGCAGAAAAGTGGCCGAGGATTGCGAACCTCGCATCGATCATAGTATAGGTGGTTTTGGTTGAAGTTCGGGTCCCAGCTGTCGGCAGAGCTCAGGGGAAAGCACGGCAAGCGCAGCGTGAGGCCGCGGGTAGGCGATTCAGTTAGGATAGTAAGGGGGGAGTTCAAGGGGATCGAAGGAAAGATCACGAAAGTAGATTCATTCGCCGGGGTGGTGAACGTCGAAGGGGTAACGCACGAGAAGCTCAAGGGCGGGACCGCCCCGGTCCCGATACACTCTTCCAACGTCGTAGTGACCGGTCTGACTCTCGAGGATAAGCGAAGGAAGCATAAGCTGGAGGTGACTGAATAGTGGGAAAGAAGGGAGGGATGAATAAGATGAAGCGCCTGGCCGCCCCGAGGACCTGGGACATCTCCCGCAAGTCCGACAGATTCGTCTTCAAGCCTCTCCCGGGACCTCACTCTATCTCAGCGTCCTATCCCCTGGGGGTCGTGATACGCGACCTTGCATCCATGGCCACCCTCTCGCGCGAGTTGAAGTACATGACAAAGACCGGCAAGGTGATGGTCGACGGGCGGGAAAGGCACACCCCGCGCTTCCCGGTTGGGCTGTTCAATGTGGTCAGCGTCCCCGCAGAAGGTGTAGACTACCGGCTCGTCCCTACCCGGAAGGGCCTCAGGCTCGCCAAGGTGGCACCCGACGAGGCGACGAAGAAACTCTGCAGCATCAACACTAAGACGAAGGTCAAGGGAGGCCACATCCAGTACGGCCTGCACGACGGCAGGTCGGTCCTGGACGACGACTTGGACCTCGCCCCCGGCGATGCTGTCCTGCTCGAGGTTCCATCCCAGAAGGTGCTGGGGAACGTCAAGCTGGCGAAGGGCTCTCTAGGCCTCGTGCTGAGCGGAGACAGAGCCGGGCAGCTTGGTAAGATATCTGACGTGAAGAAAGGGACCATCTCGCGCGAGAAGATGGTGAAGATCAGCCTCCCCAGCGGCGAAGCAGAAGTTCCATCCCGCCTGGTGTTCCCAGTGGGGACGTCTTCCCCCTTGATTACTGTAGGAGTGGGCCCATCATGAGCCAATCGCTAGTCCAGACGCACCCTATGCGCGTAATCAGGGTAGGCAAGGTCGTAGTGAACATAGGCCTCGGCAAGTCTGGGGAGGCCATCGAGAGGGGGAAGAAGGTATTGGAGCAGGTCACGGGCCAGACCCCCACGCAGACCAGAGCCAAGAACTCCGTGAGGGACTTCGGCATTCACAAGGGGGAGCCCATCGGCGTTGTAGTCACAGTTAGAGGGGAAGAGACGAAGGCCCTGATCGAGAAGCTGCTCGCGGCCAAAGAGAGGAAGCTCCAGGGGTCGTCCTTCGACCAGAGGGGGTCGGTCTCCTTCGGCATCCGGGAGCACATCGAGATACCAGGCATCAGGTACGACCCGGCGATAGGGATACTCGGGATGAACGTGTCTATCCTTCTCGAGAGGCCAGGGTACTGCGTGGCGAGGCGCAGCCGCAAGACGTCCCGCGTCGGAAAGTCCCAACAGGTCACTAGGGAGGAGGCGCTGCAGTACTTCAGGGACAATTTCGGAGTGAGTGTTCAATGAAAGTGCGACATCCGAAAGAGAGGAAGTACGGCAAGTCGACCCACTACTGTAAGAGGTGTGGCCAGTACGGGGCAGTGATTAGATCCTACGACTTGGTCCTCTGCAGGCAGTGTTTCAGAGAGGTCGCCGAGAAGCTGGGCTTCAGGAAGTACGACTAGGGTAGAGAACATGCCAGCGACCAACATCCTAGCAAACCTCTTCGCGAGCCTGCAAAACGCGGAGATGAGGAACAAGAAGGAGTGCATTGTGATTCCAGCCTCAGCTTTGGCCAGCGAGGTCCTCCGGGTTCTCCAGAAGCGCCGATACATCGGGGAGTTCGAGTTCATCGACGACGGGGTCGGGGGCAAGCTTAGGGTTCAGCTGCTGGGTAGGATAAACAAGTGCGGGGTCATCTCCCCCCGGTTCCCAGTCAGATCGTTGAAGCTCGTCGACTGGGAGCACAGGTACCTTCCTGCAGTAGGGGTCGGGACGCTCATCGTCTCCACCTCGCAGGGTGTCATGCCGCACGTCGAAGCCCAGGAGAAGAAGATAGGCGGGAGGTTGATTGGATATGTCTACTGACACGACGCAGGAGACCGCTATCGCTCTCCCAGAGGGCGTGTCGGTCAAGTTGGAAGGGAGGACATTGTCCATCAAGGGAAAGCTCGGGGAGGCCAAGAAGCGCTTCGACAAGGTCAACGTCAACCTCTCGGTCCAAGGGAACAAGGTGACGCTCTCCCCATTCTCCGCTAAGAAGAAGGACAACGTGATAATCAATACCGTGGCCAGCATAGTGAACAACATGGTCACCGGCGTGACCAAGGGGTTCACCTACAAGCTTAAGGTGGTCTACGCTCACTTCCCGATCACCGTGAAGGTAAAGGGGGACCAGGTGCTGGTCGAGAACTTCGTGGGGGAGCGTTCTCCACGGATATCGCAGATAGTCGGAGGGTGCAAGGTCTCTGTGGAGGGGGACGACGTGATTGTGAAGGGGGTCTCCCTCGAGGACGTAGGCCAGACCGCGGCCAACGTGGAGCTAGCGACAAAGATCAGGCGGAAGGATCAGAGGGTCTTCCTCGACGGCGTATACATATACCATAAGGAGGAGGGCCAGTAAGACAAATGTCGAAGGCGAAGCAGACAGAGGAGAACAGGCTGAAGAGCCTAGTGGCCAAGAGGAAGGAGGCGTCTGATTCCAGGCCCGCCTTCGTCAGGCAGGAGAGTTGGCGTTACGTCAGGATACACCCCGAGTGGAGGAAGCCCAAGGGGGTCGACAGTAAGATGAGACGCCAGGACAAGGGATGGCCTCCCCTCGTTAGGGTAGGCTACCGAGGCCCTGCCGCGGCCAGGGGCCTGCACCCTAGCGGCCACTACGAGGTTCTAGTACACAGGCCTGTTGATCTTGCTCATCTGGTGCCGGGGAGGGACGTAGCGAGGATAGGCGGAACAGTTGGCGCAAAGAAGAGGGCGGCGATCATAGAGAGGGCGACCGAGCTTGGGATACGGGTCGTGAATCCGACGGGGTTGAGGATAATTGAATCTAAAGAGTAAGCGCCGGCTCGCGGCCTCGGTCTTAGGGGTCGGGGTGGACCGAATCATATTCGACGACGAGTACAGCGACCTGATCCAGGACGCCATCACGAGGAGCACCATCCGCGGGTTGGTGGGGTTCGGGGCGATTACCGTGTCACCAGAGAAAGGCGTCTCCAGGGGGAGGTTCAGGGCAAGGTCAAAGAGGCTCAAGCGTGGGCGAGGCGCAGGCTCTACTGAAGGAAAGGCCACCGCAAGGAATCCCCGAAAGGACCAGTGGATATCGAAGGTACGCGCCTTGAGGTGGCGCCTGAAGGTCGCCAAAGATAGGAAGGAGATCAGCGATGACGCCTACAAGAGCCTCTACAAGCAGGTGAAAGGAGGCCAGGTGAGGGGCGTGAAGCACCTTCTCGATCTGATGAAGGAGGCGAAGAAGTGACGCAGGGCCACGTGCAGACCCTCCGAAGGAGGCGCCAGGGTGTCACCGACTACAGGGCCAGGAAGCGGGCGATAATTTCACAGAGGCCCCTTCTGGTGGTGAGGGTTTCAAACAAGAACGTCAGCACCCAGTTCGTAAAACCCACCGTGAATGGAGACGTGGTCTTGTCGTCTTCTCACTCCAGAGAGCTGTCTAAGCTGGGCTGGCACGGCTCGGCGAAGTCGACGCCCGCCTGCTACCTCCTAGGGAGGCTAGCTGGGAAAAAGGCCGTCGCCGCAGGGGTGAAGGAAGCAGTTGTCTACAACGGCCTGGTCCCGTTCATCAGGGGGTCGAGGGTGGCAGCCCTGCTGAAGGGAGTGGTCGATTCCGGACTTGCAGTCCCTGTGGGCGAAAAGGCCTTCCCAGACGAGGAAAGGCTCTCCGGCAAGCCCATCGCAGAGTACGCGGCGAAACTCGCCGCCGAGGACAAGGACGCATACGGTAAGGCGTTCTCTGCTATGCTCAGGGCTGGTTTCAAGCCAGAAAACTACGCAGAGGAGTTCGAAAAGGTCAAGGCCTTGATATCGGAGGCGGGCAAGTAATGCCGTACCCGAGGCGCGACCGCCAGGAAGAGGAGCAGGTCTGGATCCCCAGGACGAAGCTAGGAATGCTTGTCACCGAGGGCAAGATTACCACGCTGGATGAGATCTTCAAGAACGGCCAGAGGGTCCGCGAAGCGGAGATAGTGAAGAAGCTCCTCCCTGACCTTAGGAACGAAGTAGTAGGCGTGAGCGTAGTGCAAAAGCAGACAGACGCAGGGGAGCTTACCCGGTTCTTGGCGGTGGTCGCCGTAGGTAACGGCGCCGGTTGGTTCGGGGTCGGCAAGGGCAAGGCGATGCAGACAAGGGAAGCCATCGAGAAGGCCACCACGGCCGCCCTGCTGAACATCATCCCGGTCAAGCTCGGCTGCGGTTCATGGGAGTGCAGAGACGGGCGGCCGCACTCGGTCCCATACAGGATCAGGGGGAAGGCCGGGAGCGTCACTGTTGAGATAATGCCTGCCCCGAGGGCCCTGGGGCTCGTAGCCGGCCCCGCGCTCAAGAGCCTCCTCCAGCTCGCCGGGGTTAAGGACGCCTGGGTCAGGACCTTCGGCTCGACGAACACAATGTCTTCGCTCGCGAACGCCGTCTACGACGCATTCAGGGAGTCGCACGGGCTGAACGTATAGGGGGAATAGAGATGGGTCTAATCTTGGTCGTCAACCTTCACGGGCAGATCAACAGCTCCGTCCCTGTCAGGAAGGCCCTGAACGAGCTATGGGTCGCGAAGAAGTTCTCGGCCTCGGTGGTCCCCGACGACCCCGCAACCGTGGGGATGCTCAGGCTCTGCAAGGACTACGTCTCTTGGACCCCGCTCGAGGAGGATCTTCTTGCAGACCTCTTATCGAAGAGAGGGATGATGAGCACCACGAAGCCACTGGACCTTTCCGCGCTGAAGAGGATGGGATTCAAGGACCACAAGGAGCTCGCTTCCAAGATGTTGGAAGGCGAGGAGAGGCTCTCCTCGGTCCCAGGGGTCCTCCCCTACTTCAGACTGGCGCCCCCGAGGGGTGGCTTCAAACGCTCCCTGCGGAGGCAGTTCACGGAGAAAGGAGAACTAGGGAGCAATCCGAAGCTGGAAGGCATCGTGAGGAGGATGATCTGACTTGCCGACAAGGGCCAGGAAGGGGAGGAGGTACAGGGGGATGCGGACGCACGGTTACGGCCAGATAGGGCAGCACCGACACTCCGGGAAACAGGGTGGGCACGGCAACGCTGGTCTGCACAAGCACAAGTGGAGCTGGCTCGTCATCAACGACCCTGACCACTTCGGCCGGGACCCGTTCAGGCCGCCGGGATATGTTCGGCCTTCCAGGTGGGTGAACGTCGGCCAGCTAGACGACCTCGCGAAGGGGGAGAAGTCCCTCGACCTGACCGCGCTCGGTGTCGAGAAGCTCCTGGGCTCTGGAGGGGTAGGAAGGGCATACGAGGTGAAGGTCGCGGCTTTCACCAAGAAAGCTCAGGCTAAAATAGAGGCCGCGGGCGGAAAGATTCTGGCTAAGGAGTAACCCCCGTCCAAATGGCTTCGATGCGAGACTTCATCAAGAGCGTAGGCACGGTTCTCCCAGAGATACCTAAGCCTGAGAGGAAGCCGTCGCTCAACGAGCGTTTCATCTGGACCGGGATCGCGCTCATAGCCTATCTTGTAATGGCCACCACCCCGCTCTTCGGGATAACGGGAACAGCGGCCCAGAGCAACCCCAGCACCTTCCTCAGGGTCGTATTCGCCTCCGCCCAGGGGACGCTCATGCAGCTCGGCATCGGGCCGATCGTCACCTCGGGGCTCATCCTGCAGCTCCTCGTGGGCAGCGACATAATCAAGCTCGACATGAGCGACGCATCAGACAGGGCCATCTTCGGCTCCGCCACCAAGCTCCTCACCCTGATTGTGATTGTCGGAGAGTCAACAGCCTACATCTATGGCGGAGCGCTCGGGACTCTCACCGCCGACCAGTCAATCGTTATCTTCATACAGCTGGTCATAGCCAGCATCCTTGTCCTGCTGCTGGATGAAATGATTCAGAAGGGGTGGGGGATCGGGAGCGGGGTCAGTTTGTTCATCCTGGCGGGAGTCGCCCAGCAGGTGATGTGGTACACCTTCTCCCCAATCCCATTCCAGGTCGCCACAGGCGTAACCCAGATTTTCGGGTTCATCCCAGGTGCCATCAGCCAGTTCTTCGCTGGAGACATCGGTTCCATCTTGATCAGGGAGAACTTCTACCCGAGCGTGATGACGTTCTCGCTGACCGTGGTGATGATACTCGTGTTGATCTACATCGAAGGAATCAGGGTCGAGCTTCCCATCACGTCGATAAAGTACAGGGGCTTCCAGGGAGTGTATCCGATCAAGCTCCTCTACGTGTCAAACATACCTGTAATCCTCGTGTCCGCGCTGGGGGCCAACGTCACCTTCTTCGCCGAGCTCCTCGAACGGTACAGCGCGAGTAACCCTCCGTGGTGGTTACACTACCTCGCCGTCTTCCCTACGAGCAACTCCACAACCGCCTTCAACGCCCAACCGACAGGGGGGCTTGTCTATTACCTCACCGCACCGGTCAGCTTCGGGCAGACCCTCAGCGACCCCATCCACACCGTAGTCTTCCTCCTATTCCTTGTCGGCATGTCGGTGGTCTTCGCCAGGCTGTGGGTTGAGATAGGGGGGCTCAACTCCAGGGCGGTCGCCAAGAACCTGATGGACGCCGACGTCCAGGTCCCTGGTTTCAGGCGTTCCGGGCTCTCGATAGAGCAGATGCTCAACAGGTACATCCCAACCCTTACCATCATAGGTGGGATCCTGATAGGGCTCATAGCCGGCGTAGCCGACGTAGTCGGGGTGTTCGGGACGGGCATAGGGATGCTCCTGATGGTTGACATCATCCTTCAGTACTACCAGATGCTGCTGAAGGAGCAGGTGGAGGAAGTGTCTCCGGCTCTGGCCGGACTCATCGGAGCTAGCTAGCCGTGGGCCTGCGCGCTGTGATAGTGGGGATCCCGGGGGTGGGGAAGACCACGGTCTTGGAGAAGGTCGTAGGGAGCTACCGGGGGGCGAGACTGGCGAACTTCGGCACCATCATGTTGGAGGTAGGCAGGGCAGAGAAGCTCGTCGAGTACAGGGACGAGTTGAGGAAGCTCCCACTCGACAAGCAGAGGCGCCTTCAGAAGGCTGCCGCCAGCAAGATTTCCCTCATGAGAGACAGGCTCGTGGTGGTGGACACACACCTGTTCATCAGGACCCACGATGGGTTCTGGCCCGGCCTCCCATTCGACGTTGTGAGAGCGCTGAAGCCAACTCACCTCATACTCCTGGAGGCGTCGCCCGCCGAGATAGCGAAGCGTAGGGCCACTGACACCACACGGTACCGGGACCCAGCCACGGAGGCTTCGCTCAGCGAGGAGCTCGCTCTCGCGAGGAGTTTCATCACCGCCTGCTCGACCATCACGGGGGCCCCTATCACAATAGTCTGGAACGGCGAAGGGATGCAGGCGGAGGTCGCCCAAGGGATCGCAAGGATGCTAGAGAAGGCCTCTCCATGAAGTCTGGCTCTAAGAAGAAGACGCAGGGGGGGTCTTCCATCGGGGGCTCGAGGCTCATCACTTACGCCCTCGTGGGCGTGATGGTGGTCTTGGTGGGCTACTATGTCGTCCTTCCAGCCGTAACCCCCAAGTCTACGGCCACCGTCACGACGAGCGCAAGCTCAGGGAAGGTCTCATTCAACACCTCCTCTGACATCTCGGGGGCATCAATCTTGGTGACCGCCAGCAACCTCGCCCCGCGGCAGAACCTGACAGCCACCTTCGGATCCAACGCCCTGCAGCTCATCAACTCGTCGACAGGTGCGACCTACTGCACGACCAACGACAAGGGTGCCGTCTCCGGGTGCATGTTCTGGGTCCCCAAGGCGTCGTCGGGGTCCTACCGGGTCACCTTGACCGCTAGCAACACCAGCGCCATAGCCAACTTCACCATCCCACGGTACGTCCCTCCTGTGTCCACCATGCTGGTCACGACTACCTCAGTCGCACTGGGCCTGGTCACCCAGCTCGTGACCAAAAGGGTCGTCGACCTGAACGCGGAGCGGAGGATGAGGGCCGAGGTCAACGCCTTCCAGAAGGAGAAACGCGAAGCGACCCTGGCGAAGGATAAAGAGAAGTTGGACAAGCTCAAGAAACGAGAGCTCGCGGTCCAGCAGGAGCAGTTGAGGGTTCAGAGGGCCAGGCTCAAGGTGACCGCCGTCACATTCGTCCCGCTGCTTGTAGTGTACTACCTCATGGCCAGCTTCCTCGGCGGGTACGGGGTCATCGTCGCCTTCACCCCCATACCGATACCCATCATAGCCGCGGCGACGCAGCACGTGGGGGTGTACAACGTCAGCCTAGTGTGGTGGTATTTCCTCAGTTCATTCGCCTTCTCCACGATGCTCGGCCGCCTCCTGCACACAACCCCGTAGGGATTACCATTGAAGGCGATAATAATCTCCGGGATGCCCGCAGTAGGGAAGACTTCGGTGTCCCGCCAGGTGGCAGAATCGCTAGGGATTCCCATGGTCGGCGGTGGCGACGTCTTGAAAGAGATGGCGGTGGAAGAGGGATATACCCCCGGCGGCGAAGACTGGTGGGACAAGGGGGACGGGATGAAGTTCCTGCAAGAGCGAAAGCGGTCGTCCGACTTCGATAAGGAGGTGGACGCCAGGCTGCTCAAGAAGGCGAAGCGGGGGGACGTCGTAATCACAAGCTATCCAGTCCCCTGGCTCACCAGGGATGGCATCAAGGTCTGGCTTTCGGGGACCGTAGAGAGCAGGGCGGTGAGGATGTCCAAGAGGGATGGGATCGCAGTGTCGGAGTGCAAGGAGATACTCTCTGTGAGGGATCGCGAGAACTACAAGCTCTACAAGAAGATCTACGGGATAGAGTTCGGCGAGGACCTCAAGCCCTTCGACTTGGTGGTCGAGACCGACTCCATCGACGAGTCCAAAGTGGCCGATATAGTGATACGATACGTGAAGAACCGAAGGGACTGAAGTGCTGGCTCAGAAGATGCTGGTCCTCGACGAGGAAGGCTCCGACCCTGAGCACGGGGCCGAACCAGGTTCCAGGCCCGTCCAGTCCCTGTTCGAGTACGGCCTAATCCCCTTGGACAAGCCCAGAGGGCCTACCAGCCACGAGGTGGTCGCCTGGACCAGGAAACTGCTCGGGTTAGAGAAGGCGGGGCACAGCGGGACACTCGACCCCCCTGTCTCCGGGCTCCTCCCCATCGGGCTTGGGCAGTCCACGAGGGCTCTCAGCCTCCTCCTGCTCTATCCGAAGGAGTACCGCGGCGTGATGAGGGTTCATTCCTCGGTCCCCAAGAGAGAGATCGAAAAGGTGATGGCAGAGTTCACCGGCGAGATATTCCAGAGGCCTCCCCAGCGCTCTTCCGTGTCCAGGCAGACCAGGACGCGTACCATCTACGAGTTCGAAACCGAGGAGTCGGTGGGGAACCTCCAGCTCTTCAGGGTCGTCTGCCAGTCTGGGACGTACATACGGAAGCTGATCTATGATGCCGGCGAAGTCCTCGGCGTGGGGGCCACCATGGTCGAGCTCAGGCGCACCAAGGTTGGGCCCCTGACCGAGGAGAGGGGTTTCGTCACGCTCCACCAACTCAGCGACGCTGTGTACCGCCTTAAAGCCGGGGACGAGGGACCCATCAGGAGGATGGTCCTCCCGATAGAGGAGGCGCTAGGCCCCATCGGCAGGATCGTGGTACGAGATTCGGCGGTCGACGCCATTTGCCACGGGGCGCGGCTCGGCATCCCGGGCGTGCTTGCGCTCTCGCCCGGAATCAAGAGGGACGACCCGGTCGTCGTGATGAGCGCAAAGGGGGAACTTGTCGCCATAGGGAAGGCCCTCCTCTCGGCTGAGGAGATCAGGCCGCTGAAGCGCGGGCTCGCCGCGTCCACCGACCGAGTGGTGATGAAGGCCGGCACCTACCCGCGCATGTGGAAGAGCCACCGAGCAAAGGCGGAGCCGAAGGCCGCTCCTCCGAGTTAGGTTTTAAGCGCCCTGATTCCGGCGTGCGAACGCCGGGATCGCCTAATCTGGTAGGGCGCAGGAACGCAGTTGCGCAAGCCTGGAATGAAAATCCAGCCAGCCTGTTTCCTGAAAAGGAATTCAGGGTTCAAATCCCTGTCCCGGCGTATCATCATCAAGGCCTGGTTGGTCCGCAGTGCGGTACCAATACGACCCACAGCGGGGCGTGCTCTGGACCGACGCACCGGACCCCGTCAAGCGACGGCCAATAGCCTCTGGCATCTTTCTCCAAAAACACTATAAACTGTGAAATCAAGCCGCCATCAAGTGAAGGCATCCGGCCCTGGCCCCCGAGTTGGCCTCACTTTCGACGACGTCCTCCTCGTCCCAAAGTTCTCCGATGTAGAGTCCCGCAAAGACGCCGACACTCGTACCCGTTTCTCCAGGCGGATCCCACTCAGCGTCCCGATAGTCAGTGCCAACATGGACACGGTGACGGAGTCTTCCATGGCGATAGCGCTGGCACGCCTGGGCGGGATCGGCGTGGTTCACAGATTCCTAACCGTCGAAGAACAGGTGTCCGAGGTGCTGAAGGTGAAGAGATCGGAGGGGGTGGTAATAGATGACCCCATCACGATGAGCCCGGACCGGACAGTCCGCCAAGCCCAGGCCATCATCAGCGACAGAGACATCGGTGGGATAGTGATAGTCGACAGCTCAAGGAAGGTCCTCGGGCTCCTCACAAGGCGCGACATAACTTTGGAGGACGACCTCGACAGGAGGGTGAAGGAGGTGATGACCCCGAAGTCGAAACTCATCACGGCCCGCAAGGGGGTGAGCATGGAGGATGCGAAGAAGATCCTCCACGACAACAAGATTGAGAAGCTCCCTCTGCTCGATGGCAAGGGGACCCTCGCCGGGCTGATTACCTCGAAGGACATAGTGAAGCGCAGGCAGTTCCCCTCCGCGACGAAGGATTCCAAAGGGCGCCTGAGGGTCGCGGCGGCCGTGGGGGTAAAAGGGGATCACATGGAACGCTCGCGAAAGCTCTTCGACGCCGGTGCGGACGCCCTGGTCGTCGATATCGCCCACGGGCACTCTGCCTACGCCATGGAGACTCTGAAGGAGATCAAGCGGGAGCTGGGAGATGTAGAGGTCGTCGCGGGGAACGTTGCCACGGCGAAGGGCGCGCTAGACCTAATCCGGGCGGGGGCTGATGCGGTCAAGGTGGGCGTCGGCTCGGGGAGCATCTGCGTGACACGCGTGGTGACTGGCTCTGGCGTCCCTCAGCTCACCGCGATCATGGACTGCGCAGACGGGGCCGCTGACAGTGGTGTCCCCATCATTGGTGACGGGGGGATAAGGAACCCTGGGGACGTCACCAAGGCGCTCGCTGCGGGAGCGTCGTCGGTCATGATCGGGAGCCTGTTCGCTGGAACCGAAGAGAGCCCCGGACCCACAGTCCTCAAGGAAGGGGTCAGATACAAGCTCACGAGGGGGATGGCCTCCCTGGCGGCGACAGTAGGCAGGCGAGTGCGCGAGACCGGCGGGTCCGGGCCAAGGGAGGACGAGCTGATTGAAGAGGTTATAGAAGAAAGCGTCCCCGAGGGGGTGGAAGGGCTCATACCTTACAAGGGGAGGGTGGACGAGGTGGTGAAGCAGCTGGTAGGAGGGCTCAGGTCAGGCATGAGCTACTCGGGCGCCCGTACGCTCTCCGAGCTGAGGAAGAAGGCCGAGTTCATGAGAATCACCTCTGCCGGGTACAAGGAGAGCCTCCCGCACGATATCCAGAAGGTGATGTGACGCGCCAAACCTCTCAGTAGTAGGCCTCCAGTGGGGGGACGAAGGGAAGGGGAAGATCGTCGACTATCTCGCCACAGGCTACGACGCCGTGGCCAGGTTCAACGGCGGGAGCAACGCCGGCCACACTGTGGTCATAGGGAACAACAAGCACACATTCCATCTCGTCCCCTCGGGGGCGCTGAAGGGGAAGCAGCTCCTCATCGGCGCCGCGGTCGCGACCGACCCCGTCGTGCTGGCCGAGGAGCTGGCCCTTCTACCTGAGGCGCCGAAGAAGAGGCTCATCGTGGACTCCAGATGCACCCTGGTCACCCCCGTCGACAGGGCGCTGGACGCCAAGATAGAGGAAGCCAGGGGAGCCGCCGCGCTAGGGACCACGAGGCGGGGGATAGGACCGTCCTACGCGCTGCGGGCGCTGAGGCTGAACCCCAGGGCGGGGGACCTCCTCGCCGGCTTTGACTTCGGCCCCCTCGCCTCATTCTACCGGGAACTATCACTGGACCCGGCACCTCTGACCGCCTGGGGGGTCGAATCCGGCAGGCTCCTCGCGGGACTGACCGGAGACGCCGCTGGCAGGGTCGTCGAAATAGCCGAGTCGGGGGGGAGCGTGCTCTTCGAAGGGTCCCAGGGGACTCTCCTTGACCTACTGCACGGCACCTACCCATATGTCACCTCCACGCACACGACAGCGAGCTACATCCCCTCCGCCTTCGGGATATCCCCGGGCCTGGCTGGCAAACCCCTTGGGGTGATGAAGTGCTATACCACGAGGGTGGGGGGCGGCCCATTCCCGTCTGAGATCTCAGGGGAGCAGTCGACGAGGCTGCGCACGCTGGGGAACGAGTACGGCGCCACGACTGGGAGGCCAAGGAGGGTCGGGTGGCTCGACCTGGTGTCGTTGCGGTACGCTATCAAACTCAACGGCGTAGATGAGGTGGCTGTCACGAAGCTTGACGTCCTCTCGAAGATGGACGAGGTGAAGGTCTGCGCGGCGTACGACCTGAACGGGAGCGAGACCACAGACTTCCAGAAGGCTATGGGAGCCCTGGACGAGGCCCGACCTGTCCTCGAAGCTCCGTTCTCCATGCGCGGAGCCGGCTTTGAGGGCGGACTCCCTCCGGAGGGGAGGCGACTCGTCAGCTTCATCGAAGAGCGCTTGGGCGTGAAGGTGCGCGTCGTCTCATATGGGGAAGAAAGGTCGAAGACCATTGAGCTTTGACGCCATCTCTCCAATAGATGGGAGATACCGCAGAGAGGCTGAACCCCTTGACCGCTACTTCTCGGACCGGGCGCTGATGAGCGCCAGGGTCAGGGTGGAGGCGGAGTACCTTGGGCTGCTGGTGAAGTTGGGTGTAGCCCCCAAGGCAAAGGTCCCGGCGGTGGACACCGACATGGCAGCCCTCGAGGAGCTCGAAGGGCGGCTGGGCCACGACGTGAAGGCCGTTGAAGTATACTTCAGGGAGCGGCTGCTAAAATCAGGTCCCCGGGCCCTCGCCCCCTTCGTGCACCTCGGCCTGACGAGCGAGGATACCAACAGCCTATCCTTCGCCATCCTCCTAAAGTCCGCCGTGGGCGAAGTACTGGTCCCGGCCTACTCTTCGCTCGCCCGTTCCATAGCGGGGCTCGCCGCCAAGGAAGCGTCCTCGGCGATGGTCGCAAGGACCCACGGTAGGCCGGCCGTGCCTACGACATTTGGGAAAGAGATGGCGGTATTCGCTTACAGGCTCGCGGAGCGCGTCTCCCGTCTTAACGGGCTGACGCCAATGGCAAAGTTCTCTGGAGCGGTGGGGACCTACGCATCCTTTGGCCTCCTCGCCGACGTCGACTGGCCTGCAGTGCTCTCGAATTTCGTTGAAGGCTTCGGAGTCGAGCCCGCCCCCTACTCGACCCAGGTGGCCCCCGGGGAGAGGCTGTCTGACATCCTTCACACTGTAATCAACGTCAATCAGCTCGTCGCGTCACTGGCCAGGGACCTTTGGCTCTACCAGGCGCTGGACTACCTGCGATTCGTGCGCCCTGGCAAAGTGAGCTCTTCTACGATGCCCCAGAAGGAGAACCCCGTTGACCTCGAGAACGCCGAGGGTCAGGCCGACGTGTCGACGTCCCTCCTCGTCATGCTCGCCTACAGGCTCCAGCACACCAGGCTCCAGCGGGACCTGTCAGACTCGGTCGTCCGCAGGATGGTGGGGCAAGGGCTCGCTCACTCGCTGATCGCGTGCAAGAGGTTGCGAGGCTCGCTGTCCTCGATGAAAGTGGAACGCCATACCATGCTCGACGACCTGAGAAGGCACCCCGAGATACTCGCCGAAAGGGAGCAGATCACGAGGCGGCTCGGGGGGGACGCCGAGGGGTACGAGAAGGTGAGAGACTCCATCGGCGGCGGCAGATACACAACCGCGTCAGACCCGCTCCTGTACCTGGGGAGGTCAGTGGACCTAGCCATGAGTTGCACAGGGGTCGTTGACAGGCTCCTGGACGCCAAGGCTCCTAAACCGAGCCCGGATGCGACCTCGGCTAGTTCTTGAAAACCCAGGACAGATCAGGGGGGTGGCTCCTCCCTGTGACCCTCTCGTTCAGCGCGTGCGCCACGATGGGGAGGGCCAGCGTGATGTCGGCGTACAGTGTCGCCTTCTTCCCGCCCGATTTGATTTTCCCCCAGCTGATTGCCTCCTCGAGGGTGCACCCCGACAGCCCTCCCCACTGCGGGCTGTCCGCCGTTATCTGAATCGCATATTCGTGCGGCGTCTCCTCCTCCCCTCCCTTGGCCAGAGATTTGATTATGGTGGAGAGCTGGATCGTGTCTTTGGGGACGCCTCCTCCCAGGTAGACCACCCCCGTCTTCTTGGACCTCTCTGCGATCTGGGCTAGCTCCTCCATGTCTTTTGTCTGGTCCAGCCTGATCATCTTCTTCTTCTCGCGCATCAGCAGGCTCAAGGCCACTCCGTACCCGCTGTCTATCAGTCCCGGCGAGTACACCGGGACCTTCGCCCTCTGCGCCGCCGCAACGATGCTGTCTATCCCCTTCTTGTTCAGGTAGGCCCCGAATTGATGAAGGAACTCCCTTGTCGAGTAGACCTTCTCCGCGTCGAGGGTGTTGGCGAAGTCGTAGATGGTCCTCTCCAGCTTCCTGTATTGCATTTCGTCCGCGTAGACGTCGTAGAACCTGTCGATCTTCATCTTGAGGAGTGCCTCGTCGTCGGCAAGCCATGTCCCTTGGTAGTAGTGGTACCCCAGCGCTTCGAGGATGTCCTCAGAGATGTTGGCCCCGGTGCTCACGACCACGTCGACGTATCTGTTCTCCACTAGCCATCGTATGATCTTCCATTGCCCGGTGGTGCTGAGTGAGCCGGTCAGCCCAAGGAACACGGTGAGGTCCCTCTCTTTGGCCATCTCTGTCCAGATATTCACAACCTCGCCGAGCTTCTTCCCCTGGAAGCCCGTCTGCGACATCTCGTTTAGCAGCGCCGAGATGCTCTTCTTGCCAACGCCGATGGTGGCCACCGGTTTCGAAAGCACTTCCTTCCTTGATACCACGGCTGAGCGTCTGGATCGTCCACTTAATTATTTTATGAGCGCGATCCGAGTCCAGTGCGGCGTCGTCACTTCACGGTGACGGATTTCGCGAGGTTCCTCGGGTAGTCAGGGTCGTTGCTCCTAGCCACTGACATGCGGTAGGCAAGCAACTGCAGCGGGATCGCCTCAACGACCGGGGTGAACTTCGGCTGCACCTTCGGGACCCTCACGAAGTGCTTGTAGACTTCGTCCTCCACGTCTGAGATACCTATGATGTCTGCCCCCCTCGCCCTGAGCTCTTCTGCACTCGACAGTGACTCGGCGTGATTCGGCCCGCTCGGGTTTATGACCACCACGGGGGTCCCCTTCTCGATGAGCGCCAGGGTCCCGTGCTTCAGCTCGCTCGCGGGCATCCCCTCGGCATGGATGTAGGAGAGTTCCTTCAGCTTCAGCGCGCCCTCAAGGGCGACAGGGCTCTCATACCCGCGTGCGACGAAGTAGAAGTCGGGCCTGTCCGCGTACGCTCTGACCAGCTCTTGGATGGGTCCGTCGCACTTCAAGGCTTCCGCGACCGCCCTCGACAGCTCCTCGGCCGAACCGGGCCGTTTCTTCCCGAGCACAGCGTCCACCACGAGGTTGACCACGACCACCTGAGCGGTGAAGCTCTTCGTGGCAGCCACCCCAACCTCCGGGCCGCAGTTGAGCAAGAGCACCTCGTCGCTCTCGCGCGCCAGCGACGAGCCTGCCGCGTTCACTATCGAGTAGACGCTTGTCCCGTGCCTCTTCGCCTCTTTCACAGCCTCCATCACGTCCGCTGTCTCCCCGCTCTGCGAAATCGCGATGAGCACCGAACCCTTCCCCAAGAACTCCGCGTGCTCCTTCAGTTCGCCAGCCACCACCACGTCAGCCCTGACCTTCGCCTCCTTGTTCAGCCTGAACTTCATCAAGAGCCCTGCATGGTAGGAAGTCCCCGACGCGGTGATGTACAGCGACTTCGTCCTTCTTATCGCACGGGCGAACCTCTCCAACTTCTCGGCGTCCTGCAGGGACGCTGAGACGACAGTCCTCGGCTGCTCGTTGATTTCCTTCAGGGTGTAGTGGGCGTAGTCGCTCTTCGTGACGTCGGAGAGTTCCCATGCTACCTGGTCTGGCTCCCTCCTGACCCTCTTTCCGTCGCGCCCGACTATCTTGACGCCGTCCTTTGTGATTTCGACTACTTCGTAGTTGTCGAGGAAGATGGTCCTGTCGGTGTGACCTATGAACGCTAGGACATCGCTGGCCAGGAACATCATCCTTTCCCCCACCCCGACGATCAGCGGCGCGTCTTTCCGAGCCCCGGTCATCACGTCCGGCCGGTCCTGAAACATCACCGCCACAGCATACTGGCCCTTGAGCTTCTTGACCCCGGCAGAGGTCGCTTTGAGCGGGTCCCTCGTCCGCTCGTACTCGTCTTCGATGAGGTGCGCCACCACCTCGGTGTCGGTCTCGCTCCTGAACCTGTGCCCATTCGCGATCAGTCCCTTCTTCAGGGAGACGTAATTCTCGATGATCCCGTTGTGCACGACCACGACCCGCTCCCTGCAAGAAGCGTGCGGGTGGGCGTTCTTGTCGGTCACGCCTCCGTGGGTCGCCCAGCGGCTGTTGTGCGTGAAGATTCCGTTTGCCAGGAAGTTTTCTGTGCCCTCCACCTCAAGGTCGTAGACCTGGGTCGTGTCAGATGCGACGGGGACAACGGACGTTATCTTCTCGAAGTACACCTGGGAGTCGGTGAAGCGATGCAGAACGGACTCAAGGGGCCGATCCTCGCTTCGCGTCTGAGGATGTTCGACGAGTCTGTTGACAGTTCCCAGGGTCGGGTACTCCCCTCGCTCCAAGTATAGGTTCTCCCCTCCGGCTGCGATGTCTCGCGGCTCTCTCTTGGGGTGGGACACTGACATCTCCCCTGCCGACCGACGGGACTTGGTCTCACCTTCGAGAGTGAACATCTCTCGGAGCTTCGGACTTGACGAGCTCGAAATCTGGCGAATGAAACCGCTGATGTCCTCGTGTCCGCTGATTGACAAAATACGGCAGGGGCTCCGTCTTGGATTCTTCTCCTTCGTGACGAAGACCGACGAGTGGACCCCGAAGCGCACAAGCAGCGCTTGCAGCATCCGGGACGCGGGCTCTGCTGTAATACGCATGGCGATCTGGCGACTGAGCGTGTCGACGAAGCCTTCCGCGTCAAAGACCCCACGGATGAACGCAGCGACCTCGTCATTCGGGAGCCTCCCGAGCCTAGTCAGGAACGCGGCAGACCCGAAGTCGAAGTTGAGATGGAGCCACCTGCTAAGTGCTACGCTGTTGACCGTGAGTTCGTAAGTGTCCGCCCGTCCCACCTTCATGATCCGCCCCTCTAGGCCGAAGATTCTCAGGAACAGCCGCTGGTAGTGCTGCAGGAGGCCGAGGTCTTCTTCGCGGACTCTGACCCCCTTAGGGTGGACGTGCCCGGCTCCGAACAGGTACCCCACCACCTCCAGGAGCGCGGGCGAAGTCATGGAGGGGAACCTGACATAGTTTGAATGACTGTGCGAAACCGGGACAAGCCCGCCAGCCACTCGCAGCTTGAAGACGTCTTCGACCCTCTTCGCGACGTCTTCTCTGAGGCTGCGGTCTCCTCTCACGACGTGGCCTAGGTATGATGAGGAAACTCCGCACCTTCGGGCCGCTTCTGCGACATTCACATGCCTTTGTTCCACAAGGCACTTGACCGCCTCAGTCCATTCTCTGCTCGGTCTGACGAATCTCTTCGAGTTGACTTCGTCCAGCTTCCGCGACCTGCCCTTTATGGCGAGCGCCTTCGGAAGAATGAGCAAATCGCCCTCGAGGAGCTGAGACGCGGGGGTTTGTACGAGGTCTCCGTTTCTTGCCACGATCATCTTGTGAGTGTCTGTGCAGACGACTTCGGTCGAGTCGGTGCTTATCTTCAAGAGATACAGGGGCGCGGGGTGAGATGACCTGACCGCTCTTCTCGACACAATCTTGAGTGTCTGAGTGTCGAGGGACGCAACCTCTTCCTCGTCTTCCATGTCCGCTATTCTCTTGATCCGCCCGTCCGCCAGTTGGACATGTGTATCCGGGTGGAGACAGTGCGCCATGCCTATGTTCCCAAGCATCCCTGAGAAGTCTTTCTTCTCGGCAAGTTCCGCTATCCTTCCGACCCCCTTCCTTATTTCGAGCCGTCTCCCGTTTGTGGTGGCCATCCCCGCTGAATCGTAGCCGCGATATTCGACCCGTTTGAGTCCGTCGAGAAGTATCCCTGCCACCGGCCTTTCAGCGACGCAGCCGACTATCCCGCACATTCGGACGAGTTCCGTCCCCTGTCTCTTTAAACCCCGCAAAACATTCTGCCATACCCTGCACCGCCCCGCTTGTATGGTCCGACCGCGACGCCAACCCGGCGCCGCGTGACCATGCAAAACCGTTTATGTGTGGTTGTCTGACCCTGCGCCGTGCCCAAGGAGAAGTTACTTTTCGACCCAAGGTCCGAGTCAGGGCTCGCCAAGAGGGTCCTGACCGCCGACGGGCCAGATGAGTTCAGACCCGCGTCGGGGAAGCTGGGGCAGAAGATCCTGGCGCTACTCTCGTCCGGGCCGAAGTACCCCGCAGAGATGGCGAGGTCGCTGGGAGCACACCACCAGACGGTGTACTACAACGTGGGGAGGCTGGAGAAGGCAGGGCTGATTTCGCGCGTCCGCAGCGAGCGCGTCAGGGGGGGCGAAGCCAACCTGTTCGTCCTCGCCTCCGACGGCTATGCGGTGGAGTTCCCTGTCAAAGGCGAGCCCTTCCCCACCCTGAAATCGTCCGGGCGATCGAAGGCCCTCGGCCGCTTCTTCAAAGAGTTCGTCAAAGACGGGGAGTTCGACGGCTGGGTCGTGGTAGGTTCTCCGCTACCGCACGGCGCGGCGGGCACCCAGGCCAGGGACGGGCACTACGCCGTCCAGCTTGGGTTCGCCCTGGGGCAGTTCGTAAACCTCCCAGAGAAGTTCCCGGTGAAGCTTGACACCGACCTTAAGGCGGAGAAGCTGGTCTCCTCCAACCTCGTTGTAGTCGGCGGGCCGAGGAACAACTCGGTGGCCGAAGAACTCAACCCTCATCTTCCCTTCAAGTTCAGCCAGGGGGGGTTCTGGGGCGCGATAGTCGACGACGAAAGGAACTCCCACGCATCAGAGCTTGACTGCCTCGTCGAAAAGATACCGAATCCCTGGGACAGGTCGAGGACGTGCGTCGTAATCGCTGGGCTCACGGGAGCCGGGACGAAGTCAGGCATAATCGGGGTCTGTAACGACGCGGACACCCTGTTCTCGAAGTACGAGTCGGGTCCCTTCGCGGCACTGCTGCGCGGAGTGGACAGGGACGGTGACGGGAAGGTCGACTCCGCAGAAGTGCTGAAGCTGCTCTGAAGATTAGGCCCTTCTTCCTCTGCGCCCGCCCTTCTTCCTCGTCGTATCGTGGGGGATGGGCGTCGCATCTTCGATGCGTCCTATCTTGAACCCCGCCCTTGCTATGGCGCGGATTGCGGCTTGGGCTCCGGGCCCTGGGGTCCTTGGACCTGTCCCGCCTACCGCCCTCACCTTGATGTGGACAGCCGTGATCCCCTTGCCCTTGGCGACCTCTGACGCCGCAGACGCGCTCCTCATGGCGGCGTATGGGGACGACTCGAACCTGTCGGCCTTCACGTGCCTCCCGCCTGAGGAGAACGCTATAGTCTCGGCCCCGGTCAGGTCAGTGATGTGCACTATGGTGTTGTTGTACGACGAATAGATGTGGCATACCCCCCACCGGTCAGCGAGCACTTCTTCTTCAGACATCTATCTCACTGCGCCTGGGCCGGCTGCTCCGCCGGCACCGTCAGCTCGCCATCTGCGGGGGCCACAGCCTTCGCGGCGTCTCCAGTCAAAGCCACCGTCCCCTCTTCAATCCCGCCGACTTCGTATCCTGGGATTGTGATTATCCTCCCCCCAACCGCGATGTGCCCGTGGACTATCAGCTGCCTCGAATGCAGGGGAGAAAGCGCCATCCCTTTCTTGAAGACCATCGTCTGCAGCCTCCTGGCGAGCATGTCTTCCACCGTAAGGCTGAGTATATCGTCAAGGGTGGCCCCCTCCCCGACGAGGCCCTTCCTCCTCAGGCTGTCCAGGAGCTTCTTCTCCTCCCGCTGCCTTACAACCTGAGTGGCAGCGAGCAGTGTCCTTGCCTGCTTTCTGACTCCGCTAAGTTGGGTCTGCGCCTTCCAGAGCTCCCTCTTGTTCCTGAGTCCGAACGTCCCTAAGAGGTAGAGCTCTTGGGCGAGCTGGTCAGCCCTCCAGGGGCTCCTCGGCCTGTTGTATTGCTTCCGCGACTTCTTAGGGTCTCCCATCGCCTACTCCTCCTTCTTAGTCGAGGCTTCCTTCGCCGCAGCCACCAGCGTCGCCTTCCTGACACCCACCGTCCTTCCTTTCCTCCCCGTGGTCCTTGTCCTCTGGCCCCTGACCTTCAATCCGAGACTGTGTCTTATCCCCTTCCAGCTCTGGATGTTCCTCTCGTCCTCGATGTCACCCTTCTGTATGAAGTCGAGGTCGGCGCCCAGAAGCTGCTTCGCTTCCCCTGTCTCAGGGTCGTTCCTGCGATTGTAATACCACTCCGGCAGAGCTGCCTTCGTCGTGCTTTGGATGGCCTGCTCGATCTGGTCTACTTGTGCCTCCGTAAGCGTCCCCAGGCGTACCCTGGGGTCCAAACTCAGCTTCGTCGTAATCACGTTGGCGAAGTTGAAGCCTACTCCCTTCAGGTCAGCCAGGGCCACAATCAGCTTCTTACCCCCTGCGAGGTCCCGTCCGGAAATCCTGACCAGATGCCTGAACTCGGAGGCTTCGGACATTTTTCCGAACCTGCCCTTCGTCCTTACGATATAAGTTTTCGACGGCAGGCCGCTAACTCACGAAAACGCGTAAAGGCTGACGCACGCGAACCAGCCAGCCGTGCTTCCTACGGGTCCCCCGAAAGGGGCCCCCGACTCGGGCGCCTCCGCGCGCAGAAGCGCCTTTGCCGCCTTGAAGCACCACCGTCCCGCTAACTTTTTAACCGGAACAAATTCCCGACCTCGAAACGCGACGTCTCATGGGACCAAGTTTCGAGCCAGTAGGTGGAGCGGTTGGTTGAAGTAAAGGTGATTGAGGACAGCGGAAGTGCCGTGTCGGTCCAGCTCGAAGGGATAGACCGGTCCTATGCTAACGCAATAAGGCGTTTCTGCATCTCTGAAGTCCCATCCATGGCAATCGACGACGTGGTGATTCTCGAGAACTCGTCAGTTCTCTACGACGAGATACTCGCCCACAGGCTGGGCATGGTCCCGATCAAGACCGACCTAGACAAGTACAATCTGCCAGACGAGTGTGACTGTGGCAACCCGTTGGGGTGCCACAAGTGCAGGGTGCTGTTCGTGCTCGACGCCAAGGGGAAGGACAAGGTCTCCACCGTGACCTCGGGAGACTTGGTGTCGGAGGACAGGGAAGTGAGGCCCGTCAGTGAGTCCATACCTCTTGTAAAGTTAGCCGCTGGCCAGTCGGTCAAACTAGAAGCCTATGCCAGGCTAGGGCGTGGGAAGGAGCACGCGAAGTGGCAACCGTGCACTGTCGCCACCCTTACGGACGGCAAGAAGGATGGCGCCTTCGTCCTTACCGTCGAGTCTGCCGGGGGCCTTCCGGCGAGGCAGATCGTGTTGAAAGCTATACAGCTCATCGAGAAGAAGCTGAACGAAATCCAGGTCGCGGTGGCCGGTTCCCAATGACAGACCTGAATCCCATACTCAGGAGCACCGCTGTGATGCTGGAGCGGGCCTCGAAGAAACAGAAGGCCCCAGTCTGGCGTGATGCCTCAGTCTTGCTGTCCGCCCCCGCAAGGACCAGGGTCGAAGTCAACCTCGGGAGGATATCCAAGGTCGCCGGCGGGGCGCAAGCGGTGTTCGTCCCTGGGAAGGTCCTCGGCACCGGCGCGGCCCCGAAGAAGCTCATCGTCGGCGCATTCTCGTTCTCCGCCTCAGCCAGGTCTAAGATAGAGGCGACCGGCGGGGTCGCGCTTTCCGTGGAGGATTTCCTGAAAAGGTACCCGAAGGGGAGCGGAGTCAGGCTTGTCCGGTGAAGAATCGGTGTACGTAGACGCTACCGACCAAATCGCGGGGAGGCTTTCTTCCAAAGTAGCGAAGCTCCTCTTGTCCGGGAAGCGAGTGACCGTGGTGAACGCCGAGAAGTCTCTAGTCTCCGGATCGAGGACATCCGTGGTGAACCAGTGGAAGGAAAGGCTGGAGCTGGCGAGCAAGGTCAACCCCATCTACGGCCCCATCCACCCGAGGAGGCCGGACAACATACTTCGCAGGATGGTCAGAGGGATGGTCCCTAGGAAGAAACCAAAGGGGGCACTGGCGATGAAGAGGCTGAGGGTGTATATCGGGGTCCCGGAGGGGGTCAAAGCGGCAAAGCTGACGAAGTTCGATGATACCGCCGCTTCGCGCCCCATCCCGGTCTATGTGACCATGGCAGACCTCTCGAAGAGCCTGGGGTGGAATGACTAGATGCCGACCCAAACCAAGGTTCAGGTCAAGAAGCCACCAAAGCTCTACTCCGGCGCGAGGAAGACAGCTAGAGCCACCGCTGCGATATCACAGGGAGCCGGGCGTATCAGGATAAACGGGACGCCAGTCGAGCTATGGGAGCCCGAACCGGCAAGGCTCCACCTGCTCGCCCCCGTCCAAGTGGTCGGGGACCTCAGGGACAGGTTCGACCTCGACGTCAGCGTGTCTGGAGGAGGGTTCATGGGACAGGCAGACGCCGCAGCCATGGCTATCGCCAGAGCCTACGTCGATCAGGTCAGGGGGAGCGAAATCAGAGAGAGGTTGAATGCATACAATAAATACCTGCTTTCGGGCGACCCGAGACAAGCTGAACCCAAGAAATTCGGAGGGCCAGGCGCGCGCAGGAAGCGCCAGAAGTCTTACAGGTGATTCGACATGATGATCCCTATCCGTTGCTTCACCTGCGGCTCCCTCATCGGAGACAAGTTCGCCCCCTTCCAGGCCAGGGTAAAGGCAGGCGAGGACCCGGGCAAGGTACTGGACGACCTCGGCTTGAAGAGATACTGCTGCAGGCGCATGCTCATCTCCTCCGTGGACGTCATCGACCAGGTCCTTCCCTTCTACAGCAGGAAGTCAGAGCTGTAGCTCTGGAGCTTGGCCATGTCTGAGTTCGATGACGACGCAGGTTCGGCAGACAAACTTGTGGCGCCCGGCTTCTCTGAAAAGGCACTCCTCGCCACAGGCATCCGCATAGGGACTCCGGTCAGGACGAAGACCATGGAGCAGTTCACAGCCCGGCCGAGGCCAGATGGCCTCCACATGATAGACTATCCAAGGACCCTTCAGAGGATAGACATCGCCGGCAAGTTCATCGCCGCCACTGGCCCGAAGAACACGGTCGTGTACACCAGCAGGGAGCACGGCGCCATGGCGGTCGAGAAGTTCTGCGAGCTCACGGGGGCAATGCCCCGAATCGGCAGGTTCATGCCAGGCACGTTCACCAACCCGCTTTACCCTGGCCATCTAGACGCGGAACTAGTGGTGGTGGCGGACCCGATGTCGGACGCGCAGGCCATGGTCGAGGCGGCAAAGCTCGGGGTCCCCGTTATAGCGGTCTGCGACACCGACAACGTCACCGACGACATCGACTTGGTCATCCCGGGGAACAACAGGGGCCGGAAGTCCATCGCTGCTATATTCTGGCTACTAGCCAGGGCGACCCTCGTACACTCAGGGGTGATTGCCGAGGACCAGCCCTTGAAGTACGGAATAGAGGACTTTGAGACGAAGGTAGAGGAAGAGCAGCGCCCCGAGGCCCTCGAGGAAAGGATATCCGAGAGGCGCGAATAGGCCCCGCGTAATGCAAGTCAGGAAGCCAGCGGTCTCAGGCCAGTTCTATCCCTCAGACCCCGCCGAGCTGTCAAGGCTCATCGACGAATGCTACGTTCACAGGCTCGGCCCTGGACGGCTCCCTCCGGCCCCCCCGACCGAAGCAGACATCGTGGCTGTTGTCTCCCCCCACGCCGGTTACATCTACTCCGGCCCTGTGGCCGCCCATTCCTATTACCACGTGTCCTCACTCCGCCGGCCAGACCTTGCCGTGGTAGTGGCGCCCAACCACTACGGAGTGGGGAGCGGGGTCGCGACTTTCGACGAGGGTGGGTGGGACACCCCGCTGGGCCGCATGCCTGTCGACGGGCATGCGGCAGCCGAACTCGTGGAGCTGGCGGGCATAGTCTCTGTTGACCCAGGTGCCCATAGGCTCGAGCACTCCCTAGAAGTGCAACTCCCTTTCCTGCAGAGGATCTACGGAGACACGCTCCCGCTATTGCCGATCTCGCTCCTCTTCCAGGACATTGGCACGGCAGAGACCATCGCCTCCGCCCTCACCAAGCTCCTGAAGGGGAAGAGGGCCGTCCTAGTCGCCTCCTCCGACCTCACGCACTATGAAGCTCAGGCGGCAGCGAAGGAGAAAGACATGGCGCTCCTCCGAGAGGTGCTGAAGATGGACGTCGACGGCTTCTACTCCACGCTCGAAGGGCTCAACGTCACCGCCTGCGGCTACGGCGCCATAGCCACCGTGATGCTGACGGCCAAGGCCATGGGGCTCACACGAACCGAGCTCTTGAAGTACGCTACGAGCGGTGACACCAGCGGCGACAACGTTCAAGTCGTGGGCTACGGCGCCCTCAGATTCGTAAGCAATTGAGAGCCGTAGCAGAGGCTCCAGCGAAGGTAATAGTCACGGGCGAACACCTCGTCGTCCATGGGGCTTGGGCGCTGGCCGCCGCTCTGCCGAGGAGGGTAAGGGTCGAGGTCGCGGCTTCGAGCTCCCTCAAGATCGCGTCTCAGGGGTTCGGGGCAGGAGCCCCAGAGTTGGAGCCCTTAGGTCAGGTCGCCGCGGCGATCGCCGAAGAGTTTTCACTGCGCCAGCCGGTGAGCATCTCCGTATCTTCCTCCGTCCCTCGGGGGGCCGGTCTCGGCTCCTCAGCAGCCACAATGGTCGCCCTCTCCGCAGCGCTGTCCCGGTTCCACTCTCTTGGCCTGAAGGCGGAAGACGTCGTCCGCTTTTCTATGGTGGGGGAGAAGGGGGTCCACGGGCGCCCGTCGGGAATCGACCCCACCGTCTGCGCCTTGGGAGGCGTCATACTGTTCAGACCCGGGACAAGGCCCAGGAGGGTCTCTCTCAAAGGGAGCCGTTCCTTGGTGGTGTCCTACTCCGGGGTCAGCAGGGCGACCAGGGAGCAGATAGGGCGGGTATCGGAAGCGAAGTCCAAGTACCCGAGCTATATCGGCCTCCTTGCCAGCTCGGTGAGCGACCTGAGCGTCGGAGCGGCAGAGATGCTCGCGCGCAAAGACAACAAGAGGCTCGGGGAGACGCTCACCATTAACCACGCGATCTTGGGGTCGCTCGGGGTCTCCACCCCCACGCTCGACGAGATGGTCGACCTAATGGCGTCTATGGGTGCCTATGGCGCGAAGCTCACCGGGGGAGGGGGAGGGGGGAGCGTGGTCGCGGTGGCTCCCAAGGCAAAGGAAAAAAACCTAGTTTCGGGGCTGGCAGCGCGAGGGTTTGAAACGTTCATCGCCAAGATACCCGCCGAGGGAGTGAGAAGCTGGCTAGAGCGGTAGTGGCGAAGCTGGGGGGCTCAGTGATCACTGACAAGTCGAAGCCCTTCTCCTATCGCCCAGACGTCGTCTCCGCGCTCTCCGAAGAGATAGCCTCGTCGGACCAGAAGGTCGTCGTGGTTCACGGGGGAGGGTCGTTCGGCCACGTCGTGGCAAAGCAACATGGGATAGGGACAGACGCGGGGGAGGCCCCCGCGGTGGGGGTCGCCCAGACCAGGGGGGCCATGTACGAACTGAACAGGATGGTCTGCAAGACGATGCTCGAGTTCAAGCTCTGCCCGTACCCATTCTCGCCGTACGACGCTATAAGCCGGGCCGGGGGGGCATCGGTGTCTTCCTGGCTGAAGGGCCTCCTCAAGGAAGGGCTTACCCCTGTCACGTTCGGGGACGTCGGGCTGGCGCCGTCTGGGTTCAGGGTGATATCCGGGGACGTGATAGTCCAAGAGCTTGCGAAGACCCTTGAGCCAGAGCGTGTCGTGTTCGCCCTCGACGTGGACGGCGTCTACGAGGAGAATACCAGAGTCATCATCCCGGAGCTGACTGCCGCGAAGGTGAGGAGGATGAAAGTGCATGAGGGGGACGACGCCACCGGTGGGATGAGGTTGAAGCTTGACATGGCTGCGAAGATCGCCGCCGGAGGGACCAGCGCATACTTCGTCTCCGGCTACCGGAGGAATGAGTTCTCAAAGGCCCTCAGGGGCCTGGACTTCTACGGGACCGTGGTCCGCTCCTAGGCGGTAGGCAGGCATCGGTCAGGCATGACGACCCTCCAGGAAGAGATGAAGCGTGTGAAAGCGAAGGTCGACAGCCTTATCCTGGACCAGATTCTGCCAAAGTCGAGCCCGATAAGGGAGGTCGACCTCCTCTACAGGATGATGAGGGACTACCCTTCTAGGCCCGCCAAGGGGATGAGGCCCTTCCTCTGCGTCGCCTCATGCAGGGCAGCCGGGGGGCCTGAAGACGACGCTATCCTCACGGCGGCGTGTATCGAGCTCTTCCAGCACTGGATTCTCGTGCACGACGACATCGAAGACGGCTCCGAGCTGAGGCGCGGAGAGCCTGCGCTGCACAAGAAGTACGGCGAGCCCCTTGCCCTTAACGCAGGTGATGCCCTCCACGCCCGCACCTGGGGGGCGCTCCTGAAGAACAGGGAAAAGCTGGGCCCGGACAAGACCTTCGCGGTGTTGGAGGAATTCTCTCGCATGGTCGACGAGACGACCGAGGGGCAGCACATGGAGCTGGGGTGGGTGGTGAGCAAGCGATGGGATCTGGGAGAAAGGGACTACTTCGACATGTGCGCTCGGAAGACCTCCTGGTACACCGTGGCCAGCCCGTGCCGGATGGGGGCGCTGGTGGCCGGGGCGAGCCCGGGCGTCCTCACCGGCCTGAAGGAGTTCGGGACTAGCCTGGGGATTGCCTTCCAAATCCAGGACGACGCCCTCAATCTGATTGGAGACCAGAAGAAGTATGGAAAGGCGAAGTCTGATGACATCCTCGAAGGCAAGAGGACGCTGATACTCCTCCACCTCCTCTCAGTGGCCCCGCAGAGCGAAAGGGACAAGGTGATCGCTATAATGAACAAGGGGAGGGAGCAGAAGTCTGAAGGAGACGTGTCTTATGTCCTCTCTCTCATAGAGAAGTATGACGCGGTCGGCTTCGCCAGGAAGAGGGCCGCAGAGCTCCTGAAGCTGGCCCTTGGGACGCTCAGGGGCATCGAGTGGAAGGGAGACAGGGAAGCCGCGTCCCTCCTCGCATCGTTCGCAAGGTTCGCGGTAGAAAGGGAATGGTAGCAGAATCGCTGGGGGACGAGGAACTCGCCGCCGTCGAGAAGGCCGCCCTGTTGAACGCGGCCAAGCACGGAGGGAAGGCCGAGGTGGGGGCAATAGTAGGGAGGGTCCTCGCGGAGCGCCCTGAGCTCAGGACCAACGCTGGAATTGTCGCGAGAGAGGCCTCGGCCGCCGCGAAGAGGGTCAACGCGCTCAGCGCGGCGGAGCAGGCGAGGCTCGTCGCGGAGAGATACCCTGAGGCAGCCGCGCCGGCAGAGAAGCAGGGGCGGGTGGGGCTTCCGGCGCTCCCCAACGCGGTGAAGGGCGAGACCGCCTTCCGACTCCCCCCCGAGCCTTCCGGCTACATGACCGTGGGGCACGCCATGGCCTTCACCATCAACTACCTCTACAAGGAGCAGTATGACGGAGAGCTCTGGCTGAGGTTCGAGGACACCAACCCGAGGAAGGTCCTCCCGCAGTATTACGAAAGCTTCCGTCGGGGGATCGCCTGGCTTTCGATAAAATACGACCACGAGAAGAACGTCTCAGACGACATGGACCTGATCTATGAGGCAGGGAGGAAGCTTCTCGAGCAGGGGATGGCTTACGCCTGCTCCTGTGATGAGGCGAAGGTGAAGAAGCTCCGGTTCGAAGGGACCCCCTGCGAGCACAGGGAGCGCCCTGTCGAAGCGAACCTGAAAATCTGGGACGAGCTCCTCGCAAAAAAGCACGCGGATGGCTCCTACGTGGTGCGGTTCAAGGGGGACATGACGAGCCTGAACTACTCCCTGAGGGACACCAACCTCTTCAGGGTCATATCGCACCCGCACCCTCTCACAGGAGACAGATACAATCTGTGGCCGACCTACGACCTGGCCAACGCCGTGGAAGACGAGATATGCGGCATAACTCACGTCCTTAGGAGCTCAGAGTTCCGTAACGAGCTCCAGCAGCTCATCCGCGACTCGCTAGGCTTCAGACGCATCGAGGTCATCCAGTTCTCAAGGTTCAACTTCAAGGGGACGCCAGTCTCCAAGAGGCTGCTCCGGCCTCTCGTCGAAAAGAAGGTAGTGTCCGGCTGGGACGATCCTAGGATGCCAACCGTCGATGGCCTACGGAGGCGCGGCATCGTCCCCCAGGCCATCAGGGACTTCACAATCCAGGTCGGGTACACGAAGACGGAACACGAATACGACTGGAGCATACTCCTATCGCTCAACAGGAAGATCCTTGACCCTGTATCCAAGCGGGTCTTCTTCGTCCCTGAGCCTGCGAGGCTTCAGGTCGCAGGCGCGCCGAGGAAGGAGCTGACCCTCCCCTTCCACCCGCAGCGGGACCTGGGGTCGCGGGCCATCGAAGCTGGAGGGGAGTTCCACGTGCCGTCGGCCGACATCAGGGGGTTGAGAAAAGGGACGGTCTTCAGGCTCATGGACCTGTACAACGTCAGGCTGACGAACGACTGGCCCTCACCCGAAGCCGAGTACGCCGGGGACGAGCTCATCCCCGATTTGAAGAAGCTCCAATGGGTCACTGGTTCGCACATCGATGCGCAAGTCACCGTCCCCGGAGAGCTCTTCCTGGCGGGGGATGTCTACAACAGGGAAAGCCTCAAGGAGGTGGCGGGATACGCCGAAGAGTCTGCATCTATGCTCTCCGTTGGAGACATTGTGCAATTCCCCAGGTTCGGGTTCTGCAGGCTCGACGCGCCAGGGCGTTTCATCCTCGCTGGATGAGCCTGTGAAACGCATTCCACGGCCAACCGTTTATATGCCGGCCGAAACTGGCCCGCCTGGGAGACTGTGAGATGACCCCAGACAAGAGGCCCTACTACATCAAGTTCGAGACGCCTAAGGAAGTATCTGAGGCAGCCTATGAGGTGCTGAGGCAAGCGTCCCGGACCGGCAAGGTCCGCAAGGGGACCAACGAATCAACGAAGGCCATCGAGAGGGGGCTAGCGAAGTTGGTTGTGATTGCCGAGGATGTCACACCGCCTGAGGTGGTCGCCCACCTCCCTATCCTCTGTGATGAGAGGAAGATACCCTACGTCTTCGTGCCTTCGAAGGACCAGATAGGCCCGGCCATCGGCATAGATGTCTCCACAGCGGCCGCGGCGATTCTCGAGGCCGGCGAAGGCTCACAGATCCTGGAACAGGTCACCCAAGAGCTTTCGAGGCTGAAGAAGGCCGCATGAGCAGCAAGAGAGAAGTAGAGACACTCACCCCAGCCGAGGTCGTCCAGATAGTCGGGAGGACGGGGGTCGCAGGGGAGATAACCCAGGTCAGGGTGAAGATACTCGAGGGGAAGGAGAAAGGACGCATCCTTACGAGGAACGTGAAGGGTCCGATCCGACTGTCTGACGTGCTCGTCCTCAGAGAGACGGAAAGAGAGGCAAGGAAGCTCAAGTAGGCCTGCGCCTGTCGATCCTGGACTCGATCCGCGTCCTTCTGACTAGGCGTTCTTCTGTCGTATCTGTTTCTAATCTCTGAACGCAGATTCGGCACCGTGAAGCAAGGCCCAGCGGAGCCCCGGAGCTTCCCTGCCGGCGCGGCGACGCAGTCCCATCCACAGGAAGCGGGTCAACAATCCCGGGATCGACCTGCGCTGTCGCCACACGCCTCCAATCTACTCCAGAAAGCGGGTTCGCCCAATGCGGCCCTGAAGCGCCCGCTCAGGTTCGACCTAGGCCCGGATGGCCTTCTCGAAGTCTGACAGGCTGTGGGGCCTGGAGTAAGACCCCCCGGTGAGGGTTGCGATGTCCCGGAGCTCCTTCGAAGCCTCGTTTGAGAGCTCTATAACGTCCACCTCAAACGGCGAGGCTTTCAGGGAGCCCGCTATGGACTTGACTGGTTCCCCGTCGTTCCCCCCGTCGCTTACGAGCTTTATGACCTTCTCCTTCCTCATGGAGTCAGCCATGTTCTCTATGGCGTACTTGACCGCGTCGACCAGGGGGCTCCCGCCCTTGCATTGCATCTGATCCAGCCTATACAGCTCGAGCGAGGCCGGTGCCGGGTTCAGGGGGACGACCACCTCTATCTGAGTGGACCCTGGGGTCCCAAGCAGCCTGTAGAACGACACCCCCAACCTCGTCGGCCAGGGGAAGTAAGAGACCGGCCATCGCTCGGCGACGAAGTTGAGCAACCCTGTCTTGACCATATTCATCTTGGCCATCCCAGAGGAGTGGAGCTTCCCCCGCATGCTCCTCGAGCCGTCTATCACGAAGAGGAGGTCAGTCGCCTTGGATTCGTCGTAGCTCAAGCTCGTCTCTCCTTGATCTTGACAAACGTATAAAAAAGATGAGAGGGGAGGTGCACCGTTGGCGTTCAGGGCCGCGAATCAAGCGCCGCTGGCACCTAACCCTGTCATCATGGCTTGCATGGGCCACGCTGGGGTGGGCATCGGAGCGGAGGCGTACCGGTGGGTCCTGATAGACGTGGGGGCGGACCCGACCGCCCCGACCCTGAAGGGAGAGAAGCAGCAGCTGGAGGTCCTGCGACGGTACGGGAGCACTATCCTCAGATTCGGAGCGTCTCTCCGCAGAGGGGAGACCCCCTTGGTGCCGAGAGCGCTGCTCGTGGACCTTGACCCGCGCTCCGCCAACCTGATTCTACAGTCCTACCCTCAGCTCTTCTCCATGAAAGACAAGCACGCCGTGTACGGCCTGGGCGGGGCAGCCAGGAACTGGGCCGAAGGGAGGAGCAGGTTCAGGAATGAGATCGTAGGGAAGCAGGACATCGCGTCGAGGATACAAGCGATATCCCCCGAGCCGGTGAGGGGGTTCATCATCCCGTTCAGCATGGGCGGAGGGACCGGTGGCTCGTTCTCTTCGGAGTTCATGTCATACGTGAAAGGGAGCGACACCCTCGGCCAGGCAACGATTGCGACTTTCGGCATCCTCCCCGAGTTCGGATGGGACCCTGTCATCTACGGCCCTGCCCATATCAGCATAGTGCTCAACCTCGCATATCAGATAAAGTACTCCGATGCCCCAATCCTGATGGACAACAAGGAGCTTAGGTTCCAGGCCGATAGGCTCAAGGCGCAACTCGACGCGAGGTCTTCTATAGTAGACGAGCTCCCGAAGCAGATACGCGTAGGCTGGCACGACTACAGGGACAAGAACCTCTTGGCCGCCCATGTCATAGCCGAATTCATGGACTCGTTCATCCGAGAGACGGAGTGGGACATGTCGAACTACAGGACCTGGCTGGCGGCGAGCAAGCCCAAGTTCGTGGTGCCATGGTTAATGCCTCTCGTCCCAAAGGGAGGCTCGGACATAAAATCCATCGAGGAAGCCATCGACGAAGGGAACGACGGGCTCCTCTTCGACCTCGAAGGGGAAGGGGAAGCGGAAAAGGGGAAGACAGATTCTGCTTGCGTACTGATCAAGTGCGCCGGGAGCGTGGGGGCCGAGGAAAGGGAGTTCTTCAAGAAGAAACTCAACGAGAAGTACGGAATCCATGACAAGCGTGTGATATTCATCAAAATCCCCACCATGCCAGGAGAGCCCGCCTCTGCCCTCATACTACTCAACGTCAAGGGGATAGGAAGGAAGCTCCTCCCGCTTGCCACAGAAGCAGAGGACGCTTGGGACTCCTACAAGGACGAGTACCAGAGCAGGAACCTTACTCACGAGGAGTTCAAGAAAGCGATAATCGAAGTCTCAAGCCATCTGGGTTAGATGGATGAACCTCACAGAACTGGAAGTAGCAGCCGGGAGGCTCTTGGAAGAGCAGAAGAGGCTCAGGACCATCGACAGCGAGCTGGAGGTGCTGTCACAGGAGATCAAGCAGGACCCGAAAAGGAACGAGAAGGATCAGGCGTTCTATGCTCTGATAGGTCTCGACTGGTCTGACCCCGGGCACCAGGACAGGGCCGCTACCCTCAAGAGGGAGCGTGAGGACGTCTTGAAGTCGATCAGGGAAGTCCAGGGCCAGATGCTGACAGGGCTTGTAGCGGGCCGGCTGATAGTCCCGCTAGACCCCACGCCCGCCGCTGGAGGGGGCGCCTTCACATTCAGGTTCAGGTCAGGCGCGACCTTCCCGAAGTCTGTCGAAGGCATTTCAGCGATGCTCGGCATCCGCGCTCCGCTCAAGATGGGGGACGTGACCATCTTCGAAGACAAGGTGGTCGTGGGCGAGTCAGACGAATACTTCGCGAAGAAGAAGGTAGTGGACGCCTTCGAGGACCTGAGGAAGGCGGTCACGCGGAAACTCTCGTAGACGAAGGCCGACAATGCCTCTCCCAGCATCCAGGGCTTACATGTGGCAGGAGAGATGTCAACAGTAAAGCGGATCGCGGGCTTCTTCGACAGGGTCAAGGCCCCCCTGAGCAAGATATCCGGCCCCCCATCCCCCAAAGACGAAGAGTTGATACTGGCGGTCATCCAGCGCATCGAGGTCGACGGTGAGGACGCCACCGTCCCTGCGACCTTCGAGGACCCTGACGCGCTTTACAGAAGGTTGATGCTGCGCCTTGACTGGCAACTCAAGAACTCAGGCTTGACCCCTGATGAAATCCTCAGAACGTACCCGCGCGAAGCGAAATCCATCCTCATCTTCAAGTCGTACGAGAAGACGAAGAAGAAGAAGGAGTCGGCAGCGATCAGGGACAGGCTGATCGAGAAGGGGTTCAAGGCAGTCCAGCCGGGCATATGGGTGCTCCCCCCGACCAGGACCCCGCCAGACCTCGACTCCCAGGACGCCCTCAGGCTTTGGTTCAGGCAGAACATCGTGAAGCAGGTGCCCAAGAACGTCGACTACGTCTTCCCGTTCATCGCCTCAGTCGACCTGAAGAAGATCGTCTCGGAGAGGAGGGGGATCAGGAAGATGCCTGCGGCGAGGACGCTCTTCGGAACCCTTTCCCTCGAGGAGGTGGCCCCGCCTGCCCATCTCTACGCAGCCATGAAGGCGAAGGGGAGGTCAGTGAAGGAGATTATCTTGTCGGGGGACATCCCTCTCCTGTCCCGCGCCTTCGCTGAAAAGAAGGAGCTCGAGGCGATCCAGACCAACGAGTTGGAGATAGGTGCGAGGCTGCGCCATGCCACAGGCTCTTCAGCGGTCACGCTGGAGGACCTCGCCAACCTGGGCCCAGAGTCTGTGGCCAAGGCCGTAGAGGGTTTCGTCCCCCATCCGAAGGACTTCGGTCAGAGGCTCATCGTCGAAGCCCAATATTGGATGAGGCACCTCGGCGGGACCGTACCGACCTGAGTTCCTCTCGCCCCCGCCGATCGGCTGGCCCCTTCGAGGGCCGGCGCCGTCTTTATATCCAGAGTTTCAAAGGCCACCGAAAGGTCGAGGTGCGGTAGCCTGAAATGTACGTCCCAAAGAAATGCGTCTTCTGTAGTAAAGAGGTCAGGCTCGGCTCTGGCATCCTCTATGTGAAGAACGACGGTTCAACGAAGTCCTATTGCTCCTCCAAGTGTAAGACCAACGACCTGAAGCTTGGGCGCGACCCGCGTAAGCTCAAGTGGGCGAGGAGGCCCTCAAAGAGATGAGCGCGAGCGAGGACACGCTTGTCGTAGTCAAGCCTGACGGCGTGAGGCGGGGCCTGGTCGGGGAGATACTCCGGAGGTTCGAGTCGAAAGGGTTCGTGATAAAGAAGCTGCATATGCTCACAATGTCCAGGAGCCAGGCGGAGGAGTTCTACAGCGTCCACAGCGCGAAGCCGTTCTTCGGAGAGCTCGTCTCATTCATCACTTCTGGCCCAGTCGTCGGAGCGGTCCTCTCCGGGAGGGACGCGGTAGCCACTGTCAGGCGCATGGTCGGCGCGACCAAGAGCTGGGAGGCGGCGGCAGGGACCATAAGAGGGGACTTTGGGCTCGGGCTCACGGACAACTGTATCCACGCCTCCGACTCCGCCGAGAGCTTCACAAAGGAGAGCGCCGCTTTCTTCGGTCAGACGCGCGGGTGAACGCATCTTAAGGAGCTGGATGAAACATGCCAGAGCAAGGCCTTATGCGGCAACCTGTTGTCGTCATACTGGGGCACGTCGATAGCGGAAAGTGCGTCAGCGGAGAAACGCTGCTACAGTCAGCGGACGGTACTATCGTCGAAGCGAAGGAGGCTTTCGAGACATACAAGAGCGGCGAGCCGATCGGCATGCCAGACGGGGTTGCCTATCATGCGCTCGGGCTGAAGCTCATCTCTATGGGTCCTGACGGAAAGACCAGACCTCACGAGGTCTCCCACGTCTGGAAGCTGCGCGCAGACGTGCTCATCCGAGTGGACACCAAGGCGGGATATTCGGTCGAGACCACGCCCGAACACAGATTCCTCGTCGTGACCGAGGGAGGTGTCGTCTCCTATGCAGAAGCTCGGCAGCTCAAACTGGGGGACCGCCTCCTGATTCCGAACCGCACCACAGTAGATCAAACCACGCCAGAGTCCGTGAAGTCTGCGATCCTGGAGCGCATCCCAGACGACTTCCTTGTTCGGCCTACGCCGGAGCTGGCCGAGGAGATCCGACAGGCCGCGAGCAGAGGGCACGGGGGGCAGAGCCTGGTAACCTCCGTTAGGGGCCTTCGGCGTCAGATGAGCAGAGGTTACTTCAGGGCGAGCGCATACAGGGCGCTCATCTCGAAACTGGGCCTTGCGCTTGAGGGGGGGTATGAGCAGATAGCGGGGGTGAAGTTTTCACCGAGCGGACCGCGCGGGGGTCGTCCTTCACCATGGATATCGCTCCCAAAGAGTGACGAGGAATTCGACTCCCTCGCATACCTGGTCGGGCTCCTATACGGAGACGGCATCACAGAGACAGCCCTGTCCAACGGAGCTTCTTTGGTGCCTATCCAAGAATTCAAGAGGTGCCTTGGTTCCGCATTCCGGGTCACAACCACGACTGCGAAGCGCCCCACCTCGCTCGCCGTCTCCCATCGCGGCGGGCTTTCCTTGTCAAGGTTCTTGAGCGAAGTCTTCGCCTGTCCGACGACCAAGAAGCACTCGCTCGCGGTCCCGCCGATGATAGCCGCGATGCCCGACCGGTTCGTCGCAGCCTTCCTACGGGGCTTCTTCGATGCGAAGGGTTTCGTCACGGATGGCGGGGACATAGGCGTCAGGTGTGACGGCGACGCCTTGGCGAAGCAGCTCCCGATGCTTCTCCAGAGGTTCGGCTGCTTGGCATATCGTGGGAACGGTTCTCAATCCAACGAGATTCTGATAAGCGGTAAGATCTCCGTCTCTGCATTCAACCAACGCATAGGATTCAGGGACCCTGGAAAAGCAGAGGCCGCGCGGCGAAGGGAGGGGTTCGCTGAAAGGAGCAGGATCTTCGAGACCGCCTCTGTCTCAGGCGATTCACCGATGTCGGTTACGGTCCCATCGGAGGCCGTTTTGAGTGACCGCTTGCTTACCCGCATCGAGTCATATGGGCGCTCAGGTAAATCGGTCCTGGCCAGGTCTAGGCTGGCTCCCCCAACCTATCCGAACGCTGGCCACGAACAAGCGCTGGCCGACTGCTCGGCGGTAGAAGTGACTCGGCTTGAGCGGTCCGAAGGCGAGTTTGACGTCTACGACTTCACCGTCGACGAGACGCACAACTTCCTGGCGAACTGCCTAATCATCCATAACACCTCAATCGCCGACTGCCTGAGGGGGACAGGGGTCCAGGCCAGGGAGGTGGGCGGGATAACCCAGGAGATAGGCGCGAGCTTCTTCCCCATGGAGACGCTGCAGGCGATCTGCGGCCCGCTTCTGGACAGGGCGGGTGGGGAGCTGCAGGTCCCCGGTCTCCTCATGATCGACACCCCAGGGCACGCCGTCTTCTCTAACCTGAGGCTCAGAGGCGGCTCTGCGGCTGACATCGCGATCTTGGTCGTCGACGTGCTGAAGGGACTGGAGAACCAGACGCTTGAAAGCATCGACATCCTGAAGCGGAGGCGGGTCCCCTTCCTCGTCGCCCTCAATAAGATAGACATGATCAACGGATGGAGGAAAGGGAGCAAGGGCCCCCTGCTCCAGGTCATCAAGGACCAACCCCCGTCATGGGGGGACGAGCTGGAGGAGCGTCTCTACAACGTCGTCGGTGGGCTGAGCCGCCTTGGATTCCAGGCGGACGCCTACTACAGGGTCAAAGACTTCCGCCAGCAGGTGTCCATCGTTCCTGTCTCGGCCAGGGCCCCGGTGGGGATGCCAGAGATGCTAGCGATGCTTATCGGCCTTGCGCAGCAGTTCCTGAAGGGGAAGCTCAGCGTCGCTGGCACCGCCCCAGGGCGCGGGATTATCCTCGAACTGCAGGAGGAGGTGGGCATCGGCCAGACGGCCAACGTCATCCTCACCGAGGGGAACCTGCGCGTGGGAGACTCCATCGCCCTTGTCCGCAGGGACGGCGCGTTCAAGTCCAAGGTGAAGGCCCTGTTCATGCCGAGGCCGCTGGACGAAATGCGCGACCCACGGGACAAGTTCACGCCTGTGGACGCGGTCTCCGCCGCTGCGGGGGTGAAGCTCGTCTCCCCCGACCTCGGAGGGGTGGTGGCTGGGACCTCGGTGGCGTCATTCTCCACCGAGCTACAGTTCCAGAACCTCAAGGCAGAGATGGAAAAGGAGCTTTCCAACATAGTGGTCAAGACCGACAACATGGGGGTCATAGTGAAGGCCGGGAGCATCGGCGGCTTGGAAGCCCTCTTGATGATGCTAGAGGAGAGGGGCGTCCCGGTGAGGGAGGCCGACATAGGGGACATTTCGAAGAGCGACATCGTCAACGCCCAGGTCGTTGGGGACCATGATCCTTACCTCGGCGCAATCCTCGGCTTCGACTCGAAGGTCCTTCCAGAGGCCAAGGAGTACGCTGGTTCGAGCCCGATATTCGTCTCCTCGATAATCTACGAGGTCATAGACAGCTACGCCAACTGGGCGGCGGCGAAGAGAGACGCGGACGAGAAGGCCGCCCTCTCGAGCCTGACGAGGCCGTGCAAGCTTAAGGTCCTCCCGGGGGCCTTCTTCAGGCGCAACGACCCCGCCGTGTTCGGGGTCGACGTCGTCGCCGGTCGCCTCCGACCGAAGGTGAAGCTGATGTCGTCTGTAGGTGCAGAGCTGGGCGTGGTCGGACAGGTGCAGGACAACGGCAAGGCGGTGCCCGAGGCGAAGGAGGGTGAGCAGGTCGCGATCTCTGTCCATGGACCTACCCTAGGGAGGCAAGTGAGGGAGAACGACATACTATACACGATGCCCCGCAGCCACGAGGCGAAGCTGCTCCGGACCAAGCTCCTAGGCTCACTGACGGAAGACGAGAAGCAGGTGCTGGACGAGATAGTCGCGATAAAATCTGCCGCGGACCCTATGTACGGGTTTTAGACTTAATTACCAGGGGTAGTCGGAGCAGACTTCGATGGTCACCTTCAAGCTGGTGCTCTCGGACCCCAAGACAGGGAAGTCAGAAGCGCAGGAGGTAAAGGACGCCAGCGCACAGCTCCTGATAGGGAGGAAGATAGGAGACGTCTTGGACGGAGCTACCATAGGACTCACAGGGAGCATAAAGATCACGGGGGGGAGCGACAAGGCGGGATTTCCCCTGCGCGCCGACACCCTGGGAGGGGGGAAGAACTATGTCCTCCTCACCCGCGGGGTAGGGTACAGGACCAATGAGGACGGTATCAAGAAGCGCAAGCTGGTCAGGGGCGGGACCATCACTGAGGAGACATTCCAAGTGAACGCCAAGCGCGTCGACGGGGCGCCGAAGACCAACTAGATTCTTAAGGTCAGAACGATTTTGACCTGAAAGTCGCTGATTCTCGGCCTGAAAAGTAGAAATATCGCGCGTCCTGCGAGATACTGAGGATAACGATTTGGCCAAACTTGACGACTTGGACATGAAGATACTCTCTTCGCTCCACACGGACGCTTCGGTATCTGTCCCCAAGCTCGGCAAGGAACTCGGGGTCAACCTCTCGGTGATGTACAGCAGGATAAAGCGCCTGCAGAAAAGGGGGGTGATAGAGCGGTTCACTATACAGGTCAACGAGGACAGGCTGGGTATGCGTGCCGGAGCTTTGGCGGGGCTCAATATCGATCCCAAGTTGAGGGAGGCAATCCTGAAGGAGGTCGAGAAGACTGAGGGGGTCAGGCTTATCAGGGAAGTGACCGGGCGCTTCGACTTGATACTCAACCTCAGAGGACAGTCCCTCGACGAGCTGCACCGGGCCGTCTATGATGTGATAGGGAAGATACCCGGCGTCATGCACACTGAGGTGTTCATGGAGGTCTCCAGGCGTGACCCTCCTGTGAGCTTCAGGCTGATCGAGTGACGCCTAAGGTTCATATGCACGGAGACGAGGTCACGAATCGGTTGGACCCGCTCATACTCCTCGACCAGGCAGTGGCTCAGGAGAAGGTGCCGAGGGCGCTGGTCAAGAAGGTGCGGCTGAGGATGCGACTCCTTCAGGGAGCCGTGGAGCGGGTCGAGAAGGCCAGCGGGCTCAGATATCCTCCCTATTACATCGAGCCGACCCTCCCCGTCTCGAAGTCTGGGAGCGAGTACGGCCAGATGGGGGTGCTGTTCGCCAGGGTGATACCCACAGCCGCCAACGGGAGCGTCCTAATCCTCGTCCAATTCACCGCCGCCCTGGTCGCCTTCGGGACCAAGGGAACCTTGGACGCGGTCGCAGCCCACGAGTTCACGCACTACGTCGACCTCGTACGAAAGTTCAGCACCACCGATGTCACCAGCGACGAGGCCGCCACCACGCTCTATGAAGCGGCCTTCGCTGACGCAGAGCGCGTCACCCCTCCCAGGCTGATCTTCTCAGACAAGGCCCTCGTCTCTCTGATAAGCAGGAAGTTCAAGAACGAGCTCTCTGACGAAGCCCTCAACAAGAAGGTGGGGGCGGGGTGGATCGCTAAGAACCTCCCCATCCGCCTGGTGGGGCCCGAGGAGAACAGGGTCAGCCTCCCCATGGACGCGGTGGCAGCCACGAGGTTCGACCCAGCGGTCTTGGCGAAGGTCACCGAGCTCAGAGAGAAGGCTCGCCCTTGAGGCTGACAGAGGAAGAGCGCTCCAAGGTGGAGCGACTCGCGGCCGCGCTCGTGGAGCCATCGAGGACTTCGGGGGTGGCAGCCTACGGCTCGAAGGTCGCGGGGTACGCCAGGCCCGACTCTGACTACGATTTGATCATCGTGTCGAAGCGCTTCCGAGAAGGAGTGCGCTACAGATATGTGGACGACCCGGTCGCGGCCTCTGCCCTCATCGTCGACGAGGACATGTTGGTCCAGGACGCTCGGTCGTCTTACCTGGGCGAGTTCGTCGTAGGGCGGCTGCTCAACATCTACGAGCCCCTCTCGAACCCGGAGCTCTTCAGGGCCGTGGAGCACGAGTACAAGAAGAGGGTGATAGTCGAAGCCCTCCTCGACCTCTCTTCGGATTATGGGGAGTTCGGCAGCCGCCTGGTCGTCCCATACGACTACTTCCTCTTCGAGAAGCTCCACAGGCGCGCGGCCATCTACCCTCCGGCGCTCTACAGCTACGTCCACACCTACACCTCTCGCCTGGGTGACCAGAACCGGGCTGCGTCAGTGGACGGGTTTCGCTCGGCAGCCGAGTCCCTCCAGCCGAGGGGGTTCCTCGTTGCCGAGCGCGACGGCGTGAGGCTCGTCCCCGAGCGGCTTAAGGGGGACGCGTTCACGAGGGTGCAGTCACTCTTCTCAGTCACAGCGAGGGGGGTCGCGCAGTATGCGGTCCACGGCTACGCCGGGAGGGTCGGGCCTTCGGTCTTCAGCAGAGAGGCGCTGTCGAAGCTCAGGCGGATGAGGGAGGCACCCCCGAAGTTCGCGCCTCTGGATGTACCACGCTCGCTGCTGAAGCTGGACGAAGGGGCCGTGATACCTGACGCCTCCTTCCTCGTCAAGGAGTTGGCCCGCCTGCTCGGTTTCGACACCTACTCAACGACAGAGAAGGACATCGGTGAACCTTACTCTACCACCAGGGTCCTCACGTTCAGGAGCGGCCACGCGGAGAGGTCGGTCGTTGTGAAGAACTACACTGACGTGAGGTCACTGAAGTGGGCGCTCCTCGGGATCTGGGCTTCTACCGCGAACAAGTTCAGCGCGGGTCCGCTCATCAGGATGGACCGAGAGTACGGTGCCACCCTGGCCCTAAGAGCGAAGGGCGTCCTCGTCCCCAGGATCCTGGCCGTCGCGCCGGCCGAAAGGGTCCTGGTGAAGGATTTCGTCCCCGGGCCCACACTCGCTTCAGAGATCAACACCTTCCTGAAGGGTGACGACGTCCCTCTCTCCGCGGTGGGGTCATACGGGTCTCTGATGGCCCGGGTCCACGGCTGGGGGATGGCGCTGGGGGACGCCAAGCCGAGCAACGTGATCGTCTCCAGGGAAGGGCTCTACCTCACCGACTTGGAGCAAGCCTACAAGGGCGGGGACCAGGCTTGGGACGTGGCGGAGTTCCTTTACTACACGGCGAAGCTGTCCAACAAAGAGGGCGCCATGAAAAAGGTCGCCGTCTCCTTCCTTGACTCCTACGTCGGCGAGGGGGACAGGTCGTGCGTGGCGAAGGCGAAGGGTTCGAAGTACTTCGGGCCGTTCAGACCCTTCCTCACCCCGGGGATGGCTAAGATGCTCAGAGAGCTGATGTCTGTCTACGCCTAACCCTTCTGCGTGTATGTGGTATACCCACAGTGGCCGCAGGTGAGCCTGTCGCCGTGCTGGGCCATGAAGTAACCTTTTCCACACCGCGGGCACTCCTTCCTGAGCCTGGTCAGCGAGCCATCTCCGACCTTGTAGAGCTTGTGCACCTGTATCCTCCTCTTCGGGGCCTTTGGCTTCTCCTTCTTCTCCGGCTTCTCCTCCGCCGGAGCCGCTGCTTCGGCGGGGGGAGGCGCTGGAGCTGGGGGAGGGGTCTGCTGCTTTGACATCTCTACTTCTTAGCCCCTGCTGCCGCTGGAGCGGCGGCCTTCTTCCTCTCCTGCTTCAGCTTCTCGCGCTCCTCCTTGGAGAGGGCTCTCTCGCCCAGATGGCGGAGGTGTATTCGCTTCTTGGACTCAGGGGAGCCGTAGACGTAGAACTTGCCTAGCACCTTGGTCGTACCTGACTGGCCGTCCATCCTGATGAGGGCCACGTTCTCGGATGGGACCCCCATCTCCTGGGCCACGGCCGCGATTGCCTCTTTCCTCGTTATCTTCCCCGCCCTGTCCTCCAAGGCCAACTCCACGTATGCCCTGTCAAGGACCTTGGACTGGGACTTCTTCTCCACCTGCAAACCGGAGCACCCGAATTTAGCGAGGATATTAAGTTGAGGCCTCTACAGCCTCTCGATGCCCATCTCTGAGAGTATCGCCCTGTTCCTCGCCTTCGTCATCCCGTTGACTTTGACTGCGACTACCCCCGCACCAGGCTGCCCGTAGAACACGATCGCAGAGACCGGGGCCATGGCTATTGCGAGCATGGCCATGAGGTCCTCCTCGCCGTCTACCAGCACGCGGACCGGCTTTCTCCCGGTGAAAGCCTCCCTCATCCCGTCTATGGCGTCCTGGGTCAGTGTCCCGGCCGGGTTGCTCACCTTCACAAGCCTGGCGTAGGGGACTTCGGGGGGATCTCTCCTGGACCGCCGCTCCACGCCGTCGACCACATGCACAGCGGGGGTCATCCCGATGGAGTGCAGGGTCTCTGTGACCCTGTCTCCGACCGTCACGACCATCGACGCCTCCCTGGCCAGCTTAACGAACCTCTCTCCCGCTGCCTCCCTGGAGTCGAACACTTCCCCAAGGGGCTCCGCCAGCTTCGGCCTCAGAGCCTCAGGGAGCCTGAACACCCCGGTCAATTGGCTAGCTTACCTTGAGGGCGTAGCGACCTGGCTTCACGATGCCTAAGGTCTTGGCGACCTGGGACTTCTCGGCGTTGATTATTATGATGAGCCCGGACCACTCATTGCTCAGCTCCGTCGACCCATCGTTGGGGCAAGCCTTCTCGGAGGTCAGCATCCTGCACTTGCGGCAGGCCAGCTCTTTCATCGCGCTTACTTCTCCGCCCGTCCCTCAACCTTGCGAGCCTTGACCGCCTTCGCCACATCTTCATCGATCCACTCGAGGGCTCCCATGAAAGGCTGTCTACAGGTCACCCCTATCTTCCCCATGGATATGCCGTGCCCTAGGCTCACGGCAGTGATCCTGACCCTCACCTTGCTCCCAACACGGAGCGTCCTCTTGCTCTGTGAGGCTGTGATGATCCCGGATTTCACGTCGCTGGTCAGATAATCGTCCATTATCTGGCTGAGATGAAGGAGAGCGTCGGCGGGGCCCACCCTCACGAAGGCGCCGAAGTCGGTCACTTCGACTATCTCGCCTTCGACTATCTCCTGCTTCATGGGGTAGAAGGAGAGGACCTCGAACCTCACCCGATGGTACGTCGCGCCGTCTCCAGCTATGATCTTCCCGACCTTATCAACATCCACTTTGGTGACGAGGACCAGGTAACCGTGGTCGGGGTTGATCGTACTCTCATACTTCAGTTTCAGCAGGTCCATTGCCACATTCTCCAGTGGGGAGCCGAACCGGTCGGGGGGGACCCTCACCACATCTTCAAGGTTCACGAGCTCGAACATGAATTACTCAGAAACTTGGGCACCCCTTCGGCTCAGCGATTTTAATCTTTGGTGGGGACGAGGGGCGTATGAGACGTTCTTACTCCAGCGAAGGGGGGAGGGCCCTCTTGTGCGCTGTCCTCCTGTGCATCTCAAGGGCCTTCTCGACAGCGCTAACCGGGAGCCCCGCCTCGGCGGCGGCTTCTTCGACCCCAGATTTCAAGTCGAACAGGCGGTGGAGGGCTATGTCCAGCTTGTCATAGTCCGCGGGGAGCTCGTCAGTCGCTTTGTGGCCAGGCCATAGCTGGGGGGACGCGGGCTTCTCGACCACGCCACTGGGAAGACCCAAGTAGGCCCCCAAAAGGCGGACCTGCGTCTTGTAGAGGTGGGCTATGGGGAGGAAGTCGGCGAGCCCGTCGCCGCCCTTGGTGAAGAACCCTAGCGTCTCCTCGCTCTTGTCCCCGGTCCCTGCCACCAGGAGCTGGAGGGTGTTGGCGAAGTAGTATGCTATGGTCATCCTGACCCTCGCCTGGACGTTCGCACTTGCTACCCTGGTCCCTTCGAGCCTTGACGACTCTAGGACCGTTTTTACTGTCTTGGTGATCTGAATCGTCTCAGTCCGTATCCCCCATGCGCTCGCCAGCCCCCTGGCGTCCTCAGCGTCCTCAGGAGGGGTGTGCTCGGACGGGAGGAGGAGCCCCACGACCTTATCCTTCCCCAGCGCCCTGACACAGAGCGCCCCTACGACGCTGCTGTCGATCCCTCCGCTCAGGGACACCTCGACACCTTCTGCCCCCGCTCCTCCGACTGTGCTCCTGATGAAGGCGACGATTCTGTCTGTCTCTCGTGCCGCGTCTATCCGGAGCCCTCCCGAGGTCATACGCCCCGCGCCCTTAGCCCCCGCTTTAACCGCTTCCCGAGACCAGCCTGCCTCAGACGAGCCGTATCCTGCCAGAGCTGAGGGTGACCGCTCTTATTCGTGCAGCCTTCAGGGTGGTGAGAAGTCCGGAGTCCATCGTTGCTACATACGCCCCAGACGTCCTGGCCGCGGAGACTATCTCGTCGTCGACACTGGCCCCGCCGCAGGATTCGGGGGCGAATCTCGACGCCAGGTCGAGGGCCACCCTGGCGGTCCGGGACCTTCCTCCTCCCCCTAACGCGAGCTTCTGAAGCTCGGCCTTCACGCAATCCAGGAGGATAGGCTGGACGGTCCCGAGAGCCTCGACTATGTCCTCGAACCATGTGGTGGGCTTCTCCACCACAGTCATGAGGAAGCTGCTGTCGAAGACTACTTTCTGCAACGTCCTACTTTTTCCTGACGCATACCATATGGAGACTTCAATATATGGTATCTATCGTTTTGTATGGCGGTGGTTGAGACTTTACGAGCAAGAGCACGTCAACATCCCTGCATCTCCCCGAAAGAAGTATGGCGTCCATAAAGGTGACAAGCTCGCATCCTGGAGACTGGACGCCGCCTCACCCTCATCCACGTTCCTCCATTGACAAGGACTTACTGCAGTGGGGGACATCAGCGGGACAACATAATCCAGGTTTCGCGAGTCGGAGGCGGAGCACCGCAGGGAGGGCTCTGGGATGGCGCGCTCTGCCTTTGACGCCGGCACGCTGTCGCTCATCTATGCCAAGGACGGACGACTTCATCGTGGAAGGAAACGAGTCTGGCGAAGCTGGAGGCCTGATCTCTCCCGTCTCATCAGCCGAATTCAACTACAAGACATGCAGATCGTCAGGGAAGTTCCCTCCTAACGTCCCAGCAACTCGCCGAACGCTTGACGGTGATGGAGAGGAACGTGTGTCAATCCATGGCAGCTGGGATGCAGAAATGTTGGAACGGCAGGCTTTCGCTCGCCGACTCTTTCGTCCTGCCGATCGCGAAAAGACAGGGATGACCCTCACTACATACGGCGCGTTTGCAGAGCGTGACGTGGGTTTGAGACGCTTTCAGCCGTAGAACTGGAGCGGATTCCCTTCCAGTCGTGCAGGTGGGACTTCTTACTTCAGGACGCCCGACCCGATGAGTCGCCATCTCTCGGCTATCCTCCTGCTGATGGCCGCGCGCATGCCGCTTTCGATCGCCACGGGCTTCTTGAGGTCCAGCTCAGCCACCTCGCCTCTCACCGAGGTGGCGACCGCCAGGGTAGATGCCGTGCCAAGGTTGAGCCTGACGGTCTCCGAGAGCTTTAGCTTCTCGACCTTCACTTGCTCCGTTGCGCCTACGGCCGTCTCGAGCAGTGTCACATCGAGCGTGACGTGCTCGAGGGTCTCCGGGAGGGTCCCTGGCTTGCCTATGACGCTCCCCACCATCTGGTCCCCTTTGACGAACGTGGGATCGAGATGTGTCCCTACGGCGATCAACCCACCGGGCCCGACCCGGTCTGACGGGCCAGCGCTTGTCTGGAGGCTAGACACCTTGGTTATCACAGGGACGAACTTCCCGCTCCTTTCGTCCACCATCCCGGGTCTGAGCTCTATCTCTTCACCCACCCTGAGCTCCCCCCGGGTCAGGCTCCCTCCCAGTACCCCCCCTGAGAGCCCTTGTACGGCCGCGCCTGGCTTGTTCACGTCGAAGCTCCTCAGTATGTACATGAGAGGGCTGGCGCCCGCGTCTCTCTTCGGCGTGGGGACCACGCTTTCGAGGGATTCGATGAGGGCGTCGATGTTCAGCTTTTGCTGGGCCGATATGGGTATTATTGGCGCGCTTTCAGCGACAGTCCCTTTGGTGAACTTCTGAATCTGGGAGTAGTTCTTCTCTGCCTCCGCGTCTGTGACGAGGTCGACCTTGTTCTGCGCTATCACTATCTTCTTCATCCCGAGCATCTGGAGAGCCTGGAGGTGCTCCCGAGTCTGGGGCTTCGGGACAGGCTCGTTGGCAGCCACTACCAAAAGGGCTCCGTCCATAAGGAACGCCCCGGCGAGCATGTTGGTCATGAGGCTCTCGTGCCCCGGGCAGTCTACGAAGCTGATCGCCCGCAGGAACACCGTCTTCCTCCCGCACACCGGGCAGACGGGGCTAGTCGAGTAGGAAGCTGCGCCGTGGTCCTGGGTGCATTTGTAGACCGCGGCGTCGGCGTAGCCGACTTTGATTGTGATTCCGCGCCTGAGCTCTTCGCTGTGGGCGCTGGCCCACACGCCGGTGAGTGCCTGGGTAAGGGTCGTGTTGTGACAGACGATGGACGTGGTTCCTCCGATGAAGTTCATGGGCCCCGGAACGCTGAGGTCGAACACCATCCCATCGTATGTCTCGCGATCAATCCTGTCGATCCTGTCAAACTCCATCGGGGTTGTCGCCAGTCGCCGCAGCTGTACCAACCAAGATTCAATCGACTTTATGTTCTTGCGGGTCTTTTCTTCGACGTGGACTGCGAGAGACTCCAGTTCAGTTGCCGTTCCTTTCTTCAGGATTCTCATCAGTTTTCTGCGACTGAAACCGAGCTCGTTTGCGATCGTTCCCTGCGGGAATCCAGCGAGGGACATGTGCGCGAGAATGCCTGAGGGTGACGAACGTAGCCTGGAGAGTGATCCTTGTAGCCTTTGCACCTGCGAGTCAATCTCGCGGATGACGAGAAGGAGCCTTGTTCGGGAGAGGCGCCCGCTCGTCCCTGCCATCTCGTATGCCTTGTACCATTCCGAGCTCCCCATGAATGGGGGTGCTGTTCCCCCAAACCCCTCTCGCACGAGCCCAGATATTCGGAGATGCTCCTTGAAGGTGTCAAAGTCGATTGGAATTGAGAAATCTGTTTCCTTTGATTCCTTCTTGATTCTCTCGAGGTATCGCGTCAGCTTCTCTTGGATTCTCAAGTCCTCGAAACCAATCTCGCGTGCGAAGGTCCCAAGGTCGCTCCTGCCGGAGATGGAAAGTTTGAAGTATTCCTTCATGCCTCTCTTAAGTTTCCGGGTTCGGACACCGAGTCGAGGGACAATTCCAAAGGAATGGAGAAGGTATGCAAGTATCACGATGTTCTTCTCGTTGGCTTGGGTGACTATGATCTGGCCGGAATGCTTATCGAATTCACCGTCCAGAGTCAGAAACCACCTTAGGAACGCCTTCTTCTGGGCCTTGGGGAGCTTGCAGACCCACGGTTGTATGTGGCGCACCGACTCGTTTCCCGGAACGAAACCGAACTTCTTCCGCAGGTACCAGACGAATGGAAAATTGTTGATTCTATAGCTACCGTCCTTGTAAGCTCTGATTTCGACTCCAAGTTTCCGCCTTGTGATTTCTCGCCACTCCAGAAGCATTTCCATCTGGACTGTCTGCGTTACGCCAACGGAGTTAGCGCGGCTGGTCCCCCCGGACCAGACAAAGGCGAACCACTTGGCTAGGTCGACGTCCATGGTTAATGAAGTGAGTTTGCGCGTTGGGTACCTCCCGCGCTTCATCCCAATCAGGAATTGCCCTGGCGTCAGCCGTTGCATCCCGCTTCTTTCGAGGGCTGTAAGCAGTCTCACCCTCGAATCAATGCGAATTGGTTTGCCCCGGAGAAGCTTCCGGTAGCTGTTCTCGCTAACTTTCGCACGCCTGCACAGCTTGCTGACCGGCAGCCCAGCGACGATTCGAATCTGGTCAATCTGCCTTTCGTCCAAACCATGCAAGTTGGAGAACTCGTTGGATGCCACGCGCAACTGTTCGTACTCCTCCCACGTGACCAAGTCAAACATCTGCCGCATTTCATTCACAGGCTCGTAGAATGCCGCGTCCTCAGGGAGCGGAACGGTCCTCAGAATGGAAACGTGGTCTCCCTGAGCAAGGGCTTCTGATGGAATCCAAAGGATTGTACCGCCTCGGTTGACTAGGAGAGGGTGTGAGGGTGTGACTGAAATTTTTCTGCCCGTCGACGTCTCGATGTTCACCATTACTCCTCGATAGTGTTCCTTGTAGAACCTCGCTTTGCCGATGACGGGCTGAAATTTTTCATCCATGGATATTACAGAGTTATCCTCGAACGAGTAGTATTCTCCCTCGTCAATTCTTGCAATGAGCTTGCCTTGTTGCGACATCAAATTGTCAATCTCTTGACCTGTCATTGGCTGGCCATTCACTAAAGCGTAATCAAAATAACCGACGCACTTCCCATGGTCGACGTGCCCGGAGGTGCCGATGTTCACCTCGGGTTGCTTCGGGAGCGGGGTCTGCAGCTGCGATGCCTCCGAGGCCTTCTGTTCAGACACAAAGTCAGCTGCCTCTCGGGCCTTTTTAAACTACCAAGGAGGTCCGTGCTTCGGCCTGAGCTTCTGCCTCCCCGCAACGTTTCTGGGTGACTTTCGTCCATGGAGCTTCCAGCATCCCACGCATTCATCATTCCGCGCTATGGGTCACTGAAGTGCTCCAGAGCCAGGCGTCAACCCTTGTACGCTCTTAACCCGACGCTCGTCGGCTCAGTGACGGGACCAAAGCGGTTCCCCCCTGCGGGTCGGTGAGGTTCGACCCATGACTGGCATGGATCGTGTTCTCAGTCCTGTTGACGTCACAGGTCAACTCATATTCAGGATTGATAGCCTTCCATTTGTCCATCCCAGACGCCGAATCAAGCGAAGCGCGACGGTTGGCCCAACGCCTGGCACTTTCGATGGCCTCCCGTCAAGGACGCACACGCGAATCTCCGGACCGCTGTCTGGAATTTGTCTGGCCCGGCCAGCTCTTTTCTGGCAGGGAACACTACCCTCGCTCAAATCTCTTTTTAGACGCACGCGTATCAGGCACTTCATGACCCGTTCTCGGCCATTGGAGGAGGTCAGCCTTTGAGCAGGGGAAGAGGGAAAACAAGGGTCATCTACTTCACGCAGTTCTTCTATCCGCTGACGTATGGAGGGGGGGAATACCTCATCTACATGTTGGCAAGGGAGATGGTAAGGCGCGGGCATGAGGTGCACGTCATCACCCAGAGGGTTCACGGGGCACCATCATCGGAAGGGGTGGATGGGATTAGTGTGCACAGAGTTGGACTCAAAATGCCCTACGGCGGCGCGCTTCCTTCTGGCCTCCTCTCAAACCTGAGTTTCTTCGTATCTTCACTTATAGCTGGGGTCAGGCTGATGGCTGGGTATCGAACGCTGGGTCGCACGCTCGTCCACTCTAACACGTATGTCCCATCGCTCAGCGGAGCCGCATGTGCCCGTATATTCAGGTCACCCCACGTGATAACCTTCCATGACGTCTATAGGAGGTCCTCCGCCGCGTTTTGGGAGGCCTGGAAGCGAGAGTCAGGCTCCCGCTTCCCTTCGTTTTCGGCTGTCGTCGCCAGGTTTCTAGAGGCCACGGTCCTCAACTTGAAGCCGTCCGTCTTCCACGCCGTCAGCGAATCGACAAGAGACGATCTGATTGGATGCGGAGTCGAACCAAGGTGCTTGGCTGTTGTTCCTAACGGCATAGACGAGCTGGACTACCCCGCCGCCCCGCCCCCTCCTCCTGGTCGCCCTGAGGTGGTCTTCGTGGGCAGGCTGGTCTTCTACAAGAACCTGGAAACAATCCTGGCGGCCATGGCGAAGCTTTCCCACGAGGTTCCCGAAGTCCGACTCTACGTGGTGGGGGACGGGCCCCACCGCCGGGCGCTCGAGGGATTGGCGGCTTCGCTCCACGTCAACGTCATATTTGCGGGTTGGGTTCGGCAGGAGGATAAGCTGAGGCTGATTTCAAGATCCCTGTTCATGGTCTTTCCGAGCCTGATGGAGGGCTTTGGGATCTCCATGATAGAGGGGTTTGCCTCTGCGCGGTCGGTCCTCGCCTCAGATGTCAGGCCCATGTCAGACATCATCACCGACGGGAGGGAAGGCTTTCTCGTCTCGCCCTTTGACGCGGGGGCGTGGGCGGCCAAGATGGCGAGCCTCTTCAGGGACCCGCTGAAGGCGGCAGAAATGGGGAGGGACGCCTACACCACATATCGATCAACATACACAATGGGCGCAGTTGCGAACAGAATGGAGGCGCTTTACGAAAGCATGCTGACTTGACCACCCTATGGTTAGAGATGCTTCGCTGGTTGGCGGGGGTGTTGCCGGGCCCTTCGTGGCCTCGCAGGACTTGTTGGACAACGTGGCACAGCGAGGCCCGGCCGACTCCTTTCCATGGCAGGGCGATTCTCCGCCGGTCCCCTCCGGACTTCCAGTTCAACGCGCCTCCAATCCTGTCATTTGCCCCTCTTCCCTTTCGTGCAGTCGGGGTGTCAAGGCGCGCTCATCAAGCGGGATGACGACAAGGTTTCCATGAACATATGGCTCCCAGCGCTGTGCAAAGTGGGCCCGCCTCCAGTCGGGTGCCTCTGCCTCACGGTGCACCTTAACTAGGAACCTACGGAGTGAGGGGCGAGTTGGGAGACAGCGTTTGAAGCTCGACTTTCCGAAGAGCTGGGCGCACTACGCCGGAGTAACTGTCGGCTTAGCGTCCGCGATGCGGTCGTACCGATTCTCCGTGCAGGACCTCAGGAAGCTCCAGGACGAGAAGTTGAGGCGTCTGGTCAGGCACGTGAACCTCTTTGTGCCTTATTACAAGTCTGCCTTCAAGCGCTCGGGGCTTGTTCCCGAAGACATCAAAGGAGTAGCAGACTTGAAGAAGCTGCCGTTCCTGACTAAGGAAGACATACGCCGAGACGTCAACGGCGATCTCCGGTCGAGGGGAGCCCTGCCAGAGTTCGCGAAGGTCACTAGCGGCACTACTGGTGCCTCCGTCGGCATCGCCTATTCGAGAGAGTTCATCACTGTGAGGGACTGTCTCTACCTGAGAAGGCTCATGAACTTCGGCCTTAAGCCATGGGATAAGGTCGTAACAGTATGGGATCCTCCGCGAGGATGGCGGACCAGGATTGACAAGGACGGGTCAGTGCGGAGTACCACGCAGCTGGCTGAAGTGCCATTTGCGACGTTCCTTGGTAGGCCCATACCGCAGGTCAAGGTGCTCCGAAGCATCCCTTCTGACGTGGAGATGGAAGCCGCGAGGCTTGCGGCTCTCAATCCAAGTTTCATCTTTTGCAGGCCGAGCCACTTGAGGAGAATAGGGGTGGCGATGCGCTCAGGCGGACAGGAGATAGCCGCCAAGGGCCTGATTTGCACCAACGAAATCCTGACTGACTCTTGCGCCAAGGAATTGGAGGTGGGATTCAAAGCTAAGACGCTCCGCATGTATGGATCCACTGAGGCTGGAAGCATAGGGGCGGACTGCAGATTCAAGACGGGGATACACCTTAACGAAGACTACACAATCTTCGAGGTCATCAGAGACGGGGAACAAGTGGCGCCAGGTGAGTCTGGGGAGTTGGTGGTGACTCAGCTTCACAATCCTTCGATGCCGCTGATCAGATACCCTGTTGGGGACCTGGTCGAACTCGCGGAGGAAGGTACCTGCCCCTGCGGGTCAAACCTCAGGCGCCTGAGGTCGGTACACGGGAAAGCTGTCGACTGCCTGCTCGGATACGATGGAGCGCGTGTTTCGCCTCTTCAGGTGGCTGATGCCATCGAGTCAGGGTTCGGCCTTCGTGACTTCCAAATTATCCAGACCGAACCGACAAGGTTCAGGCTGAGGGTCTCGCCTGGGTCCGCGTTACCAAAGGATGCCTTGGAGGGTATAGTGGAGTATCTCGCTTCAGTCGTGGGGGCTCACGTCTATTTGACAGTAGAGGCGCGTCCGGAGGGGGAACTTTGGTCCAAGGCTAGGCCTCTTGTCATACTGACCAATCACGCCTAGACCTCCGCCCTACGCCCCCCGTAGGTCCCTCCGCGTGGCAGTTGGGGGGCGAAGGTTGAAATCACGCCTTACCAACCGTCCCAGCTATTGCACATCGCCGCGCCATACGGCATCGGCCGGACGACGGCCGTCGTATCTGTCATTCTGATTCTGGTCGTCGCTGCAGGGGGGTTGTACGTCTACGCGGGGTCGAGCGTTGCCCCCGACAAAGTGACCCTCCTCCTCGATTTCACTCCCACATACAACCACTTCCCTTACTATTACGGCCTAGATCACGGGATCTACAAGTCTAACGGGATTGACCTTACGATACAACCTGGGACAGGAGCGTCAGCCTCCATATCGGCGCTAGCGGCGGGAAAAGTCGACTTCGCGCTGGCAGACGTCCCCGGACTCGTGCTCGCCGAGTTGTCTTCGAACATAACCAACGTCAGGGTAGTGGCGGCCGTGTATCAGAAGACGTTCTACAGCATCTACTACAACAAAGCTACCATCAGCTCCCTCGCGGACCTAGAAGGACAGGCCGGGGGTGCGAACAGCCCCTCCACGAGCGTCCAGACTGACATGTTCTACGTCCTCGCGAAGCTCAACGGCATCAACTCGAGCTCCCTGAAGTTGAGTTACGGGAGCCAGTCTGTGATAACTCCCCTCTTCGTTTCCGGAAAGCTGCAATACATCCTGAAGCCCTTGGATTCCTATGGAGATGTTCAGGCAGCAGCATCCGCGAATGGAATTCAGGTGGGTCTATTCCCGTTCGAAGCTTACGGGATAGACGCATACGGGTCAGCTCTGCTGACCACCACCCAGGTGATTTCTAAAGACCCGTCACTAGTCCAGAGGATGGTCCTGGCAACCATGCAGAGCGTCGTAGCCGCCTCGAAAGATCCCGCTGGAGCGGCGGCCTCGTTGGTGAAGTACGAGCCCCAGCTCAACGAGACTTCTGCCATCGAAGGCATCAATCTCCTCCTCTCCTGCTGCATGGTGGGAGCCAACACCACTTCGAACCCGCTTACCTATGGCTGGCTCAGTCCTGCCAGGATGCAGTCGACTCTAAACCTCGTCTTGGAAGGGACAGGCTCACAAAGCTCCCTGAACGTTTCTTCGCTCTACACGGACCAGTTCGTTCGTGCGCCCTGACGCGATGTTCTTTTAGATTGAAATCCGAAGTTCGGCCATGAGTCAGAGCCTCAGGCGTGCGATTAGCTCCCTCCTGCCGCCTCTCGCAGCCATCGCGCTGGTCCTGTTGGCACTTCAACTGATTATCCCTCTACTGCACATCCCGAGCTACATACTGCCTGTTCCAACTTCCGTCTTTGCTCAGTTCACCACAGGGAGAATCCCGTGGGTTGAGCACACCGTGGCGACCCTCGAGGAAGTGCTCGCCGGCTTCTTGCTCGCGGTGGTGGGAGGAATAGCCCTCGCAGTTGGAATGGTGCTTTCACGGCCGCTGCGCGCGGTCATAGAGCCTCTCGTAGTAGCTGCTCAGGTGATGCCGAAGGTCGCTTTCGCGCCTATCCTCTTTCTCTGGCTTGGGTTGAACATCATGCCACGGATACTGACGGTCTTCCTGGTCTGTTTCTTCCCCATCGTGGTGGATGCCGTAGCTGGCTTCGAATCTTCGGAACGGGAGATGCTCGACCTCGTCACATCCTTCGACTCGAGCAAGCTCGTCCTGCTGAGGAAGGTCCAGTTCCCTAGCGCGTTGCCCAGCATCTTCGCAGGGCTCAGAGTCGCCGCCGGGCTCGCCCTCGTCGGGGCCGTGGTGGCCGAGTTCATCTCGTCAAGCTCAGGGCTGGGCTTCTTGATCCTCTCTTCCCAGGTCAGCCTGAACACCCCGCTCATGTTCGCGGCAGCGGCGGAGCTCGTCCTGATGGGGTTCTTGTTCTATGGCTCTGTTGCGCTTCTAGAGCGGCTCTTGGTACCGTGGAGGGAGCCCCAGCACGCTTGACGGTCCCCGCCCCCTGGTTTCAGTGAGGTCTGTCTCGAAGACCTACACGACCAGCAAAAAGGGGGTCGTCAGGGCGATAGATTCAGTCTCATTCGACGTCAAGGCAGGAGAGTTCGTGTCCATCGTGGGGCACTCAGGGTGTGGCAAGACCACCCTGCTGAGGATCATCACAGGCCTGACCGAACCGACCACTGGGAGCGTGACAATCTCCGGCAAGGCCGTCGCGTTGCCCATGCGAGGGGTGGGACATGTCTATCAAAAGCCTGCGTTGATGCCCTGGAGAAGCGCCATCGAGAACGTCCTCCTTCCCATTGAACTGCTCCATGGTGATAAGGAATCCGCCCGGAAGAAAGCCTCGGCCCTTCTGGCCAGCGTAGGGCTGAAGGGCTTCGAGTCGTTGTATCCTCGAGAACTCTCGGTCGGGATGCAACATCGGGTAAGCCTGGCCCGTGCGCTGATTCACGACCCACAGATACTCGTAATGGACGAGCCGTTCGGGTCGCTTGACGAACTCACGAGGGAAGAGATGGCCACCGAGCTGTTGAAGATCACGGAGAGCCTGAATAAGACCGTGTTCTTCGTCACCCATAGCGTTTCAGAGGCGGTCATGCTTGGGGATCGGGTGCTGGTGCTGTCTCCAAGACCTTCAAAGCTCGTCAGCGATGTGGCTATCAACGTCCCCCGGCCGAGAACCGAGAAGGTGAGAACGCAATCGTCCTTCATCGCCTACTGCGAGGAGATACGTAGCCGTCTCGGTTCTAACCTCGAAGGTCAACGTCCGGTTCAGTAGGATCTCCATTGTGTGCGCAGATTGAGCCACGCCTAGCAGGGCGATCGTCGCATCTGAAGCCGAGGGCTTTCCCCGACGTGATGCCCTCTCCAGCGTCGAGGGTATCTCATGGTGGTCATGGAGCAGGGCGTTAACCGATTGATTTAATGGGGCAGGTCAACCCCTTCATCTCCTTTGTTAGTGGAAGACGCGAAGACCTACATCGAAGCGTTCAGAAACTCGAGAATCTCCAGAGAAGAGCTGAGGGAGCTCCAGTACAAGAAGCTGAGGCGAGTAATCGCCTTGGCTTACCAAAATGTACCTTTCTACAGGCGTAGGTTCGCTCGCGCCTCGACCCTTGAGGGCTTCGGCTTCAGGTCCCTCGAAGACCTCAGGACGCTACCAATCCTCGAAAGGAGCGATGTGGAACGCAATGGAGAGGCGATGATATCGCAGAACCTCATCAACACTTTAGGATCTTACTCGTCGACCACCGGCACCAGCGGGGCCAGGATTAGGCTTGCTTTCTCTCGGGAGTACCATGCAGTGACTACAGCGATGACGGTGAGGCACCTGCTCCACTATGGAGCGAGGCCGTGGCATCGAATAGTATCAATCTGGCCCCCGACCTCCTATTGGCGCCCTGGACAAGACAGGGATGGGCGGCTGAAGCGAGATACGTTCTCACTCTCCTTCCCGCTCGGAGTGCTTGGGCGGCCCCTTCCCTTTCTGAAGCCGTTGTTGAGTTCAAATTGGGATGTCGAGCGGGACGCCGAAGTCCTGAGGAGCATGAACCCAGATTTCGTGATATGCAGGCCGTCAAACCTCAGGCGGATTGGGCGATTTCTAAAGGCCAGAGGCGAAAGCATCCATCCCAGAGGGCTCGTCCTAACGAACGAAGTATTCACCCAAACCTGCGCCAGAGAGTTAGAAGGGCTATATGGTTCAGAGATCTTCTGGGGGTATGGCGCAGCCGAAGTCGGTCCGATGGGTGCAGTCTGCACGGCTCACAGGGGACTCCACTTCAATGAGGACTTCATCTTCCCCGAAGTCCTCAAGGACGACGAGCCAGTCGGACCAGGCGAAACGGGCGAGCTCGTGGTAACCTCGCTCCATAACCCCCTGATGCCGTTCATCAGGTACCGGCTGGGAGATGTCGTGGAAATGGCAGACGGAGAAGCTTGCCCTTGTGGCTCGAACCTGATGAGGATCAGGAAGGTGCTGGGGCGGAAGGCAGACTGGCTTATGAACAGTCGCCGGGAGCAGGTTTCGCCCTTGACGGTTGCTGACTGGGCTGAATCCAGTCTTGGGCTGGCAGACTATCAGCTGATACAGCTCGATGTAGGCAGGTTCCTGCTCAAGACTTCCCCCGACGAAGCGCCGAGCCCTTCTGCGCTCCAGCGCCTGAAGCAATACCTAGAATCGACAATGGAGACCGACGTGGTGGTCGAGACTTCCTATAGGACTCCGGACGAGTTTTGGTCCAAGTCCAGACCCGTGTTGAGCAGGGTGACCCTGTCGCGATGAGTCCCCAGTGATCGCCGACAGGCGGACGCTCTCAGCGTGGCCATCCTTGGCGTCAGTGCATATCGGCGGTCCTCGTTTCGTGCACTACCAGTCCTGCCACGATGGAGACTGCGGTGATCCCGAATATAGTGATTGCCACATAATTGGCGGCGCCAACTGCGCCCCCAAAAGCGGCGATGTAAAGTGGTATGACGAGGGTCGTCAGCGACCCCGTCACCAGAACCGGGATGTTGTAGGCGAGCCCGACCCCTGAGAACCTATGGCTTGTCGGAAAGGACTCCGCGAAGAGGGCGGGCGCGCTCGCATAGCCAAACGATGAGCTGATCCCGAGGAGGGCGAATCCTAGCACTACCGGCCCCACTGAAGATGTGTGAAGGAGAGGATAGAACAGTAGGATGGGAATAAGACATGCTACCCCTCCTGCGATGAGGGTGGCCTTTCTCCCAAATCTGTCCGCGAGGAGCGTGGCCGCAGGAGTTACGACAAGCTCAGGCGTCCTCCCCAACACCAAGAGTTCGGCAGCGAAGGTGACGCCGACCCCCACCTTCGTCAGATAGTTCAGAGAGAAGGACTGGAGCATCACGAGGATGATGGACAGGAACCCAGTGGTGGACACCCCCAGGGCAAGTATGGTCCCCCAGTCCTTCTTCGCTGCGGAGATGACAGGCGCCTTCACCAGTGCGTTCCTGGCCTTCGCCTCCAAGTACAAAATGTCCCTCGTAAATCTGTACCTTACGACGACGCCCACAAGGAGCGCCGCCGCCCCCCCTATGAAGAGGAGCCTCCACCCGGACCCGAGAAACTCTGCCCGAGGCAGTACAGCCGAGACAGCGTAGAACATACTGAAGGAGAGCAGGGCACCAGCGGTGCGCGACACAGAAAGGAACCCGGTCCAGAACGACCTCCTATTGGTGTCAGCGGCAGCTTCGGCCACCCAAGTCGCGGACCCAGACAGCTCTCCTCCGAATCCGATTCCCTGAAGGACGCGCATGGCCACCACGAGCAGCGGCGCGAGCGCCCCAATAGCCTCATAGCTGGGGACCAGTCCGAGCCCGAGGGACCCTATACCCATCAGGGAGAGGGTCAGGACAAGCGACGGCTTCCTTCCTCGCCGGTCCCCCAGGTGGCCGAACAATGCGGCGCCAACTGGTTGGAAGAGCAAGGCGGAGCCGTAGGTCCCGAAGGAGAGAGCGAAGCCTGCCGCGGAGCTAGACGAGGGGAAGAAAACGAATGGCCAGACAAGCGCTGCGCAGGCACCCGCGAGCGCGAAGTCATAATACTCGGCGACGGTTCCAATGGTGGCGAGGAGCGTGACGCTCTTGACGTGCGAGCCTGGCTCGGGGTCGGTCGCACGCACTCAGGACGCAGTCAGCCTTGCTGATAATAATTTTGCGCCGCTCGCCGGGCCAGCCTGACTGTCCCACGGCTCCCATCTTACAGCGTCGTGATCAAACCCGCCCTTGAACTTTCGATTCTTGGTCCAATGGGACCTCGTAGAGTCCGTTTTCATCGACGCCCAGAAGAGGAGCGGTACCACTCATGCTTCAGGCCCACCTTGGCGATACGCGGTCGGCCCTGGCCGAGACCGGGCAGGTCTTCCAGGGGCCCGGTTACCGCTCGGCCAGCGATGACGCGTCTTCCTCGCGAAAAGGTTGGCGTAAGTCCGGGTCGCTCGGTGTGAGTGGAGGACCATGCGCCCCTGATGTGACCCTAAGCAGGCGTCGTGCGCCCGGCTTGATACAGGGGGCTCCGCACCACTGATATCATGATCCAGATTATCAGCGCTGTAATGGCCAATATGAGCCCGACCAGGATGGCTCCCATCGAAATTAGCGTTGTGCCGATTATCACCTTGTGGACGTCTTCGTAGATACGTAGAGCGTTCGATCCTAGATACAACCCGTACAACATGAACGCGAACCCTGGGATACCATAGACGATCAGCGGATGGAGTATCGATACGTGCTTGATGGTCGCAAAGACGACTTCAACCCCGTGATAGACAGGGTTCCTGCTTGCCCCTTTCTCGTATGACACGTTGATGGGGACCTCGACAATCCTTAAGCTTGCCCGGCTTGCTTTAAGAAGGATCTCGGTGCTCGCGCCCATGCCGAGCTCAGTAGGTAAGACCGATGAGATTGCGTCGAGGGCGTACGCCCTGAACCCCGACTGTGCGTCTGACACCTTGAGGTCTCCCACACTGTTGGAGAGGCCTGTGATCGCCTTTATCCCCACGGTCCTATACCTCGGCATCTTGCGGTCACCGGCCAGAAACCGCGAGCCTATCACTATGTCTGCCTCTCCTTTGAGCAAAGGCTCTATCACTATGGGGATCTCGTCGGGGTCGTGCTGCCCGTCTCCGTCGAGCGTCACCACGACGCCCGCTCCTATTTCCTTGGCCCTTGTCAAAAGGGTCGAAAGTGCGGCTCCGTAGCCAAGGTTGTGCGAGGTTCTGATTACTTCGGCTCCCAGAGACTCAGCGATCCTCCCGGTCATGTCGGTGGACCCGTCGTCACAGACTACCACTCGGTTCGAGTGCTCCTTGGCCTTTACGATGACCTTCGCTATCGTGCCCTCCTCATTGTGAGCTGGTATGAGCACTGTGACGTCCATGAAGGGGCGCTCTCCTCTGCCCATATATCTCCCTTGGCCGGGAACTGCAGACAAGCGTCACAAGAGGTCCGCTACCAAGGCGGTTGAGTTCCGTCCCCGCTCCTAATCTTGTGCTCGCATTGGAGGTTACACCGAAGGGCGGCGTACGCGGCAACTGGATGCAAAACGAAGAGCGTTGAATCGTCCAGCAGTATCCCCGACACCGCATTGGGAGGGTAGCTCTACCCCAGATACCTCGCCCAGATACCAGATGGAAGTCGCGTTCCCAAGCGCCTGTCTGCGACAGCCGAAGAAGCATATGTTGTTCTGCCATCGAAACTGAGTCAATTCCTAAGGCAGCAGACAACGCGACCTGGTCCAACTGACCTGCGGGCGCGTCCAGAATGCCGCGACTACATACGGCTCAGTGCTCGGCAGAGAACCGCCGGAGGGCATCTGCCTTCTGAGCTATGCCGCTCACGGTGATTCTTCGCCCCTTCGAACCTCTACAGCCGCGCAAAAGACCCAGCATGTCGGGTGACCCCGAAGGACCACCCTCTTCGATAACGTTTTTCTGGCGTTCGGGAAGGGTATCTGGAAAGCTGCTTACCATGTTCCAAAGGGGACGTCTCGCGAGGCCGAATTCCATTTGAAAGGTGCATCACGCCGCCGAAGGATCGGGACGATTCTCTTCATGGTGCCTATTGTCATAGTAGGAGCCGCCGTGTTCTACGCATTGGTCACCTCTGTGGGTCCGGGCACCGGGACCCTCGTGGTGAACGCGTACCTGGAGAACGGGAGCGGTGGGACGTCCGAAATCCGAGTCCAGGCCACTGTGGATGGAAACAGCGTCCTTACTCCCTACAACGCTACTATGACCCAAGGCCCGTATACTGTCACCTTCCCCCAGGTCAAATGGTACGTCACCCCCCCTGAGCACAGCCTGGTGCTCGAGTCAGGTAAGACAGCCTACGCCGTAGGGATTTACACGCCGATCAAAGTCGTCATAGGGGTCTCGCAGCAAGGATTCAATGATACCGAGGCCGCAGCCCTCCATTCGGTCACCCCGGTGGAGTGGGTCAACACCGGGACAACAAGCGTGACGCTGAGCGTAGGGGGGGTCGGGGACTTCGCGCTTGCTCCTGGGCAGGGGTTCACTTGGGTCTTCCAGACCGCCGGCACATCCACCTTTTCTATAATTGGTACGCAGATTTCAGGGAAGATCACCATCTCGTAGACAGGACTCGGGCCAAGGAGCACCGACGAAGAGAATGTCTTGGCAAAGAGGTCATTCGATGTCGCTTGCCTCTTCCGCATCAATCATCCATGCTCCCAAACAAGCGCTCCCCAGATGCCCCGGGGGCTTGCGGCGTACGTGCGGAGGCACCGCCCCATCGTGCGGGGTTCAGGACACTTGGAACACCCGGACGTTAGGATTGTAATAGACCAAAGTCACGCCAGCGGTAGGTTTGTACGTGAACCATGGGAGATACGGGGCTGAGTCGTTGGCCGGCTGCAAGACCTGGCTGAAGAACACATCGTGCTTGGTGACGATGATGTAGGAGAGGCCGTTGGACCTGGCATAGGAGATAGCCTGGGTCTCGTTCCCCATGTACTCATAGGTGCAGTTATGCCCTATCTGAAGCGCCGAGTACAAGAAAGTCGGGTCTGTGACCGAAAGAAAAGACGAGGAAGGGGGTGTGTTCTCCTCGAGCCAGGTCATGGTCGCGTTGACCTGTGACTGTACCGTCGCTTGTTTGCCAGACTCTAGCGCGAGGCTCTGCGTGAACGATGACGCCCATCCAGTAGCAACTATCGGGGTCAGGAAGAGGAGTACGAACATCACGGCGGCGAACTTGTAGGGGTCGCCTTTCCTCAATCTCGCCTGTTTGCGAGCCCTTGTGCTCGGTATCATCGAGTTCAGCCCGTACCCGGCTAGTATCGTCAAGGGCATTATCGCTTCGAGCTCGAACCTCCAAGCAGCGTAGTCCTGTGGGGAGGCGATCAGCAAAGCGAAGAACCAGATGGCGAAGGGGAGAATGGCGTAATCCTTGCGCTTGTACCCTCTGTACAACGAGAAGGCCAACAACGTAATGGCGGCCAGAAACCCGATGTCATTCCTCACGTCAAATGCAAGGTAGGCTATAGACGGCAGAAAGCTGAGCGCTTTCGAAAGATAGGTGGTCAGCGGCTGCGGGGCGCCGCTGGTGTAAGAGATGACCAGCGCCAAGTCGAGCTGCCTTCTGAACGCCAGGGCGCCAAGAGCTCCGGGGATAAGGAATGCGATGGTTGCGACAGCCGTCCCTTTGAATTGCGGGCTCCTCATCATCGCAAGGGCCAACGACAGGATCGCGAATGTACCGAAGACAGAGAGAACCGAATAGTGCGAAAAGTATGCGGCTAGGACGACTGGCGCCGAAAGCAGCCAGAGCGAACGGCTGCGGGGGTTCTTGGCGAGGTCGATGAACGTGACCAAGAGGACGAGCTCGAGCAGAGTCCCGACGAAGTTCGGATAAAGGCCATCCACGAACACCATCTGCGTCCAGATGCTCCCTGACAGGGAGTAGATCGCCGTGACCAACAACCCGCTTCGCTTGTCGCCAGTGAGACTGAGCGTCGTCGCATACACCAAGGTGGGGGACAGGGTTGCCAGGATGGACATCGAGACCTGGGCTGTCTGAATCCCCGTAGAGCCGACGGCTAGGAACGCAGCGGCGGTCTGGTAGTATCCCGCGCCGTAAAGCACTAACCTGGGGATGGAGGTCAGGGTGCCACTGATCAGCTCGCGAGGGGAGCCCACCAAGGCTATGAAGTCGGGGTTGTAGTCCCGAGGAAAGATCGGATAGGACACGAAATAGAGCCAAGCGATGGCGCCGATCACCGCCACGCATCCAAGGACGCCTATCGACTCCTTGTCGACCCTAGGCAACCCTGCGACCCTCCGCCTTCGCACGACCGCCACCAGGTACATGACGGCTCCGAGGGCGACGAGGAAATAGAGAGAGTAGACGTCCAGCCCCACGAGGGCGATTCCACCAAATCTGAAACCGGTGGTCTCTATGACCAAGACCGCCGTGTCGACAGCTAGCCCGTAGCCGAGTGAATGCCCGATCCGGTGGATGAGGTCGTCCCCTCCCTTCCATCTTCCGGCGAGTTCCCCAATGCCGTACCCAGGAACAAGAACCGAGGCCAAGTAGAGGATGTAGCCCGCGTAGAATGGCGAAGCCGTCTAGCTCACCTTGAGGCTGGCCCGCCGAGGGGGTTCAGGGCGCCCTCTCTCAAGTAGCGACGTCCTGCCCGCGGCACCGATTCCCTTCCCGCCTGCAATCCGGGTGAATTCACCTTCGCTCCTGAGCAGATTCGCGGCCAGCAATATGCCTGCCATCCTGATGTTGGATGTGTTTTAACCTGATTGGGTGCTGGCTCTAGTGCCCATCTTCCGGGGATCGGTCAAAGGCAAGCCGGGGACCCCATGTTCCGCATAAAACGGCGAACCTGGCGAACCGCAGCAGCCAGGCGGTCGGCCGGCAGCGGCCAATACCGGCGTTCCTCTCTTCTGGCCGCTCGATTCGTTCGGTTCTGCCTCCTATTCCTCGAAAGAGCGTAGGGCGGCGCTTTTCTCCTATAGTCTGCGCGAAAGTAGACCATTTGTCCACTACGGTTATATATAGAATCCTGGCCGCAACCCTGAAAATAAATGTATACGCCTACGAATGCGTATCAAAGAAAATTTAGCTCAGGACTTCTACTCTCACTCCTAGCGTTTTCGGCTCTACTCATCCTGGTGCCCTTGGTGACGCCGGTGAGCGCCGCGAACGCCTCTCCCCCAACTGTCACACTTAGTCAGAACGTAGTGTCTGGCTCTGCCTCGGAGGCGATAACGGTGTCGAACCCGAGCAGCAACGCCTACGCTCTCACGGCCTTGACGATCACAGCGCCGTCGGGATGGACATTCTCGACAGCTAACTACGAAACTTCAGACTATGGCTGCCACTCGACCTCGTCTAGCGTGTCTTGCACGCTTGCGCTCTCGCCGGGGGCATCCGTCACCACATTTGACTTCTTCAGCATCGCGACAGCCCCCGCTCCGTCTACCGCCAACGCGATAACCGGGACGGTGACGACGACGGTTCAGGACGGCTCTTCGGCCGCGTACTACGCAGGACCGACCCAGAAGCTGTACTCCGTCGGCGCTTCAGCGGCTCTCGCAATCTCATACGGTGCCACCGACTCTTGCGTGACCGGGACCTACACAGCAGGTACGCCCGCATGCAACCCAACGGTGACCCTCACCACAACGAACAACCTCGGCAACGCTGGCGTGCCGATTGAGTGGGCGGTGACGTCCACCTACGGCACAGTCTCTCCCACAACGGGGGTGACTGCAGCTAGCGCGAACGGAGGTGTCGCAAGCACGACATTCCAGCCGACTGACACGGTAGCCGATGGCCCCTCAGCCATAAAGGCGTCAGCCGGGACCAGCACCGCAATCACGCCAGCCCCGAGCAGTATAGCTACAGGACCTGGTGCGCCCTCAGAGGTAACATTCCTCATAAGCGGCGAATCCAGCAACTACCTCAGCACCCAAGGGACTACCACAAACACCTCGCCAACGACCCACACTACCTTCACCGGTGCTGAACTCGCAGCCGCGAGCGGCACCTATTCGATCGCCGACAAGTTCGGCAACTCGATTGCTTTCAACACAGCCAACCTCGTCGTCAGCTCGGTCTCCTTGACCGCCCTCTCGGCAAGCGGCGTCTTCGACACCACCAACCTCCCCTCAACCGTCAGCTGCACAACGAACGCCGCGTGCATCGCCACGCCATACGGCACCGGCAGCGCGGTCAGCGGGGACCTCCCGTACAACTACTTCCAGTCCGGCGTCTATGGTTCTGTCGGTCAGTTCAGCGCCACCATAAGCGGAACTTATGGGGCGGGAGCTACCGCCTTTACAATAGCCGGTAACAGCGGGACAGCGACTACAGGGACCTTCTCAGCGACGTCGCCCACCCCGGCCGTCAGCAACGCCGCTCCAACGGCGGGCTCTTCAATCAGCGTCTACGCCACGCTCCCTACAGTCCAGCAGGGTGTTCCAGTGAACATCGCCCTGGACTTGCCAGGAACCGGCGCAGTGACGCTGGGTGACGGTGCCTACGTGGGTACCTTCTCCAACGGACTCCAATACATCACCCTAGACACCAACAGCTCAGGGATGGTCCAAACCTCCTTCAAGGTCGACACGCTGGAAGGCGCCGAAGTCACGTTCACGATGAACGCGACCGCGCCCACCTACGCCGCGCCGACCCACGACCTAGCCAACGTAACCGGGACAGTACCGCAGGCAACAACAGCAGCAGGCCCCGCGGCCTCGTTCAAGGTTAACGCCTACTACTACGCGTCAGGGAACCCGCCGGTCTTCAGCGGCCCAGCGACCAACACCGTCTCCTCAGGGACGCTCTACCTCGACGTAACCCTGGTAGATGCCTACGGGAACGATGTGACGCTCGCCGCGAATGCCAACACGCTCCAGGTGAACCTGGCGGCGTCTACGGGTCTCCTCTCAGCGACAAACGTCTACATCACTGCAGGCCACTCCACCACAGGGTCGTCCTTCGGTGCGGTAATCTACACCGCTCCGTCGACACTAGGGACCGCCAAGATCACCGCTACTGGCGTGGTCGCAGGGCAGGCAGTCTCCGGTGAAACGACCATCGGCGTGGTCAGCGCGAATCCAACAATAGGTGTCAGCTCACCGCTTCCAATGTCCGGCGTGATCTATGCAAATAGCACGCCTGTCGTATTCCACGGCAGCGCGAACGCCTCGATCGGTTATCCGACCACCGGCGTGGCAGCAGCGACCATCGCGTCGGTCTGCTACACTGCAGGGACTCTGTCGAGTTGCTCGTCAGAGACGGCGAACCAGGTCACTTGGGCAATCGCGGTCAACATTGGCGCGGGTCTGCACACCATATCGTTCAACGCCACCGACAGCAATGGGAACACCGCACAGACAGGGACTTACTCGGTGCTCGTCGACACGAGCGCTCCGAGCGTCAACTTCGTGACGGTCCCCAACGCTAACATCTCCTCGCCAGCGACGGTAACCGCCACGATCACCGACAGTCTGGGTGACCTCAACTCATCCAGCGTCAGCGCAGTGGCGACCAACATCCAGACCTCAGCCACGCAGACCCTGTCGGTCAGCGTGTCCGGCACCAATAACGTCGGGCACAGCGTGACGTACGGTGTCACCATCTCCGGTCTCACGACCGGGAACTGGAGCATCGCACTGAGCGCGGCAGACCTAGCGGGCAACGTGAACAGCAGCCAAACGCTGACCGTCCACGTGACCGTCCCGTTCGCACAGTCCTTCGTGGTCTCAGGCACCCCACAATCAGCGACGATAGGTTCGTTCTCAGGCATCAGCGCGTCGTACACCAACCTGAACCCGACCGCTCAGAGCGTCGTGGTCTTCGCCGTCTATAAGAACGGCGCCGGCCAGACGGTGGGCATCGGGACAGGGAGCCTCACAGTCGGGGCAGGTGTGACGCAGTCGGTGTTCATCGCGGAGCCGGTAGGCCTCGCGAGCGGCACCTACTCTGTGAGCATCTTCGTCTTCACCACGGGTAACCTGCCCGTATCAGTATCTACATCAATCTCCGTCACCGTCTAATCGGGTGGCCACCATGAAGACACTCCCAGCAATCGCCGCAGTCTCGATCGCGCTGGTCCTTGCGCTTTCGCCTATGATCGCCACCGCTGCTGGTAGCATAACGTTCACCAGCCCAGCGGCCGGCGCCTCATACAGCGGCTCGCAGGCCTACACGATCTCCGGCACCATAAGCCCCGCACCGACCCAACCCGACCAGGTGGGTCTCACCGTAAAGAACCCATCAGGCCAGACAGTCGACATTGCGAGCGTGACCGTCTCAAGCGGCTCGTTCACCTATTCGACGGCTGTCGGCGGAACGTCGGCCTGGATCAGCGGGACTTACACAATCACGGCCCTCGATTCATACGGAGCGACGGGTACAACCACCTTCACATACACTGCACCGGCGTCATCATCGTTCAACGAGACCGCAGCGCTCCTGCAGGTCAACGCCACCCTGAACAAGGTGCTGGCGAACCAGCAGACGATAATGAACGACCTTGCCGCCATCACATCGACGTTGGGCACCGTCTCCTCTGCGGTGGGGACAATCTCCTCTACTGTGGGGACAATCAGCACCAACGTTGGCACCATCCTCAGCAACATCAACGGCCTTACCTCCACGGTGGGGAGCATCCAGACAACGGTCAACAGCATCCAGTCTTCGTTGCCCTCGGGCAGCGCCATCTCGGCTACCCAGACGTATGTCTTGGTAGTCGCCGTACTCGCAGCGATAACCCTAGTCCTAGAGCTAGCAATTTTAGTCAGGAAGATCTCGTAAGAGACTCTCCTGACCCTTTCTTTATTTTAGCAACCCTAGCGTAAGCTCTGGTGCAAGTCCTGGTGGGACGCAGCCCTTCCAAGCTAGGTCGCCTCGCCTTCGTCCGCTTGGCCGTCAAGCTGAGCACTTTCACATTGTTAGGATTATATACTGAAACTGCAACGCGACTCTTGGATTGAGGTCGCACCTGCCCGGTTTGTTCCTGCTGGCTGTCTGCTTGCTCCTGGTCTCAATGGCGCCTCTCAGCAGCGCGGCGGCCCCAGACTACCTCACCAACGCGATTTCACAGTCAGGGATGAAGCAGGTCACAATCGGCAGCTACCAGGGGGTGATGGTGAACTACACCAGCACCTACGCCACGTCCTTCACCTCGTTCGTCTACCTTGGCTTGACCAACCATGCCGGCCAGGTCGTCTATTGGAACGTAGCCTCTTGTTCATTCTCGGCAGGCCAGGAGGTGCAGTGTTTCGTGGCCGTGTCCCCCACGGTGCCGTCGGGGGCATACACCGCCACTGTCTTCACGACCACCGCTACGGACGTCCCTGTCTCTCTCGTCGGCTCCCTCAACGTGACGTTGTAGCCTCACGCGCCGCAAAACGCCAGGGAAGCATTTATCGAGCGGTCTCCCCGAGGGATGTCCGCTCGACGATGAGGGCGATCATTCTCAGCGGCGGCCTGGGGATGCGACTGCGACCCCTGACAGACGACAAGCCTAAGGCCCTGATACCTGTCAACGGCAAGCCGATCGCCGAGTACCAAATCCAGTGGCTGGTCAAGGAGGGAGGCGTCGACGCTGTGACCTTCGCCTGCGGCTACAAGTGGGAGAGGCTGAGGGAGCACTTCGGGGCGAGCTTCGAAGGGGTCGCCGTGGACTACTCCGTGGAGGCCGAGCCACTCGGGACAGGCGGCGGGATCAAGAAAGCTATAGCGAAGTACCCGTCCGAAGAGACCTTCGTGGTCACCAACGGGGACATCGTCACCGACCTCCCGTTGAAGAGGATGATCGACGACTACGGCGGGGCCGGCGGGGTTTCAGCCTCCATGCTCGTGGTCCCTTACCGGTCAAGATTCGGCGTGGTGAAGATAGACAAGCTCAAGATGATCAGAGGGTTCGACGAGAAGCCGGCCTTCCCTGACGTATGGATCAACGGCGGGGTCTATGTCCTCAACGGGCCAAGGATCGCGAAGAACCTGCCTGACAAGGGGGACATAGAGAGGGAGACCTTCCCCAAACTAGTCACCTACGGGGCGCTACTCTCCTACCCATATTATGGTGAGTGGACGTTCGTCGACTCGCTGAAGGACCTGAAGGAGCTCGAAGAAGCCATGACCGCCCCCGCCCCAAGGCCAGACTGATTCATCCGAGCTCAGGGCAGGCCCGGCCAGCCCTGCGAGTCGGGGGCTTCGGCCAGGGGTCCCTAGTGCCTGACACATTCTCGCGCCTGGCGATCGTCCCGACGACACCGAACGGACGACGTGCTACGGCAGGCGGATAGGGGGTGATTGGGTAAAGATTTTAGCGCCCGGCCGGGGTGCGCCTGCCATGGCTGACTTCGCGAAAGCCGTCGAAGCCTCGAAGGTCCCGCCTGATTCGATGCTGACCGTAGAGGTCGGGGGGGAGTCTATCCTCATCGCCAACGTCGACGGGAAGTACTATGGGATTGGGGCCTACTGCACGCATGAAGAGTGGGACCTCTCTGAGGGGACCCTGGTGGACACGGAGGTCACCTGCGCCGGGCATGGGACGGTTTGGGACCTCAAGACGGGGAAGGGGATATTCGACGAGCCCCTCCCTGACGAGCCCCTTTACGACGTAAGGGAGGAGGGAGGTTATCTGTATGTCAAGAAGCGCTGACCGCCGGGCCGCCCCGTCCCTGGCGCGGCGGCTACTTGCTAAAGGGAAGGGGCATGACTCCAGCGCATCTGCCGGTCCACCCCGTGTGTTCTGGGTTTCCAGTCGTCCTAATCTAAAAGACAGCAGCCACGTCCTCTTCGTACTTCCGCCCTCGTGTTGAACGGATTCAGCCCCTCGGACTTCTATGGACGTTCGAGGCCGGGGTCAGACCAGGCACCCCAATCACTGCATGGGCACCGCGACTGCAGGGAGGGTGCGCACATCTTAAAGCCGAGCTGGAGCCAGCCGAACTGTTGCCTCCATCAGACAGTGAAATCAGCGAGGAGGTACTGGAAGAAGGGTCCTACCACCTGAAGGGGCTCGGCCTCACGGAAGCGCAGATTGCGGCGCACTTCGAGATACCCGCAGAAGCGGTTCCGGCTCTTATCAGCTCCTATGAGTCTAAGCTCAAGTCTGGGAAGGTCGGGTCCAGCGAGTTCGACAGAGTCTTCTGGGCGGACGTGAAGAAGGAGGCAGAAGGGGACGTCAAGCTCACCTTCCTTTCAGATAAGGGGTTCCACCACGCCTGGAAGTCAGAGCTAAGGAAGCTGGACGGGCCCGCGCTCATGGCCATATACGAGGCCAGCAAGGACTTCGTCGGGGCAGACCCCAACCAGAAGTTCCTCGACTACCCGCCCCCTAAGGGGTACGACCCGCTCGCCATGGACAGGGAGCTGAGGAGGGCCGTCGAGGTCGTCGGCGAGCTGCTCGCGGAGAAGTGGGAGGAGGCGTCGGATGAGCAGAGACCTCCCAAGCTTTAACTAGGTGCCTGGCCGAGTAATTTCCGAAAAAAGGTTGCCGCTGGACTCGGTCGACGGGGAACGACTGGCCTCGGTCCTCCGCCAGTTCCAGGGGCGTAGGGTTCTTGTAGTGGGCGACCTTCTCGTAAGCCGTTTCGTCGAAATCGCGGCGCGCAAGCTCGCTCGAGAGGCTCCGGTGCCAGCGGGTGACTTCGTGGGGCAGACGCTCCTGCCCGGGGGCGCTGCCAACCTCTCAAGGGAGCTGGTCTCCCTGGGTGCGTCGGTAAAGCTGGTGGGACTGGTCGGGTCAGACGAGTACGGGACCTGGCTGAAGTCAGAGTTCACGAAGTACGGGCTTTCCTTCAGTGGGGTGATCACCGACTCTTCCAGGCCGACCTCGCTCAGGACATGGTACCTCGTGAACAACTTCCACGCCCTGAGGGTAGACAAGGAGGACAGGAGGGACGCGCCGGCGCCCCTGTCGAAGAGACTCCTAGCCGAGGCCGAGCCCCAGATAGCAGACGTCGACTGCGTGATAATCTCTGACTACGACCGGGGTGCCGTGACAAGCTACCTGATCGGAGGGATGGTGACGGCCGCGCACTCTTTGGGGAAGATAATCGTGGGGCAGCCGAAAATGAGGCACTACCTTGACTTCTCCGGGGTCACCTACGTAAAGTCGAACCTCGAAGAGGCGGAGCACGCCACCGGGATGGCCATGGTCAATGAGACAAGCCTCAGGAACATGGGCGTCAACCTCCTGAGCCGCCTGGAGTCCAAAGCGATACTCGTCACCCGGGGCGAGCAAGGGGTCACGCTCTTCGACAAGGAGAACGTCACCCTCTTCCCGCCCATCGAGGGGAAGAAGAACCTCTTCAGCAAGGTGGGGGTAAGGGACGCCATGACCGGGGTCTTCAGCCTCGCGGTGGCCTCAGGAGGGAACCCCTACCAAGCCGCCATCCTCAGCAACATAGCGGGGCAAGCGAAGAGCGAGCTCCCCAGGATCGCGTCTCTGTCGCCGCACAACCTCGAAGAGAAGGCGCTCGGCGCGGGTGACTTTGTGAGCAGGATAGTGCAGGTGCCGGTGAGGAGATAGTGGAGACAGCCCAGGAGGTCGTCAGGCTAAAGGAGACGGCGAGGAACACCCGGAAGCTGATACTCGAGGCACTGGCGGAGGCTGGATCAGGACACCCCGGGGGGTCGTTGTCCGCGGTCGAACTGCTCGTCACCCTATACTTCCGCGTGATGCGCCACGACCCCAAGAACCCGAAGTGGCCAGACAGGGACAGGTTCTTCCTGAGCAAGGGGCACGCGGCCCCGCTCCTCTATTCGATTCTGGCGCAGGCCGGCTATTTCCCGGTCGAAGAGCTGATGACCCTCCGGAAGATTGGCTCCCGGCTCCAGGGGCACCCTTCGATGGGGATCCCTGGCGTAGAGGCGCCGGCGGGGTCGGAGGGGATCGGACTATCACTCGCGGTGGGGACATCCCTGGTGGCCAAGCTTGACGCAAGGCCGTTCCGGACGTACGTGCTCATGGGGGACGGCGAGCAACAGGAGGGGCAGGTGTGGGAGGCAGCCATGGCGGCGTCGAAGTTCCGCCTCGACAACCTCACTGCGATAATCGATAGGAACGGCATCCAGCAGGACGGTCTGACAGAGCAGGTGATGCCTCTGGAGCCCCTGGCTGCGAAGTGGCGTGCATTCAACTGGAACGTGATCGAGGTGGACGGCTACGACCTCCCACAGCTGATGGACGGCTTTGACCTTGCGATCAGCACAAGAAACAGGCCGACCGTGATCATAGCCCACACGGTGAAGGGTAAAGGGATCTCGTTCATGGAGTGGTCTCCACATTACCACGGAACCCCGCCGGCCAAGGACAAGCTCCGTGACGTGCTGAGCGAACTAGGGTGATGTGATGAACGGGATTAGGATTGCGCCGTCTGTTATCGCGTGGGACCTGGGGGACCTGAGAGGTGCTGTGGAGATCGCCGTGCGGGGCCGCGCCGACCAGGTGCACCTAGACATCATAGACGGTCACTTCGCCCCCAACATCACCTTCGGGCCGGGGACCGTGAAGGCCCTGAGGCAGAGGACCGACCTGAAGTTCGATACTCATCTTATGGTGGAGAACCCGCAGGCCTACGTGGACAAGTTCTTGGACGCCGGGTCAGACATCGTCACCTTCCATGCCGAGGTCCTGAACGAGAGGAGGTTCGACGAACTTTTTCGAGCCGTGAGGGCCAGGGGGCGGGAGGTGGGGTTGGCAGTGAAGCCGGAGACCGAGGTCCCAGGGTGGGCCCTGGCGCGCCTTGACAAGATCTCGACGCTGGTCATCATGACGGTGAGCCCCGGTTTCAGCGGGCAGAGGATGGACACCGCCGTCCTCCCTAAGCTCCAGAAGGCGAGGGAGTACGTCGACGAGAAAGGCCTTGAGACTGACATCGAGGTCGACGGGGGGGTGGAGCCGGAGAACGTGCGGGAGGTCGTTAGGCGGGGAGGCAACGTCATGGTCGCAGGGGCAGGCGTCTATGGGACGAAGGACCCGGTGAGGGCGATAGCGGCGCTGAGGGAGATCGCCGAGAGCGCGGGGAGGCGGCGTTGATGCTCTCCAAGACGGCCGCCATGAGGGACGCGTACGGCGACGCGCTGCTGGAATTGGGCGCGGAGAACAAGGACGTGGTAGTCGTGGGGGCAGATACCACGGGCTCGCTGAAGTCGGGGGTCTTCGCGACTAAGTTCCCTGAGCGGTTCTTCAACGTGGGTATAGCCGAGCAGAACCTCGTCTCCATCGCCGCTGGGATGGCCCTGGCAGGGAAGATCGCCTATGCCGGGACTTACGCCATATTCGTCCCAGGCAAGTCGGTGGACCAGATACGCAACAACATCGCCTATCCGAACCTTGACGTGAAGATCGTCTGCTCGCACGGAGGTATCTCCGTGGGTCCAGACGGGGCGTCCCACCAGCAGGTCGAAGACATAGCGATAATGAGGGCGGTGCCGAAGATGAAGGTCATAGTCCCTTCAGACGCCGTCTCCACCAAGGCCTCCATCAAGGCGATAGCGACGATCCCGGGACCCTTCTACGTCCGGCTCACGAGGTCGTCCACCCCCGTCGTCTACGACGCCGGCTTCCAGTACGAGCTCGGCAGGGCCAACGTCCTGAGGGAAGGGGGGGACGTGGCGATCGTCGCCTGTGGCATCATGGTCCCGGAAGCGCTCAAGGCTGCAGAGTCCCTTAGCTCGAAGGGGGTCTCTGCGTCGGTGGTGGACCTGCACACCATCAAGCCAATAGACTCGGAGACCCTTGTGAAGCTCGCCCGGAAGTGCGGGCGCGTGGTTACCGCCGAGGAGCACAACATCATGGGAGGGATGGGTTCGGCCGTGGCAGAGGTCCTCGGCGAGCGTTACCCGGTCCCCATGCGCCGCGTCGGCGTAATGGATACCTTCGGGGAGAGCGGCGAGGCGGGGGAGCTTCTCCGCAAGTACGGGCTGACGGCCGCTAACATCGAGCAGGCCTCCCTCGGGCTGAAGGGACAGTAGGCTTAACTATCAAAGCCAGGAAACTCCGCTACGATGAAGCTCTTCCTCGACACGGCCAACCTCGCGCAGATAAGGAAGCTCAACCAGATGGGGGTGGTAGACGGGGTCACCACCAACCCCACCCTTGTCTCCAAGGAGCCTGGAGACTTTGAGGATATCATAACGGGGATTTGCAAGGAGGTCAGGGGGGACGTCAGCGTCGAGGTGGTGGCCACGGACTTCGACGGGATGGTGACCGAGGCTAAGAGAATCTCAGCCATGGCCCCCAACGTCGTAGTGAAGATACCGATTATCCCGGAGGGCCTTAGAGCCACGAAGACCATTTGTGGAATGGGGATGAGGGTCAACATGACCCTCGTCTTCTCAGCCAACCAGGGTCTCCTGGCGGCGAAGGCGGGGGCGTCATTCATAAGCCCCTTCATAGGTAGGCTGGATGACATAGGGCAGCGCGGGATGGATCTCGTTGAAGACCTGGTCAAGATCAGGGACAACTACCAGCTGAAGGCAGAGGTCCTCGTCGGGAGCATAAGGCACCCCCAGCACGTCCTAGAAGCTGCCAAGGCGGGGGCGGACATTGCAACGATGCCCCCCGAGGTCATGGAGAAGATGATGCAACATCCCCTGACAGACTCGGGTTTGAAGCGCTTCCTCGACGACTGGGAGAAGGCCAAGAAGTCGAAGCAGTAGAGGACCTGGCGGACGAGGGGGACGTCCGGGGGTCGGAGCCCACGTAAAGCGGGTCTGGGTGGGCAATATGGCAACATTTTTACGCGATGGTCTTGGGCTTTCCATGATGAAGACATACACACTTCCACCACTGCCTTACGCGTACGACGCGCTCGAACCGCACGTTTCCAAGCAGATCATGACGCTGCACCACGACAAGCACCACCAAGGTTACGTCACGGGGGCAAATGCCGCCATGGAGAAGCTGGAGAAGGCCAGGAAGGGCGAACTCCAGATTGACATCAAAGGCGTCCTCCGAGACTTCGGCTTCAACGCGGACGGACACATACTCCACTCACTATTCTGGCCGAACATGGCCCCTGCGGGCAAGGGCGGAGGTGCGCCCGGAGGAAAGCTCGCGGACCAGATCAACAGGGACTTCGGCGGGTTCGACAAGTTCAAGGCTCAGTTCTCGGACGCTTCGAAGACCGTAGAGGGGAGCGGTTGGGCGATGCTGATCTACGAGCCAGTCAGCGACCAGCTAATCATATCACAGGTAGAGAAACACAATCTGAACCACATCGCTCAGGCGCACGTCATCGTGTGCTCGGACCTCTGGGAACATGCGTTTTACGCCCAGTACCTCAACGACAAGGCGAAGTATGTCGAGGCTTGGTGGAACGTAGTCAACTGGTCGGAAGCAGACGCAAGATTTGGGAAAGTCTCAAAGTGAGCACTTTCCCTACGCCTTTTTTGAACCAAGCTCCTTCAGGGCGTTCTTTCAGCGATGAACCTGGCATTGCCGCCTTTCGGAGGGGGTCCGGGCCTACGATGCAAAGGGTTTCTTGCCCTATCTTTTCTTTGCCAGCCTAGCGGCGAATTTACCGCTCTGCTCAGCGAGCTCCTTCAAGTCCTGGGGAGTGTGGCACGTCGAGATCCCTCCAGGGTGTCCCGGGAGTATGAAGATGCCCTTGGACATCAGTTCAAGGCAATAGTCCAGCCTCGCCTTCTTGTCCCCTCCCGCTGACTCTTCGGCGTTCTTGGGATCCACTCCGAAGTGGGTGAGGAAGAGCGAGCCAAGCCCTGTTGTGTGCGCGACGACGCCTTCTTCCGCAAAGGCCCTGTCCACGGCCTCCCTCGCATCCCGTCCCGCCTTGTCGAGTTCGGGGTAGACGCTCCCTGCGTGCCTCCTAAGGTGCCTTACCGTCGCGAGCCCCGCGGCCATGCTAAGGGGGTTCTCTGAGAACGTCCCTCCGCCGATTGACACGAATCTCTCTTTCCTGTTCGGGTCCGCCAGCGAGACGATCTCCTTCCTCCCCGCCACCAGGCCGAGGGGGAGCCCGCCGCCAGCGACCTTCCCGAAGGATGCCAGGTCAGGGGTCACGCCGTAGAACCCCTGCGCCCCTCCAAGCGAGACGCGGAACCCGGTGATGATTTCGTCGAACGCCAGGAGGACTCCGTGCTTGTCCGCCAGCTCCCTCAGGCCCCTCAGATAGTCCGGCTCGGCCGGGACGCACCCCCCTGCCCCGAGCACCGGCTCGAGGAAGATAAGGGCCGTGTCCTCGGCGGCCTCCCTGACCGCCCGCTCCGCAGCTTCGAGGTCGTTGAACCTCACGTTCTTTACGAAAGCCTGCTCCTCTTCGAGGATGCCGGCGCTCTCCGACTTGTCGAAGGGCCTGTGGACCCCTTTGTTCAGCTCCGTGTTGTAGCCGTGCCACCCCCCCGCCATCTTGATGACCGTCCTCTTTCCGGTGTACCCCCTGGCGAGCCTCACGAGGTACATCGTCGCCTCAGCGCCCGTGTTGCAGAATCGCATCATCTCGGCGCAGGGGACAGACTTCTGTACCTCCTCCGCGAGCTCGACGGAGAGGCTGCTCCCCATCCCATAGTGGGTCCCGTGGCTGATCTGCCCGCGGAGCGCGTCCACCACAGGCTTCGGCGAGTGTCCGAGGATCAGGGCCATGTGCCCCATCCAGTAGTCCGTGTACCTGTTTCCGTCGGCGTCCCAAATGTGCTGTGCCTTGGCCTTGTTCACGAACAGGGGATAGGGCTGGTAGAACCTGGCGTTGTGATTGACTCCTCCTGCGAACACCTTCTTCGCCCGCTCGAATAGCTTACCCGAGCGCCGAGTCGCCTCAAGATAGGAGCCAGACATGGGCGTCCCTGGCGTCCGGGCGTCTATTTCAACTGCATTCCGCCCGCAAGGATATATCTTCGCGGGGGCGCCGAACCACCACCCGCGAATGGAGTTCGTCGTACCGCTCACCTCGCCTTTCAGTCTGGAGTACACCCTGGTCAGCGGGCAGACGTTCAGGTGGGCCAAGAGAGGGGACTGGTGGTACGGGGTCGTCGGTGGGGGGGTGGTCAAGATGATGCAGGAGGGGGACGTCCTGAAGTGTGTCTCCAGCTCAGACGCCCTCGGCGCCCCCTGGGTGTCGGAATACTTCCAGCTGGACGTGGACCTGGAGCACGTACTCGCTTCCATCTCCAAGGACGAACCCATCACCCGGGCCGTCGAACGGTTCTACGGCCTGAGGCTGGTCAGGCAAGACAGGTGGGAGTGCCTCGCCTCCTTCGCCCTCGCGACCAACGCCAACATCCCCCGGATAGTGAAGATGGTAGACAACGTCTGCGCGAGGTACGGCGGGGCCATCGAGTTCGAGGGGGACGTCTACCGAAGATTCCCAAGCCCGCAGGCTTTGGCGGGCCCGACGGTCTCTGCCCTCAGGGGTTGCGGCCTGGGTTACAGGGCGCCATTCCTCAAAAGGGTCGCGGCCTCGGTCGCGAGGGGGGACGTCGACTTCGACGCTGTCTCGTCTCTCCCCTACGAGGAGGCGCGGAGGCTGCTCCTCAGGGAGTTGTCGGGGGAGAAGGTGCTCCTGGGGGTCGGGCCCAAGGTTGCAGATTGCGTCCTCCTTTACTCGTGCGGGAAAGACGAGGCCTTTCCCATAGACGTGTGGATCGCGAGGGCTGTGGCGAGGTCGTACCCATGGCTGATGGACCGGTCCCTGAGGGCGCGGCTGGAGCGCGATGGGAAGGTCAAAATGGCGGCCAGCGAATACGCGAAGCTGTCAGCCTCCCTGAGGGAATACTTCGGCGAGTACGCAGGCTACGCCCAGCAGTACTTGTACATGGCGGTGCGCTCGGAGAAGTCAGCTACGATTCGGACTTCTTAGCACGGGGCTTCTTCCCGAGCTTCTGCTCGGCCCCCTTCTCGACCCTCTTGGCTTCCTTCTTCACCGCCTTCCCGGCCTTTTCAGCTTCTCTGGCTACTTCCTCTCCGGCCCTCTCCAGGGCTCGCCCCGCCTTCTCGGGCTCTCCCTCAGATTTAGGAGCCGCGGCAGGTGATGCGGCCCACCCCTTTAGGGCACTCACGTTCGATTCGATAACGCTCCTTCTTCTGTAGTCAACCCTCGCCCCCCACCGGGCCGCCTCTCCGGGGGCAAGCCCTGCGCTGGACAGCTCTCCGACCGAGAAGCCCTTCCCTTCCCTCTTGATCATCTCGGTCCCGTGCCTGGACAAGACCGAGGGGACGGGGGCTTTCCCAGCCGGAGCCTTAGCTTGAGGCTTCGCCTTGGGTCTCCTCGCCGACTCGGCCCCCATTCTCTCAGCCCTTTTTACCTCCCTCTTGACCGCCTTCCCGGCCTTCTCCACCTCCTCCACGACCTCGGCCTTGACCCCTTCCTTCTTGGACTTCCTGCTCTTGGGAGAAGCTGAACTCAACGCTGTTTCAACCCGTTCTGGTGGGGGATAAAACGGTTCCTCGAGTCGCCTGCCGAGCCCCCTTCGAGGAAGACGCTTGTACAGAATGGTGCGCCCGGGGCGCCGGAGCGGTCGTTCTAGCGGTAATGTGTCCCGCGGGCAGGATTGTCAGGTGCCTAGGCACCTTTTGAGCCTGCGACACTCCGGTCACTGTGGCCTGAGTAGGCTGGACGGGTCAGCCGATGGCCGACCTCTACAGCCGGAAGCTGTTGGCCCCTTCCGGGACTACCAGGCTGAGCTACCGCGGGACGGGCGCCCGGAACTCAGAGATTTCTTAAGGGTTTCAACGAAGCTCACCGCAGGGCCCTCCTGAATCCCCTGAGCAAGACCAAAATACGCAGCGCGGAGGCCCAGCCACAGATGGAACCCCCGATTTGAGCCTCTCAGACTATCTCGCGCTAACGAAGCCTAAGATCACCCCGCTTCTTCTCATGGCCGCGCTGGGCTCGGCCGTCGTGGCCGAGAGGGGGTTGCCGCCACTCGTAACCTTGGCCGGGGTGTTGGTGGGGGGAGCGTTGGCCTCCAGCGGCGCCCTTGCGCTGAACAGCTACCTGGAGATGGGGATGGACGCGAAGATGAAGCGGACCATGGGGAGGCCCCTCCCGGCCGGTAGGATAGTGCGGCCCTCGCACGCCCTGATCATGGGTCTCGGTCTCCTCGCCGCCGGTGTGGTCGTGGCTGCCTTCACACTGGACATACTTGCAACCTTCTTCATCGCCCTGGGCGCCTTCGTCTACGTCCCTGTTTACACGCTCTTCCTGAAGCCTCGTACCAGCTGGAACATAGTCCTCGGGGGGTTCGCCGGGAGCTGCGCCGCTCTGGCCGGCTGGTACGCCGTCACTTACAGCGACGCCGCCGTGGGATGGCTCCTCGGCGCGCTTGTTTTTGTATGGACGCCGAGCCACTTCTGGTCCCTCGCGGTCATCACAGAGGAGGACTACACGGCAGTCAACGTCCCGATGCTCCCATCGGTGGTGGGGCCTGCTGCCGCCTCAAGGTACATCGTCTTCAACACACTACTCCTCATCCCGGTGAGCCTGACGTACGTATCCTACTTCCTCGGACCCGGCTTCTATGTTTACCTGGGGGTTTCGCTCGTTTTCGACTTCCTCCTGCTCGCGACCAACATCAAGCTATTCAGGGCCCCCACCAAGGACAACGCATGGCTGGCCTTCAAATTCTCAAGCCCCTATCTTGCGATCATATTCCTGGTCGCGATGGTTGCCGCCGTCCTGCGTTGACCCGCCGGGGCCGAACGGCTTAATCTACGCCTGCCAAGAGGCTGAATCCGCCAATGCCCCTCACCTATGTGGTACACTATTCGGAAGTAGCTTTGAAGGGGAAGAACAGGCCGGAGTTCGTCCGCGCGCTCCGCCGGAACATAGCGCGGTCGTTGAGCGGCCTCGCTCCAGTCGTCGAGCTCAGGGAGGGGAGGTTCTTGGTCACCGCCGAGGGAGGGGCCGAAGCGGTCGGGGGCCGACTCAGCAGGACCTTCGGGGTCGCCTGGTTCTCGGAGGTCGTCCCGGTGGGGCTCGACTTCGGGGAGATCCGGGCGGCGGTGCTTGACGCTGCCAGGAGGTCGCAGGGGAAGTCCTTCAAGGTCGAGCCGAGGCGATCCGACAAAGGCTACCCGCTTACCTCGCGAGAGCTCGCTCTTAGGCTCGGGGCGGCCGTCCAGGAGGAGACCGGGATGAAGGTGGACCTGACCCACCCCGACGTCGTGCTCAGGGTAGACGTGACGAGGTTCAATGCCCTCGTCTATTCCAACAAGACCGCGGGGCCCGGCGGCCTCCCTGTAGGGACGGCAGGGCGGGTGATGCACCTCTTCTCTGGCGGCATCGACTCCCCTGTTGCGGCGTGGTTGCTGATGAAGAGGGGGTGCGTCCCGGTCTACCTTCACTTCTACCTCGCCCCGACGGCCAGGTACGCTCTGGAGAGCAAGGTCATGAAGGAGGTGAAGGTCCTCTCGTCCTACGGAGGGAAGAGCACCCTGGTCCTCGTCCCCTTCGCCGAGTACCAACTCGCCACCGCAGGGGGGTCAGCGGACCTGGAGCCGTCTCTGTTCCGGAGGTTCATGCGTATGACCGCGGAGGCGCTCGCCCCTGCCTTCGGGGCGATAGCGATCTCGACCGGGGACTCGCTCTCACAGGCGGCCTCCCAGACCTTGTGGAACGTGGGGTCATTCGACCACGGCTCCTCGCTGCCGATCCTAAGGCCCCTTCTGGCCTACGACAAGGAAGAGATAATCGGAATGGCCCGACGCGTCTCCACCTACGACCTCTCCCTCGAGGAGTACAAGGACTGTTGTGCGATCATAACCCGCCACCCGAGGACGCGGGTGAAGTCTGACCTCGTAGACGAGTATGTCACCAAGCTGGGTCTGCACGACCTCGTGTGGAAGGCAATCGACGGGGCTACCCTGGCGTCCTACAACCCTGTCGGGGATGTGCTCAGGAGCTCGCCCTTAGCCGACTCCATGCCCAGGCCGCAGGCGGCCGACCCAAGGCAGATTTATGAACAGGGAGCTGGGACCCGGTCTTTGTATGACCGACAACGTGATTCCCCTCCGGCCTAATGGGTTCCAGGACGAGGTCGTGAAGTCCTCCCAGCCAGTCGTAGTCGATTTCTACGCCGACTGGTGCGGCCCCTGCAAGATGATTGAACCGGTGATTCATGAGCTCTCAAAGGAGTACGAAGGGAGGGTCAAGTTCGTGAAGGTGGACACCGACGCCAATCAGGAACTTGCTTCGCAGTTCGGGATCATGAGCATCCCCACAGTGATGTTCTTCTCGAAGGGGAAGGTAGAGGACATCGTCGTCGGCGCGGTCCCCTCCAACGTGATAAAGTCAAAAATCGAGACCCTCGTCAACCACGCGTAGGCGGGACCTCTTTTCCGCCTGGCCGGATTGAGTAGGCTCTGACTGTTCCCCGGCTCGGGGCGTTGACGACTCGGTCGCGGCGTACTACGTCCACAGCACGAAAGGCTCAGCCTGTCTGGCTCTTGGCCCTGGCTTCGACGAACATCAACGCTGCGGCGAAGACTATTATCCCGAAGATGACCAGGGCGAAGGCAAAGTGCGTGGTAGCTACGATCGGTGCGAGCCCTGAGGCGATTACCCCGCCTCCGATTCCGATCTGAATCGGTATCAGGATTATCGCTAGGAGCATCAGCTTGGACGGTAGGGAAGGCCTCGGCTTCACCATCCAGACCTTGACGGTAGCGTAGAGTATGATCAGCCCTATGACGACGCTCAGCAGCCTGTGCACGTACTCTATCAGGGTCGCGTAATGGGCGAACGAAGGGAAGAGGGTGCCGTTGCAGAGCGGCCAGCTGGCGCCGAGCCCAGTCCCACACCCCGCCCCGAAGTCCCCCACCGTGACGTAGGCCCCCCAGACGCTGAGGATGTAGGTCGCGACGGCGGCGGCGTACACCCAGTGCCTCGCATTGGGCAATAGAACTCAAACCCGGCGCAACCTCCGAGCGTAGTTAAGACTTTCTGGGAGGATGTTGCCCTCCAACACCGGGCCCCTTGTCAACGGTTTTAATTGGCGCGCATGGGGCCGGAGGCAGATGGACCTGGAAGAGAGGTACGCCCTGATCAAGGGGGTCGGAGAGGAGATAATCACCGGGGAAGAGCTGATGGCTCTCCTCCAGGCAAAGGAGCATCCGACTGCATACGACGGTTTCGAGCCGAGCGGGCTCGCCCACCTCCCCTTCGGCGTCCTCCGGCCGATACTCGTCGAAGACATGTTGAGGGCAGGGGTCCGGATGAAGCTCTGGATCGCGGACTGGTTCGCCTGGGTCAACAACAAGATGGGGGGTGACTTGGGGCGCATCCAGGATGTCGGCCGGTATTTCGTCGAGGTCTGGAAGGCTGCGGGGGTCGACATGGACAAGGTCGAAATCCTCTGGACCAGCGACGCGGCCAGGAACGAGGAGTATTGGAAGAAGGTGGTCGCCGTCGCCCAGAACTTCACCCTGGCCCGGGCTCAGAGGGCCCTCACCATCGCAGGGAGGACGTCCAAGGAAGCAGTGCAGGCAGCTCAGCTCCTCTACCCTATGATGCAGGTAGCCGACATCTTCTGGCTCGACGTGGACATCTGCCAGCTGGGCCTCGACCAGCGGCGCGCCAACATACTGGCCAGGGAGATAGCGGTGAAGCTGAAATGGAAGAAGCCTGTCGCGGTCCACCATCACATGCTCATAGGGCTCCAGGGGAAGAAGGAACCCGAAGGGTTCGACGAAAACGGGGCCCTGGACTCCGAGATAGCCAGCAAGATGAGCAAGAGCAAGCCAGAGAGTTCGATCTTCGTCCACGACGGGCCAGAGTTGATACGCAGCAAGGTGAACTCGGCCTACTGTCCCCCCAAGGTGGTGGCCGGGAACGCCCTGATGGACTACTCCAAGTACATAATCTTCCGGAAGAGGAAGACCTTCAGGGTCGAGAGGCCCGAGAAGTACGGCGGGGCGGTAGAATTCGCGTCCTACAAGGAGCTGGAGGACGCCTACATCGGCGGCCTGCTGCACCCGGCTGACCTCAAGAAGGGCGTCGCCGAGGCCCTCGACGCGATCATCGCGCCCATCAGGGTCCACTTCGAGAAGGACCCTGCCGCCCGGAGGCTCTACGAGTCGGTCAGGTCTGGGGAGACCACCAGATAGGCGCGCCCGGCCATGGCACCGAGCCGCGCGAGGACAGCCTTCATCGCCGACGCCATGCTCGGGTCCCTGGCAAGGAAGCTCAGGGCGCTCGGCTTTGACACGTCGTACTTCAGGAACGGAGGGGACGACCAGCTGGTGAGGCTCGCGGCAAGGGAGGGGAGGGTGATCTTGACCTCCGACCGCAGGCTGGCGGCTCTGGCACGGAAGAAGGGCGCCACGTCTATGCTCATCGCAGGAAAGAGCGACATCGTTAGGCTGTCAGAGGTGTCGGCCGCGGCGCGGCTGCTGCGGATATCGCTGGCGAGGGGCGAACCCCTCTGCTCCCTGTGCGGGGGCGAGCTGGCGGCGGTGAATAAGGGGGAGGTGTCGGGGCGGGTACCTCCAGGCGTGCAGGAGAGCCACAGGATGTTCTTCAGGTGCTCCGCCTGCGGCAAGTACTACTGGAAGGGGAGCCACTGGAAAAAGTTAAGGTCGCTCGCGGGCCGCCTCGACCAGGAACACCATGCCCCTTACGCTGGAAGAAGGGAGAAGGGCGGTCGCGCTGGCAAGGGACACACTGGTCGCGCACGTCAGGCGGGCCCCCGCCCCCCGAGGGTTCCCAGACACGGGGGTCTTCCGCGAAAAGCGCGGGGTGTTCGTCACCCTCAGCGCCGTGCACGGGGGGGCGAAGGCACTCCGAGGGTGCATAGGATACCCTGAGCCGGTCAAGCCGTTGGGTCAGGCCATCAGGGAAGTGGCCGTCTACGCCTCAGAAGACCCGCGCTTCCCGTTTCCTGTCGCGGCTGAGGAGGTGGATCGCATCGTGGTGGAAGTCAGCGTGCTGACCGTCCCCAGCGAAGTGTCGACCCCAGTCCGCGCGGACCTCCCCTCAAGGGTCAGGGTGGGCGAAGACGGCCTGGTGGTCTCCAACGGCTACGCCAGCGGGCTCCTGCTGCCACAGGTCGCCACCGAGCAGGGCTGGGACGCAGAGACTTTCCTCTCCGAGGCGTGCGCAAAGGCAGGACTCTCCATGGACGCCTGGCTAGACGAAGGGACCAAGGTCAGGGTCTTCCAGGCTGAGGTATTCGAAGAGACATCGCCGGGCGGGGAGGTCGTAAAGTTGGAATCAGCGACCCAGGGATGAAGGTCTACATAGGCTGCTTCGGCTCAGGTCTAGGCCACGCCAGCAGGATGCTCGAGGTGGCCGGGGAGCTCTCAGCCCGGGGCGCGACCATCGAGTTCTCGTCGTCGGGGGAGGTGGCGTCACTGATCGCGGCCAGAGGGTATAGGTGCAACAGGCTCCCGTTGGCCGATGTGCGCTACTCCGAGGACGGCGAGTTCCTCGTGAAGGAGACCCTCCTCGACTCCTTCTCCATCATGGCGAAGTCCTACAGGCAGTTTTCGGCCGAGCTCGAGAACATCGGGAGGTTCACCCCAGATGTCGTCCTCAGCGACTCTGCCCTGCCGACGGTCCTCGCCGGCAAGGCGCTCCGCCTCCCCGCCTTCACGGTCCTGAACCAGCTCAACCTGACGAGCTCCCACACGAGGATTGGGGCCCTGTCCAGGCTGCTTTCGGTCGGGACGTCCGCTGGAATGGGAAGACTCTGGAGGTTCAGCGACGGGGTGTTCCTTCCCGACCTCCCACCTCCGTATACCATCAGCGAGAAGAACTTGTGGGGGAGCAGCGTCGCGAAGGCACGCTATGTGGGGTTCATCTCTCCTACGGGGGGCCTGACTCCAGATGGCCCCGCGCTTGAGTTCGCCCAGGACAGCAGGACAAGAGTGTTCTGGCAGGTGTCCGGGCCCCCGAGAACGCGGACCCCGCTCTTACGCAAGGCCCTCGAGCTGTCCAAGGAGCTGAACGCTAAGTTCGTCTTCGCGGTCTCAGGGGGCGACCCCTCCGGGAGCACGCGCGCGGTCCGTACCCCGGGGGGATGGTTCTACGAATGGTGCGAAATCGCAGGCTTCTACTTCAGGAACTGCGACGTCGTCGTGTCGAGGGCGGGACACGGGACCGTGGCCCAGGCGATTATCTCGAAGAAGCCGTCCCTCCTCGTCCCGATTCCGAAGCAGCCTGAGCAGGAAGGGAACGCGGACAAGGCCGCCAGGCTGGGCGTCTCCATCGTCGTGAGACAGGACCGCCTTAACCTCGCCACCTTCGAGGAGTCGCTCGGGAGGCTCGCTGGTGAGGGGTTCAGAGCGCGGGCGGCCGATCTGGGTGAGGTGGCGGGAGGGTACGACGCACGGGCATCCATAGTTGACGCGCTTGAAGGTGCGGCTAGGAGAGGCCGTCGATGACCTCGCTGACGTCGGCCCTTCTACCTCCGAACGACCTCGACTTTGACTTCACGGCTCCTGCCTTGCCCCAGCCCAGGGCCGACTCCTTTCCCGCGAATCCGAGGGCCCTGAACTCCGCGTCGAACCATTCCTCCGGGAGAAGGTATAGGGGGCTTACGACGTTCTCCAGGGGCGCGTCCGCCCGCGTTCTCGTGGCCGTGCATCCGCAGAAGACAGGGCCGTCAGCCTCGGACGCGAATTCGCGTATGAGCTGGGCCGCCGGTCCTCCCTCGATTGCCGTCAGGCTCAGACCCCGGGGGTCCGAGCGGAATGAGAGTTCCGAATAAAGCCTGGCAGAGGCGAGGAGCCCGTCGTCGTCTTCCACGGCGTGTACGAGGCGGACCCTGTATCCCATCAGCACGGCCTGCCATGCCAAGACGGAGCTGTGTTTTCCTCCTGATACGAGGCAAGATGCCTCGTATCGCCCGGTCGGGATCCCTCCGGGGCCGCGTGAAAGCTCAACCCCGGCCGCGCCCCCTGATGCGTCCATGGCGACCCTGAACCTCCTGTCAGGTGGGTTGGACACCCGCACCCCCTTCACGGCGTCCAGGATATGAGAAGTGACCGCCCCCGCTAGGTCAGAAGCCGCCTGGCCTCCTGCAGACTCTGCCTCGACGCTGAACCTCCCCCCGCGTCTCAGATATTTCTTCGCCAGCTCTTCCGCGACACCGGCTAGCTCGGAAGCCCCCCCGACGGCATACCCCGCAGCGAGCCAGCTGACCCCTGGGAGGTACCTGAAGACTGTGCACGTCCGGGCGGGCTCGGGCCCCGCGAGGACGAGGGAGTTACCAGACCTCCTTAACTCGCCTTTGAGCCCCTCCAGCCTCATCACGTGCCCCACAGAGGAAAGCAGGTCGACGACGCTTCCGCTCCCGGCCCATCTGATTATCGTCGCCCTGCGAGGCAATGGTGTCCTTCGGTCAGCTGGGGTTATCTATAACGTTGAGTCTCCGCGCATCACGCTTTTAGCATGAACAGACCGAGCCCGCACCGTGGATGCCTTCGCGCGCTCGAGCGCATCTGAAATCCTTGCAGGACGGTCTCCCAGGGCCGTTGAGATACGTGGCTGGGTAGCCAGGAAGCACGTCATAGGTGGGCTCGCATTCGTCCAGGTCAGGGACGGCACCGGGTACGTCCAGGTTTCCGCCCGCAAGGGGTCCTCCGACGCCGCCTACGACGCGGCGAAGCGCGCCACCAAAGAGTCGGCGGTGGTGGTCAGGGGAGAGGTGCGCGACGACCGGCGTGCGCCGGGAGGGAAGGAGGTCTCGGCCGCCGAGTTCGCTGTCCTCGCGACGGCGGACAGCTGGCCAATCACGCGGACCGCGGCGAAGTCGGCTTCGTTCCTCTTCGACAAGAGGCACCTGAGCATCCGAGGGCCAAAGGCCATCGCCACGATGAGGATCAGGGCCGAGGTGATCGGGGCCGCGTTCGACTACTTCAGGGAGAACGGTTTCCAGCTGATAAGCGCTCCGTCCTTCGTCCAGGCCGCCGTAGAAGGGGGGGCGACACTCTTCTCGGTGGACTACTTCGGGAAGAAGGCGAGCCTGAGCCAGAGCGCCCAGTTCTATGAAGAGGCGGCCCTCCCCGCGCTGCAGAAAGTGTGGATCTTCCAACCGGCTTTCAGGGCGGAGAAGTCCAAGACGGCGAAACACCTGACCGAATTCTGGATGATAGAGGCCGAGCAGGCGTTCGCAGAGCAGTCGGACAACATGAAGGTCCAGGAGGGGCTCCTATCCAAGATGGTGGAGAGGGTGCTGGCGAACAGGCAGACGGACCTGAAGACGCTCGGCAGGGTCCTCCGGCAGCCCGAAGTCCCCTTCCCCAGGTTGTCGTATGACGAGGCCAGGTCTATCGCGGAGAGCAAAGGATTCGGGTTCGAGTGGGGGGACGACCTCCCCACTGAGGCGGAGAAGGCGGTCAGCCTGACTCAGGAGTCTCCCTTCTTCATCACCGACTATCCTCTAAGCGCGAGGTCGTTCTACCACATGACCTACCCCGACAGGCCGAAGGTGACGAAGTCAGCGGACCTCATCGCCCCCGAGGGGGTCGGGGAGCTCGCCACAGGCGGGCAGAGGATACACGACTACCACGAGCTCATGGAGAGGATTTCGAGCCAAGACCTCCCGACCGAGTCCTTCTCGTGGTACTTGGAGCTGAGGAAGTTCGGCATGCCTCCACATTCGGGCTTCGGAATAGGCGTCGAGAGGACGACGAGGTGGATCGCGGGGTTGAAGCACATCCGCTCGGCCAGCTTGTTCCCTAGAACACTTACACGCATCTCTCCCTGAGGCATACTTATCTACCAGAAGGCGCTCGCGGTACATGTTGCCTGCGACTGAAGTCGAGGAGGAACTCGAGCTCGACACGCTCCCTGGCGTCGGGCCGGCCACAAAGGCCAAGCTGAAGGACGCAGGAATCGAAACGATACTGGACCTCGCCACCTCCGGGCCCATGGACATCGCCGAAGCGGTCGACATCGACGTCTCCAAGGCGGTCGAGCTGAACAACAAGGCCAGGAAGAAGCTGGTGGAGCTGAACCGCCTAGAGCCGGACTTCATCAACGCCGCCGACCTCCTCGCGAAGAGGAAGGCCATAGACAGGATATCCACGGGGTCCAAGAACCTTGACGAACTCCTAGGCGGAGGCATCGAAACCTGGGCAATGACCGAGTTCTTCGGCGAGTTCGGGAGCGGAAAGTCGCAGATATGCCACACCTTGTGCGTCATGGCGCAGCAGCCCAGGGAGGAAGGGGGGCTCGACGCAAGTTCGGTCTACGTCGACACAGAAGGAACGTTCAGGCCTGAGAGGATACAGGAGATAGCCGAGGCAAGGGGGATGGACGCTGAGAAGGCGCTCTCTCGCATCACGGTAGCCAGGGCTTACAACAGCGCCCACCAGGAGTTGATTGTGAAGGACCTGGGGCACATCATCGAGCCAAACAAGGTGAAACTGGTCATCCTAGACAGCGCCGTCGCCCACTACAGGGCCGAGTTCTTGGGGAGGGGGACCCTCGCCGAGAGGCAGCAGAGGCTCAACAGGTTCATGCATCAGCTCCTGAGGACCGCCGAGATCTATAACATAGCCGTGGTAGTCACAAATCAGGTGCAGGCTGCCCCTGACTCGTTCTTCGGCGACCCCACGAGGCCCGTCGGTGGGCACGTTGTCGCCCACACAAGCACCTACAGGCTCTACCTCAGGAAGGCGGCGAAGAACCGCATCGCGAGGATGGTGGACAGCCCCTACCATCCGGAGAGGGACACGGTCTTCATCCTCAACGACAGGGGCGTGGACGACCCCTCCGAGGAGCCGACCCGAAAGAAGTAGCTGACCTCTCAAACGGTTTTATATGGTGAACCGGGCGCCCTCCAACGTCTCGCTTGAAGCACTACCGGTTGCTAGCGTTCGCGGTCGTTGCCCTCATGCTCTTCTCGGCGGTCCCGATGCAGATGGCGCACGCCCAGACTTCCTCATACTCTGAGAAGCTGAACGTGTATGTAGCAGGATCGAACGCCCTGTGGTTCTTCACATTCGACGGGGTGAACGGGTCCAGCCACCTCTCAGCGCTGGAGTCCACACCTGGGCTCAGCTGGTACAACATCACAGCGGTCAGCACCCTAGGATGGAACCCAGACTTTCAGGTATTCGGTCCGAATGGATACAACCTCCTCCCGGTCCCCTCACTGGTCCCGCAGGGGATTTTCCTGACCGTGGGTGCCAGCTCCTTCTCTCAAGCCTCCGCAGCGGCGGCAGCCCTCGACCCGTACCTCCTCACAGACTTCATGTCCACAACAAACAGCACCGGGGTCTATACGTTCCTTAGTCCGGTCGCCTTCTCAAGCCTTGTCCCCGCGACGCTTCTCAAGAACTTCCTTCCGACGGCCGAGGGGGGGTTTGCGAGGGCTGTGTCAGGGCCTGCGTTCGCGGGCTCAGAGTCCCCGTTCGTCGTGCTGGAAGGGGTGAAGGGCTCGTCGGGGTCCGGGTTCGTTCACAACCTGGTGGTCGGCTCCATCACCCCATCGGCCCTCACGTCAGCAGGGGAGCTTAACGCGGTGGGCCTCTTCGGTGGCTCGGTGACCTCGTTGACAGCGTCCGCCGCGAGCAATTCGTCTGAGATCCACATAGAGGCATTGAGCGGCATGATCAGCTCCAACGACAGCGCCGTCGTGAAGGACAACGGCGCAGCCTTCACTGGGTCCTACACCCTGAAGCTCGCTCCGCGCCAGACCATCTATGGCACGAACGCGACCATCGTAGAGCAGCCTGCCCCGCTCCTCGCCACGAGGGCCGTCGATGTCGGGGTCCTTCACACCAACGGAGACCTCGCCGTCACGCTCACTTTCACCAACCTCTCGCCGACGACATCCATCTTCGGCCTCTCGTTCTCTGACTCATGGTGGAAGACCACAGGCGTATTCACCTTCCTTGGCGGCAACGATTCTGTCAAGTCCGCCTCCCTGGGCCCATCGGCTACCCTCACGCCGGTCTACAGGCTAGAGTACACCGGGACCACAAACGGCTCGATCACCATCCCCGCTTCCGTCGTGAGTTACCAGTACGAATTCGGGGGCGCGGCCTTCAACGCGACCACTGTGATCAACCCCATCAGGCTGTCCCTCGGGGCAGACGACGCGGTGGTGTATGCTACCATGGTCCCATCCCCGGCCGACAGCCTTGGGAAGGCCGTGGGGACTCCGCAGACTCTCAACATAACGCTGGTCAACGTTGGGACCCTCCCAGCTTCTTCCGTGGTCGTGGCAGGCAAGTCAGTGCCTGGCTTGGCTGCCGGCGGAGGGACCGCGACCGTCACGGTGACGCAGTCAGCGCCGAGCATCACTGCCATAAACGTCACGAGGTCCTACAGCGTGACGTACCAGGACCCTCAGGGGGCTGCCCTCAACGCTACCACGAACACGATCTCCGACGTCTTTTCGCAGAACGGGATGCAAGTCTCGTTCCCTGTTCTCCAAGTGACCTCCTCCTTCGCGGCGCTCTCGACGAGCGAGACCAACGTCACACTCAACTTCGCCGCCTCGGACATAGCGCCAGTCGGCGTGACCGACTACGTAGCGACAGGTGTCCTCCCTGCAGGCCTTGGCTGCGGCCACGTGAGCGGCCTGGGAATCAGCTGCGCGTCAGGCACGGTCACCCTCTCCTACAAGACCCTCAACGCCTCAACCACCGTCAGGACGTCGATGAGCTACAACGTTACCGACGGTTCCAATTACATGATACAGCCCTTCACGTTCACCGGCGAGGCGGCCGGGGAGTCAGTGTCAGGCTCTTCGGGCCCGGTCCCTGTCCCCGCCGGCCTTGTCCTGTCCAAGGGGTACTCGCCTCAGGAGCTCTTCGGCGGCATGACTTCGTCTGTCACGGTCATGGCTGAGAACCTGGGGCCGACCCCGATCTACAACGTTACGGTGAGCACCACCAACGACGCCTTCGACTCCATCGTCAATTCTAGCGTGCTCCACCAGACGGTCGGGTCAATCGGTAAAGGAGGGAACGTCACGTTCTCCTACAAGGTGTCGACCGCGCAGATATACGGGAACCTTTCGGCCGCCCCTGTCTCGGCCTCCTTCTACTTCGGCGGAACCACGTTCGCAGTCAAAGGGGGGAGCCCTACCGTCCAGATATACCAGCCGCTCTCTGTCGCCATGACAACCACGCCCGCGACCCCCGAGGAGGGGAAGGCCTTCACCCTCTCGCTGCAGGTGACCAACCCGTCGGCGGTCCCTGTCTCAGATGTGACCTTCACGCTCCCGATACCCCCGGGATTGACCTTCTCCAACCTCCAGGGCTTGCAGGCCAATTCGAAAGAGATCATGGTGTACTTCTCGAACCTGGGGGCGCACGAGACCGGCGTGGCCAACGCAAGCGTGGTGGCCAACTCAGGCCAGACTATTTCCATGAGCGGGGCCAAGCTGACGTTCGCCTACGCGGGTGTCACAATCAGCGGGACCGTGCCGACCTCCGTCTCCGTCACGATAGCAGAGAACATATTGCTCCGGTACGCGATTCCGTCGGCGTTCGTCCTGATTGTCGCGCTGGGCGTGGCCTTCTACATCAGAAGGTCGGCCGCTATCGCTCCCTCTTCCCCGAGGTGAACTCTTCGAACGCCGTCTTCGCGGCGGGGTATGGCATCTGTTTCGGGGGATGCTTGAAACAGAAGGCAGACAGGCTCTCCAGCTCTCCCGAGACACCTCGGTCCAGCGCGAGCTTGGTCCCCCGTATAGCGTCGACGATCACGCCCCCGCTGTCGTAGGCGTCGACCACATGCAGCTTCACGTCCACCTTGACGACGCTCCCTCCGAAGTACCTCCCCTTCAGCCATATGTAGCACACCTTGTCGTTGTCGAGGAAGGGGACGTAGTCGCTGGGGCCGATCCGCGTCGGCACTTCGTATGGTGACATGGCCCTCACGGCACTGGTCTTGCTCTCCCTCTTGTCCTTCAGCCTGCTCTCCTCAAGCATGTTGAGGAAGTCGGTGTCCCCCCCTATGTTCAACTGGTATGTCTCGTCAACCTTGACCCCCCTGTCGACGGCCATCTTGACCAACGTCTTATGAAGCACTGTCGCCCCCACCTGGCTCATCACGTCGTCCCCGGCGACAGGGAGCCCCGCCGCCGCGAACCTGTCCGCCCATCGTTTCTCGGAAGCCACGAACACTGGGATCGCATTCACGAACGCGACTTCAGCCCTCAGCGCTGCTTCGGCATAAGCTTGAGTCGCGGCGGTGCTCCCTACAGGTAGGTAGTTCACCAGGATGTCCGCGCCGCTGTCTTTGAGCTCCTGCACAACGTCCTGGGGAGCCAGAGGCGAGATCGACACCACATCCTTGAGATACTTCCCGATGCCGTCCAGCACCGGGCCCTTCTTCACCTTGACCCCCATACTAGGGACGTCAGAAATCTTCACCGTGTTGTTCGGGGGTTGGAATATGGCCTGCGAGAGATCCTTCCCCACCTTCTTGGCGTTGACGTCGAACGCGGCGACGAACTCTATGTCCTTGGGGGTGTATCCTCCGACGCTCCAGTAGGTGAGCCCTTCGTCTGGGCCCTTCTTTGAGTAATAATGGAGCCCCTGAATCAGCGCCGAGGCGCAGTTCCCCACCCCGGCCACGGCTACCTTGATTTTCGCCAACTTCTCTTCCTCCCTGCCCCGAGGGTATATCAGCCACTATTTTACTGTTGTAAAGGTCATTGGGGCGCCCCCTGGCCCTGAAGAAGCGCCTGCAGGAATGCCCTTGCAGCCTGCAGCTCCTGGCGGCCGAGCTCAGTGATGTGGTAGTACTTCCGTCTGTCTCTAATCTCCACCTGCACCATGCCTGACCTTTGGAGGTTATAGAGCACGCGGTACGCGGTCACGTTCCCGCTCCAGAATCCGAACTTTTCGTTTATGAGCTCCCTGAGCTCAAAGCCGTACCTTTCCTCGGTCGACAGGAGGATGAGGATGAAGAACCAAAGATTCTCCCGTTGCACCTTCTGTTTCAACCTATCAACGAAACGCATTCAGACCGCTTCCATTTCCGTCCCCCCGAGGCGGTAAGAATCCTCCACCGGGGGCATCGTCATGCCGACGCCCGGTGAATCATATTAATCCGTCGCCTCTGTCATGGCGGGCGATGGAAGAGAAGTCTGCCGGTGCGGTGGTCTTCAGGGAGACCCCTGGGGGACGGATGTACCTGCTCCTGCTCAACGCCGGACGCTGGGACTTCCCCAAGGGGGGCGTCGAGGAGGGAGAGAGCGAACTCCAGACCGTCCTGAGGGAGGTGGAGGAGGAGACCGGACTGAAAGGCATCAGCATAATCCCCGGGTTCAGGAAGGTGATAGAGTACTACTATCGCAGGGACGGCAAGAACGTGCACAAGCAGGTCGTGTACATGCTCGCGTCCACCGACTCGGAGAAGGTGAGGATATCATTCGAGCACCAGGGCTTCGGCTGGTTCAAATACAGCGAAGCGGTCCACAAAGCTTCCTACAACAACTCGAAGTTCACGCTGACCGACGCCGAGAAGTTCGTGAGGAGGGTGGCTCAGAACTCCACCAGTGGATGAGCCCCGGTGAGCTTGACGACCTTGATGTAGTGGAACCCAGGTTCGTCCGTCCGCCTGACATAGGTGGTTTCGGTGATCCTATCGTACGTGTATCTCAGGAAGCTCGACGGTTCCTCCTTCACCATCGCGTAGAAGAATATGGACGCCTCTTCATAGTCGTCGATGCGGGCAAAGGTCCCCAGGACCCACCCGCCTCCATGCTTGAAAGCGAAGAGAGGCAGCGGAGGCTCCTCGAAGAGGGTCTTGTACGCGCCCACCTTGACGAGGCTCGGGACGTTCTCCACCTCCACGGACATGAACTTGTCCTGGAAACCGAGCTTCCCCTCGAGGGGTTTGGGCATCTTCATGACCCTTATCACAGGAGCATAGAGGTAAGACGCGTTGCTCGCCGAGCTCACGAACTGCACCTCCTCCCCTTCACCGGTGATCCTGTAAGCGAGGAACTCGTCGACCGCCCCGTTGTCGAAGTAGTAGAAGATCGGGGTCCCCATGAAGAGGTCCGCCTGTGCAGCGATCCTGGTCGACTTCCCCTCTTTGAACGCGAAGAGCGGGAACGGAGCCCTCTCGAGGGCGCACGAAAGCCTGCCGAGGTCGAGGAGCGAATCCAGGCCGATGTAGCACGCGCCCCCTATCCTCTGTTCTTCCTTCTTCGGCAATCGAAGCGGGGCGCTCCTGTCTTGGTTATAAATAATCAGAGGCGGAAACTCCCCCGATGCGGTTCCTCAATGGAGGCGGGCCGGGGACCTGAGCGGTTGGAGGGACGAGACAGCGCGGGACCTCGCGGAAGCGGCGGGGAGGCTCGAATCCGCCCTCGCCTCCGTCTCGGGCGAGCCCAGCGAAGAGCAGATCCGGTCCGTATGGATGGCGTACCTGAATCTGGAGAAGAGCATCGCGTTCATCAGGCTCGACTTGGATGAGGAGAATCCAGGCCGTTTCGTGAAGCTGAAGCGGTACGCCGTCCCTGACGAAAGGCAGGCACTCAAGTTCGCCCTGGACAATCTCAGGAAGGGGGCCGACAGCTTCGCCTTAGGTGACTTCCGCCAATCCTTGAAGTGGTTGCGCGAGTCGAGGAACTACTTGCGGGCTCTGCTGAGAGCTAAGAGGCTTCGGCGGGCTCGCTTGACCAGGGCGCTCTAGGATTCTTCTCCCTTCTTCTTCTTGCTCGCCCGGGGCTTCTTGGCGGGGGCCTTCTTCGGCTTCTCTTCAGGCCCTTCGGCCGCCTCGGATTCAGTAGCCTTGGGCTCCTCCTCCTTCTTCTCCTCTGCCTCTACCTCAGGTTCCGGCTTCTTCGCCTGGGCCTTCTTCTCCTTCTCCTCTTCCGCCTCTTCTCCGACCACTATCTCTTGAACCGTGAGCTCTTTCCCAGAGACGAACACCCTGTACTTCTTCCTGACCCCGTTCATGAAGAGGAAGCGCTTGATGTACGTCTTCACCTGCCTGGGCTTGACCCCCTCTCTGACGCTCTCGTCGTCGAATTCCATCGAGTCGCCCGAGACGGAAGGCTTCGAGCCTACACGAGGCTCCAGGAAGGCTGCCAGCTCGTCCCCCTTGTCTTTGAGCGTCCCGAGGGTTACCTTCAACTTGCTCTCCCTCTCCTCAGGTCAGGCTATATGTTTTCTCATCGCCCGTACCTTCGCCTGCGCTTCTGGTATGTCCTGATACCCCTGAGGAGGTCGATGTAACGGAAGGCCGGCCAGAAGACGTCCACGAACACCAGCTCAGAGTAGGCGCCCTGCCAGAGGAGGAACCCGCTCATCCTCTCCTCCCCCGAAGTCCTGATTATGAGGTCCGGCTCTTGGTTAGGGAGGTAAGCTGTGTACAGCCTCTTCGAGACCGTGTCTTCGGTTATCGCATCGGGGCTGAGTTTGCCGCTCTTCACGTCCTGGGCCACCGACCTCACCACGTCAGTTATCTCCGCGCGCCCTCCGTAAGCGACTGCGATGTTGAGGTAGTGGTCGCTGTACCCCGCCGTCTTCTCCTCTATGGCGGTCAGGAGCCCCACTATCGACTTGGGGAGGAGGTCAAGGTGGCCGATGGCCCTGACTTTCACTCTGTACCTGGCTATCCTGGCGTCGCTGAGCAGTCTGTTGAGCCTCGCCTCGATGAGTCCGAAGAGGGCCGCCAGCTCCTCGGGGGTCCTGTCTAGGTTCTCCGTCGAAAGCACATAGAGTGTCACCGTCTTGATCCCAAGGTCGTGGCACCAGTCGAGGAGTTCCTCCGCCCTGTTCGCCCCCTCTTCGTGGCCGAGACCATCCGAGACCCCCTGAATCTGGGCCCAGCGCCTGTTCCCGTCGAGTATTATCCCGATATGGCTCGGTATCTCCTCGCGCTCGACCTGCGCCTTAAGTCTCCCCTCGTAGAACTTGTAGGCGCCAAGATATCTCAGCACTGATTCTAACATGTGTCACTCGTTTTCTGCGGGGCCCCTGCTCCGCACCCGCGGATAAATCACAGTGGTCAGAGCGAAGATCGCCGCCAGGCCTATGAGGATGGCGGAGACCAGCAGGAACGTCGCCTGGGCGTTGCCGCTCACTAGATAGACCGAGAAGGTCTGAAGCGGGAGATACAGTATGGCAAGCATCACAAGCACGAAGAGGTCTCTGTTCCAGCGGGCGCTCTCCCTGGCCAAATGAGAGAGGAGGGCACCAGCGGCGTAGATGGCGATCCCACCCCACACGAAGTTCAAGCTCCCGCCGATGAAGTCCCCTGCAAGGGCTCCCCCGTAGATCAGGAGGTTCGTGGGGTTTGCGACCACCGCGTTGACTGCCAGCGTATCCCCTACCATGGCGCCGTACCCGGTAAGGATCCCTACGATGCCCATGATCAGCCCGGCAACGAGGGAGAAGAACCTGAGGAACCCGGTAGGGCCCCTATGGAGGAGGCCTGTCACGTTCCTGTCTATGCTAAACCCCCTGACTAGGAACGCCCCGCCTATGATGAGGAGGGTGGCAATACCGGCTTCGAACGTCCTGTTGACGACTATCAGGATCCCAGCGAGTACAAGGATCAGGCCCGGGACCCCAAGCGCGTACTTCGAATAGTGCGGGTCGAACACCAGCATCCTAAGGTATCTCCCGAGGACCTCGTACGTCTCCTCCACGGTCTGGCTGTGCTTCACCGTCACCCGCTGCACGGAGACGATTGGCTTCTGGCTCTGGATTATCGGCATCACCTGTTCGTCTTCTCCTCCGTCTGACACGAGCACCACCCCTGTGTAGCTCCCTCCGTGGAGCACGGCGGCGACCTGCCTCCCGACCCTCCTGTCTGCCTCGAACCCCCTGTCAGGGTCGCCGCACACCACCGCGATCTCGCAAGGCGTCTTCGACGTGGTGAGCTCGTCATACTTCTTGATCGCCGCGAAGATGGCGTTGGCGTCCGCCTCCTCGGGGTCCGCGAGCGCAAGTTTCGTCGCCGCCTCGATGGCCGCCGCTCTCCCCACCACCGGGGACTCCACCTTTGCTTTGGACTTCAAGTCGTCGTCCCGGTCGACGCAGAGGATGAGAAACTTCTCCCCGGCCTGAGACATGTTCGGGTCCGATATGACGCCGCTCTCGTCCATACTTAAGCCTAGACCGCCCCCTTGCTCCTAAGGGATACCCTTAAGGCAAGTTTGAGGTTATCCTCGACCCATGCAGGAGCTCCTCGAACGTCCATGGCTCAAGGCGCAGGTCGGGGAGAGATACTCGGTCCCCAGGCCAAAGGTCAGGCCGCTCTATGCCCTGCTGAGCGACTCTGCGGCGCTACATCCTGGGAACCGTTGCCTCCATTACCAGGGCCGCGACTTCACCTACGCCGAAGTGGATGACCTGAGTTCGAGGTTCGCGTCAGCTCTGGTGGGGCTCGGAGTGAAGAAGGGGGACAGGGTCGCGGTCTTCCTCCCCAACATCCCGCAGCTCGTCGTATCCTACTTCGGCATCCTGAAAGCAGGAGGGATTGTCGTCATGTGCAACCCGGTGTACAAGGAGAGGGAGTTGGAGCACCAGCTCAGGGACTCAGGCGCAGAGGTTGTGGTCGCGAGCCGCACCGTGGCGAGAGGGATGGACCTCTTCAGCAGCCTAGGTGGCTGCAGGGGAAGGCTCCCCCTAAGACACGTCATAGCGACGGGGCTCGGCGACTACCTGCCGGGCCTGAAGAGGCGCCTCGCCGGCCTCGCCGGGATCCGAGACGTCCCCCGGGAAAACACGATCGACTTCGTGACCCTGATTCGGTCCAACCCCCCCATGGCCGCCTACGCTGCCGTCGACCCGGTCAATGACGTGGCGGTCCTGCAGTACACAGGGGGGACCACCGGGGTGTCGAAGGGGGCGATGCTCACTCATTACAACCTCGTGTCCAACGCGGAGTACGGCGTCAGCCTCTTCCCCATCACGGAGCGAGACATCTCATTGTGCGTGCTACCTCTCTACCACATCTACGGACTCACGGTGACCATGAACGCACCCCTCGCGGCCGGAGCGGCGATGGTTCTCCTCCCCAGCTTCCACGTAGAAGAGGTGATGAAGACGATACAGAGCCAGAAGGTAACTATCTTCTCGGGGGCGCCAGCGATGTACATAGCCATCAACAGCAAGCCCGAGGCGAGGAGGTACAACCTCAGGTCCGTCCGGGCCTGCCTCTCGGGAGGCTCTGCGCTCCCGCCAGCAGTCAGGAAGAAGTTCATAGAGCTGACAGGGGGTAACCTCGTCGAGGGATACGGGCTGTCTGAGACTAGCCCCGTGACCCACTGCAACCCGGTTACCGGAGGCGTGGTCAAGGACGGCTCCATAGGCCCCCCATTCAGCGAGACGGACGCCAAGATAGTGGACATATCCGACAGGGAGAAGACTCTCAAAGCGGGGGAGATCGGCGAGCTCGCCGTGAAGGGCCCTCAGGTCATGAAAGGCTATTGGAACCAGGAGGAAGAGACCAAGGCTGTTCTAAAGGACGGCTGGTTCCTTACAGGGGACATAGCCAAGATGGACCCCGACGGTTACTTCTATATCGTCGACAGGAAGAAGGACATGATAAACGTCGGCGGCCTCAAGGTGTACCCGAGGGAGGTGGAGGACGTCCTCTTCGAGCACCCGGACGTGAAAGAGGCGGGGGTGATCGGCGTCCCGAACCAGTTCAGCGGCGAAGCGGTGAAGGCGTTCGTCGTACTGAAGGACCCCGCCAAAGGCACCAGCGCTCAGGAGTTGATTGAGTTCTGCCAGGAGCGGCTCGCGAAGTTCAAGGTCCCGAAGGAAGTGGAGTTCGTCCAAGAGCTGCCGAAGACCCTGATAGGGAAGGTCCTTCGGCGGAAGCTCAGGGAGACCAAGACTCCACAACCATAGAGACCGCGTTCCCGCCGCCCAGGCAGAGGGTCGCCAGCCCTGTCTTCTTCCCCTCCCTCTTCATCCCGTAGATCAAGGTGGTGAGCACCCGCGCCCCGCTGCACCCGATTGGATGGCCGAGGGCGACGGCTCCCCCCCAGACGTTGAACCTCGACTCGTCGACGCCGAGGGCTTTCCTCACCGCTATGGACGCGGTAGAGTACGCTTCGTTGTGCTCGAAGAGGTCGACATCTCCCGCGTCCATCTTCAGCCTCCTGAGCAGGGCCTTCGTCGTAGGTATAGGGGCCTCCATCACCCTCGCAGGCTCGACCCCCCCAGTCTGGTAGCCCACGATGCTCGCCAGTGGCTTGACCCCTAGGCTGTCAGCCGCCTCCTGCGAGGCGACGATAAGGGCCGAAGCCCCGTCGCTCAGCTGCGATGAATTGCCCGCCGTCAGCACGCCGTCGGGCTTGAAGACAGGCTTCAGCTTCGCCAGCTTCTCCACTGTGGTGTCCCCCCTAACGCACTCGTCGGCTGAGAACTCTGCGGTTTCGCCTCCTTCGCGTTTGACCTTCACCTTCACCTTCTCCAGTTCGAAAGTCCCATCCTCTGACGCTCTGGCCGCCTTCATATGGCTCTGATAGGCGTACTCGTCCGCTTCCCTCCTCGAGATGCGGAACCTCTTCGCCACGTTCTCGCCAGTGACTCCCATGTGGTAGTCGTGGTATGCGTCCCAGAGGCCGTCCACAATCATCCCATCCAAGAGCCTAGCGTCCCCGAATTTGGTCCCCCACCTGACCCCTTTGGCAAGATAGGGGACGTTGCTCATGCTCTCCATCCCCCCCGCCACCACGATATCGTTGTCCCCCGCCTTGACAGACTGCGCTGCCAGCATCACTGCTTTGAGCCCTGACCCGCAGACCTTGTTGACTGTGAAGGCGCCCACGCTGAAGGGGACGCCGGCGTGCACCGCCGCCTGCCTCGCTGGGTTCTGGCCGAGGCCGGCAGACACGACGTTCCCCATGATCACCTCGTCTACCTCTCCTGGTTCGACCCTGGCCCTCTTCATGGCCTCCTCTATCACGAGCGCGCCGAGCTCCGTCGCCGCGACGCCGACCAGGCTCTTGCCGAACTTCCCGATGGGCGTCCTGCAAGCGGATAGTATCACTGGGTCGGTCATGGCACCTGGCTCCAACGCCACTTCGTTTTAAACGGAGCAGATTAGGGAAAAGCGCTTTCCCTAAATATGGTTCCCCCGGCCCGAACTCAGGCATGAAGCCGCAGAAGAAAATCTGGATGGACGGAAAGTTCGTCCCCTGGGACGACGCGAAGATACACGTCCTCACTCACGGGCTCCACTACGGCATGGCGATATTCGAAGGGATAAGGGCCTTCGAAACCCCCGAGGGGACGGCGATATTCAGGTTGTCTGAGCACATCGAGCGCTTGATGAACAGCGCTAAGATCTACCGGATGAACCTGGGGTTCTCCGCGAAGGAGATAGCCCAGGCGTGCGTAGACCTCGTGAGGAACAACCCTGCCAAGGAGTGTTACATCAGGCCGATCGCGTTCACCGGTTACGGTGAGATGGGGCTTAACCCTCTGACCAGCAAGATATCTGTCGCAATCGGCTCCTGGGAGTGGGGCGCATACCTCGGTGACGCTTCCAACAGGGGGGTGAGGGCCACGATCACCAACTGGGTCAGGATAGACTCGAGGGCGATGCCAGTCCAGGCGAAGTGCGCGGCAAACTACGCCAACTCTGCCCTGGCAAAGATGCAGGCCGTCGCTGCGGGGTATGACGAGGCCATACTCCTGAACTCCAACGGGATGGTCGCAGAGGGGCCGGGGGAGAACATCTTCAGGGTCAAAGACGGGATACTCAGCACCCCGCCGGCGAGTTCTGGGATACTCAGAGGCATAACCCGCGACACCATCATCCAATTCGCGCGCGACGAGAAGATCACCTTCTACAGGAACGACGCCACCAAGGAAGAGCTCTACACCTCGGACGAGGTGTTCTTCAGCGGCACCGCCGCCGGGATCGCCAAAGTGAGTGAGATCGACGGGAGGAAGATCGGGGATGACGGGACCCCGATCACGGACAGGCTCGCGGAGCTCTACGACCGGACAATCCACGGGAAGGACAAGCGTTACGCGAAGTGGCTGACGCTGGCCAAGCCCTAGGGAACTCGCTCACTTCTTCCGTGCCTTGCCCGTCGGTACGAAGTGCACGTCAGAGACGAGGTACCTCGGAGAAGCGCGGAACACCGCCTCCACCTCCATCCCGATGAAGATGTCGGCCTCCTTCGCCTCCTTCAGCCTAGTCAGCAACAGCGTGTCCACCCCGTCGAACTCGACGAGCGCGAGGTTGAACGGTGTCTCCTTGAGGAACTCCTCCCCCCCATAGTAGCAGGTGGTCCAGGAGTGGACGCGTCCCACCTTCGGGAGGTTGAACCACTTGGTCTCGCCGCCGCAGTTCATGCAGTGGCTGCGCGGGGTGGCGTACTTGTAGTGGCAGCTCTCGCATTCGCTCCCCAGCAGCTTCCTCTTGGCCAGGCCAAGGAAAAAAGGCGAGTCCTCGGCGTAGCTGTGGATGTATTTGATGGTGTACGGGGAGAGCACGACCAGGTCTTCTGTCCCTACAGGGTTCTTGTAGATCGCCGCGCCCTTCGCATTGACCTCCTTCATCACTTCCCTGAACTTCGAGAACTTCTTCGGTGGAGTCAAATCTACGCCCTCTCCATTATAGTGACGGTCACAGAGCTCCCTGTCCCGGCATGGGAGTGGATGAGCCCGCGCTTCGCGTTCCTTATCTGCAGCCTTTCGTTCCCAAAGTGCTCCCCGATGCTCCCCTGCAGCTGCCAGAAAGCGAAGACCCCCTGCATTATCCCGGTCGCCCCAACCGGGTGCCCGCAGGCGATAAGCCCCCCCGAGGGGTTGACAGGGATGGTCCCTTTGTGGGGGAGGTCGAACCCGTAGTCCATCCCCTCTAGGAATGGGTGCCCCTGGTCCACGAAGTCGTAGCCTTCGCCGTACTTGCAGAGTCCTATGTCTTCGTAAGTCTGTATCTCCGAGCTCGCATAGGCGTCGTGGAGCTCGACGAAGTCCAGCTCCTCTTTCGGATTCCTCACCCCTGCGTTCTTATACGCTTCGAGGGCGGCGGCCCTCCCGGCGCGGAATGAGTGGACCCCGGGGTACTTCAGGTTGGCGTAGTCCTCTGCCTTCTCCCATGAGAACAGCGGCACGCTCCCATGCGGCCTGTCCGCGAGCCTCATTGTGTCGGTTCCGCACCCGACCCCCTTGATAAGGACCGGGTGGTCCGTGTACTTGAAAGCGACGTCTTCTGACGCGAGTATCGCCACAGCGGCCCCGTCGCTCATGGTGCATATCATAGGCCTGTTCAGAGGATAAGCGACCATCTCCCTCCCGAGGGCCGCCTTCATGGTCAGCCGCTCCGGGTATTGCGAATAGGGGTTGTGCTGCGCGTTGACGTGGTTCTTCACAGATACCATGGCCATGACCCTCTTCGCATCCTCCGTTGCCGCCCTCTGGGCCTTCCTTTCGTCTTTCACGTGGGCGTACTTCGTCTTCCGCAGGTACTCGTAGATGTGCCGCTGGACCATGAGCGCGTAGTATCCAGTGTAGAAACCTCCCACTGGATAGTCGAAGTTGGTGTCAGAAGCGAGGGCGATGAACTCGTTCCCCTTCCAGGTCTCGACGTGAGACATCGTCTCGAACCCGGCGACGAGGCACACCTCGTTCCTCCCGCTCGCTACCGTCTCCCATCCGGCCTGGATGGCCTGGCCCCCGGTGGCTCCCCCCCACTCGATTCTCCTCGAGTCCCTCGGGTTCAGCCCCAGGTAGTCCTGCACCATCGAAGCCGCTTTCAGCTGCCGGGCGAAATGGTCCGAGAAGTAAGAAATCCTGCTGCTCTCAATGTCAGACGTCCGTAGGTCAGGGACGTCTTTCATGGCGTAGTCGAATGCACGCTTGACCATCATGCGGAAGTCCATGTCGGGGTGGGCCTTCGCGAACTTCGTCACCCCGCCGGAGATCATGTATACCTTCCTTTGTCCTGGCACAGCTTTTCCCGCCTGAGTGCCTGTATTAATTCGCTTCCAAATCCCCCCGGCCGCCGGCGATGAGCCCCTTCGCGATCTTCACGAAGTGTTCCACCGATGCGGGGTCTGCCAGGGATCCCTTATTCAGGACCTTCTCCGGGTCCGCCCCGGCGAGGATCCTCTTCACCGGCACTTCGAGCTTCTTCCCGTTCAACGTCCGAGGAATGGCTGGGACCGCGACGAGCCTGTCTGGGAGGTACCGCGAAGAGAGGTCGGCCCTGATTTGGGCCTTGATCTTGGCGGCAAGCTCTTCGTCCAGCGACGCCCCCTCGTTGAGCGAAACGAAGAGGACCATCTCCTCGCCCCCTTCCTTCGAAACCACGTCGACCGCCATGGAGTCGGAGACTTCGGGGACCTTCTCGACTGCCCTGTAGATTTCACTCGTGCCTATCCTCACTCCTTGCCTCTTTATCGTGGCGTCTGAACGGCCGTAGATTACGCACGTCCCTCTGCTGGTCACTTTTATCCAGTCTCCATGCCTCCAGACCCCGGGGAACATGTCGAAGTAGCTCTCCCTGTATCTGCTCCCATCCTCGTCCCCCCAGAAGAACACGGGCATGCTGGGCATGGGCTCTGTGATGACCAGCTCTCCGACCTTGCCGACGACTGCGCTGCCGTTCTCGTCGAACGCCTGGACGCTCGCCCCCAGCGCCCTGCACTGAAGCTCCCCCGAGTACACAGGGAGCGTCGGCGACCCTGTGACGAATGCCGTGCAGACATCTGTCCCTCCGCTCAGTGACTCGAGCCAGACGCCATCCTTGACCTTCGCGTACACCCATTCGAATCCGTCAGTCGAGAGGGGCGACCCGGTCGAGCCTATCCCCCTCAAAGTGCTCAGGCTGAACGAACCTCGCGGTTCGACCCGCGCTTTCATGCAGGCGGAGATGTAGGCCGCGCTTGTCCCCATATACGTCGTCTCTGTCTCTTCCATCAAGGACCACAGAGAATCAGGGCGAGGCCAGGCGGGGTGGCCGTTGTATAGGACGAGGGTGGCTCCGTGCAGGAGCCCCCCCAAGAGGTAGTTCCACATCATCCACCCTGTCGTGGTGTACCAGAAGAAGCGGTCCCCCTCCCTTATGTCGTTGTGCAGGGCGAGGGACTTCAGGAGCTCGACTAGTATCCCACCATGCGAGTGCACTATCGGCTTCGGGAGCCCGGTGGTCCCAGACGAGTACAGGATCCACAGCGGGTGCTCGAAGGGGACGAACTCGTGGTCGAGCTTCTCCTTGCCTCCCGTCGCCTCCTCCCAAGCATCTGAGCCAGCTAATCCTCTCCCCTTGCTTCCCCCAGACACGGAGATGACCTTCTTTATGCTTGGGATGGACTTCACGATGGAGGAGACATCGTCCGCTCTGTCGGTCCACTTCCCGCCGTAGCTGTAGCCGTCGGTGGCAATCAGAACCTTAGGTCCTATCTGCCCGAACCTGTCTACAACTGATTGGGTCCCGAACTCTGGAGGGCTCCCAGACCAGATGGCTCCGACGCTCGCGGCGGCCAGGACACCTACTATCGCTTCGGGCCCGTTCGGAAGGTATCCCGCAACCCTGTCTCCTCGCCCCACACCTGAATCCCTCAGGGTTCTGGCGAGGGCCGCCGTCTTCCGCTCGAGCTCCTGCCAGGCAACTACTTTCCCCTGCGCCCTCTCCCCTCTGCAGATGAGCGCCGGCCCATCCCTCCCCTTCGCGAACACTCGCTCTGCGAAGTTGAGCTCTGCCCCATCGAACCACTTCGCCCCCGGCATCTTGCGCTCTGCGAGCACCGGATAGTCCGCGCCTGCGACGTCAAAGTACTTCCAGATGGACCCCCAGAACCCTTCCAGGTCGTCCACGGACCATCGCCAGAGCTCGTCGTACCCTTCGAAGCTGGACCCCCTCTTTTCCAGCCATTTCATGTACGCCGACATGGCCGTCCGCCTGACGAGGCCCGGGTCGGGTTCCCAGAGCAGCCTTCCCTCGCGCATTGGCTTCACGCCCCCGCGCCTTCCGGTCGTTATAAGCGAGCGGAGGCAGGCGGCGTCTCCTTCGTAGCTCACCTTATCGGCGCGACCATGAATATAGCGATGTCCCACACGAAGTGGCTGAGCACGCTCGAGCTCAGGTCACCCGTCCGATAGTAGGTGAGCCCCCAGACAGAGTCGGCTAAGAAGGTCGCGACCACCCAGAGGATATTGAGGCTCGCGGCGTGTATCAGTGCGTCCACCGCCGCCACGGCGAAGGGGGCCGCCCCCCCGAGCCTCGGCGAGGCGTGCGCCTGCAGAGTCCCTCTGAAGTACGACTCGAAGCCGAGCGAGTCGCAGGCTAGCACGAGGACTTGGAGAGGGACCGGGTTCCCAGAGGAAGCTATCAGCGCGTAGATCGACGTCTCCGCCTGGGCTCCGACTCCAAGAGGATGGAACGCCGCGATAGCCAGGTTCCCTGCATAGAACAGCGCGTAGAGCCCGGCGGCAGAGGTCACCCCCAGAGCCAGGGTCCAGGCGCGGGGGGAGTAGAGCTTGCGGTACCCTCCCGAGGCGACGGCCACCGCTCCCATGCACCCCGTGGCCACGAACGTAGACAGGGCGAAGTCCCTCCCAGGGAGGACGAAGAGGGGGGCCATCCCGACCGCCACGATCGTCAGGCCAAGCGCGACCCTCCTGCTCTTCCTCAACCTGCGCCGCCGGGGCTGACTGTGTTAAATCCCCATCGCACGGCCTCATGCGCCGCCAGTTACCTTACATCGCGGAGGGGTTCTACCAATCTTAATATTACCACCGACGTGTGGTAATAATAGCATGTTCAGCACGAGGGCCGTTGGCCACCCCCGAGGCCTCAGCGTCAGGACAGCATTCCTTTCAGCCAGGCCATGGTCCTTCACTATGACGTTCTCCTCTGTCACGCTCGGCACCCTCCTCGCCGCGCTCGAAGGGAAGGCCGACCTCCTGCTCTACTTCCTCACGCTCGGGGGGATGGTCGCCTTCCACGCGGCTACCAACATCCTCAACGACTACTTCGACGTGAAGCACGGAGTAGACAAGGAGGGCGCGCCTACGACGAGGTACAGGCTGCACCCAGGAGCCGAAGGGGAGGTCCCGCTCTCGACCATACTCGACTTCTCACTGGCCCTCTACGCTGTCACCCTCGCAGCTGCCGCTTACCTTGCGTTGGTGTCCGGGCCTGCAATCCTGATCATCACGGGCGCGGGGGTGCTGGGGAGCGTCCTCTACACATCCGACCCTGTCGTCCTGAAGGCCAGGGGAGCCGGCGAAGTCACTGTGTTCGTGATGTGGGGGCTCCTAATCCCCCTGGGCGCATACGTCGTGCAGACGCGGGCGCTCTCCTGGGTTCCGATGGTCGGGGCGATCCCCGTCGGCCTCTTCGTAGCCCTGGTCCTGCTCGCGAACAACATAAGGGACATAAGCTACGACGGCTCTGTCAACACGAGGACTATCGCCGTCAGGCTGGGAGAGAGGACGGCTTCCAGGGTCTACGGGTGGCTTCTCGCCCTCGCTTACATCATCGTCTTAGGGGAAGTCCTGTCGGGGTTTGTCAGCGCTTGGTCGCTCCTGGTCCTGCTCACGCTCCCGGGGGCCGTGCCGCTTTGGAAGATGTTCAGGGGACCTGTCCCGGACGACGCCGACCCTAAGACAGCGGCGCTGGCGTTGCAGTTCGCCGTGTTGTATATGGTGTCTCTAGTCCTGTCAATCTACTTGCCGGTGTTCTAGCCGCCTGGCGCGAGCTCGCTCAAAGCCAAGCCTACGTCCCCTATCGGCATTAGGATTGGGAGCGTGACCCCCGCCTTCATGTACTCGCCCACCCTGGCGAGCGCGTGGTCGGGGGTCCCCGTGACCGTGAGCGCTTCGATCGCAGCTTCGGGGATCAGCCTCCTCGCCCCCACCTCGTCCCCTCTCCTCCACGCCTCCCTCATCGGCCGGAGGTCCTCCTCACCCACTCCGTAGGGCGCGAGTGACTCGGGCTTGACAACCTCGGCCAGTTGATAGACGAAGAAGTAATAGTCCTTCACGGCCTTCGCCGCCATGACCGGGTCCCTATCGACCGAGGTGAGCATGTATGAAGCCCTCTCCACAGCGTGGCCTCTCTTCGCTTCCCCTCGCCTGACCTTTTCCACCATCTCCCCCGTCGCCAGGACCGTGCTAAGCGCAGGTGAGAGTATCACGCCGTCCGCGACGGTGGCCGCGAACTCCTGGGTCTTCGGCGAAAGGGAGGCGATGAAGATCGGAACCCTCCGGTCGACCTTGAAGCCGAGGGTCAGGCCGTGTACTTGGAAGAAGTCGCCGTCGAAGTCGACTTCCCCCCCTTCCCAGACTGACCTGACCACCTCGACGTACTCCCTTATCCTGCGGATAGGCTTGGTCTCTCCGACGGGGAATATCCGATGCCCGATGAGCGGGATGGTGGGGAAGCTCCCGAGCCCGAGCCCCAGGGTCACCCTCCCGCCTGACAGCTCGGAAAGCGTGGCGAACGTCGTCGCGGCGGTGACAGGGTGGCGGGTGAACGTGTTGATCACGCCGGAGCCGAGCCCAATCCTCCTGGTCCCGGACGCCATCGCCGACATGTACGTGACCACGTCCCTCTGGTACAGGCTCTCGTGAACCCAGACCGAGTCGTAGCCGAGGGATTCTGCGCGCGACGCCTGAGCCACCGCGGCCTGCACGCTGAGCACCGGGTTGAAACCCACGGCGAGCTTCACACGATTACTACTATAAGGTGGTAATTAGAGGTTGCCCCGGAGAGGCCTGGCTGCCCTCCACTGTTGGTCGAGCGACTCCATCACCGACTGGGCGAACGAGGGGCTCCTCACCCAAATGGCAACGGCCGCGAATGACTCGTCCCTCCCCCTCGCCGGCACCCCGATTATGACCCCGCCCCTATCCCCTGCCATCATGTCGAGCAGCACGCCGTCAGAGCGGCGGACCTCCAGCCCCTTCTCTCCGGCCTCCCGAAGCTCGGCCCGGGAGAGCCTCTGGTTCGCCGGGACCAGCAGTTTCACTTGCTTCGGCCTCCTGCTCGCCTGCCCCAATACTCCTAGGAAGGCTGCCTTGGCCGCCAGCCCCTTCCTGACGAGGAGGAACGCCTCGTCGGAACGTCGCAGGACTTCCAGGAACGCCGCTGTTATGCTGTCGAGTCCCTTCAGCATCACGGGCTCCTGCTCCCCATCTACCGGCCGCGCGAGAGGCTCCAGCTCCCTGACTATCTTCCGCATCGCCGCTTGCCGCCCTTCGAGCCCTGCTTCGAAGTCGGAGACGAATTTGGCCAACCTCGAACCAAGGGCCGCCGAGGGGGTCGCGGACTTGTAGACGCCGTCCGACTCCATCACGAAACCCTTCTGCTCGAGGGAACGGAGGGTGTCGTAAGTCCGCGACTGCGGGACCCCCGACGCCTGGGCCGCCTCCCCTGCCTTCATCCCGCGGCCTAGGAGGGTGACGTACAGCTTCGACTCGTAGGAGTTCAGGCCGAACGCCTTCCTGAGGAGCTCCTCAGACTCCATATCAAGGGGGGCGACAGGCGATGATATAGGTGAGACAGCCGGGGTTTAGGCCATGACTTTCATCAACTTGAAAACCTCTCTCAGGTCATCGACCTCTTCCAAGTTCCACAGGAGGTCGAGGAGCTCCCTCCGCCTCTCTGAGGAGAGCTTCCCCTCGGTGAGGGCCCTGAACTTCTGCTCCAGCTCTTCCCTCCCCATAGGGTCCAGGGGGTGACCCCTTGGGACGTCCACCTCCTTGGAAAAGACCGCGCCTGACTTCGTGACGACTGTCACCCTGTTTGCCATCCCCTGGGCGGGGTACATGGCCGTCAGCGTGGGGTCCTCCTTCACTTCCACTTTTCTCAGGAAGCGGAGGACCCGGGCTGATCTGAGGTTTCGCTCCGAATACGTCTCATTGTCTATCTTCCCCTCCAGGAGCGCCATGCCAACTATGTATGGTAGGCTGTGGTCCGCGGTCTCTTTGGTCCCCGGATGCCACTTCTCCGGGTCTTTGCCCAAAATCGTGTACCCTGCCTCGTGGGTCTCGACCAGGACTGACTTCGCTTCACCCGGGCCCTTCAGGTCCCCCCTTACGGCCAGCGCGGCCCAGATCGCCGATTGCGCATGATATTCGGCGGGCCAGTACTTCACGTACGTCTCGGGGACCTTGTATCTCCCTCCCCGCCCGCCGAACCCGCTGACGTCGAGGTCGAAGGGGCCCGACACCTGCCTGAAGAAGCCCATCTCTCCTTCAAAGACCGGCGAGGGCCCGGTCACTCCGTCTTTGGCCAGGGCGGCCGCGAAGACCCCGTTCCTCGCGGCGTTGGCGAAGGACGCGCCCTTCCACATCGACAGCTCTCCCGCCCTTACCTGGCGCATGGCTATGTGCCCGCTCACCGCGATGTTGACCGCCTGCTCCGCCTTCTTCGCGTCCAGGCCCATCAGCTTCGCCGCGGCGAGTGATGACGACACCAGCCCGTAGTTGACGTGGTCCCATCCCCGGTGCCTTATGTCGGCGGCGTCGCAGAGCCTGCACTGGACCTCGTAGGCTGCCACCGCCGCCGAGACGAGCTCCTTCCCCGTAGCGCCCTCGGACTCTGCCACCGCGAGGCATGGCGCGATGTTGTCGCTTGGGTGGGCAGGCTCCCTCGAGAGGTAGGTGTCGTTGTAGTCAAAGTACCGCAGCATGAACCCGTTCACGAAGGTGGCAAGGTCGGGGGAGGTCCGCTTGCCTGTCCCGATGACGCTCGACGGGCCACCGCTCCTCAGGCCTAAGACCGCGCTCCTGGCCATCTCGATGGGTCTTTCGCCGAACGCCCCTATGGCACACCCTATGGCGTCGACCACCCTGGCCTTCATCTCCTTGACTGTCCTTGGGTCGATGTTCCCGAACTTAGTCGAGGTCACGTAGTCTGCGAGGCGGCCCGCCAGGTCCATAGCCCGCCGCCTGGGCTGAGCTCTTTTAGGAATTCTCGTTAGTGAGAACGATTAAATCTCTGGAGGAGCCGGGAACGCAAAGCGTCTCGCTTTGACGATATACACCGCCGAACACAAGCTGCTCATGCAGATGCTCCACCCGGCCAAGCACCAGGAATACTCCGATGTCCTCTCCTCCCTCGGATTATACATGGAGAAGGAGATACTCCCGCTCTCCCCGAAGCTGGACACCGGAGAGGCGGCTATGGCCGGGCCAAGGTCCGCTCTCCTCAAGCAGGGGATGAGCCTGATCCCGTTCCCCGCCGAGTACGGGGGGCTCGGGTTGCCCTTCTCGGTCTATGCTACCGCCGTGGAGCTCCTCGGCACCGCCGACGCTTCTATGGCCCTCAGCATTGAGATACACAACGCCGTGGCGGAGGGTGTTCTTAGGTTTGGGACCGAGTCGCAGCGCCAGCTCCACTTGCGGGGTATAATCTCAGGAAGGAAGCTGGCGTCGTTCGCGCTCACAGAGCCTGCGTCAGGCTCCGACGCGGGGAACATGGCCACGACAGCGGAGAAGCGCGCGGGGGAGTACACGATCAACGGCTCTAAGATGTTCATCACCAACGCCGGGGAGGCGGATGTCTACCTCGTCTTCGCGAAGACCTCGAGGGGTCCCTCATGCTTCATGGTGGAGTCGCCTAGGGCGGGGCTGAAGTTCGGCGCCGAGCTGAAGAAGCTCGGGATGAGGGGCTCGAAGACGCGTGAGGTGATCTTCTCCGACTGCCGGATCCCCGAGGATAACCTCATCGGTGAGGAGGGAAAGGGGGCGGACTACGCGAAGGAGATCCTTCACGGGGCGAGGATAGTCGTCGCGGCGCTCAACGTCGGCATCGCCCAGCTCGCCTATGGGGAGGCGCTTGCCTACGCCCGGAAGAGGCGCGCGTTCGGCAAGGCCATAGCAGACTTCCAGCTGGTGAGGGCGAAGCTGGCAGACACCAAGATAGGGATCAGCGCGGGCCGGCTCCTCTACCTGTACGCGTCGAGGATCAAGGAGATGGGGGGTGACTACGCATCAGAGGCTTCGCAGGCTAAAGTGTACGCCACGGAGATGTCTCTGAGGGCGTGCGACGAAGCCATCCAGATCCACGGAGGGTACGGATACACCACCGACGACCTCCATAGGCACTGGAGGGACGCCCGGCTCCTCACGATCGGCGAGGGGACTTCCGAGGTGCTCCGCATGCTGATAACCAGGCGGGAGCTGGCAAGGTCACAATGAAGATAGCGGTTTGCGTCAAACACGCCGTTGACGAGGCAGAGCTCAGGCTCGACACAGAGGGGAGGCCAGTCCTTGCGGGGGCCGCCGGGAAGATGAGCACTTTCGACAAGAATGCGGTAGAGGAAGGGCTCAGGCTGAAATCCGCCCACCAGGGGGAGGTCGTTGTCTTCGTGGTGGGCGCTGCTGAATCGAAGAAGACCCTGAAAGAGGCCCTCGCCATGGGTGCCGACAGGGGTGTGTTTGTCGCCGCCGACCCGTTGGTCATAGACGCGCTGCGCACCGCTAGCATGCTCGCCGCGGCGATCAGGAGGTCCGGGCCCTATGACGTGGTCATATGCTCGGAAGGTTCGTCTGACACCTACACCGGCCAAGTCCCCCCGATGCTGGGGGAGCTCCTAGGGGTGGCCTATGTCGGCTACGCCAGGAAGATAGAGGTGACCGGTGGGTCGGCGAGGGTGGAGCGCTCCCTCGAGGACAGCGTCGAGGCCGTCGAGACATCCGTCCCCTTCGCGGTGTCCGTGGTGAGCGAGATCAACGAACCGCGCTACCCGACGCTCGTCCAGATAATGCAGGCATCAAAGAAGCCCATCGAGGAGCTCAACGGCGGCGAGATCGCTCCTCCCGGGACCATCAGCGGGGTCGAGGTGGTCTCGATGTCGTCCCAGCCGTCGACGAGGAAGCACGTAATGATAGAAGGGGGGCCCGACGAGGCCGCCGCCAAGCTACTGGATGCGCTTTCGAGGGAGGGCGTCTTGAAGTGAGCGGGGATGTCTGGGTCTACTCCGAGTCGGAGGGCGTTTCCGCCGAGGTGGCTAGCGCTGCCCAGGATGTTGCAAGGGGCGCGTCGGCGGAGGTCCGCGTCGTGGACATCGGGTCCCCTCGCCAGGGGATCAGGGGCTCGGGGGTGAGGCTCCTTCTCAAGGGTCCCTCAGGTCCGGACGTCTCGCCGGCCGTCGCGGCCGAAGCCCTAGCCCGGGCAGCGAAGGATCTCTCCCCCGTCGCGGTCCTGCTTGGGGCGACGAGGGACGGGAGGGAAGCGGCATCGAGGCTGGCGGCCAAGCTTGGCGTCGGGTGCATGGCGGAGGTGGTGAAGCTCGCTTCCGACGGGCAGGGGGTGACGGGGGAGAGGAACGTCTACGCGGGTAAGGTCGTGGCGAAGACACGGTGCCAGTTTCCGGCAGTGGTCACCGTGAAGACAGGCGCCTATCCCAGAGCGGAGGCCCTCCCTGAGCGGACCCAGGAGGTGGAGGTGGGCCAGGTCTCAGACCGGTCGAAGGTTGTCGGGCGCGAGAAGAAGGCCGCGGGAGGGGTCGACCTGAGGTCCGCGAAGGTCATCGTGTCGGCCGGCAGGGGCGTGAAGAAGAGGGAGGACCTTTCCATGCTGGAGGACCTGGCTGTGACGATGCACGGGGCCCTCGGATGCTCGCGTCCCCTCTCCGCCGACCTCGGATGGCTCCCAGAAGAGCACCACATCGGGCTGACGGGGGTCACCGTCAAGCCCGACCTCTATCTAGCCATCGGGATCTCGGGCCAACTGCAGCACGTCGCCGGGATGAAGGACTCGAAGATAGTCGCATCCATTAACACGGACAAGGACGCGCCGATCTTCCAAGCTTCTGATTACTGCATAGTAGGGGACCTTTACCAGGTGGTCCCCGCCCTCAGGCGAGCCCTCTCGGCCAGGCGTTGACCGGCGTCTCGAACAGCCTATAAACAGAGGGGCGTCGGCGCTGCATATGGCTGGGCTCGACGTCGGTTACCTGGCCGCCTACGCGATATCCTTCGCCAGCGTGGCTGCCGTCGCTTTCGCCGTCGTCTACTTCTCTCGCAGGTGGTCGGTCAGCCTCGGCCCAGCGCGCATCTGGGGGCTGGGTAGGGACGAAGCGCGCCGACTGAAGACAGGGGACCCGGTCTTTCTCATGCACCTCTCCATAGCCCTCGGGGTAGGGCTCACGATTGCTGACGCGGTCCTGGCGCCCGCCATGGGTATGGCTCCTCTCCTCCTAGCCGCCTTCAGGGTAGCGTCCGTCCCCCTCGCAGCCGGGTTGGCGGTCGCCTTCGGTTGGCGGGTCCAGAGGTACTTCCAGAGCAGGCGGGTAGGGAGAGAGGTGCATGTAACTGAAGGGTTCGCGTCCGCCTCCAAGACACTTCAGATAGTGCTAATGGCTGCCATCGCCCTCACCACCTCGGAGCTGGTCCTCCTCTGGTTCCCGGCCCTCGGCTGGGCGGACCTCCTCCTCGACGCAGCGAGGAACTCCTTGGTCGCAGGCTACTACGCCAGGCCAAGCATCAACCTCTTCGCCAAGTTCGACAGGCCCCTGGCGTCACTAAGGACGCCGTTCAACTTGGCCGACGTCATGGCGGGGAAGACAGACCCTGAGGCGATCAAGGTGGGCGTCGGCAAAGTTTCAGACTTCACCGCGGACCAGTCTCTGTCCTTCGATTCCTGCGTGGAGATCGGCGCCTGTGAGGCCGCCTGTCCGGCGACAGCGGCAGGCCGCCCTCTGTCCCCCCGCGTCCTCGTTAGGAAGGTCAGCCTCCTTTCCCGTGCCGGACGCGAATCTGACCCCTTCACTTCTGTCGCCGAGGACGAGCTCTGGTCTTGCACCTCCTGCGGGGCTTGCGTCGCCAGCTGCCCGGTAGGGGTGAAGCACCTTGACGTCATCTACGACCTCCGAAGGGAGCTCGTCTCGAAGGGGAAGCTAGACAAGGAGAAGTCAGGGATGCTGGCTAACCTAGCCCAGAGCCAGAACCCGTACGGGTTCAAGAACTCGACCAGGGCAGGCTGGGCCGAAGGGCTGGGCATCGACACCTTGGCGGCCAACCCGAAGGCGGAGTACCTCTATTGGGTGGGTTGCGTCTCCTCCTTCGACCAGCGGGCCCAGCGCATAGCGAAGGCCTTGGCGAAGATACTGAAGAGCGCCGGCGTCTCGTTCGCGATACTGGGCGGAGAAGAGATGTGCGTGGGGGACCCCGCTCGGAGGCTGGGGGAGGAAGGGCGGTACCAGGAGCTTGCGCTCCAGAACATAGAGAAGCTCAACTCCTATGGCGTGAAGAAGATAATCGCCACCTGCCCTCATTGCTTCAACGCTTTGAAGAACGAGTACCCCCAGTTCGGAGCGAAGTTCGACGTGGTGTACCACACCCAGCTGATTTCAGACCTAATCAGGGACGGGAAGGTGTCGGTCCCCAGAGAGAAGGTGCAGAACATCTCCGTGACACTCCATGACGCCTGTTACGCCTCGCGGTACAACAGCGTCTTCGACCAACCCAGGGAGGCGCTCGCGGCGTCCGTCCACGACCTGAGGGAGATGGGGAGGAGGAAGGAGAAGACCTTCTGTTGCGGTGCGGGGGGGTCGAACTACTGGTTCAATGTCCCCCACCGGAGGTCCATAGCAGGGATCAGGGCGGAGGAGGCCGCCAGGACAGGCGCCAAGACCATCGCCACGGAGTGTCCGTTCTGCCTCTCCATGTTCGACGACGCCACCAAGGTGACGAACTCGGGGATGGATGTCCGCGACGTCGCCGAGATAGTCGCCGAGTGCATTTAGCGGCGAACTTCGGCCCGAGTGATTACTTTGCCGCCCCCAGCCGGGAGGGCCCTCTGCACCTCGTCGAGGGTCGGCCGCCTCGGGTCTGACCCAAGGTCACTGAGGACGCGCTTGGCTGTCTCGGAGGCTTTCTCGTTGTGGGGCCTCAGGACGACGTAGCGCGCGCACCTCTTCTTGACAGCTTCCTCAGGGCCGGCCATCACCCGGCCTTTCTGGTCCATACCGACCGCCACCTCCACTAGCACATTCGCGACGAAGTTCTTCCTCCCTCGGATGACGAAGCTCCCGCGCGGCAGGTACTCTCCGCTCGGGGCGGCGGAACTTACCTGGTCAGGCGTCACCCAATACGCGTCGGCGGCCCCGAGCCCCGTCTTCCAGGCGCTGCTGAAGGCGACCGTAGCCTGAGCGACCTGCCTGGACTCCTCCTCGGTCTGGGCTGCCCCCTCCTTGAGGACGAAGAACGGTGAACCGAAGAGGTCGGCGTGGTAGACTGTGTCTTTAGGGTCGAGGTGCCTCCCGAGGAGGACGGAGTTTGTCTGTGCGTCACGCCCGCCTACCGCCAGCTTCCCCTCGACCGTGACGAACCACCTGAACCTTTCGTACCACTCGCCCCTCCTCCTCGACAGGGCCTGGGCTCGCGGCGCAGCCCTGGAGGGGACCTTGGACGCCCTCTTTTCCAGCTTCGCGGCGGCCTCAAGGCTCTGCGATGACTTCGCCTCGAGCTCCTTGGCCCAGTCGTAGAGCGCTGACGATGCCGCTGCTGGGGAGACAGGGTCCCTGAGCGGTCTGACCCCCGCCTCTCGCATGACCTTCAACGCCGTGTCGAGCGGGGCCGCCCTCGCCTCCGCGGCCGCCCCCCTTGCCCCCGCAGCCTTCGTCATCAACGACTTCGACTCCTCCCTGAGCCTCTCCGCCGTCGCTATCAACTCCTTCCGCTTTGCCTCCTCGGCGCTGGGAGGTTCTGCCTCTGCCAGAGCGTCTCCAAGGAAGAGGCGGTCGCAGAGCTCGGAGACCGTCCCCGCTTCTTCTTTCACCTTGAGCCCGCTGGGCGGGAACGTGAAGACCTCGTCCCCCGCCTGCGTCTCGCAGATGCACGGCCTTGGATTCGTCCTCGCGTCTGTTACCATGTCCGCGACAGCCTTCGCTATCTCCCCTCCTCTGCCGACGAAGCTCGAAGACGGCGTACCCTCTGAAGCTCCTACTCTCTTCAGGGCCTCGGCGACGTACTTCCTGGGCAGGGCGATGTGTCTCCCGACCGCCTTCCCCAGGGTCGTCTCCGCCCTGAGCATCGCTTCGACAGCTTCGGCCCCGACATCGAGCGGGCTGAGCCTGCTCTGGCCCGGAGGGGAATATCGCTCCCCCCTGACGACCCGCCGGCTGCCCGCGCGCACTTCGCTCTGCGCGAGCCTGACCGCCCCATCTGGGCCGAGGACCACTAAGTTCCCCGGCGGCATGAGCTCTATCAGCACCCTCCGACTCTCTTTCCCATCAAAGTCTATCTGGAAGACCCTATCGAGGTCCAGTTGGGATGCGCCTGAGAACCTCGCCCTCTCGAGCTCCCCTCTGAGCCGCGAAGTGAATTCGGTGGTTTCGTCCCTTTCCTCGACCCTGTTCGATATCCAGGCCCCCTTCTTGGGGGATGCCACCAGCCAGACATCCTCTCCCTGCGGCCTCCTGAAACGGAACAGTTGCGCGCTTCCTCTCCTGTAAATGTTATTAACGTAGGTTCCGCGCAACGCCAAATCGATTTCTTTGGCGAGCACCAAGACTTCGAAGCCGGATAGTTCGGCCACGAAGCCTCAGCCAGCCGCGGCGTTTGATAAGCTATACTGGACGAGGATAGGGCTGGCGGCGGTCGCAGGGTTCGGCACCCAGCTCCTCGACCAGGCCTACGGTTTCGACTGGTCCTTCGGGGTCAGCATAGGGATAGGGGTCTACCTCGTTTCTTACTACCTCGCCCTCTATGGGTGGTACCGCGGGATGCCGAGGGAGCAGCAGGGAAAGATCTACACGACCGGGGTGGGTGGCTTCGTGATGGTCTTCCTCTTCACCTGGATGCTGGCCTTCACCCTTCAGTTCGCTGGGTATCCGCTCTGAGCTTAGAGTAGCTCAACAGCGTGTCTGCATAGCCTCTGTCGAAGTCGTCTGCCATCTGGTTCGACGTTATCGACTTCGCCGCCCTCTCCACCTTGGCGCTGTCCCAGGTCTGCAGCGTGCCGTCTTTCCCCTTCGTAATGCTCGCTAGTATCCCCGCCGCCGCCATCAAGCTCCCTCTCTCCTTCTCGGACGTCGCTGTGGGGAGGAGCGCCTGTATCCTGCGTTTCGCTTCGTCAAGGTCGGACTTCAAGAGTGAGTCGAGTATCGTCGCGATGTTGGCTTGCACGACCACCGCGTCTGTACGACCTGTATCTTGGATATTTAACCGTCCTAGCCTCAGCGCTGACTCGGGCCCAATGCGAGGCCGGGGCCTTTCTATGGCGCGTCGCTCCGGGACCTCCCTCTGCAGACTTTCCTTCGAGAAGACGTCCACCACACGAGCTGCGATGGACGATGTCTGACTCGACTCAGATGACGCCCGCAGCCCCAATCTGCAAGGCAGCCCTCTCACAGGAAGGGAACGAGGTCGCAGACACCGCCTGCCCCTGGCGCTCGAGCTTCACGGTCATATGAACCAGCTGCTCCACTGTCCCGCCACCTATCCCTACGTCTCCAGCGGTACCGAAGGTCACCCTGTTCGTCAGCACGTACGCCCTGGAATGGATGTACGCGTCCCTTGCCATCTCGCTCAGATGGATGTCAAGGGCCCCCTGCCTGCTTGCGAGGTTCGACTTCCCGGGCAGCTCGACCGAGAAGTTGCGGGTGAGCGTGTCCACCACTACAAGCTTGCACTCCGCCGTAGCCCTCCGCCGATTCATGCCTCTGACCGTCTCCATCTGCTCCGGGGCCGAGTCGGACCTCATGAACGTGATCCTCTCAAGCGCCCCCTCGAAGTCCCACCCTCTTGCTCCGGCGATCTGCTCGAGCCTCTCGGGCCTGAATCCGCCCTCGCTGTCGATATAGAGCACCCTTGCCCCCTTCAAGGCGGCGCACAAGGCAGCCTGCATCCCCAGCTGCGACTTGCCGGTGTTGCTCCTCCCGAACACCTCGGTCAAGGTGCCTGCCCTGTATCCGCCTGACAGCAGGGCGTCCAGGCCCACAGATCCCGACGTGTAGCGGGGGAAGGATGCCACCCGCCCCTTCGCTCCAGCCGCTGTCTCGGTCCCCGACGTCCTCTCCCCTTGGACGATTCATCACCGATGTATTTTTAACTGTGAGCGAGGGCCAGATGAGAAGTTCGCAGTGAGCCCTCAGCCGTTCCAACCTCCTCAGCAGACAAGGCGCCCCTTGAGCATCTTACAGAGGTCCCTGAACAAGCAGGTCTCTGTTCGGCTGAAGAGCGAGATAGAATATGCGGGGAAGATGTCAAACGTCGACCCATACATGAACGTCATACTCGTCGACGCCGAGGAGTCGGAGAACGGGAAAAAGATCGCGAACTACGGTAAAGTAGTGATAAGGGGAAACAACGTCCTCTACGTGAGGATAGCAGACAGGCTCTAGCGCCCGACCGAGGTCCTGGACTTTATCTCAGCCCAGGGACAGCGAACGTCCACTGACGTATTCGTAGCACTTGTGCAGGTCCGCAGCGACCCCATATGCCCTCTTGAAGAATGTCGTGACGGCCTTGATGTCATGCGCGAGCAGCTCAGTGCTGTTCGGGTGGGATGAGTCGACGGCCTGGGGCCAATCGATCAGCCAGAACGATGCCCCGTCGGTGAGTATGTTGTATTCGCTCAGGTCGGCGTTCACGAGGCTCGCCTGGGCATACGCTGTTCGCATGAGGGCCAGGATTGCGCCGAGGGCTCCCTCAGGGTCCTCGAGCACAGGCCTCTGGGACAGCCTCACCCCGGAGACCTCTTCAAGGAGGACAGTGCTCCTGCTGTAAGCCACCGCCCGGGGGAACGAAGGCGAGAGTCCTTCCAGCTTCCTCAGCGCGTGGTACTCGCGCCTCGCCGCGTCATAGTTGGCCGTCATCCAGCTCCTGAACGCCGCCTCCTCCCTTGGCCTGCTCCTCCTCACGCTTGTGAACGAGGTCCTGCCGATCTTGTAGAGTTTGAGGGCATAGACCGTCCCCTCCTCTGTCAGCGCCTCGTACACGTCCGACTCCTTCCCTTTCGCGATGATGGCGCCTAGCGCGTAGATCAAATCCTTCTTCACGTAGTCCTTGAGCGCCATCGCCTCCACCCCCTCCCTCGTGAGGGCGAACCCACGGCCCTTCCTCGTCAGGAGCCCCTTCTTCTCGAGGTCCGCCGTGGCGAAACGCACCCTCTCCTGGGGGAGGCGGCTCATGCGCGAGAGCCTCCCGACGTCAGGGGTCCCGTACCCGGTCGAAGCGCGCTCCACCCCCGCCAGCGTCCTCCACTCCTCGTCCTTCAGCGACTTCATGACCCTGGCCGCGTTCTCGGTGGTGGACATCCCCCACCGGGCCGGGGCCCCCTCTATTGAGATTACCACGCCGCACCTGGTATCCTTCTTATCTGACCGCTGCCGGGGTCGGTCCGCCTTGAAGCGGATAATACTGGACACTGACACGGCGGGGGACGACGCCGTCGCCATCATGATGGCGCTCAGGGCGAAAGACGCAAAGCTCGAGGGGATCACCATCAACTGCGGCAACATCAGCTTCGACCAGGAAGTCGAGAACGCCCTATACACGGTTGAGGTCGCAGGGGAGTCCGGGAAGGTCCCGGTCTACCCTGGCGCGAGGCACCCGCTGCTCAAGGAATGGAGGACTGTGGAGGAAATCCACGGCAGCGACGGGATGGGTGACTCGCACTTTCCCAAGGCCAGACAGAGGCCCGAGCGGAAGCACGCAGTCGACGCCATAGTCGATTCGATCAACGAGAATCCGGGAGAGATTACGCTCGTCGAGATCGCCCCCATGACCAACGTAGCACTCGCCCTCAGGAAAGACCCTGGCATAGCTAAGAAAGTGAAGGAATTCTACTTCATGGGCGGAGCCAATCAGTACCTGGGGAACGTGACTCCGGCTGCCGAGTTCAACATCTGGGTGGACCCAGACGCTGCCAGCATCGTCCTGAACTCAGGGATGCCCGTGACTATGGTCGGCTGGGAGATAGTCATGAGGCATGGGCTCATCGGCGTCCCCGAGCTCCAAGAGATAGGGAGCATGAAGACCAAGGAGTCGGAGTTCTACCTGGCCGTGAACCGGCAAGTGCGCAAGTTCATGGAGATCGAGAGGGGTGTGGACGGGACCAGCTGCCCAGACAGCATCACGATGGCCATAGTGCTGAACCCTGGAGTGGCCACCGACACCAGGGAACGCTACGTCGAGGTAGACGCAGCCGACGGCGTCTCTAGGGGCGTTACATGGGTGGACGAGCTTGGGTACTTGAAAAGGAAGCCTAACGTGTCGGTGGTCTACGAAGCGTCGCAGCGGGTCTTCCGCGGCATGCTCTACACTATGCTGAGGGGCGGCCGGGTATGACCGCTACTCCAGCGCATCGGTCCTGAGGAACTCATCTACCTCTGCCCGCCTGGGGAGAGCTGCCACTACCTCGGGCTTGGTCGCGCAGAGCGCCCCTGCGTAGTTCGCGAACCTCACGGCCTGCCTCAGCGGCTCCCCTTCTGAGAGCGCCACCGCCAGCGCCCCGTTGAAGGCGTCCCCCGCGCCCGTTGAGTCGACCACCTTGACGCGCGGGGCCGGGACCGAGTATGAGTCGTCGCCTGTCAGCACCCTGGCTCCGCGCTCCCCGAGGGTTACGACGACGGCCTTGGCCCCCCTGGCCAGCAGCCGCCTCGCCCCCTGCTCGAAATCAGCCCCTCCGGTGAGCTCTCTGAACTCCTCTTCGTTAGGGGTGAGGACGTCCACACCGGAGAGGTCCAGGTCGCCCCCCGCGGCCGGGGCCGGATTGAGGATCACCGTGAGCCCGCGCTCCTTCGCCTTCCGCTTCGCCGCGGCCACCGTCGCCATAGGGACTTCGAGCTGGACCAACATCACCCCTGCCCTTCCGATGGCGGCCTCCGCCCTGTCTATGTCAGAGGGGGCGAGGTCCCAGCTCGCGTCAGGGTCAACCGCTATCGCGTTCGCCCCTTCGCTGTCGATTATCACGAAGCCGACCCCCGTATGCTTCGGGGTCCGCCTGACCAGACCCGCTTCCACCCCTTCCCTCTGCCACATTGTCAGCGCCCGGTCTCCGTCCTCGTCCGACCCTACGCAGGCGATGATGCTCACCTTGCCTCCCAGCCTCCTTGCCGCCACCGCCTGGTTCGACCCTTTGCCACCTGGGACGCGCTGGTACCCAGAACCTACCACCGTCTCGCCGGTCGTCGGCAGGCGGGTGACCTTCATCATCACGCCGGTGAGATAGCTCCCTACGACTACTATCGGCTTCACCGGGCGAGCCGCTCCCTGAGCTCGTCTATTATCGCCACACCTGCCCTCGTCCCCAGAAAGTCCGCCCCCGCTCCCACCAGGTTGAGCGCGTTGTCGAGGTCCCGGATCCCTCCGGAGGCCTTGACGTGCACCCTGGAGGTGACCGACTCCCTCAGGAGCCTTATGTCTTCAACCGTCGCAGGGCCGCCCCTCCCCCACCCGCTCGAGTTCTTCACACCGGCAACCCCGGCCTCCTCGCTCAGCCTAGCCGCCCTCACCTTCTGCTCCCTGTCGAGTATCGTGAACTCCAGCATCACCCTCACCGGCCTCCCCCCAGCCCCGTCGACCATGGCCGCTATCTCATCCCGGAACTCTTCGTCCATCCCCGACCTGAGAAACCCGATGTTGGGCATGACGTCGAACATGTCAGCGCCGAGCCCGGCTGTCTCCATGATCTCCGCCACCTTCGCCTTGGTCGTCACCCCTCCCATCGGGAACCCGACCCCCGCAGAGACCTTCACGTCGTCCCCTACCAAGCCCTTGGCGCGCTTCACCCAGCACCCCTGCACCACCACCGCGCCGAACCTGTACTTCTTTGCCGTGGCGCAGAACACCTCCAAGTCGGCCGCGGTAGCTTCGGGGGCGACCAGCGTGTCGTGGATTCTCTTCGCGAACGCGTCTGGGGGAGGGAGCTTCAGTTCCATGGAACGCCCCTCGCTGAGACATCGTAATTGAGCTTTCCCGGCTCAGCGGATTCTCTGGGCTGTGGCCCTCTTGTATGCGGACCAGTAGGCGTCCGGCGACTCCCTGTAACGCTCCGCCTTCCTGCCTCCTTCGTCGACCAAGAGGCCCTCCCCGGGGTAGACGCGGCCTATGGCGGTCAAGTCGACCCCCGAGCCGTTAAATGCCTCATAGACCTCCTTCTGAAGTCCAGGCCTGCAGGTGATGAGGAGCGCCCCCTCTCCCATGGTGCGGACCGGGTCGATACCGAAGGCAGAACAGATGCGTCTCACCTCACTGGGCACTGGGATCTTCCCCGCCTCCACCACGAAGGCCTTCCTGGCGGCCGCAGACATCTCGTCCAGCGCTCCGAGCACGCCCCCCTCTGTCGCGTCGTGCATGGATGTGACGGCCGTCCTTAGCCCGGCCCCTCGGGCCATCCTGGCGTCGGCGACGGTAGAGCACTTCGAAAGCAACGAACGCGCCCACCTGGCCGCCTTCCCCCCTACCGCAGTCTCTGTGAATTCTGGGAAGGAGGTCGCCAACGAAGCGGTCGCCTCGATGGCTGCGTGCTTGGTCATCAGGACGACGTCCCCCTCGCGCGCCATGGATGGCGTGACGTACCCGTCCTCCGGCGCCCCCCCGAACATGACCCCTCCTCCGACCACAGTATAGCCGGCCCCCGGGTAGCTCCCGGTGTGGCCCGCCACTATCGCGACCCCCAGCCTCTCGCATTCGTCCCCGAGCGCGGCGATGTACCCGTCCCTGTCCCTCGCGCTCATCGCAGGCGGAAAGTTGAACGTGAAGACGGCGAACTCGGGATCGACCCCGGCTGAAGTGAAGTCCGAGGCGATGAGATGCGCGCTCATCCAGGCCGAGCGGCGCACGCCGACCGCCGGGATGACGGAGACGGGGTCGGCTGTGACTATCATCACCCTCCCTTCCCCAAGCCTCAGGACGGCGTTGTCGAGCCCCCGGGCCGGGCCCTGGATGATATCCATCGACCGAGCACCTAGGTGTCTGTAGACGGCGCGCATTGCTCCTGGCGGGAGCTTCCCGGCGTGGCTCAACTCTGGGGACCTGACCCGTGGTACTGCGTGAACCCCAGCCTGCGGAACGCGGGCGCCCCGGCCCTGATTATCGCGAGCGCGACCGGGATGTAGATGAGGTCCACCATCGTTGCGAAGTCGAACGACGCCAACCCCAGAGGCGTCTGCCCAGCAGGGACCCCGTAGGAGAACAGCCCGTAGGTGTAGAAGAGCCAGTCAGGGAAGAAGAAAGCCAGCGTCTCAAAGACCGTGGCGCCGACCATCGCCGCGACCAGCGTCTTCGTCCCGCGGTTCCTCGCCCAGGCTATGATGAGGACCTCGGGGACCCGGGCCCAGATCATCCCGAACGGATAGATCGGGGACCCGCCTCCTTTGAACGCCACATTGTACGCCTCGCCAATGAACCCGCCTATCCCGGTGGCAGCCGCGGCAGTGGGGACGTCGATCAGGACGCTCAGCGCCATTATGATCGCAGGTGACCATGTTATCTCGTATACGGGGGGCGGCAATGGGATCGAGAACACGACGCTGGCCGTAATGAGCGCGGAGAACACTATCACCACGGAGAGCCTGATGCTCGCCCGGGTCCCTAAGCCCCCATCGCCTTTCTGAGCGGTCTCAGCCAACACTAGCCCGGTGCCGGTGCCTGTTTATAAGCTACCTAATAAGTGGATTATACGTTGCACCCCCCCGACGAGCTGATGTCCCGTCTATTCCTTCCTTCAATGCGGCAGTTGGTCGCGGTCCGACTGCGCGCCGAGGGGCTCTCGCAGAGCAGAATCGCCCTGGCCCTCGGCACGAGCCAGGCTTCGGTAAGCATGTACCTCTCGGCGCCGCCAGCAAAGGCATACTCCGACCTCTCTCTGCTCTCGATCTCCAAGGCCGATGCCGACATCTACTCGGCCCGCCTCGCCTCAGCCGCCTCCAGGGGGGCGAAAGACGGCGTCGGAGCCCTCAGCGCAATCTGGACCGGCATCCTCGGCAGCGGCGCGGCCTGCGGTGCCCACAGGGCGCTGTATCCTTCCCTCGCCGATTGCGACTTCTGCGTCAGGGCGTGGGGTGGCCAGGCGGGCGCCAAGGCGCAGGCGGTGTCAGAGGTCTCAGAGGCGGTCCGGATCCTTGAAGCATCCCCGAGCTTCGTCAACATGATGCCCGAGGTGTCGGTAAACGTCGCCTGCGCTGCCGGGGAGGCGACCAGCCCCTCCGACGTCGTGGCCATACCAGGGAGGATCGTCAAAGTCAGGGGGAGGGCGAAGGCGGTGCTCACGCCCGAGGCAGGGGCCTCGGTTCACATGGCCAACGTCCTCCTCCTCGCCAGGACGGCCCGCCCGGATTTCAGGGCCTGCATCAATCTGAGATACGACGGAAAGGTCGCGGCCGTGCTGAGGAGGATGGGTCTGCGCGTCCTTTCAGTCGGCGCGCGTCCCCGGGGTGCGTCTGACGACCCCACGGTGGACGCCCTGCGGAACAGACTGCTGTCCCAGCCGGGGAGGTTCGACGCGGTGGTGGACGAGGGAGGGAGTGGGATAGAGCCCAACCTCTACCTCTTCGCTGCGGGGGCGCAGGAAGTCGCAACGCTGGCAGTGACGCTGGCCGAAGCCTGCTCAGCGGGATAGCTGCCTGCGCCTTTCGGGAGCCTTCGAATCTCGGGCTCTCTTGGCGCAGGCGCCGACGAAGGCGACATAGATCGGCTCGGGCCTCTCGGGCCTGCTCACGTACTCCGGATGGTACTGCGTCCCCATGTAGAAGGGGTGCCCTTCGAGCTCCATGATCTCCGCCCTCCTCCTGCTGTCGCTGAAGGCTGTGAACCTCATCCCCTTCTCTTCGAACTTCTTGAGGTAGGTCTGGTTCAGCTCGTACCTGTGCCTGTGCCTCTCCCTTATCTTCTCCGACCGGTAGATTTCAAACGCCCTGCTCGGCCTCTCGATGTACACGTCGTGCCCCCCGAGCCTCATGGTCCCGCCCAGGTCGGACACCTTCCGCTGCTCGGGGAGGAGGTCGATCACAGGGTGCGGCGTCTTCGGGTCGACCTCGGTGCTGTTCGCCCCCTTCAGCCCAAGGACGTGCCGCGCGAACGACACGGTCGCCAGCTGGAACCCATAGCATAGCCCTAGGAAAGGGATTTGCGCCACCCTCGCCCTGTTCGCCGCGGCTATCTTCCCCTCCACCCCTCTCCCCCCGAACCCCTGCGGGAGGACCACCCCGTCGAAGGCGTCTATCTGATGTAGATTCGACTCGTCCTTCTCGATGTCCTCAGACTCGATCCACGAGATCCTTACGTCCGTGTCGTTGACCGCACCCGCGTGGGCGAGGGCTTGATTCACGCTGACGTAGCTGTCAGCCAGGTCGGCGTACTTCCCTACCATAGCGACCTTCACGGTGGACTCGTGTCTGACGAACCTGTCGGCGACTGCGTTCCAGGCGCGCATCGATCCTTTGGCTTTTAGCCCGAGCTGTCTCCTGATCGGGGGAAGGACACCCTCCCTCTCCAGCAGCCGTGGGACAAGGTAGATCGACTCCACGTCGGGGTCGGAGACCACGCTCTCCGCCGGTACGCTGGTGAAGAGAGCTATCTTCTCCTTGGCCTCGGCAGGGAGGGGCCGAGACCCACGTATCACCATGACGTCGGGCTGTATCCCTATCCTCCTCATCTCTTGGACGCTGTGCTGGGTCGGCTTCGTCTTCATCTCTCCCACCACCGACAGCTCGGGCGCGAGGCTTACATGGAGGAAGAGGGTCCTCGACGCCCCGTCTTCCATCCTCATCTGCCTGAACGCCTCGAGGAAGGGAAGGCTCTCTATGTCCCCCACGGTCCCCCCGCACTCTACCACCAGGACTTCGACCTTCTCTCCTTCCGCCAGGGCCCTTATCCTCCTCTTGATTTCGTCCGTGACGTGGGGGATGATCTGCACCGACTTCCCCAGGAACCTCCCCTTCCGCTCGTCGTCGATGACCTTCTTGTAGATCTGCCCTGTCGTTATGTTGTTCGACTTCGACATGTCCACGTTGAGGAACCTCTCATAGTTGCCGATGTCCATGTCCGTCTCGCCCCCGTCGTCGGTGACGAAGACCTCGCCGTGGGTGTAAGGGTTCATGGTCCCTGCGTCGAAGTTAAGGTAGGGGTCGATCTTCAAGCAGGCGACGCTGACGCCGGAGAGCTGCAATAGTTTTGCGACTGAAGACGTGATGATGCCCTTCCCGAGCCCAGACATCACCCCGCCGGTGACGAAGATGTACTTCGGCAAGTCGGTCCGAGCCCGCCCGCGTTAGTTAAGCGTTGCTGGCACGTCTCCTATGAGACCTGCTGAGTGATCACAGCCAAGTCTGAGACATCGACCAGAAGCTTGCTCACCCTTTCCAACGACGCCAGGATCCCCGCCGCGTTTGCGTTCTCCCCGGGGGCCTCCTTCGATATCGACGCAACGCTCGACGTGATTTCACGCGCCATGGCGTCTATCTGGCTGTTGACGGTCCTGGTCTTCCCGGCCCGCCTCGACAGGAATCCCTGGGTGGCCAGCTCGTTCATCACCTTCAGCCTGGCCACGCACTTCAAGTACCCCCTGGCCAGCTGTCGCGGGACCTTCTCTTCGCGGAGCTTCTCAGAGAGCTCGCTGACCGCGTCCCCGGCGCTCTCGAGGAAGGTCGCCAGGACCCTGTAGTCGAGGAGGTCAATCGGCGATAGGCCGTACCTTTCCGCGACCTCGGCCCTGACCACGGCCGCCCTCGTCGCCCTGACTAGGAGGAAGTAGAGCCTGTCCACCTCGTCGTCCCGCTCGCTCACGAGGGAAAGGAGCCTCGAGTCCCCCTTCGCTAGGGCGTCCGCCGTGTCTTTGAGCATGCCGTCAAGGAGTCCTGACATTCTCCTGACGATCTTCTCAGGGGTGATGGCCGTTGGCTCGAGGAGGAACTGCAGTGTGATCCGCCTGGAGTCCTCGTCGAGGATCTCGAGGCCGACGAGCCTCTTCATGGCGTCTTTGATTGCCTGCCTCTCGTCCCGCGAGATCAACTTCGTCCCCGCGACTTTGATCAGGTCATAGCCGAGGAGGTACGCCCCCGTGACGTCGTTGACCACCTGGGCGATATCCTCCCCGGTATGCTCGATGACCATCTGTCTTTGCTCCTCGCCTCTCCCCTCGTAAGCCCTGACCATCAGCTTCCCAGGCGAGAGCTCCTCCACAGAAAGATCTGCCCCCTTCTTAATCCCGTTCCTCCTGACCCAGTCCTTGGGGAGCGACACCAGTATCGTCCCCCGTCCCATCTCTATCGCCTTCCGCGCAGGCACGTCTCTATGCCCGGAGCCAGCTCTCTATACGCTATTCGGAGCATCCGCGCCGAAGTTACGCCGGTGACGGGACGGCCTTGTTGACCTGCTTGTTGACCGCTTCGGCAAGGTAGTGTCCGCGCAGCGTGACCTTGGCGCCGGTGACCCCGGGGACGGACAGTAGCCCGGCCTTTATGTCGCTGGCGATCTTCAGTGCGAACATCGGAGGGCAGAACGGGGCCGTAAGGTGGAATTCGAGCTCCACCGACCCTCCGCTGACGGTCGTCCTGTCGATCAGCCTGAGGTCGGTAATCGGTCTCCCGAGCTCGGGGTCCATAATCTTCGCCATAGCCTCGTCGATGGCCGACTGTTCAACCTGGCCCAAATCCTCTCAGAACGTGCTCACCTGATTATTTATTTGTTTGCAGGCCGCAGCCCGTGAAGCAGTGCCCGGACTCGCGGCCTTCTTCGCCTTCGACATCGCGCTCTTCCTGGAGGCATTCGTCCTCCTCTTCGCCGTCATCGACGCTGTGGGGACCGTCCCAATCTTCATCGGGCTTACCGAGGGGGTCGCTGGGTCAAGAAAGACCATAGTGGAGCATGCGGTGTTGATCTCGACGGCTATCCTCGTCCTGTTCGCCCTCTTCGGGTGGCTGATCTTCGACATCTTCGGCATAAACATCAACGACTTCCGCGTCGGAGGGGGGATCATACTGTTCATAGTGGCCGTCGACCACCTCCGAGGGGAAGAGGACAGGACCAGGGGCCTCGCACCGTCAGACATAGCAGCCTTCCCTCTCGCCACCCCGCTTCTGGCCGGGCCGGGCGCCATCTCTACGGTGATTATCATATCCTCACCCCCATACAGCCCGTTCCTGGCCCTGCTCGTCGTAGGGTGCAACGCTGTGGTGGCCTACCTCGTCCTTTCGAGCTCCGAGTGGGTCAGGAAGTTCATCGGGCAGAACGGGACCGTCGCTCTCTCCAGGATAACTGCGCTGCTGATCGCCGCCCTCGCCGTCTCGTTCGTGGCCGAGGGCCTGAAGGGTCTGTTCCCGCTGCTGTAGTGGCGCCCATGGCCAAGGCAGTCCGCGTCAGGATATGGGGGCTCGTCCACGGCGTCTCATTCAGGGCGAGCATGGTGCGAATGGCGTCAGACAACGGGGTCCGCGGGTGGGTCCGTAACCTCCCAGACGGCTCGGTGGAGGCTTTCCTTGAGGGGGACGAGCGGAAAGTACAGAAGATGGTCGAGTGGGCGAGGGTCGGCCCGGCGAGGGCCAGGGTGGACCGGATAGAAGTCGAGGCGACTTCTCCCAGGAACCACCGCGACTTCCGCATCCACGGCTGAGCGGGCTTTTCAGCTGCTCTGGTATGACAGCCACTTCTCGTCCAGGCGCGGGTCGGACAGGGTCGCGACCACGTAGTCTCCGAACTGGGCAGCCGTCGCCCCGTCGGCCCTCCCCGTGACCTTCATCTTACGCTCGAACAGGCCGCAGAGGTCGAGCGCCCTCGCGAGCTTCACGCTCTTCTCCCTCATGCCGACGTGCTCGAGGAGCATGACCGCGGCCCTCATCAGGCTGAGGGGATCAGCGTATCCTCCTCTCCCCTCGGTGACCATTCTCGGGGCGGACCCATGGATCGCTTCGAACATGCCGAACCTCGCCCCTATGTTGGCGCTCCCAGCGGTGCCGACTCCTCCCTGCAGCTCCGCCGCCTCGTCGGTGACGATGTCCCCGTAGAGGTTAGGGAGTACTACCACCTCGAAGTCCCGCCTCCTCTTCTCATCTATGAGCTTGGCGGTGAAGACGTCGATGTACCAGCTGTCCAACTCGATCCCGGGGAAGTCTCCGGCTACCTTCTTCGCCGCTTCTAAGAAGAGGCCGTCGGTGGTCTTGATCACGTTCGCCTTAGTCACCACGGTCACCCGCTTCCTCCCTGTCTTCTTCGCGTGCTCAAAGGCGAGCCTGATTATCCTCTCAGACCCAGGGCGTGTGATCACCTTGAAGTCGACCGCGAGGTCGGGGGTCGCCATGAACCCCTTGCTCCCAAGGACGTACTCCCCCTCCGTGTTCTCTCTGAAGAAGACCCAGTCGATCCCTTGAGACGGTACCTTCACTGGCCTGACGTTGGCGAAGAGGTCGAAAGCCTTCCTGATCGCTATGTTCGCGCTCTCGATGTTGGGCATACCGCTCCCCTCTTCGGGGGTCGTCGTCGGACCTTTCAGCAGGACGTGGCATTTTTTGATCTCTTCGAAGACCTCATCCGGCAGCGGCTTCATCTGCTTGATCCTGTTCTCTATGGTCAGCCCCCCTATCTCTCTGATCTCCACCCTCCCGGAACGCAGCTCATCCTTCAGGAGGCGTTCCATAACCCTCTTCGTCTCCCTCGCAATGATTGGGCCTATGCCGTCCCCTCCTATGACCCCAATCACCAGCCTGTCAAGCTTGGCGTAGTCGAGCCATTCGACCCTCCCGCCGATCCTCTTCGCCCTATCGGCTTGCTCCTGGAGCAACCTTCGGAACCTCTCGGCTGACTCCGCGAAAGGTTCGTCCTTACCAGACATAGCTTCCCCGCCGGTGGCGGACCCCATTAAAGAGTGCTCCCGAAAGTCTTTGCGGCGTTCAATCCCGTTGGTGCGCGAGCCTCCAGCGGTGCCTGACACTTTCAGCCTGGCGCTTCCAAGCGCTTCGGCCGCCGCCCAACGTTTTTAGCGAGACGCTCCCGGACTCCATCCGATGTCCTCCTCAGACGCTGACGTGAAGAAGGCCGCCGAGCTCAAGCTGTGGCTCGAGGGGAGGATAGCCCAGCTCCAGGAAGAGATTGAGAGGCTAAAGGAGACGCTGGGGTACGTCGACTCCACTCTCAGGGCTACTACTTTCAAGCCTGCCATCGAGATGCTCGCTGGGTCTAAGGAAATCCCCGAGACCCGGGAGCTGAAGCGCGACAAGGGGGGAGAGGTCATCGCGGTTGCGACGATAACCTCGGACGCCGTGTCCGTGGAGCCTTCGGGGGTCGTCCTGAAGGCGACCACCCCGCCGTTCAAGTCTTTCCTTCTCGGCAAGATTCTCGACGGGATGAAGGCCAAGGACGAGGAGCTCGTGCGAGGGGGCAAGCTCGCGAAGGGGGCCGGGCTAAAGTTCGACGTGGAAGAGGCCAACGAGGCCATCACGAAGTTGATAGTCGAGAACTACCGCGATAAGGCGAGGCTCAACGAAATCCTCAACACAGTCGCCTGGACCTTCTCAAGGATGTTGGAGAAGTAGGGGCTAAGGCGCCTGCAGCTCCGACAGCGTGGGGGGGACAGGTTCTTTCGCCTCCAGATAGAGCTTCGCCGCCCTGTTGGCGAACCTGAGCCGCCCTGTCTCGTCCATCTCTTTCAGCCTCCCGTAAATTGAAGCCGCGTCCCACACGTCCCCCGCACCCGTCAGGCGGCGCGTCCGGATCACCCTCGTGGGACATGCCGTCACCCTCGTCCCCTCGCTTGTGTACGCGCCGTCGACGCAGTGCATGTCGAACACTACCCCGAGCTCCCTCGCGAGGGTGAGGCATCTCGATGCCCTGTCCGTGGATTCTAGCCCTAGGGCCGTGGCGGCCGCCATGCTCTCGAACTCGTTCATGCTTACCCAGTCTACGAGCCCCCCCTTCGAGACGAGCCTGGCGAGCTCCCCGAACCTGTCCAGCCTGTCCCTGAAGTCGGCGGGGTCGATGTAGATTGTCTTCTCAGGTCCCAGGCGTCTCCTCAGCCCCTGGAGCAGCTGAGTCCCGCGCCTGTTAGCCGCCCAGTTGACAGAGCAGACGACCCTCGAGCCCTCGAGGCTCGCCCAGTCCTCCTCGTCGAGGGCGTCGGGGCCGAAGTCGGCTGCTCCCCTGCCATCTGACAACATCACGTTCACGCTCTCTTCGAACGCTACCGTCAGCCCCGCCGGCAGGGGCCTCACCCTGAGCTCCGCCTTCAGCCCCTTGAACGCGCTCCTGAGAAGGTGCTCGTGGGCCGGCTCGCAGTGGGTGATCAGCAGCGTCCTGAGCCCGAGCCTGGCGAGCGCGTGCGCAAGGTTCACGGCGTTCCCTCCCCTTATCTCCTCTTGGACGGTCCCATGGATGCCGCCCCCTCCCGCCGCCGCCTTCTCAGCGACTTCTGCCATGGTCCTCCCTAGCCCCCTGATGTGCACCAACCTGTCCACGAAGTAGTCGTGCATCACGGCCACGTCGAACCTGCGGGGCATCTTACTTCAGGATCTTGATGCTCCGGATATCCTTCAGGCCGTTAAGCTCCTCGATCACCTGCCCGCTGAGCTGGCCCTCGACCACCAGCGTCATCTTCGCGTCGGGGACCATCTCCGGGTCCTCGGCGACCGCCTGTCTCACTACCGTACCGTGGCGCGAGAGGATTCCGGCGACCTCGGCCATGATCCCGGGGGACTTCGGGTCTGCTTGTATGACCAGCGCGGTGTAGCCTAGCAGGTTCACTACATCGACAAGGCTGGTCCCCAGGGGGGCAGTCTTGGAGAAGAGGGAGAAGAGATAGCGGTTCTGCCGTATCTGCTGCACCGTCTGCTTCACCACCCTCCTGTCCACCTTGACGGCCCTTGCGACAGCCGTGAATCCGATCTCCACCTTCCCGACGTAGATCTTCTCATCCTCGGAGACCCTCATGCCGCATCTTATCATCTCCTTTACTATGTCTGGCCTTACCACCTGCCTCTCGAACTGCCTCCTTATGCTCGGCCACACGAACAGTGTCCGGAAACGTGCGCTATTGAGGGTTTCCGCTCCAACTGAACTTGGAAAGCGATGCACAGTTTCGAGCACGATTCGATTTAACCATGAGGGGCGGGCCTCTGAGCATGAGTGCCACGCAGCTGAAGTCCATCCTTTCGCCTGATAGGATCCCGACGGAGTATTACAACATCCAACACGACCTCCCGGAGCCCCTCCCTCCTCCCCTCGACCCGCGGACCATGCGCCCCATGTCACCCGAGCCCCTCCTCCGCCTCTTCGCAAAGGAGTGTGTGATGCAGGAGGTCTCCACCCAGGAGTACATCCCCATCCCAGACGAGGTCAGGGAGGCGTACCTCAGGCTCGGCAGGCCCACCCCGCTCTACAGGGCCACCCGCCTGGAGGCGAGGCTTAAGACTCCGGCCAAGATATTCTTCAAGCGCGAAGACCTCAACCCGGCCGGGAGCCACAAGCCTAACACGGCAATAGCGCAGGCGTACTACCACATGAAGGAGGGGACGGAGCGCCTCACCACCGAGACAGGCGCCGGACAGTGGGGGAGCGCCCTTGCCCTCGCGGCAGCCCTCTTTGACATCGACCTGACGGTGTACATGACGAGGAGCAGCTACGAGCAAAAGCCATACCGCCGGACGTTGATGGAGGTGTATGGCGCGGAGGTCTACTCCTCGCCAAGCTCTCGGACCAACGCCGGGAAGAAGTTCATCGAGAAGGACCCGCACCATCCAGGGAGCCTGGGGATAGCCATCAGCGAGGCTGTGGAAGACTGCGTGACCCACGAAAACACGAAGTACGCCCTAGGGAGCGTCCTCAACCACGTACTGACTCATCAGTCTGTGATAGGGCAGGAGGCGAAGCTCCAGATGGAGGAGTTCGGCGAGGATCCTGACTACATCGTCGGATGCATCGGCGGCGGGAGCAACTACGCCGGCCTGGCCTACCCTTTTATGAGGGAAAAGTTACGAGGGAAGAGCGAAGCGGACTTCGTGGCGGCCGAGCCAAAGGCCGTCCCGTCGACCACGCGGGGTTCTTACAGGTATGACTTCGCGGACGCCGGGGAGACGACTCCGCTCCTCAAGATGCACACCGTCGGACACACCTATCAGTGCCCGCCGATCCACGCAGGCGGGCTCAGGTATCACGGGAAGGCCCCATCGATGTGCATGCTCATCGACAAGGGGTACATGCGAAGCGTCGCATATTCGCAGAATGAGGTGATGGACGCCGGGTTACTGATGGCCCAGACCGAGGGGATAGTCCCGGCCCCGGAATCCAACCACGCGGTCAAGGCAGCCATAGACCTGGCATTAGAGTGCAAACGGAAGAACGAGTCGAAGACCATCCTGTTCAACCTCAGCGGCCATGGCCTCCTCGACCTCAAGGCGTACGAAGACAAGCTCGCCAACAGGCTGGTGGACTACGAACCCGACGAGGGCTCGCTGGCCCAGGCTCTCCAAGCCCTTCCGACGGTCGCGTGAAGGGCGGGGTCAGCCGTACGCTCGCGTGATGCTGACGCCGTCGACGAGGACCCAGGGGCACAAGGTGGGGGTGTCTACCTCCCACCATTGGACCCATTCCCGCTTCTTCGACAAGAGCCTGGCCGAGGTGAGCAGCCGTTGCAGGTCGTCCCCTGCTCGCATCCCCTTCAGCGGTTTCGTGACCTCTCCGCCCTCCACGAGGAATGCGCCGTCCCTGGGAACGGTGGAGAACTCTCCCGTCCTGTAGTTTTTGAACCTGGTATACCAGTTGCTCGTCAGGATTATCCCGTTATTCATCTCCTTCACCATCTCCTCGTAGCTCGAGTCGCCCTCTCCCACCTCCAGGTTCCACGGGTGAGGCGCTATCAGTCCGGCGTTCCCCGTGGTCTCAGACTTCCACTTCAGCGCCGTGGTGAGGTTGTGAAGGTATCCGCCCAGCACCCCCTGGTCTATGATCCTGGTTGTCCTTGTGGGCGAACCTTCGTCGTCGAATGCCCTCCCTCCGAGCCCCCCGTCGGTCACCCCGTGGTCGGTGAGGGTGAAAGACGTCGATGCGACTTCCTTCCCGAGCTTCCCCGTGAGGTACGACGTCCCCGCGTCTACGGAGAAGGCTGAAGCCGCCCGTGCGACTGTCTCGACCAGGTTCGAGGCGACGGTGGGGCTCAGCAGGACCTCGTACTTCCCCGCGTCCGGTTCGGAGGCCAGACGCATCCTATTCGCGTCCTCGCCTGCCCTCTTCCCTGCCTCGGCCGGGTCGAACATGCGCAGCGTCGACGCGCAGGACAGGCCGTGGCCGCTGGCTTCGCCCTCGCCGAAGGACCTGATGTTCAGCGTGATGGCCGTCCTAGAGTCGGAGCCGGTCGTGCCTGACGACGTCAGTATCGCGACCGTCGCCTTCCCCGCGCTTATCACCCCCGCCGATCTCTTCCCTCCAGCGGCGAGAGAGGAATCAATTGCCACCTTGGCGAGCTCCGGGAGCTTCTCCTCAACGTCTTCCAGCTTCCTGTCGAAGCCGCCGCTCTGGCTATACTTGGTCACCTTTTCGGGGAGGGGGGCGCATTCGGCCTGCGGAAGCCCCTTCATGGATTTGAAGAGGTCCTCCACGAACTTCTTCACCGCTGCCGCGGAGAGGTTAGAGGTGGACGCGATGGCCCTCCGTTTTTCCTTCGCCAGATAGACTGTCAGCTCTGCTTCCTCGACCCTATTGACAACTGTCGCCGAGTTGTCAGCAAACCGGATCATGCTGTCTGTGCCTCTGGCGCTCAGCGCAATCGCGTCGTCGACCTTGAGCGCTTCGGCCTTGCGGATCGCGAGGCGATTAAGTTCGTCCAGGTCCATCTCTACCTCTCCCCCAGCCTTATCCCAGACAGCAACGTCTCCGGTCCGCCGGTCCATACGGGCGCTCCCTGCATCGGGTCCCCCTTCCCGCAGGTGGCGGCTTCGAATTCCATGTGCTTGCTCCTGGCTTTCACGCTCCCCCAGAGCCTGGGAGTCGTGATCTCCAGGACAGGGGCTCTGACCAGCTCTTTCAGCTCCCCGTGCTCTATCAGGTAGGCCTCCAGCGCCACGTACCTCTGGTTGAGCCTCTTGTCGTCTATGTTCCACTCGGTGAATGTCTTGAAGAAGACACCATGCTTCACCTCCTTGAATATCTCGTCTGTTGTGTAGTCCCCGGGCTCGACGAAGGTGTTGGACATCCTGATGATCGGCTCCCTGTCGAAGGAGACGGCCCTCGCGGCCCCGTTGCTCTTCACCCCGAACTGTCCAGCCGTCGCCCTGTTCTGCAGGAACTCGTTGATCGTCCCTCCCCTGATGAGGTGGCGCTTCTTCGCGGCAACGCCCTCGTCGTCCACGGGGGCGTACCCGTTGGAGTGCGGCAGCCCGGGGTCGTCGCTGACGTTCGCCTCGTCGCTCCCTATCTTCCTGCCGAGGCTGTCCGCTTTCAGATACGATTCCCCCGCCTGGGCGCCTTCCCTCCCGAGGACCCTGTCAGCCTCCTGCGGGTGCCCTACCGACTCGTGTGCTGCGATCCCCGAAAGCTCCGGGCTCAGCACCACGTCTACCACGCCGGTCGGAGGTCTCGCCGAAGCCTTCAGCACCTTCAACATGGCCTCTGCCTCCTCGACAACCTTCTCGGCGAGCCTGATTCTCTTGACGACCTCCAGCCCCCCTGTCTCGCCTTGCTGGATGAACCTCTGGGCGGTGGTGCCGCCCTCAATCGCGGTCAGAGAGCCACCGAAGCTGACGCGCGGGACCCGGCCTATCACCCTGGAGCCGTCGCTGTTGACGTAGTATCTCTCCTGCAGCTCAGCTGAAAGGTACAAGAGCCTCCCGGGGATGCTCGCTCCGGCCTTGCCTTTGGCGATCCTCCCGTCGATGTCTGCGAGCACGCCCCTCAGCCAGGCCGAGTCCGCGTTCTCTATCTTCCTGGTTTCGGGGGCCGCCCACCTCTTCGTGGTGGGCTTGGCGGAGTCGAATACCACCGGGCGCTGAAGCAAAGCGGCCGACGCCTTCGCCAGCCTCACCGCCTTGACCGCTACTTCGCCCACCGCCGCCTTCCGCATGTCGTTGGTGGCGGCGAACCCGAGCGCTCCTCCGGCGATCACACGTATGCCAATTCCGTACCCCTCGGCGAATATCGACGGCTGCGGCTCGCCGTTCTTGAGCCCGAACTCCCTCTCCCAGGTGGCCTGCACCCTGGCTTCCGCGTAGGATGCGCCCGCCTTCAGTGCCTTCGCGACCGCCGCGTCGGCTAGGTCCCTCGCCTCCTGGGTCCCCATGGCCTGGCCGGTGTGAGGGGCCCTTCTTAACCTGACTCGCCTCCTCCGCCTGGGGGGCGCAGAACGGGGTCTCGCGGTGGCTAGCACGCCCCCAAAGACCTGATGAATCTCGCGGTCTCTGAAGGCAGGGTCGCGAGGTAGGGCCTTATCCCGATGGATGCGGCTGCCTCCACGTTCGTCAGCGTATCGTCGACGAACGTGCACTCGCCTGCCGGCGCCCTCGCCTGCTCCAGCGCCAAGCGGTAGATCGCATGGTCTGGCTTGAGGACCCCGAGCTCGAACGACAGGACGACTGAGTCGAAGAGGGCGCAGATCCCGAACTTATCCTGGAGGTACTCCCACACCTCCCTGGACATGTTGCTCAGCGCCACCACCTGCAGGTCCTTGCTCTCCGCCAGTGACTGGACCGCGTCCCAGACCGGCTGGATCCTCCTCAGGGAGCTTTTCAGGAGGGCCGTGAACTCGGAGCGCGGGTAATCGGCGCCTAGCTCGCCCACCAGAGCCCGGTGGAACTGCGGCAGCGAAAACTCTCCGCTGTCGAGCCTCCTGCTGAGCTGATCGAGGAGCTTGAACACCTCCGCCTGATCCGCGCCGACCTTTCTGCCAATCTCTTTAGACGTCCTCACCCACGGGTTTTCGACTAGGACGCCGCCGACGTCGCAGAGCAGAGTACGCATGACGCTATACCTGCCTACGCGCCTATTTCGATGGGGACCCCCTTGGCTGGGATCTCGACTTTCCGCCCCCTCCGCCTGGACGTCGGGACGAAGGCGTCCGGGTGCTCTGTGTGAATGGGGACGACCTTGCCTGAACCCACCCTGTCGACCAGAGTGAACACCTCTCCCTCCGGGGCGTGGCCGGACGCGTGGAGCTGGGCATACCTGAAGCCGATGTGGTGGACCCAGTTCTTGATCACCGCCTCCTCCTTCTCTCCTTCTTCGTTGTATGCCTCTGTCGCGGAGTGTATGTACGTCCCTCCTCTGTCGGGCTCGATGTCGATTAGTTCCGGGAAGTCCCAAGACTCGAGATGGAGGAAGTAGTCTCTCTGGCCCTTCCTCACGTCTGCCGCCGTCACCCCTCGATTCAGAAACTGCCTCTCCCACTTGAAGTAGTCAGAGTCGTCGATTCGGCCAGACTTCTTCCGCTTCACATAGACATCTATGTCCTTCCCGACCTTCGGGACTTTCAACCTCGGGTCCGCCGTCAGTTTCTCCAGGATTATGGCAATCTTCATCGATACGACGAGCCTCCGCCCCGCGCTCTCGCAGGCCTCGAAGAACGTGTTGACCCTGTCGACGTCGTTCCCGCGGAACGACGAGAACACGAGGGCCTTCGCGCCGCCTACCAGCCTACGCGCCTCCTCGAGGACCGCCCTCTCCGACATCCTTGATTTCGCGTCCCCCTGGCCGACCCTCGTTCCCTCAGTCAGGAGCGTGTCTGGCTTTTCCCTGCCGGCTTCCTCGATGAAGTCAAAGGTCATCTCCCCCGCCCGACCGTGGAACCTGAAGTCTCCTGTATAGGCCAACGTCCCTCCGCTCATGTGCACGACGAATCCATACGCCCCTGGGATGGAGTGGTCGACGTGGACAGGCACGAACTCCATCGGCCCGACCCTGAATCTCCCACCTGTCCTGAATCTCCTGATCTCATGGTCATCGAGGGGAGAACTCCTCGAGTCGCTGTATGCTTCGTGGATGAGCGACGTGGTCTCCCCGCAGTAGACCGGTATCTTCGGGTCGGTGTACGATATCCTCCCCGTGTGGTCCGAGTGGTAGTGGCTGAGGACTATGGCGTCCACCTCGGGGTCGCCGTAACGCAGGTCGGTGTTCTGGAGCGCCTTCTCGGAGTACAGCCCAGGTATCTCTGGGAGGAGCCCGAACTCGAACAGGTCGCCCGCCCCGTTGACCGCCCTCGGAGAGATGTTCCCGTCGAAGTAGTCTGCCCCGTCCGCGAACCCCGTCCCGAAGTCGAGCAGGACCTTGACCCCCCTGTCCTCTAGGAGGAACTTGTTCCCGCCAATCTCTCCTACGCCTCCGTAGCACGTGAGAGTGGGGGACACGGCTCGGAACCGGGCACGACACTAATTAATCCTTGCAGCGCACGACCTGGTGCCATTGCCGTTTGGGCTCGCGCGCCCGGCTGGCGAGACCATGCGGAGGACGCTTCCCCCGGGAACAAATAAATAAGAACCTGGGAGGTCATCCACGGGGTTGTCTCCATTCCTGCCGGATCTGCAGGCGGCGGGTGCGGACACGCTCACGGCCATCGCGGTCCTCGTCGTAGCCATCGGGCTCGCGGGCCTAGCGATTCTCATCCTGTTCGCAAAGAAGAAGCTCTAGGACCCATGGCGTTAGGAGCCATCTTCGACCTCGACGGCACGCTCGTCACATTCAGGTTCGACCTCAGGACTGCCAGGAAGGAAGTCATCAGGGAACTTGCGGACAGAGGGTACGACATGTCAGCACAGGACTCATCGGGCCCGACCCAGCGGCTGCTAGATGCAGCGAAGGCGCAGACGCCTAGCGGCGACGAGCCTCGCTTCGCGTGCGCGCGCAGGGCCGCCTTCGAGATCTTGGACAGGTACGAGGTCGCGGGGGTAAGCTCGACCGAGCCATTCCCTGAGACCCGCGAGACCCTCGAAGAACTGTCCCGGAGCGGGGTCCGGATGGCAGTCCTGACCAACAGCGGAAGGAAGGCCGCTTCGGCTGAGCTTGAGCTCGCGGGGATCAGCGGCTACTTTGAATTCGTCCTCACCCGTGACGATACCGTTGTGATGAAGCCCGCACCTGAGGGCGTCGTCTTGGCGGCCTCCAGGCTGTGCCTCCCCAGAGATTCTACGTACTACATCGGCGACAGCCCCTACGACGTCCAGGCAGCGAAGGCTGCGAAGGTGAAGGTCATATCGGTGGCCACCGGCAGCTACCCCGCTGCGAGGCTGCGAGACGAGGGCGCGGACTACGCCGTCGCGTCTCTCGCCGATCTGAAACCGCTCTTCGCGGGCCTGAGAAGTCAGGGGGGAGCGGGAGGACGCGTTGGAGCTGACTGATGCCGAGAGGGCAACCCTGAAGGCGCTCTGCGACACCCTCTTCCCATCGATTCCTGGAGGTTCTGACTTCCTCAGACTGAGCGCCTCCGACCTAGCCATCGAATCTTCCCTCGCCGAAGCGGTGGAACGCTCCCTCCAGCCGGGGAGCGCAAGGGACTTCCGAAGGATGCTGAGAGCGGTCGACAGCCCGGCCTACAACTTCATCCTCTCAGGGAGGCCGGTGAAGTTCTCGAGCCTGGGCTCAGGAGCGAGGGAGAGGTACCTCCAAGCCTGGAGGGACAGCCCCTTCGCCCTGAAGCGGACCGCTTTCCAGGCGGTCAAGCGTCTCGCCCTGTTCATAGCTTACGCGTCACCCGGTCTCGACGGGAGGAATCCAAGCTGGGGGGCGCTTGGTTACCCCGGCCCTTCCCGCGACCCCCCGGTCCCCACGCCCGAGAATCTCCTCCTGAAACCCATTCCGGTCGACGCAGACGCAAAGATGAGCTGCGACGTGGTGGTGGTCGGCTCTGGTGCCGGGGGCGGGGCTGTCGCCGAGTCCCTGTCCGGCGCTGGATATGACGTGCTCGTGCTGGAGCAGGGACCGTACGACACGTCCACCACCTTCAGGCAGGACGAGATGGGCATGATGCAAAGGCTGTTCCAACAGGGCGGGACGGCTGCCACCGTGGACCTCTCCTTCGTCCTCCTCGCAGGGCGGGGGGCGGGGGGCGGTACGACGGTGAACTGGATACCTGCCTGATGCCCCCGAAGCGGGTCCTCTCGGAGTGGGAGGCTGAGTTCGGCATCGCCGGGGTCACTGGCGAGGGCTTCGCAGCCCTCCTTGACGACGTCTGGGCCGGCCTGAAGGTCAACGGCTTGGAGAGCCAGCTCAACGGCAACAACAAAGTGCTCTGGGACGGGTGCAGGGCGCTCGGATACGAAGAGGGGACCGACTACCACCTGATCCAGCGTAACGCTACGGGGTGCCGCCAGCGGTGCGACTTCTGCACCTACGGATGCATCTACACTGCGAAACAGTCAACGGCCCTCACTTTCCTGCCAAGAGCCCAAGCCACCGGGGCCAGGTTCATATTCAACGCTAGGGCCGAGCGAGTTGAGATCGAAGGGGGCGTAGCGAAGGGGGTCGTCGCGACATGCGTTTCCGGGGGGAGGACGCACACCCTCGAGGTGAGCGCCAAGGCGGTGGTCGTCGCAGCGGGGGGCATCGAGACCCCTGCGCTCCTGCTTAGGTCCGGCGTGAAGGACAGGGGCGTGGGGGCCTACCTCAGGCTCGACCCGACGGCCGCAGTGGGAGGGATTTTCGAGCACCCTGTCATGCCCTGGAGCGGTCCTCCGCAGACCGTGGCCGTGTGGAAGCACATAGACCTAGACGGGACGTACCACGGCTTCTGGGTCGAAGCTGCCCCCGCCCACCCCGGGCTCTTCGCCCTCTCCATCCCGTGGGTGAGCGGAAGAGACCACAAGGATTTCATGGCCAGGTATTACGCGCGCTCATCGGCGTCGATCGTGCTCCTCAGAGAGCGGAGCTCGGGGCGCGTCTCCATCGACAGGGACGGCTTCCCGCGTGTGACGTACGACATGGAGTCGGCAGACAGGGACACCATGGTCCGGGGGATGGAAGAGACTGCCAGGATCCTAGCCGCCGCTGGCGCCGTCGGCATCTGGACCACTCACAACTCCCAGGTCTTCGCCGGGGACGGGAAGGCCAAGGTCGGAGAGCCCGAGCTCGACAGGTTCGCCGAAGACCTCAGGAGAGAAGGGGTGGTTTACAACAGGATGATGCTCTACAGCGCGCACATAATGGGGTCCTGTAGGATGAGCTCCGACCCGTCATTGGGCCCTACCTCTCCCACCGGAGAGCTGCACACGGTGTCAAACCTGTTCATAGGGGACGCATGCGTCTTCCCCACCACCCCCGCCGTCAACCCCATGATTTCGATAATGGCCATGGCGAAGCGGACCGCGGAATCCATAAAGCTGACCATGAAGGAGAAACGTCGGTCATAGAGATGCCAAGCGAGAGAGTCAGCGCGCCGTACTACATCGTCGGCCTACCCGAGGAGCCCTTGGAGGCCACAGAGGCAAAGGCGAAGTTCGAGAGGCTGTCCGGAGACCTCTGCAGGGTCTACCCGTTCATCGAGGAGATAAGAGCGGTGGTGAAGTCGAAGAAGCAGGCAGGCGACCATGCCAGGTATGAGGTCTCGGTCGAAATCTACACACCGCGCGACACCCACTCCTTCACCGAAACCGGGTACAACCTCGCGAAGGTCTTCGAGACAATGGGCCCGAAGATGAAACGGATCTTGTCTTCGAAGCGGTCCAAGGTCACATCGACCGGGGGGGATAGCCCCCGGAAGGGTTCCCCTTAGGCTGCCGCCCTGGCAGCCGTCCGCCTGACCTCGCTTCTGAGCTCCTCCACCTCCGACCTGAGCCTTTCAAGTTCCTCCGCCGGGCCCACCGAGGCCGCAAGTTCGTGGTAAAGCTGGAGGGCTTTCCTCTTGAGCCCAGGGCGGAGGTCTGATTTCGAGACTACCTTGAGCGTGTCGAGGAACCTCCTATCTTGGAGTTGCTTTATCACGTTGGTCAGTAGGAGCTGCCTGACCCTGAACTCCTTGTCGTGCAGGAGGATCTCCTTGAGGACCGTCAGCTCTTCGTCGGTGATCGAACCTCTCTCTTTGATCGCCTTCAGGGCGCCTATCCTGACCCTGGTCGGGTTCCCATAAGCGAGAGAATCCTTCACTATCTTCCTCGCATCCTCGTCCTCGAGCTTCCCCATCGCGGCGACGCAGGCCTCCGCCAAGGTCTCGTTGGCGGTGTGAACCCGCGCCGCGTCCTTGAGGTGCGGGAGCGCTCCTTCGGGCCAAGCTTTCGCCAGGCTGAGGGCAGCTTCGCATCGGACGTATGGGCTCTCGTCCTCCTTCAGCAGGGTGAGCAGCCTCTCTCTCGCTCTCTCGTCCTTGAACCCTCCGAGCGCCGCTGCAATCCCCCTCCTTGCCCGCCTGTCCTTGGGGGGTTCCAACCTGAGAAGTGCTTCGAGGGCCGCGTCGGTGCCGATTTCGCCCAAGGCCTTCAGGGCGGACGCCCTCACGTGCCAGAACTGCTCCTTCGACGCAGCTTTGGCCAGTCCTGCTATCGCCGTCGCGTCTTTCAGCTCGCCGAGCCTCTTGGCAGCCTGCGCTCTGCTAAGCGCGTCCTCGCTCTGCTCCAACTGGCTGAGCAGCATCCCTATGCTCTTGTCGAACTTCACCCTCTTCAGGAGCCATCTTCTCGGGTCGAATTCGACGATGGTCGGCTTCGAATCGAGCCTGAAACTGAGCGTCTGGTTGGCTGAATCCAAGAGCACTCGATGGCTCTCTCTCCTCCCCCCTATGTAGAACACGACCTCGCAGGGGAGCTTGAAGACAGGGGTCCCGTCGTCTGTCTTCTGTGTCTGCGCCACCCTGAGGGTGGCGATCGAAGTGGCGTCGTCCCAGGCGTATGATACGTCGAACTCCGGGTGGCCCGGCCTGTAGAACGACTGCTCGAAGTACTCCTCGAGTTGCATCCCGCTCGCCTTCTCCATGGCCCGCCTGAAATCAACGGTCTCGGCCGTCGAGAGCGCATGCGCCTTCAGGTATTCCGATATGCCCCTGAAGAAAGAGGCGTCCCCTACCACGTACCTGAGCTCGTGGAGCCTGGATGCCCCTTTGGGATAGAGGTGGCTGTCGAAGAGGTCGTCGGGCCAGACGTAGTCTCTTTCTACAATGGGCCTCCTGTAGTCCTTCTCGTCCTCTTCGAAGTAGTCCTCTGTCCTGGCGTCGAGATGCCAGAGCATCTCCTCTGTCCCACGCGTCTTCTCGAGGTATAGCTCTTGGAAGTAAGACGCAAAGCCTTCGTTCAGCCATGCGTGGGGCCAGTCGGCGCAGGTGACGTAGTCTCCGAACCATTGGTGGGCTAGTTCATGAGACACGAGGTCCACTGGCCTCTGAGTGACGTTCGAGTAGCTCACCGAGAAGTCCTCCTCCGAAGCTGCGTCTGGGAAGTAGTTGTTGGCCAGAGTGGTCGCGTTCAGGTTCTCCTCCCCTCCCGCCACGAAGTCCTCCACCGCGGTCTGGTCATATTTGGCGTAGGGATATCTGACCCCGGTGAGGTCTTCGAAGACCTCCAGCATCTTCGGGGTCTCGCCGAAGTACCTCAGCGCGTCCTCTCTCTTGGACTCAGAGAAGTTATAGTTGAGAGGAACCCCCCTGGACGCCTGACTGATGACGTCAAACCTCCCTGCGACGAAGGACGTGAGATAGCATGAGTGCGGAGTCTCCTCCAGCCAATGGAACGTGGCCGTTTCACCTTCGACCTTCGTCGAAAGGAGCTTCCCGTTCGATATCACTCTGAACTCCTTGGGAACCGTCAGCACCAGCTCGCTGCTCGATTTGTCCCCGGGGTGGTCGTGGCAAGGGAACCAATAGCGCGACTCCTCCGGTTCGGTGTGTGTCCACGCCTGGACCTCCTTCTCCGGGTGCTCGATGTCGGGGCCGGTGAAGTACACCCCGACGCTTGGCGACGAGCTGTACTCGACCAGTATCTTCCGCCTCCTGCTGCCGCCCTGACCAAGCGGCACCTCGAGCTTCGAGCCGTCGTATCCGAAGACCGCCTCCTCTCCGTCCACTGTGACCTTCGACACCTCCAGGCCGCAGGCGTCCAACGTGGCCATCTTCAGCCCGTCCCTTGTCGGCTCTATCTCAATCGTGCACCGCCCCGAAATCCTCTTCTTCTCGAAGTCGACAGCGAGCTCTATCTTCGTGTGGTGGGTGTGGAACTCGAGAGGCGGCGCGTAGTGGCGTCTCGACTCAGGCAGGTGAAAGGACTTGTGCGGTGCTTGTACCATGGGCCTTCTGCCTCCCCTGAGGCTCAAAAGACTTTCGAGGTCGCGATGTCTGGCCTTGAGGCTACCTGCATGTCGTGCTTGAGTCCCTTGCGTACCCGAAAACCCAAGCGCGGCGGCTCTAGCTTCCCTCAGTCAGGGGGATAGAGCGACGCTCGGGCTCCAACCCTTTTATCTCAGGCGTGTAGAAATCTGTCAGGGTTGCCTCAGGTAGGAGAGTGGGAGTCGCTCGGACAGGTCATGAGCGCAGGGGCGGCCTTCTTCGGGTTGATCTACGAATCTCCACGCCTGGTTGTGCTCGCACTCACCTTCAGGGGGGCCATCGTCCCTCCTCCCTCGCCAGAAGCGGCGGTCGGGTTGGCAGGATTGGCGCTCGCGGGGTTCGGGTCCCTCGTCGGCATCGCTGTCGGCCATCTGAGGAGACCCGACGGCGACGTCGGGGTTTCTCTACTCTTCTGGATGGATTTCTTCGTCCTCGTGTTGGGGGACGCAGTCTTCTACACCCTCAACCCTGCGGCGGCTTTGGTGATGTTGCTTGGGGTGGTCCCCGCTGCTCTGACTGGCGCAGCGCTGGTGGTGGCACCACGGGGTTCGCCTAAGCATGCGCATGCCGACGGGCTCTGAATGGGGACCTGGTTGGCCCGAGTCTTCGCCTTTGTGAACATCTTCGTGGACTCGGGGTCGACGTCTTCGGTGATCGAGGAGCTTCAAAGGCTGCCAGGCCTTGAGGAGCTCTACGAGGTGGCAGGTGAGTTCGATATCGTCACGATATTCTCTGCCCGCGACCTAGGCGAGTTCAGGGACATCTTGGTGAACAAGATAACGACCATCAAGGGGGTCAGGAGCACAGTAACCGACATCGTCCTACACTCCCACAGGCCGCGTCTCGCATGACCCAGGCGACGGGCGGGGGGACACAAACGAGGTCTTCGGAGAGCTCGGAGGCCGCGACCCGGCCAACGCAGACGGCCCTGGCTCGAGCGCTCGTCCCGGCCTATATTCTGCGGATATTCTGAAATATCGTTCTGCCGCGAGGGGGGCGATGAACTCTCTGCCGAGGGTAATCCAATTCGTCATCATCTTCGCGGCGCTCTTCGGCGTCCCCTTCCTCTATGAGGTCCGACCGGTGCTCCCGTCCGACGTCTTCTACTCCGTCGCCTTCGGCGAGGCACTCTTCGTGGTCGACGCAGCACTCACGTTCATCCGGCCGAGGGCCTCCTACTACCTAGGCCTGTTGCTCGCCGCGGTCGCCTTCGCGGCGACCGTCACTCAGCCCGCCCACTATCAGCTGGTCGCGAGCGGCGACGTCTCTGCGGCTGCGACGATATTCGTCGGACTGGCAGCCGAGATGACGCTCATGGTCCTCGTGCCATGGTACTTGGTGTCCTCGCGGGCGAAGAGCCCCGGGGCGGACGCAGACCCTGCGCGGTCTTAGATGTAGCCCCAGCTTATCAGCAGGTCGCTCTCGCGGCTCCAACGTTGCCCTATGTCGTCACGGTAGAACATGTTGGGTATCATCACGTTCTTCACGTTCTGATACACCTTCTCGATGGCATCCGACATGGTCGCCCCCGAGCCTGTTACGACGAGGGCGTACCCTGAGTTTCCGGCTATGTGCCAGTCTCCCCCCTCCTGTTTCACCTCTCCAATGTGGATGCCGTCAAGCGCTTGGCGCCTGAAGAGTATGGTCGCTCCCTCGGAGTATTTCTTGAACGCCTTCTCGTCCTCGAAGGGCCACGGCGGGATCGCGACCACCACGCCGACCTGGTATCCCTTCTTCGACTTCAGCTGGGTCTCGTTGCCATGGGCCAAGTCGTAGAGGAACTGTCCCCACTCGCTGGTAATCCCTTCCATCTGGATGCTGATGGTCGGGTAGCCGAACCTGCAATTTCCCGAGAAGAAAGGCTTTCCGTTCCGCCTTACGAGCATCGTGTGCCAGTCTTCCACTTCGACGTCCCACACCACCCCTGAGTAGACTTCTCGTGAAGTGACGCACTCGTCGGATGACATGTCCGCGTCTTCAGCCACCACCGAGAGGACGTGCGTATCACTTCCGGGGGCGTATTCTCCTGCGGACTTGGCCACCCCCCCCTTCGTAGTGCTTATGTCCGCAAGCATGCCGCGCTTGACAACGATCTCTTGGAGGTCGTCCGCAAGTCTCTCCGACAAGGTCTCAAAGTCCGTTTGGCGGGTCGGTGTGCGGGCGTCCCTGCGCCCGAGCGAGTATCCTCGCCAAAACGCTCCTAGCAGGTCTTGGGACAGGTCCTTGAACCTTTGCGGGACGAATTTCCCCCGGTCCCCGGTGCCTGACAAACCCAACTGATCGAGATATCTAACAAGCTGCGTCGACTGTATCTCGAAGTCGCCGTCGCCACGGACCATGTATTTCAGCCCTGTCTCTTTCAGGACGGCCTCTGCCCCGGCGCGGTTCTGGTCGCAAGGGGGCCGGGAGATTGTGACGGTGTAACCGCGGCTGTCAGAGTTCCCAAGTGCAAGGTAGAGGCCTAGGAAGGCCATGAACGCCATTGCAGGTACGGGGATTGCCTCATGGACTGTCTCCAACGCCCTTCCGTCCCCTCCGAGGTGATTTTCCTCCACGTACGCCGGAATCTCGATTGTCTCAACGTGCGTTCCGACGAAGCGCCCTGTCCTTACGATGCGTCCTCGGCCGGTGATGCTCCCCGCCTTCGCGAACCCGGCCTTGCCCGAACGTTCGATCAACATCTTGTGGTCGGGCGTGACGAGGGCGTCGAACGCTGGGTAGCTCCCGTCCGACGACCTCAGCCGGACCATTTCGCCCCTGTATGTCTTGGCAAGGAGCGCGGCGACCCGTTTCCAGCTGACTTCACGCGAGGCTGGGTCGATTGACAGGGTCTCGTCGCCCATCTCTATCTCGAAGTACTTCTTCCACCCTGACTTTGTCAGTATCTCTGTGGCCTCGTCGAAGCAGGTCCACTCCAGTGGCCATATCCCCTTGGCATTGGCGATGCAGTTGATGTCAATGTATCCTACGTACCCGCTCGCTGCGAGCTTCTCCTTAGCCTTCAGAAGGGTCCTTTCGAAGACCGGGCTGTTCTTGGTGTAGAACATGGCGGTGCCCATCTCCCCGGTGCTCGGGCCGAGCTCGCCGGGGAAGAGCCTCTTGTGCTCGAAGTTGACGCAGACAGGCATCACGAAGTCTTTCCCGTTGAAGAACGCTCCCACCGCGACTTCGACCCCCTCTGCGTACTTCTGCATCTGGAACTCCTTGATCTTCTTGGACCAGTTGGTCTTGTAGTGTTCCAGTACCTGGAGGATGTCCTTTCCGTCGGCCTCCTGACCGATGAAGAGGAGCTCCTTCTCGCTCTGAGCCTTGCCGCTCGGCTTGAGGACGTACCTGTCCGGGTTCTTTTTCACGAAGTCTATCGCTTCGTCAAAGGAGGTGAAGTTCCAGCTGGGGAGCACGTCGACCCCGGCCAAGTTCAGCTCAGACTGGCCGAACTCCCTGTCAAGCTCTAGCTTGTCGGTGTAGGGGTTCCCTCCGACGACGAACTTCCCCTCGCTTCGAAGTTGCTCCGCCTTGGCCCCGAACCCCACGTCGTCGAAGACGATCACGTCCGGCCATTCTTTCAGGGTGTCCCACTCGTCGACCTTCTCGAAGAACCCGAGCCCGACGTCCTTCTCCCCCTGACCGTGGCAGTACATTTTGACCTCGTGCCCCTCCTTCTTGAGCTGCCACGCAAGGTCCGCCGAGAGGCTTTCTTCGGTCACGAAGAGGAACTTCATCAGATGCGTTCCATTTTTCTTCCTCGTTAATATCTGTTGAACCCTGTCGTCCGGTCGGCGATTGGCGAAGGACGGACGGGAAGGCCGCAATTTGCGGTCACGTGATCGAGATCAGCCCGACAGCGCGAACCGATGGGCCGGCGGGTTTCCGCATCGTCGAGCAAGACCATTGGTCCGCCGCTCGGCCTTATGGCTGTAGGTAACAGCTCGTGGTTATCTCTGGTTTATACCGCCGATTCGGAGCTGCCCCATCAAAGGGGTGTTGTGATGCTAAGGCAGGCTCTGGAATCCGCGTACACGAGGACCTTGGGCGAGTTGAAAGGGACGGTTGCCCGCTCTATGTCGTCGTTGATGGAGGGAGGGGGGCTCGTCCGGGTTCTCTATGTCGTAATCATCGTAGTCTATATGTCTGGGTTCTCACTCGCAGTGCTGTATCCCGCCCCGGTCCAGAGCCTGACGCCGTACCCGAGCCCGTCGTTCGAGACCATCCCTGACGCCTTCGTGAACGCGTTCGTGATCGCCCTCGGAGGGGCCGGGATCTACCTCGTCTATCTCAGCGGGAGGCAGACAGCCACCCCTCGAATGGTCAACTTCTACTTGAGCGCGGGGTTGCTCCTCCTCATAGTTTCTCTGTTCATTGGTATTGACATGGCTGTCCTGAAGGGGTTCGGTTAGATGGAGGACGGCGGGGCCGGGTTGTTGGAGGAGGACCTGAACCTCCGTACAGCGGCAGCACCTTCCAAGTGAGCGGGATGACCGCCACCCTCAGGCGGCTGGATGGCCGACAATATCAGAGACTTCGGAGCGAAGGCAGGGCGGTCTGTCGTCTGTGCGGACTGGCCCTCGAAGAGGGGACGGTCGTCTCGAAGAGCGATGGGCGCCACTTCAAGCTCTATCACAAGAACTGCGCAGCGAGGTCTGGGCTATGGCTGTCTTATGAGGAAGGCACAGGACCTGAAGATGGCGCTGAGTCGGGTTGACCGACGTCCGCTTGGTTCACGAGTTAAGCGGGATGCGTTGGGACTCGCCCCAGACAAGGAAGGGTCCTGGCGGGACTGGCTCCGCCCGCAGAGCGCCCGTCAGATCAGCAACCCTCTCCGGATCAGCCAGACTGGCCGTCGTTCCGCCTTCGAGCGAATCTGAGTCAAGCCCCCCTAATCGAACAAAGCTCAAACCCTTACCAACAAATGCCTGAACCCGTCTCCCGTCCCTAGCTTGACGAACCCGCCCGGGCCCGTTCCTTGCTGTCACGAAAGCGTCCACCTCCGCCTTGTGCGAAGCCGAGCGGTTGTAATCACCCCGTCTGCCCTGTCGGCAGCATGACTCGCCAGTTAGATGGCCGAAGGGAGAAATAGAGCAGCCTCATCCCGAGGTCGGCGATAGTGAGCATGAAAGGTCGCAAGAACAACGGTGGCGGACCGATCGATATGTGGGTCGCCGACCCAGGCTTCAGGACTGACGCGAAGATCGTCGACGCTTTCAATTACGCGGTGAGCAAAGGCTGTACGCATTACTTTCCCGCCGCGGGCTTTGACGCGCACGTCCTCCATCGGGCGATATCCGGTCATTACCTAGACGAATACGGAGTCAAGATAGACCCAATGGACGAAGTCTGCCCTACCCATGGCGCCCAAGAAGCGCTCTCGCTCTCCATCCAGGTTTGCGCCAGGCCCGGCGACGAGATGGTCGTCCCAGAGCCCACCTACAGTGCCCTCATAGAGAAGCTGGGCGCGTTCGACCTCAGGCCCGTCTTCGTGCCATTGCTCGAAGGGGAGCACTGGCGGCTGGATGTGGACGCAATCAAGTCCGCGTTGACGGAGAAGACCAGGATGATCTACCTCTGCGACCCGAACAATCCGACGGGGACCGTGTGCAGCCGGGCCGAATTGGACGCCCTGTCCGAACTTCTCGAAGAAAACAAGGGGGTCTCGCTCCTGCTCGACGAGTGCTATGCGAGGATTCTCTATGACGGGTCTTCTCACTATACGATGCTGAGCGAAAGAGCGCTCCTCGACCAGGTGTATGTCGTCAGCAGCTTCTCAAAGACCTACGCCATGACGGGCTGGCGCTTGGGTTATGTGGTGACGGGGAAGAGGAACGCAGACAGAATAAAGCGGCTCTCTGAGGAGTACAACGGCGGCGTCAGCTACGCCGTCCAGTACGCGGGCGCGGCGGCCGTGAAGAGCTGTTCCGAGTCAGTTCGAGCCATGGTGGAGGAGCTGGACGCCAGGCGGCGGGTGATGATGGAGGCCTTGGCACAGATCAATGACGTGACCTTCGAGACTCCGAAGGCGGGTTTCGAGGTGTTCCCCGACTTTTCCGCATATTCCCGCGACTCGGTCTCTCTCGCTTCGGCCCTCGAGAAGGAGGCGGGGGTCAGGACGATGGCAGGCGCCAGATACGGCCCCAGTGGTGAGGGGCACATCCGTCTTGTCTTCTGCGCCGAAGGGAGGTCGAGGATAAGGGAAGGGATCTCCAGGGTGTCGCGATTTATCGGGGCCCAGGCAGACTGACCCGAAGCAAGGGCGCCTGCCGTCGCACGAAGGTAAACGAATGTACACTTTTGTACATGTTGATTCCGCTTATATGTTACGGGTGGGGTAGGCATGGACTGGTTGCGTAACGATCGCTCAGGCATCGCGAGAGTAGCCGCTGCGGTTATCGTCGTCGTCATACTTGTGGTAGCCGGGGCGGCGTATTTCTTCGTCGTCTTGCCCTCGAGCCACACGACAACAGCGAGCACGACTTCGGTGCAGGCTCCTGCGTCCATCACCGTCGATGAAATTCCCGCGCCGGTGAGCGTGGACCCCGCATCCAGCTACGACGTCCCTGGGGGGGAGATAATGCAGAACGTGTACCAAGGCCTGGTGTTCTACAACGGCAGGAGCGGCTCGAGCTTCGTGGGGGTGCTCGCGGAGAACTGGACCGCGGCTTCGAACGGCTTGAACTACACCTTCAACCTCTGGCCGTCCGAGACGTTCAGCAACGGGGCCGCTCTCAACGCTAGCACTATCTGGTACTCGTTCTACAGGACAATGATCATGAACCTCGGGATATCTTCGTACATCAGCCAAGTCCTTGCGATTAACGGGGGGGCGGGTTTCACTGGGAACGTGAGCAGCACGGCGAAGGGGAACATCAGGCTCCCATTCGGAGCCCAGCAGGCCTTGGCAGCGGGAGGATACACCTTCTCATCGAACCAACTCCAGGCGGACCAGCAGGCTGCCCAAGACCTCGCCTCGATACTCTCGAACTTCAACGCTGCGAACTCCACCATCGAGACCATCATGTCGTATCCCCATCAGGCTGTGTCTGTCTCGGGGACCGACCAGGTGAACATCAACCTCGACTTCTCCTATGCTGACTTCCTCCAGGTCATTTCCGGCGGGCTCGGGGACGCAGTAAGCCCGACTTTCGTCGACTCGCACGGAGGAGTCCAGATCGACACTGCGAACTCCTACGTCACCGACAACGCACTAGGGTCGGGCCCGTACACCCTCACCACGCCTCTGGGTGGGTCTAACGTCGTGTTAGTGGCCAACGCCAACTATTGGGCGTCCAAGATTCCGGCATCCCAGCGCAGCGTATGGCTCACCCCGCCGTCTATCAAAACAGTAGTGATAGACTACCAATCGAGCGAAGCGACCAGGGTGGCTGACATCCAATCGGGGCACGCGCAGATATCCCAAGTCGAGATACCTGACCTGCACGAGGTGGCCAACTACTCAGGGGTTATCATACACAACTGGGGGCCGACCCCGACCATCGACTTCCTGGCGATCGATGCTTACCAGTACCCGTACAACATCACAGGGGTGAGGTTGGCGCTGGAGTACGGGGTCAACGCCTCTCAGATCCAGCACGAAGTATATGCAGGATATAGCCAGCCGTACGTCGGACCCCTCGACCCGGCCATGGCCTACTACAACCCTTCGATCCAGGGGTACCCGTACAGCCCCAACACGGCCATTCAGCAGCTGTCTCAGGCTGGCTTCAGGGTGGCTCTCCCCAACGGAACGGTGATAAACAGCGGAGGCAAGGCGCTCCCAGCCCTCAACCTGATCTTCACCGCGGGGAGCGCGGCCGATCAAGAGGAGGCGACTGTGATCCAGTCGCAGCTTGCTGCGATAGGGGTGACCGTGAACCTGGCCCCGGAGGCTTTCACAACCATAGTCGAGGACGAGCTCAACCCCGCGAACTCGCCGAACTACCCTGCGTTCCAGATTGCCGCAAACTCAGTGGTCTTCGTGGGCCCATCGGACCCGTCAGCCTACCTCGGCAACTGCCCTGCGAGGTGCCACCACGGCGACCCGGCTTACTTCAACAACACACAGGTAGTGCAGCTAATCAACGAGGCGATTCACACGTCCAATCCGACACTGCTGCAGCAGTACTACAACAACATGACCAACATCTACAAACAGCAGGCACAGTACGTCTGGCTGGACGACTTCACAGCCTACACCGTGGCCTCGTCGAGCCTGCAAGGATTCACTTGGAACGCGGCCCTGCTAGGGAACTTCTACGCCACCCTCTATTAGGAAGAAGCGTTGGGGCTAGCTACCTACGTAGCCCGAAGGGCGCTCTTCTCCTTCTTCGTCATAATCGGGGAGCTCCTGATAATATTCTACCTCACCAACATAGCAGCGCCAGACCCTGCAGTGATCTGGGCGGGCCCTGAATCCACCAAAGCTCAGGTCGCCCTCGTAGCCCAGATGTACCACCTGAACAGCCCCTGGTACGTCCAGTTCTATTACTACATGGTCAACGTCTTCAGCGGTAACTGGGGTATTTCGCCTCTCTACCAGCAGCCTGTGATCTCCCTCATCGAAGAATACCTCCCTGTCACGCTCGAGCTTACCATCATAGCATTCGTCTTCAAGATAGGCCTCGAGATGACCCTGGGGGTCGTGTCCGCCATGCGGCCGAATGGGGCGGTGGACAACCTGATCAAGGTGACCTACACGACCGTACGTAGCGCGCCCCCGTTCTTGGTCGCCCTCGGCCTCCTTCTCCTTTTCTCGTACGGGACGCACACCTTCCCGTCTTCGCAGCCCATCGACCCGATACTTGGGGCGACAGTCCCCAAGTTCCAGTTCTACAACCCCATCGCAGGAAAGGTGACCGGCTTCTGGCTGGTGGACAACATGCCCATACTGAACGCGCTCCTCGTCGGGGACTGGGCTGCCTTTTCGTCTGCCGTGTCCCACGCGGTGCTCCCTGTCGTGACGTTGATCTTGTTCGGGTTCGGGGGGATCGTCAGGCTCGTCAAGGTGTCCATGCTCGAGGTCCTCGACCAGGACTACGTCCGCACGGCCAGGGCGAAAGGGCTCAGAGAGAACGTGGTGATATTCAGGCACGCCTTAAGGAACTCCCTCCTCCCCGCGTTCACGCTGATTGGGCTGGTCTTCGCAGGCCTTGTGACCGGGAGCCTGGTCGTCGAGACGATATACGGCTACTATGGGCTGGGATATTATGTCGCTGAGAGCCTCCTCACCTTCGATACACCCTCCCTGATAGGGACGCTCATACTCATCACGGTGGTGATCATACTCAGCAACCTCGTGGTCGACATCGGGTATGGCTTCCTCGACCCACGCACCAGGGTGGGCTATTGAGCAAGAGCAGCTCGTCCGTAACCCTCGGGATAATCTTTGGGAACTGGGCGACCCTGGTCGGCGTCGGGATACTGGTAGTGTTCCTGGTGCTCTCGGCCCTGGCCGCCTGGCCCGTCACCTATCATCTCATCGCTCGTTATTCCCCGGACGCCCTCAACTTCGGCAGCTCTAACGCGCCCCCCTCGCTGGCTCACCTGTTCGGGACCGACGCGGAAGGGAGGGACATCTTCGCCAGGGTGATCGCCGCGCTCCCCATCGACATCGTCATCCCGTTCGAAGTAGTCGGGGCGAGCGTCGGCATCGGGTTCCTGCTTGGGACCTTCGCCGGATACCTCGGGGGTTGGGTCGAGGAGCTTGTGCTGAGGGTCGCCGACCTCTTCTTCGCCTTCCCCAGCGTGGTCCTTGCCCTCACGATCTCCGCCATCCTCGGCGCGACTGATGAAGGCCTGCGCGTCGTCTTCACCGAGCTGGCGCTGATAGTCGTAGGGTGGCCCTTCTATACGAGGCTCGCCCGGGCGCAGGTGATATCGCTCAAGCAGATGCCATTCGTGCGCGCGGCCGAAGCGTCTGGCCTCGGGAAGTTAAGGATCATAAGGATGCACGTGATCCCTCATCTCGCCTCCGTCGTGGCGGTCTACGCGACCCTCGACATGGGGACCACGCTCCTTCTGTACTCGGTTTTCGCCTTCTTCGGGCTGGGGGTGGCTCCCCCGACCCCGGAGCTGGGGAGGATGGTCTATGACGGGCTGACCGCGCTCCCAGGGAACTGGTGGTGGTCTTTCTTCCCCGGGCTCATCCTCATGATACTCGCGCTGGGCTTTTCGCTGGCGGGCGAGGGGCTGAGGGACGTGTTCGACCCGAGGCTGAGGGGGCAGAGATGACCGACGCGCTGAGGGTATCTGACCTTTGGGTGGACTATCGGACGAAGGGGACGTGGGCGAGCGCCGTCCGCGGGGTAGACCTAACGGTGGGGGAGGGCGAGGTGATCGGGGTGGTAGGTGAGAGCGGCTCGGGGAAGAGCAGCCTCTCTTTGGCTATCATGAAGCTCCTCCCGGCCAACGCAAGGGCGAGGGGGAGGGTCGAGATCCTCGGCAAGGACGTGGTGGGGCTCCCAGCCAATGAGGCTCATCGTTACAGGGGGGCCGGGATGACGATGATATTCCAGGAACCCATGACCAGCCTCAACCCAGTCATGCGCGTGTCGAACCAGCTTTCCGAGGCTGTGACGTCGAGGGGGGAGCACTACAAGCTGGGGGTCTTCCGGGCCGACTCCATCGCGGTCCCGGGCGGCCGCGACCCGAGGTTCGCCATGGGCTCGGAGAGGTCGGTGCCGCCCTCGAAGGAGGCTGTGGAGGCCCTCCGCCAGGTGAGGATAAGCGACCCTGAGAGGACGGCGTCGAAGTACCCACACGAGCTCTCGGGAGGGGAGAGGCAGAGGGTAATGATCGCCATGTCGTTCCTACTCCGTCCAAGGGTCCTCGTCGCCGACGAGCCCACAACCGCCCTCGACGTCACCACCCAGGCCCAGGTCCTTTCGCTCCTCCTGGGCCTCAGCAGGGAAGGCACCTCCATCCTATTCGTCTCGCACGACATCCTGGTCGTAGGTCAGGTTGCGCGGAGGGTCGCGGTGATGTACGCGGGGGAGGTGGTGGAGCTCGGGCCGACAGAGGCTGTGCTCAAGAACCCGCTCCACCCATACACGAAAGGGCTCATCGGGTCGATTCCTAGCGGCTTCAAGGGGGAAAGGCGCATAGAGCAGATCCCTGGGTCCCCCCCTGACATCTTGAGGCTCCCGTCGGGGTGCAGGTTCAATCCCCGCTGCAAGTTCGCGATGGAAAGATGCAGGTCCGAAGAGACCTCCCTGAAGGAGATGGAGAAAGACCACTTTGTCGCCTGCCACCTCTACTGAGGACCTGGTGAGCGCGGAGGCGCTCAGCGTCACGTACAAGGTGAGGACGGGGTTCCTCGGGAGCACCCACAGGGTGATCAAGCCTGTCGACTGCGTCGACCTCTCGGTCAGGAAGGGGGAGGTGATGACAGTGATAGGGGAGTCGGGGAGCGGCAAGTCCACCCTGGGCTTCGCACTCTTGAGACTTGTCAAGCCGAGCGCCGGGCGCGTCCTCTTCTCCGGGCAGGACATCGGAAAGGCGAAGGGCTCTGACCTGCGGGAGCTCCGGAGGCAGATGCAGATAGTCTTCCAGGACCCATACTCCAGCCTTGACCCGCGACTGCACGTGAAGGACATCGTGTCAGAGCCGCTGATAGGGTCTGGGATGAAGGACCCAGGCGAAATAGATGATAGGACGAGCCGCGCCATGACCATGGTCGGCCTCGACCCATCGGCGAAGTCCAAGTACGTCCATGAGTTCTCCGGCGGACAGAGGCAGCGGATAGGGATAGCCAGGGCGATCGTCGGGGACCCCCAATTCGTCGTCCTCGACGAGCCTACCTCCAACCTGGACGTCTCGATTCAAGCCCAGATCCTGAACCTGCTCATGGACCTCCAGTCGAAGTCGGGGGCTTCATACCTATTCATCAGTCACAACATGGCCGTCTCTCAGTACGTATCCGACCGAGTCGCTGTGATGTACGCGGGGGAGGTGGTGGAGCGCGGGACCTCAGAGGAGGTGATCGGGGAGCCGATGCACCCGTACACCCAGGACCTGCTCAGCTGCGTCCCGACCATGGACATCTCTAGGAAGGTCACTGATGTGAAGATCACGGGCGACCCGCCGAGCTTCGCCGACCTCCCCCGGGGGTGCAGATACAGCAACAGGTGCAAGCGCGCCTTCGACCTCTGCAAGGAGAAGGAGCCTGCGCTGGCGGCAGCAGGGGGGAGGGAGGTCGCCTGTTTCCTCTACCACAAGGAGGAGAGGGCGGTCGCGCCCCCCGAACGCTAGGCCATCAGCAGGTCTGAGACCAGGAGGACAATCAGGGCGAGGTAGCCGACGGCGAGCCATGCAGAACTGGGCTCCCCGCCGGAGCGCTTCGACCTGTACAGGTAAGACATCATGGCGAAGGCGAGCAGGTCGACGCTGAGGTAGAGGGCGAAGGTGTCGGTAGAGGACTGCGTCAGAGGGTTGAGCAACCAGATCACGCCGATGGAGGTCCCCTGCAGTGCAATGAGGAAGACCACCTGGAGGGTCAACAAGGTCGCCGCGATCCTCAATTGTCTCTCCATCCCACTTCGAGGACCTTCACCCTCCGCTTGATGTTCCCTGTCCTTAGGTCGAGCCTGTAGATGAGGAAGGCGCTCCCGACCAGGTCGAGTGCCAGCAGCACGGCGGAGGCGCCTGCCCCTTCCAGGCCGGCGAGAGAAGCCCCGCCCACGAGGAGCCCGGCGAGGCTGTTCACGAGCGTCCCGACGGAGAAGGCCCCCAGCGCGACCAGCCCGGTGAACGCGAGCCCGCTTCTCAGCTCAGACGATGGTATGCTCTTCGCGGGAACCACCGCGAGCTTCCCCTTGGCCTTGGAGTACATCAGCCTGTAGATTAGGACCGAGCCGACAGCCACGAGTAGCGCCGTCCCCCCGACCACGAGCGCCGCCTGCTCGACGGGGATGATTTTCCCCGGCGTCACCAGCCCCCAATATGAGAGTACCACGACCTCGGTCACGAAGATGGCTCCCAGGGTGGTGTAGATCGGCCTCTTGGAGATCTCTCTGTTCTCGCCCCGGTCGATGAACGGGAGGATGACCAGGAGGACGAAGATGGCGGACACCACGGTGAGGGCCATCGCGAGCCCCGTGGAGCCCTCGAATATGCTGAACTTCAGCACCTGATAGACCCAGAGGAAGTACCAGTCGGGCTGGGGGATGAACTGCGATGCCGCGGCGGGCGTGTATTGAGGCGGGAGGTTGAGCGGGAACAGGGCGGATATGAGCAACATCCCGGCGCCGAAGAGAAGGGACAGCTCGAAGAGGTACATCGTGACGTCGGGGAAGATGGGGGAGAGCTTCGGTTTGCGTTCCGCGGGGGGTCCGCTCGTGGGGTCGGCGACCCCATGAGCTTCGAGCATGTACATCTTCGCCACCAGGAGTATCAGGAGGGCGGCAGGGAGGAGCATGACGTGGAGGTCGAAGAACCTGAGGAGCTCTGCCGAGTCTCCCCCGTTGCCTACTATCAGGAAAGTGAGGAGGGACGAGATAGGCTGCGGGAGCGCTGTGACCATCCCTATCCCGACGTCGGTAGCGGACTTCGAGACGACCGTCCACGGCAGGAGGTATCCCGTGAACCCGAACGCAAGGGTGACGAATCCCATCAGCATCCCTATGATCCACATGGCTTCCCTAGGCTTCTTATGGACAGACACGAAGTAACCTCTCATCATGTGCATGAACGCGAGCATGATCATCGCGTAGGCCGTGTAGAGGTGGATGGTCTCCAGGAACCTGCCGTTGTACACGCTCTGGAATATGTACTGGGTGGTCGAGTACGCCTCGGTCGGGCTCGGGACGTAGTATAGCATCATGATCGCCCCTGTCACCCCTTGTATGACGAAGGCTACCACCGCCAGGGCGCCCAGCCAATAGAACGGGTTCAAGGCGTAGCCCGGCACCGGGCGGAGCAGGGGGTAGCTCAGGCCGAACCTGGAGTCGAACCATCCCGCCAGCCGCTGCAGTGGACCAGTCTTCTCTGTCATGCCACGCACCCTGCTAGGTAGAAGTGACCAGGGTCCCGCCCTGGAGGTCGTCGCTCACGTCGGTGGACCCGGTGTCGTGGCCGAATATCGTGGGGGGGCCCATGCCGACGGCGTAGATGTCTCCCGACGAGTCGGTCTCGAGCTGTACCTGGGGGGCCGGCCTCGGCGCGGGCCCACCGATCACCTTTCCCGCCTCGAGCAGGTCGTAGACGCTCCCGTGGCATGGGCAGTATCCTACCGGGCTCGGCGCGACGAATGAAGGGTTTACGGTGGGGGACTTGCCTTGGGCGACGAAACCCCATATGCACCCAAGGTGCTGGCAGATCTGGCTGAACGCGACTATGTCCCCGTCAGGACCGACCCCGCCTTCGGCCTTCTGGCCCAGCTTCACGAGCAGGTTTGGCTCGTTGGTGAGCGGGTAGTCGAAGATTACAGCGACCCCGGTGGAAAGCTCCGACACGCTTGAAACCTTGACGCGCGGAAACTCTGTCGGCGTCCCCGAACTCGTCGGGACAGCGGGGACCACGACCGACTTCATCACGGACGCGATCCCTGCCAGTGCAAGGGCGCCGGAGATTGCGGCCGCTATCTTAAGGAACTCCCGCTTCGACTTATCCCCTTCCTCCTCGCCGCGGAGGCGTCCGGATTGATCAGCGCTCACTGGGTCTAGACCACCGCTCCCAGGGAGTGCACCGTCAATATTTCAGCTCGCCACCAGCGAACCGGTCATCCACCCTGGGGTCGACATCGCGCCTAGGGTCCCGTCAGGGCCGAAGCCGCAACGGGTCTCGCAGAACCAGAAGTAGGTCCCGGCGGCACCTACCTTGAAGTAGGCGACCACAGTCGAGCTGATTGGCACTGGTATGTTGAGGTTGAGCGCGGGGACTGTGAACGTGTGTGCGACATCTGAGAGAGGGACCGACGTCACGTTCTCTCCGCCGTTCAACACTATACCGGCCGACCCTTCGCTGGAGTTGACGAAGTCGTTGGAGGCCACGTAGATGCTGTTCCCCGTGGTCCCCGACACGACGTTGTTGGTGGGTATCACCATGGACGCGTTACCGTCATCGTAGCTCACTATCACCAGCTTGATCAGGCGATTCGCGGGGAGGGTGATATTCGCCGCGGACTGGAGCCCGTTCGCCCCCAGCACGTAGTACGCAGGCTGGTCCCCGACCGTGGCGTTGAACATGTTGTTCGTAGTCAAGACCAGAGTCACGACGTAGGGGGCGGCAGAGGTTGAGTTGCCGTTCGGGGTGACCGTGGTGGTCGATACTTCCTTCGACCCCACCCCCCCTACCGCGAGAGCGGCTCCGAAGCCGGATATGATCAGAGCCACCGCAAGAACCGCGACGGTGAACCCACCTATTAGGGTAGTCCGCGTGCTCAATTGACTAAAACCAAGCTACTGGCGAGATATAAGGAATCAGCTCGATTCTCAGGATTGAAAACGCTGCCCGGTCTTAAATATCGAAATCCTTGGAGCGTCTTCGGGGGTCAGCGTTTGGGTCCGACAGACCGGGCTTCGTCATCCCTGCAGGGGAAAATCGCGATAGTCAGCGGAGCTGGATCGGGGGTCGGGAGGGCCATGGCGAAGATGTTCGCGGACAACGGGTGCAACGTCGTGGCCGTCGACGTGATACCAGCTAGGGTCAGCGGAGTGGTGGAAGAGATCGTAGGCGGAGGGAAGAAAGCCTCTGGCATGGTGCTCGATCTATCGGTAGGGGGCGATGTCGATAAGATGATAGAAGGGACGCTGCGCTCCTTCGGGCGGATCGACATCCTGTGCAATAACGCCGGAATCATGGACGGGGCGAGGCCAGTTGTGGATACCCCTGATGATGTGTGGGACCGAGTCATGTCAGTCAACTTGGTTGCGCCGTTCAGGGCGAGCCGAAGGGCGATTCCGTCGATGATCGAGCATGGAGGAGGGGTCATATTGAACACCGCTTCCCTCGCCGGGGTGTTCGGCGCCAGGGCCGGGGCCGCTTACACGGTCTCCAAACACGGACTCATCGGCCTGACCAAGAACATAGCGGCTTCATATGGGAAAGATGGAATCAGGTGCAACGCCATCGTCTTGGGTGCGGTGCAGACCGCGATAGGCGTGGGAAGCGCTGACCCCAATCCGAGAGGGATGGAGAACCTGAACAAGACAATGGCCACGCTCCCGAGGGTCGGGGACCCGGCCGAAGTCGCGAGCGTGGCTCTTTTCTTGGTCTCGCAGGAATCGAGGTACCTGAACGGGTCCTGCGTGGTCGCGGACGCAGGCTGGGGCGCCTATTAGGTCCCAATCAGGGCTGGACTGCCCTAAGAATCGGGGCAGGGGCCCTGGCTCGTATTGGCTCAGACCTCAATCGGCCCCGTTTCTCTCGCAGACCCAATGCCTTGCTTTCGAGGATTATTGGCAACTCTGGAGGCGCGTCGACCGGCCAAGCCTTAATGTCGATAGTTCATAGTCTGTAGATATGCCCGCCACGGTGGAAGTGAAGAGAAACACAGCGAAGATCTTGGAGGAACTCAAGAAGAAATACCATGCAAGGAGCATGGACGAGACTCTACGGCATCTCATCAATAAGGCCGAGAACATCCCAGAGACCATGTTCGGCGCACATCCAAAGATGACGCCATTCAGTCCAAAAGACGAAAGTGAGTTCCATGAGTTATGAATATGTGATAGATTCCTATGCCTGGATTGAATATTTCAGAGGAACTGAATCGGGAAGGAGAGCTCGCCGGTCCGTGGAGAGCGAAACTGCAGCCACTTCGGCTTTGAGCCTCGCGGAAATGAAGGAAAAGTATCTGAGGGAAAAGTGGCAAACATTCGAGGAGGATATCGCGTTCATAACGTCAAAGACCTCGGTAGCAAACGTAGACCGGGAGACTGCGCTGCTTGCGAGCGCGCTAAACTATGAACGGAAGGCAAAAGTCAAGAATTAGGGAATGGCAGACTCAATCATTCTGGCAACAGCCAGGGTCGTGTCGGCAAAGGTGGTAACAGGCGACAGCCACTTCGAAGGACTCCCTGAAGTTATCATTGTGTAAGTTGCACTCAACTCGTCGGAAGGCCCGGTGGGAGTCTCAGCCCGAGCAGGTCCTTTCCTCTTCCGCGTTCAAGCCTACTACAGCAGGCGGTCATAGTCTGGTTCGCATTTCATGCGTATCGGTAAAGCCCAGTTTCGAATAGACACGGCGCCCTTGCTCTGATGCATGTAGCAACAGTGTCGGATATCCATGACCCTTCGACCATTTCATGGCCTCCTTGATGATTGCGGTCGCGACCCCGTTGTTACGATAGGCAGGAATAGTGTACATTGACAGAAGGTATGCATACATTCGTAGTGGTCTTAGGAGACGGGGTTCGGGGTCGCTTCTCTAAGCCACACGCAGCCGCTTCCAGCTAGGTCGCCGTCAACATATGCTAGGAACCCCACGAACCGCCGTCTTCTTGACATTTCGGCCAAGAGTCTTCCATAGGCCCTGTCGCCGTTTCTATGCTCGACGTCCGTTCTATGACGCAATTCTTCATGCAAAGCACTGCGATGCCTTCTCAGAGTGTCGAAGTCTCGCATGGAGGCCCGCTTCACAATCACGCGTTTTGCTTTTTTCAAACTAATGTCGCCAATTCCTCCGCGTTGGTGTCTCCTTTGTCCTCTTCGTTCTCCGTCGCAGGAGCTCTTGACTGCCTCCTGAACCGCATCCCTTTCGAGGTTAAGTTCTCTAGCGGGCCCTGTGGGTTCAGGCACCTTTTTGTGTCAGGCCCCCTTCCCATTCGCCTGTCCCTTAGTCATTGCATCCAATGATATTCCAGCTTGGTATCAATGCACCACTCTGCGACTCTGCGTCCCAACTCTTTGCGGTAGTCAAGAACGCCAAGATGATGGCGCTGGGAAGTGGCTTAACGAGGAGTCATGCGGTCGGAAGGGATTCGCACGGATACCCGTGTGACTCCTCTTCTTGGTTCGACACGGATTTCGGGCTCCGGTGACTTCTCTGGAGTCCGGTGCGTGACGAATTTATATTCGTGAGGCTTCGCAAGTGTGGTATCATGTTATGTGGCGGACCGACAGAAGACCACACGATAACAATTCCCCATCGTCATGCGACAGTATTCCATCCCCAGGTTCGTCACTCGACCGCAATACGTGCATACCGCGCTAAATTGTCATGCCGGGGTCGCTCTTGGAGCCGAGAGTGTTAACGGCGAAACTGTCGCTCCCCAAGCCCAGCTTCTCCGTACTGACTCTCTTTCTGTTGCTGGGGTCGTCTTTCATCTTCCTTTCCTTGGCCGCTTCACCGGCGCACGCACAAACGGGCCCTTCGGTCACGGTCTCTACTCCAAATGCAGCACCCGGTTCGATTGTAAGCATCGTAGGCATCGGCTTCTCAAGCTCTGACCAGTATGTCAACGTCAGCGTGCTCCAGGGACTGGAAGTCTGGTATTTCACGGCCGTGACAGGCACTGATTGCTCGAGGAGCGCTCCGGGATACGCACCCCCGCAGGGGACCTACCTCTGCCCTGCCAACGGCGTCGTCGAGACGAGCGGCAACGTCCCTGCCGGCGACTGCCCTGTCACAGAAGGCTCCTTCGATTGCCTCTTCATCGTGCCTGCGCTCCCCAAGTACGCCAATCCGTGCTCAACCCCTGATAGTTGCGCTGGCGATGAGCTCGGTGCCCTGTACGCTGACGGCAACTCCAACGACATTGCCACCACTCAATTCTCCGTCCTCGACGGGATGGGGCTGGTTCCGAACGAAGGCTCACCGGGCACAACGGTAACAGTATACGGCGATGGCTGGTTCGGCTGTTTCATCTCCAAGTATGGGGGCATCTGCGACATAACCGCGGACTACAACTGGGATGGCCAGTACCTTCTTATGGACGCCATACTCTTCAAGTTCAACACGAATTGCCTCCCCGTCCCAGACGGAGACGTTGGACAGGCCGGAGGAGGCTCATGCACCTTCTCCGTCCCCAACAACAGCACGGGCATCCATACGATGACGGTTTCGGCCTACTTCCCCTACGGAATTCCCGACAAGAGCTATTCCGCAGACTTCCTAATCACGCCCCCCTCTATCACCGCGAGCGTCTCTGGTTCGCAGTTCCAGGTCAGCGGGTTCGGCTTTTCCACGTCAGACAGCCACGTGGATGTGCAGATCGACCAGCCGGGGCCGGGCTATTACAACGTGTTTCTGCAGAATGCTTGCGTAGCGTCCGCCGGAGCCTTCGCATGCTCGATTGACGCAGGCATGACCCTGCCCCCGGGCCCGTACTTCGTGAAAGCCACAGGCCCCTCAGACATATATCAGGCGAGCACCGTCTTGAGCGTCCCGGGCCAGTACCCGCTCTCCTTCGACCCCGCGGCGGTCTTTCCTGGGCAGACGGTGAAGGTCACCGGCTACGGCTACCAGTATGACGACACCGCAGTCAATGTCTACATAACGAGCGGGGCGGGACAGACCGAAACCTGCCCTGCCTCCCAAGGCATCTTCAGCTGCTACCTGACGATTCCGCCTAACGTCCAGCTAGGCGAAGCGCTCACCATATACGGGGAGGGGAACAATGCCCTGGACACCCAGAGCGGCACACTCGCGGTCTACCCAATAGTCTCATCTAATCCGCTCTCGGGGCCGCCTGGGACAGCCATCAAAGTCAACGGCACGGGCTTCTCGCTCGAGGATCACTACGTCACCTTAAGCGTCCAGGGAAAGGTCCTGGGCAGCTGCTCTACTCTCAATACCCTGGGCGGATTCGAACCCACAGGCGGCTTCAATTCCTGCGCGGTGACCATCCCGCCTCTGCCTCCTGGGACCTACGACCTTTTGGCCACGGGCAACGGGCCCTCCGGAGACACAGCAACCTCGCTGCTCTTCGTGGGAGGGGCGACCGTGAGCCCCGACGTGGTCTTTGCCAACAATCTCCCGTCGAACGTCAACGTCACGGGCACCAACATCGGCTTCACCCAATACGGACCCTCGGGCCTCCAGTTCGTGTCCGACGGTGTAGCCGAGCTCAGCGATCCCGGCTTCACCGAGTTCTGCCCGGTAACGCAAGGCAGCTTCTCATGCCAGTTCCCCACCGCCTACGCACTCGAGGGAGAAAGCGTAGGGTCGCCGACCATAGGAGTCAGCGGCTGGGCCCTCTTTCCCGGGAGCGGCTGCCCGCTGCCAGGCTACTCTAGCCACAAGTGCGTGCAGGAACCGATCAACTACCAAAGCGAGCCTCTTGCGCTGTACGACCCGGCCGCAGTCTCGGTCTCCTGCTCGCCTGACCCGGTCATCGCGACTCCAGGCTTCCAGACCGCCTGCACTGCTACCGTGACTGACACCGCGCACGAAGGGACTCCGCTCGGCAGTGTGGCCTGGACATACTCTGGGCCGTCAGGAGGGCAGCTGAGCGCCGCGTCCTGCACGCTCGCAAAACTGCCGCCCCCTTCTAACCAGCAGTACCTCATAATGCCCAGCGCCTGCTCGGTCAAACTCACCCTCCCTCAGGCGACCGGTCAGATAGAGATCAACACGACCTACTCGGGAGCTAGCGGCTTCCCGAACTACAACCCCGCGACCGGGGGCATAGTGCTGCTTCCACTGACGCTGCAGAGCAGCGGCGTGGGAAGCGACGCCACGGCTCCTGTCTTGAACATCGCAGGCACGAACTACAGCGTCTCCCAGCTCCCCGTCACGGTCTGGGGAACCTATGGCGAGAACCCCGTCGCCTACGAGGCGACCGTCCCAGCGGGCACGGGCAAGCAGTACGCCCTCTCCTCCTTCACCGGTTGCGGTGGAGCGCAGCTCGCCCCACCTCTCACGATCACGACCCAGTGCAGCACAGTAACCGGGAACTACGTCACCCAGTACTACTTCAGCAGCACCCAGGACAGCTCCGCGGTGTCCTCTGACTACTCGCAACTCGTGTCGGTGCTGAGCTCGCCTTCGCCTGCGAGCGGCTGGTACAACGCGGGAACGCAGATCAACGCCACCGACTCCTACTTTCCGATTGGGGAAGCGTTCGGGGTTCAGGACGTCGTATCGTCGTTCGCTGGCTCAGGGAGCGCCCCTTCAGGAGGTTCCTGTCCGGTCCCTTCAGCCATCACAAGTTCCAGGACCCACTGCTCGGTCCTCTTCGACATCGACTCGCCTTCTTCCATCACCTGGATTTGGGCGCAGCAGTATCAGGTGAGCTTGGTGACAGAGGGCATGAGCACAGACACTGGCTCCGCGACGGTACTGACGGTGAACGGTATAGGTTATCAGGAGTCACAGCTCCCCGCCTCGGTACTCTTCCTCTCCGGGAATTCTCTCACCTATTCGTACTATTCTCCAATTCAGGGGACCTCTGGTGACCGGTATGTCTGGACCGGGACCTCGGGGCTCGCATCGTCCCAGACTGGGACCTTCACCGTAATCGGGCCCGGATTCATCGACGCGACTTACAAGACACAGTATCTCCAGAGCTTCTCGGCGAGTGGCCTGGCCTCGGACGCCTCTGGCGAACTCGTGTCAGTCACGGTCAGCAACGGGCAACCAGCAGGCACCCAGACCTTGGGCCCCAACGGTGGCTCGTTCTATGCTGACGGCGGAGCGACAATCACCTACGCCTTCCAGCCCTACGTCGGCAGTACGGAGGCGGGGGTAAGGTATGGCCTAGCCGGGGTGAGCGGTCCATCCTCTGGGTTTACGGTCTCAAGCGCCAACGCAGTCACCGGATCCTACGTGGTCCAATATCTCCTCACCGTGCAGACGAACCCGGAGGGATTGTCGCCATCCCCTACCCCCTCATCCGGATACTTTGATGCGGGAGCCACGGTCAACGTTGCTGCAAACAACGTGACGGGGTACGTCTTCGTGAACTGGGAGGTGGACGGAGTCAACCAGACGCAGTTGTCCGAAACAATCACAGTGACGATGACGGGCCCTCACGTCGCGACCGCAGCTTACGAAGCGCCGGCCAACGCGATTCAAACCCTCATCAACATTAAGGATTCAATGAACATCCCCAATGGCATCAAAGTCAGCTTAGACGCGAAACTGAGCGCGGCCATGGATTCCCTTCAAGCAGGTCAGAACGCCATCGCCACCAACCAGCTCAATGCTTTCATCAACGAGGTGAACGCACAGGCCGGGAAACACATCACGCAGCAGCAGGCCCAGGTGCTGACCGATTTCGCTCAAGACATCATCAACGCAATCGAATCCTGACGCCCGCCGATTCATGCAGTCTCGTTCGTTTGCCGGCCGAGCACCAGATGAAACACCATTACAATCCTTTGACTCACTGATCAAGGCCCGAGCCGCCTCCTCCGGATTCGGCCTTCGCGTAGTCTGGTGAGGAGTCCATTGTTGCTGCCAAAGTTGTGGGCTCCTCTAATTCGGAGTCTTCCCTTGACGTCCACGCCGTTGTGAGACAGCCACGACTTGACCACCTTAACATTGGGTGCAATGCGGCTCCCGGCCTTCTTCTCGCCCTCCAGCTCTTTGACGAGGTCGGCCAGGAAGTTGAGGGCCCACCTCCGTCGCCCCTTGCATGTTCGAGCATCTCCCCTGTGTTGATGCCCTTCCTCTGGCACGAGCTACCGAGCCTTCTGAGGCAGACGTCTGCGGTTATCGGAGAGCCCCTTCGAACGTTGTCGTACCACCTCCTCGACTCGCTATCGGCCAGGAGGCGAGTGTGCCCGGTCCTTCCCTAGACCGCTTCGTCCATTCCCTTCTGGTGGGAGGCCGAATTTAACGGGGGGTTCCGATACAAAATTGTAGCGGGCCCGGTGGGATTCGAACCCACGGTCTCTGAGCTACCGCACTTCAGCTTCGGAGGCTGACGCCCTGTCCGTGCTGGGCTACGGGCCCGTCCTACCCCACAAGACCCGACGAGTTAAGCGCGCGCCCGGCTCACTTCCCCGCCTCGCCCCTCACCCCTGGCGGGGGCCTGTATCTCCTGAAGAACCACCAGTAGAGTCCCAAGTTGAACGCGAGCACCACAGCGTACAGCGCGAACGGATAGTCTATGGCCATTGGGTCGGCGTCCACAGCTGCGAATTCAAACCCGGAGAAGTACGTCCCGCCAGACGACGCGACGAGCCTCGTCGTCTGGTTTATCCCGAACGCCGTCCCCCTCTCGCTCTCAGAGACCATGTCCATCATGGCCGCCTGCTGGACGGGGAGGGCCATCACCCTGGTTGCAGGCAAGAGCAAGTAAATCGAAAGCGAAACTGGGAACAGGCGGACGAGAGGCATCAGGATGGCTAACGCTACCGAAAAGCCGCGCGTCGCCATCATCCCGCGGAGGAACCCGAGTCTCCTCTCTATCCTGGGGGCGAGCAGGAGGGCGAAGGATGCTATGAGCCCTGAGACAGCGGCGAAGATGTTCATCTCCTGCCTGGTTACCGAGTAGAGGACGATGAAGAAAGGGATCAAGAACGGGGTGACAAGGCCCTGGCTCAGCCCGTTCAGCATCCCCGTGAGGCTGAACTTGCCAATAGCCGCCCCAGACTTCAGGCTGAACGAGCGCCGGGCAGACTTCTCCATCTTCACCAGCGGGCTGAGCAGCACCGAGGCGGCGCCAAGGACTGCGGCGACCGCGAACACGTCCTGAATGCCTCCAAACCCGCCTAGGTATGCCCCGGCGGCTGAGGCGATTCCAGATATGAACGCCAGGAGCGAGAAGTACTTCGTCCTGTCCTTCCTCGATGTGAGCTCCGTGGTGAGAATCGATTGTATTGGCTGGGCGGCCCCTCCGACCCCCCCTCCAGGGAGGGACCCCGTGGCCGAGATCCCTCCAATCACCGCCGCCAAGAAGAGCGAGGGGACGCTGGTGCTAACCACCACTAGGAGCGCTGACAGAGGGAGAAGCACCAAGGCGACCACGAACGAGAGCCTCCTCCCCACCAGGTCCGCGGCAATCCCTATCCCGAGCCCCAACAGTGCGGTCGCGACCGTCGCCGCCGCGTACATCACGCCGAGGAGGAGCGTCCCAAGTTGGAGCTCTGTCAGCACGAGGAAAGGAAACGCGACGTTGATCATCCCGGAGGCTACGCTCCTGAGGATCCGCAGCGACGCAAGGTACGTCAGAGAGCGCGTATCGGTAGGTCGCTCGTTCGCGTTGGTCTTGTCCTCGTTCAAGTGGGAATGGCCCCGCCCGGCCCGCTCGCTATAAACCGGGACTTTCGCCGTTTTTAAGAAGACGGATTCAGAGGGATTGAACCAACGGCCTGTGGAATGTTCGAAAAGTACCTCCGTCTCTTCTCCCTGGTGAGGAGGCACTGGCAGATAGCCACTGTGATGGGCGTCTGCGTCACAGCCCTCACAGGGTTCAGGGTGCTCGTCCCGTTCCTCACCGGGGCCGCAGTCAACGACATCGTTGCCAAGGCTCCTGTATCGTCGGTGGCCTACCTCGCGGTCGAGATAGTGGCTGTGAGCGCCGCGTCAGCGGCTTTCAGCTTCGGGCTGAGCTACGGGGGGCAAGCCCTCGGCCAGAAGCTGATCTACGACATAAGGAACACAATCTTCACTTCCATCCAGTCGCAGTCCTTCAGCTTCTATGACCGCAACGAGACCGGACAGCTGATGTCCAGGGCGACGGGGGACGTGGAGGCCGTCCGTAGGTTCGTGGCGTTTGGGCTGGGGCAGCTCCTGTCCAACACGTTCCTCGTCGGCGGGGTGATTGTCTCCCTGTTCTACCTCAACCTGTACCTAGCCGCAATAGTCATCATAGTCTTCCCTCTGATCTTCTTCCTCAGCTGGAAGTTCAGCCAGACGCAGGGTCCTTTCTGGCGGCTTACCAGGAGGAACTACGGCACGATGAATTCGGTCCTCCAGCAGAACGTCACGGGGGCCAGGATAGTGAGGTCGTTCACCGCGGAAGAAGCTGAGATGTCTCGGTTCGCGTCCACTAACCAGGCCTACCGCGATGGAATCGTAGGCTCATCGGCCGTCAGGGCGATCTATGTCCCGCTCTTGAGCCTCGTCATCAGCCTAGACCTCGCTGCCCTCTACTATCTCGGGGGCGGCCGAGTCATAGCCGGGACGATCACTCTTGGGGAGCTCGTGGCGGCAGCGAACCTCCTCGCCCTGCTTTCAGGGCCCAGCAGGTTCCTAGGACAGCTCATCCTCATCGGGCAGAACGGCATGGCCGGGTTCGACCGCATACTCGAAGTAATCGACGCGAAGGCGGAAGTGAAGGACAACCCTGGGGCCATCCAGATCGGGGAGGTCAAAGGCGAGATAAGGTTCGAGGGCGTCTGGTTCGGCTACCGCGCCGGCAGGGACGTGCTGAAGGGGGTGGACCTCGAAATCAAGCCGGGACAGGTGGTCGCCTTCGTCGGGTTTTCTGGTTCGGGGAAGACTACCATGGCCAACCTCATCCCTAGGTTCTACGACGTGACCCGCGGGGCGGTCAAGATAGACGGGAAGGACGTCAGGGACGTGACCTTGAAGTCTCTCCGGGGGTCCGTGGGCCTAGTAAGCCAGGACATATTCCTCTTCTCAGCCACCATAAGGGAGAACGTCTGCTATGGGCGGACCGACGCCAGTCAGGAGGACGTCGAGAGGGTCTGCAAGGTCGCCCGTGCTGACGAGTTCATCGAGCGTTTCCCGGAAAGATATGAGACCAGGGTCGGCGAGAGGGGGGTCACCCTCTCGGGGGGTCAGAAGCAACGGATTGCGATCGCCCGGACGCTCCTGACAGACCCCAGGATTCTCATCTTGGACGACTCCCTTTCTAGCGTCGACGCGGGGACAGAATACGCCATAGCCGACGCACTGAAGGAGGTGGTAAAGCAGAGGACGACCATCATCATAACCCAGCGGCTCTCGACCCTCAGGCTTGCCCAGCGAATAGTGGTGTTCGACGGCGGCAAGGTCGTGGAGGACGGAGACCACACGGAGCTGCTGGCGCGAAACGGCACCTACGCAAAGCTCTATCGTTCGCAGTACGCGCCCCAGGACGTACCTTCAACGGAGGCCTACCGCTAGTGGCCGCCCGAGGGATGTACATCAGCGACGACCCCGACGTGCGGAAGGACAGGAAATACAGCGACAGCTACCTCATCCGGCGGCTTGTCGGGTACGTCGTCGGGTATCGCAAGGACCTCGTGATAACCTTGGCGGGGCTGTTCTTCATAGCAGGCGCAGGCATCGTGGGCCCAGTCCTTCTGGGATTCGCCGTCGACGACATGCTTGCCAGAAACTACGCCGGCGTCGCTGCCCTGACCGGGTCGTACGCCGTGCTGTACGTCGCCAACTACGTAGCAGACAGCAGGCGGACTTACTCCATGCAGGTCGTCGGGCAGAACTCGCTCAGAGACATCAGGAGGGACGCCTTCGACCACCTCCAGCGCCTCTCCCCTTCATACTTCTCCTCCAAAGAGACCGGGCGCATAATGTCGTACATAATGAACGACGTGGACGCAGTAGAGGACTTCGTCACCTTCCAGCTCCCTCAGGTCCTCTCCGGCTTCCTGACCATCGCGTCTATAGTGGTCATAATGCTCTACTTCAACGTCGACCTCAGCCTCGTCTCCTTCGTGGTCATCCCCGCGCTCGTCGCGACCACCTTCGTCTTCCAGGGGAGGATTTCCAGGAACTTCGTGGAGACCAGGAAGAAGATCGCAGCAGTCACGGCGAAGCTTCAGGAAGGGATAAGCGGGGTGAGGGTGACCCAGGCGTTCGTCAGCGAAGAGCGCGTCTCCGGTAACTTCGACGTAGTGAACAACGAGAACATGCAGGCGAACCTAAAGGCAAACAGGTACACTTCCGCCTTCAATTCCATAGTGCAGGTGATAGAGGCGGTGGGCCTCGCGCTCGTCCTGTGGTACGGCGCCACGGAGATATACTCCGGCCACCTCCTGGTGGGGACCCTCGTGACCTTCATGCTCTACGTGAACGCCTTCTTCAACCCGATCATACAACTAACTACGTTCTACAACTCGTTCCAGTCGGCTGTGGCGGGGCTCGACAGGGTGACGCAGCTAGTCAATACAAACGTGGAGGTCAAGGAGCCAGCCGACCCTGACCAAATCGACGCGGAAGCTGACTGGGGAGTCGAGCTCAAGGGTGTGACCTTCGGCTACGCGCAGGGCGCCCCTGTCCTCAAGGACGTGAACCTGAAGATCGAGCCGAGGGAGGTAGTCGCCATAGTCGGCCCGACGGGGGCGGGGAAATCCAGCATAGTAAGCCTCGTCCAGCGCTTCTACGACCCTCAGCAGGGCTCGGTCCTGATAGGCGGGGTCGACATCAGGAGGCTCAGGTTCAGAGACTTCAGGTCGCGGATGAGCGTGGTCCCCCAGGACCCGATCCTATTCACCTCCAGCATCGCAGACAACATAAGGTACGGGAGGCCTGAAGCCACCATCGAGGAGGTCAAAGCCGTGTCCAAGGCATTGGGCGCGGACGAGTTCATCTCCTCCCTCCCCGAAGGGTACGACACGATGCTGACCGAGGGCGCTACGAACCTGTCGATGGGACAGAAGCAGCTCATATGCTTCGCCAGGGCGATCCTGAGAGACCCCAAGATCCTCATCCTGGACGAGGCGACGTCGGGACTCGACCCCTTCACCGAGCTGAAGATACAACGGTCCCTCTCTGTGATGATAAAGGGGAGGACGACGATCATAGTCGCGCACAGGCTCTCCACCATCAGGCTGGCGGACAGGATCGTGGTCCTCGAGGGCGGGAGGGTGGTGGAGGAGGGCACCTTCGACCAGCTGACATCGGTCCCAGGCGGAATCTTCGCAGGGATGTACGCTCTACAGTCCAAGCAGGCATGACAGTCGCGCGGCCTGGGACGGGCGAGCCGCGATACCTTTTATCTCGAACGTTCGAAGACGCCGCAACTTGAAGTTCCTCGATTTCCAGGCCGAGGTCGAAGAGACCCTTGCCAGCGCATGCAGGGCGCTTGGCTACAAAGACGCCGGAGCCGACGTCTCCCTCCCGCCTAACGACAGCTACGGAGACCTCGCGAGCGCCGTCGCCATCAGGATAGCCAAGGACGCAGGGAGGAGTCCGGGGGACCTCGCCGTCGAGATCGGGGCAAAGGCCATGGATCTCGCGAGGCGGACGAAGTACATCGGGGGCGTATCCCCGCACAAAGGTGGCTTCGTCAACTTCGGCATAAACCGCCCCCGGTTCCTCCTCGACGCCATAAACGGCATCTTGGCCGGGGACCTGGGGACCACGAGGGAGAAGGGGGAGGTGGTGGCGGTCGAGCACACCAACGTCAACCCCAACAAAGCACTCCACATCGGGCACGCCCGCAACCTCGTCCTCGGCGACTCGCTGGTAAGGGTGATGCGCTACCTCGGCCAGAGGGTCCAGGCGCTCAACTACGTGGACGATTCGGGCGCCCAGGTGGCGGATATCATAGTGGGGTTCAAGTTCATGGGGCTCCCTGACGAGGCGCCCCCGGGGGCCAAATATGACGTGTACTGCGGCGACAACGTCTACTCGAGGGTGACAAAAGAGTACGAGACACGTCCGTCGTTGAAGGAGAAGCAGTCCCTTGTGTTGAAGGAGATTGAGAAAGGCTCGGGGGAGCTTGCCGAGTACACCAGGGGCATCGTGAGGAAGATTCTCGCCGCGCAGCTCTCCACGTGCTGGAGGCTGGGGGCGACCTACGACCTGCTCAACTGGGAGTCGCAGCTCGTCCATTCTGGGATGTGGGAGAAGATATTCGAGTCGCTGAAGAAGATGGGGTACGTCAGGCTCCAGACACAGGGGGAGAACGAGGGGTGCTGGGTCATCCCTGACCCGGACACGGGGGAGGAGAAGGTGGTCGTGAGGTCCGACGGGACTGCTGTGTACGTAGCCAAGGACATCCCTTACGCCGCCTGGAAGATAGGCCTGATCGGCGACCCCTTCGGGTATGAGGTGTACTCAGGGGAGCAGCCTGGAGGGCCCCTCTACTCCACGACCCTCAGTGGAGGGAAGGCCAAGGTCCACTTCGGGGGGGCTGAGCTCGCCGTCTCCGTAATAGACGCCAGGCAGAGCTACCTGCAGAAGATCGTGGCCAAAGTCCTCGACAAGTTCCGGGAGGGGGCTTCGAGGAGGTACGTCCACCGGGGGTACGAAGTGGTGGCGCTGTCGAAGAAGACGGCCTCCCAGCTCGGGTTCGGGATCGACGGGGAGTTCGTTCACATGTCTGGGAGGAAGGGGCTTTACGTGAACGTCGACACCGTCCTCGACCGCCTCAAGGAGAAGGCGAAGGCGGAGACACGGAGGCGTAACCTGTCTGAGGCGGAGGGGTGGGTGGACGAGGTGGCCGAGGCCGTGGCAGTGGCTGCGCTCCGGTACGAGCTCCTCAAGCAGGATCCAGACAAGATGATAGTGTTCGACATGGACGACGCGCTCCAGTTCCAGGGGGACACGGGTCCCTACCTGGTCTACACCTACGCCAGGGCGAGGAGGATTCTCGGCAAGACCGAGGGGCGCCCTAGGATCACGCTCGAATCGGCCGCCAAGCTCGGCAAGCCGCAGGAGGCCAGGCTCGCGAAGAAGATGTCGATGCTAGACCTCGCGGCCGAGACGGCCGGCGAGTTCCTCTCCCCGAGAGAGATTGCCAAGTTCGCCCACGAGCTGGCCATGGACTTCAACGACTTCTACGAGAGCGTCCCTGTCAACCAGGAACCCGACCAGGACACCAGGGACGCGCGCCTCGCGCTCGTGGACGCGGCTAGCAGGGTGCTCGCGGAGGCGATGAGGCTAATTGGTGTCCCGGTCAAAGAGAGAATATGACCAGGTTCAGGCTGGCTGCGTTCGACCTTGACGGGACGGTCCTTGAGTACAACGGGAGCTGGGTGGCCCTCCACCGAGCGTTCGGGACCGAGCACCTCGGCGAGGCTTCCCTGAAGCTCTACACAGAGGGGAAGATAGGCTACAAAGAGTTCATGCGTAGGGACATCGCCTGCTGGCCCAAGGGGATCACAAGAGGCCAAGTGGCCGAGATACTCTCGGGGTACAGGGTCAGGAAGGAGGCGCCTCGCCTCTTCGAAGAGCTCAGGGCTCGGGGGGTGCGGACGGCTCTGGTGACGTCCGGGATCGACATCCTGGCCAAAGAGGTCGCCGAGGAGCTGGGGATAGACCACTGGGTCGCCAACGGGCTCAGGTTCGACAGGGCGGGGAAGCTGCTGCCGATGGGGGTCGGCCGGGTGGACCCGATAAAGAAGGACCTTGCCTATGCGAAACTCTTGAAGGCCGCCGGGGTCCCGGCGAAGCAGACCATAGCTGTCGGGGACACCATCTACGACCTCGCCTTCTTGAAGTCGGCCGGGCTCGGATTCATGCTGGCCCACACCACGAGGGTCCCTGACCCGGGGATCATACACATAGATTCCCTCTCGGAGATCCTTGAATATATCGGATAGGGAGAGGGTTTTTACGCTCCGGGGCGAAGACGAGCGGGGCGCTTCTGACTTGGACGACACCCTCCTGTTGATACCCGGTCCGACTAACCTGTCTAAGCGCGTGAGGGAAGTCATGGCAGGCCCCCAACTCCCTCATGTCGGCTCTGAGTTCTATTCGATGTTCAGGGAGACGGTCGGCCTGGCAAGGTACGTCTTCAAGAACGAGAAGGGGGACCAGTTCGTGTTCACCGGGTCGGGGACCATCGGCATGGAGTCATCTGTGGTGAGCCTGGTGTCGCGTGGGGAGCGGACCTTGACGCTCATCAACGGCTACTTCGGCCACAGGATGCTCATGCTCAACCAGGTCCATGGTGCCAAGGCTGACAAGCTCGAGTTCACGGGAGGGAAGGCGGCAGACCCTGACTCGCTCAGGAGCCAGCTCAGAAAGGCGAAATACTCCGCGGTCTTCATCACCCACGTCGACACCTCCAGCTCTGTCCTGAACCCTGTCAGGGAGCTGGTCGAAGAATGCGCGAAGGCCGGCGTGGCGGCGGTTGTGGATTCTGTCTGCGCCATAGGGGGCCTCCCGCTAGACTTCGACTCGCTCGGTGCGGACATCGTGTTCACCGCCTCCCAGAAGGCCCTGGCCGGGCCCCCAGGGGCGGTGCTCGTGGCTGTGTCCAAGCGCGCCATGGAGAAGATGGAGAAACGCAAGAGCCCGATAGAGAGCTACTACATGAACCTCCTCCGATGGAAGCCTGTGATGGACGACCCGAAGATGTACCTGGCCACGCCAGCCACGCAGGTCCTGCAGGCGTTGAGAGAGGCGCTCCTGGAGGCGAAGGAAGAAGGGATCGAAAACAGGTGGGCGAGGCACAGGAAGCTGGGAGAGATCACCAGAGCGAGCGTAGAGGGGTGGGGCCAGAGGTTCGTGGCGGAGGAAGGCCATAGGGCAGATACGGTCACGTCCTTCTGGGTGGAAGAAGGGAAGGCGGGCCCCATACAGAAGACGCTGGAGAGCGAGCACCACGTAATGGTTTCGAGGGGGATCTACGACGACAAGGACAGGATGATCAGGATAGGTCACTTCGGAACGCTTCAGCCTGAGGCCCTCAGGAAGGCCCTGGGTTCCATGGGGGAGGTGATGGAGGAGCTCGGCGTGTCAGCCCATCAAGTGGCAGTGGCTAAACGACGGAGCCGGCGGTAGAACCCTTTTATCGGCACTGGGGTCGGACACCAGAATCGCAGCCCGGTCGTCTAGTGGTCAAGGATGGGGGCCTCTGGAGCCTTCGACCTAGGTTCGAATCCTAGCCGGGCTACCTTGAAATGAGCTCCGTTTGCCAAACAGCACGTAATTTGGCCTCTGTAGGCTACCGATATTTCAAATCGGCCTCTTCCGCCTGAGAACTCACAGAAGTTGGTTATGACGCACGACCCTTTTTGACTCGTAGAGTCTTGCCTTCGACCTCGAATTCCAGGAGGTCGCCGTCTTTGAACGGGAAGAGGGAGTCCTTCGCCAGATCAGTGGGAATGTAGATGAAGAACTTGTCGTACTTCTTCCCTCCC
>DAHWNW010000029.1 GCA_027339745.1 Nitrososphaerota archaeon | reverse complement strand
GAGCCCACGTCGGACTGGATGGAACCCATCAGGTCGTCGGGGATCTCGGAGAGGGTCTGGGCGACCATCCAGAGGTGGAGCCCGTACTTGCGCGACTGGGAGAGGATGGTCCTGAGGATCCTCAGCTGGGCTATGTCGCGGAACTCGTCGGCGGCGAGTATCACAGGCGTCCTGGCGACCGGCTCCTCCCCCGCCCTCTCCGGCCTCTTGACGCGCTTCAGGCTGACGAAGCACATCTTCATCACCACGGCAGAGGCGAAGATCCGCCTGAACTCGCTAGGGAGGCTGGAGGGGATCCTGAAGATGGTGAGCATCCCCGGCTCCATCCTCTTCTCGAGGTCGATGGTGGACTCCCTGCTGCAGAAGGTCCTGAAGGTGATAGACGACGGGGGGAGGACGAAGTTGGATATCCTGTTGGTGACCGGCATGAAGGCGTCCTTGGGGAGCTTGGAGATCGCCTCGATGGTCTCGTGGATGAGGCAGATAGTGCGGAGATACGGTTCCGCCGAGTATTGCCAGAAGAGGGCGCTGCGGTACATGGGGGAGGCGGAGAGGCTCCTCGGCTCCGTCAGGCGGTCGGAGGCGCGGAGCAGGCTCTTCGAGCTCTGCGATTATCTCTCGAACCGGGACTACTGACCCGATCCGTCCGGAGGGCCTGCCACGGTCCCCCCTCGCCGCGCGGCGGCGCGCGAACCGGCTTGCCTGCCTGCGGACGCGGCCCGTCCTCGCGCTTTAAACGGATATATCGCGGCCAGCCGATGGCACGGCCATGAACGAATCGAGGGAAGCTGAAGACATAGAGAAGGGACTCTTCGAAGGACTCATCGAGGCGTTGAGCGACAAGCACTCCCAGCTGGACATCAACTTTCAGCACGCGAAAATGAAC
>DAHWNW010000028.1 GCA_027339745.1 Nitrososphaerota archaeon | reverse complement strand
TGGGCGAAGCTCAGGGCTATTGGAGATTGCGGCTTGACCCCCGACGAGCGCCTCGCGGCCTCCAGCCTTGTAGGCTCCGCCGACCTTGTCGGACCCCTGGTGACTGACTTTCCGACCGACGAATCGTCTTCCATGTTCATCGGTCGGAGGATGTATTTCCAATCAGTCGTACCTGGCCCTGAGGCTGGGACAGCTCTCAGGGAGGTTGGAGAGATGAAACGCAGGAACTGCTATGTCCCACGAGACGGGGTATTCAGGAACTTCGGACCGTCTCTCATGATGGAATGCTCGTCCGAGGTAGCCTCGGAAGCCGGAGAGTGGTGCTTCCTCAGGCCAGAATGAGAAAGCTCTAATTGCAGACCCGCCCGGCCCTGCTCAGCCCCGGTAGTATAGAGTCCGCAAGGGCGTAAAGCCCGGTCAAACACAAAGTGTCGAGAGTATGCCGGCCTTTCGAGTCGGCGACCCGGGTTCGAATCCCGGCCGGGGCAAAGAATCCTACCTCAGAATGAGCTCCGTTAATTTAAGAAAGGTTGATTAAGGTTATTCCAGACAAGCCGTCGCTACGCTTCAAGCTACGATAGTCAACAATTCGTAAGTATGTCATCGCTCTGTAACCAAGACAAAGCCGAAAGCCGAGTACTTATGAGACGGCGCGCAACGAGCCGACAGAACGTCACTCTTGTGGCGACAGTATTCGTAAGTGCTCGTGGAATAGCCGAATGTGCAAGCCGGCGGCCATCATGTCAGATAATAGAAAGTCAGTCAGGTGGCGTACCTGCTGGCGGTTCTTTGGTAACCTGTCCGTGGTAATCAATCAAACGACCGTCCACGTTCCTGAATCCATACTCTTTTGCCAGCGCTCCCACCTCAACAATTTGTCCAGTCTTGGTCATTATATTAG
>DAHWNW010000027.1 GCA_027339745.1 Nitrososphaerota archaeon | reverse complement strand
CCCTCGAGGGGGCCGCCAGGGTGGAGGTCATCTTCCGGTTCGACCAGCACGGGGTGGAGCTGTTCTTTGAAAGATACAGGTACCGGAGGGCCGGCCCCACGCCCCCTCGCCCAGAGACCACTTGGCCGAGTTGAAAATGGCCCGAGTGGTTGTCACCGGCGGGAGCGGGAAGGCGGGGAGGGCCTGCATCAAGGAATTGAAGGAGCACGGCTACGACGTGTTCAACGTAGACAAGGCGAAGCCGGACAAGGAGCTCTGCCCTAGCGTCCAGGCAGACCTCTCCGACTACGGTCAGGCCATAGACTCCTTGGGAGGGGTCGAGCGCGGTCCCCCTGGCGTCGACGCAGTGGTGCACCTGGCGGCGATCCCAGACTCGAGGTTGTTCCCTAACTCGGTCACCTTCCAGAACAACGTCATGAGTACATACAACGTGTTCGAGGCCTCCGCCGCCTCGGAATCAAGAACCTGGTGTGGGCCTCAAGCGAGACCGTCCTCGGCATCCCCTTCGATGTCCTGCCCCCTTACCTCCCTGTGGAGGAAGAGTACGCGGGCCGGCCCGAGAGCGCCTACTCGCTGAGCAAGCTAGTCGGGGAGAGGATGGCCGATCAGTGCTGCAGGTGGTCCCCCGAGCTGAAGATATTGGGGCTGCGATTCTCTAACATCATGGAACTAGATGACTACAGGGCATTCGGGGAGTTTCAGGACGACCCGAACATCCGGAAGTGGAACCTGTGGGGGTACGTCGACGCCAGAGACGCGGCCCAGGCGGTGCGCAAGGCGCTCGAAGTGAAAATCAAGGGGGCGGAGGCTTTCATCATCGCAAACTCGGACACGGTTATGGCCGCGAGCGACGAGGAGCTCCTGGCCTCTGCCTTCCCACAGGTCCCAGTGAAGAAGAGTCT
>DAHWNW010000026.1 GCA_027339745.1 Nitrososphaerota archaeon | reverse complement strand
TCATACTTGAACAGGTTTTCCAAAAATCCTATGCCCCACCTAGTAGGAGTGGATGTCCAAGTTACTTCTGGTCCACCGCCAATGGTGTCATCACCCTTTCCTGATTTGTATCTGCTTACCCATCCGATACCCTGATTCTGTATTGGGGCAGCTTCAGGTTCGGGCCCGACATTAGTTGCCGGCCCCGCGCCATGTGTCTTACCAAAGCTGTGGCCACCCGCAATCAGCGCTAGTGTCTCCTCGTCGTTCATTGCCATTCTCCTGAATGTTTCCCTTATATCTGCTGCTGCTTTAACAGGATCAGGTTCGCCGTTCGGGCCCTCAGGGTTAACGTAAATAAGGCCCATTTGAACTGCGGCCAGTGGATTTTCTAACTTTCTTTCTTCTGAGTATCTTCTGTCTTCCAACCAGCCTGTTTCACTTCCCCAGTAAACCGACTCATCAGGTTCGTATACATCGATCCTCCCTCCTCCAAAACCAAATGTTTTAAAACCCATACTTTCAAGAGACACATTCCCTGCCAATATCATGAGATCGCCCCATGAAATTTTCCTTCCGTACTTCTGCTTCACAGGCCACAATAGCCTCCTGGCCCTGTCCAAGAGAATGTTATCAGGCCAGCTATTTACAGGTGGGAACCTTTGTTGAGCAGTTCCAGCGCCGCCCCTCCCGTCTCCTATCCTATAAGTCCCTGATGCGTGCCAGGCCATTCTTATAAAAAGTGGGCCGTAATTTCCAAAGTCTGCAGGCCACCAGTCCTGAGATTTTGTCAAAATATTTCTTATATCTTCCTTAACTTCCTTGAGGTTAAGTGACAGAAATTCTCTTCTATAGTCAAAGTCTTTGCCCATCGGATTTGACTTTTCAGAGTTCTGCCTCAATATCCTCAAATCCAATCTGTTTGGCC
>DAHWNW010000025.1 GCA_027339745.1 Nitrososphaerota archaeon | reverse complement strand
CATTCAGCCACCCATGTATCGGTTCGTGCATGGAGCCGTAATCGGAATGAGGCTGGCGGACAGATATCTCGAAGGCTGCCAGCGCGCTTAGAATCTCATAAGGTGGCAGATGACGCCCCAGACTCCTAAACGCCTTGTGGCATCAGAGGTTCCTGCACCATCATCGCGGCGGTAGTGGCGCTCGGTGTCCTGACCTGCTAAACGCCTTCCGGCATCAGAGGTTCCTGCACGCCCCGACAGCGCTCAACGCCTCGACGGACACAACTGCTAAACGCCTTGCGGCATCAGAGGCTCCTGCACTCCCCAGCCCCAAGATGGAAAGGGCGGCGGCACACCACTGCTAAACGCCTTGCGGCATCAGAGGCTCCTGCACCGCAGTAGCGGTGTAAGTCACGCTCAGCGAGGTCTGCTGCTAAACGCCTTGCGGCATCAGAGGCTCCTGCACATCCTCCTCATCTCAGCGCTCGCCTTCGCCTTCGGCTGCTAAACGCCTTGCGGCATCAGAGGCTCCTGCACTTTCCTTTGCAGCTTTCGCCGCCTGAAACTGCTTGCTGCTAAACGCCTTGCGGCATCAGAGGCTCCTGCACCCAAGTCCAAACTGCCTCGCAGGGCGACCCTACTGCTGCTAAACGCCTTGCGGCATCAGAGGCTCCTGCACGAAACGTTGAAGGTTCCCTGCATACATCTTCTGATTCTGCTAAACGCCTTGCGGCATCAGAGGCTCCTGCACCCTCACCATCGCCCTCGACGCTACCCGCAACGCCCTCTGCTAAACGCCTTGCGGCATCAGAGGCTCCTGCACTGCCAAGTGCGGCGTGAAGCTCGAGAATCAAGCACCCGTTAGCCTCCCCTGCGCCCGCCGTGCGTTCTACCGCTCCCGCCCCGACCCACTCAGCGGTGCTTGAATTTCAAACTA
>DAHWNW010000024.1 GCA_027339745.1 Nitrososphaerota archaeon | reverse complement strand
TCAGTCAAACAAACGATTCAAATGACCTCAAGCGGAGGAAAAGCAGACGAACCCCGGCATACCCGAGAGGCCCGACATACACCACTACAGGAAGAAGCTTGAGTGGGCGCGGAAGAAGCCGACCAAGGAGGCCTGCGATGAGAGGGACAAGCAGCTCATCGCCGACTTCGTGGACTTCATAGCCGCTGAAGGAGTGAGCCCTGGCAGGCTCACGAAGTACTGCTACACCCTGATGGTCATAAGGAGGCAGATGAGGTGCAGCTTCGAGGCGCTCGAAAGGCCTGAGGCGGAGCGGCTTATGCGGTGGGTGAACGAGTCGGACTACAGGGCCTGGACCAAGAGCGACCTGAAGGGCGCGCTGAAGAGGTTTCAGAAGTGGGTCCGGCTCAGGAGCGTGGACAGCACCCTGCCCTTCCCTCCGGAGGTCTCCTGGGTCAAGACGACGCTGAAGCGGAACGAGCTAGAGGACCCCGACATCCTCAACGACAAGGAAGTGGGGGCCATGATAGCGGCGGCGAAGAACCGGAGGGACAGGGCGCTGATTGCCGTGGCCTACGAAGGGGGTTCAGGGTGGGAGAGCTCCTGGGGATGAGGGTGAAGGACGTAGCCTTCGACCAGCGCCTTGGATATGCGGTGGTTCACGTCCTTCTTGAAGCGCCTTTCCCTTCCCGAGAGCCTGACCAGGCGACGCCTCGAGTTCTTGGTCTTTACGGCCTGCAGCCTTCCCCTCACCTCCTCGTAGCGCTTCCTCACGTCCTCGACCCTCTGATCCGTGTGGACGTTGTTGCTCGAATCCCACGCGAGATTCGCAACGCCCAGGTCGACGCCGAGGACGTCCTTCACCTCGTTCTTCTTCGGTGACTCCTCCTCCACGGTGACCGCGACGAAGAACTGCTTTGTCCTTATCCTGTAGCACAGGTTCATC
>DAHWNW010000023.1 GCA_027339745.1 Nitrososphaerota archaeon | reverse complement strand
CGGTTCCGGTTGGGGTCAGCATCGGCCCCGGTGGTCCCAACGTGACGTCCGCAAAGGCAGAGCATGGCGTTACCCCGGTCATATGGTTCAACAGGAGTACCGCCACTGTCCAGATATCATCCACACTGTTCTCTGTCCCAATCCCTCCTGGAGGGAACTACACCAGCACGTTTTCGACCCCTGGCACCGTGCTGGTGAAGATATTCCCTTATGGGGGGTCGGTAAACGTCGTGGTGGTCTAGCACCGGATATGGGACCAGCTGCACAGAACCGAGAAAGGGCCAAGGCGATTCTGGCCAAATCGGCATAATCCACCTTGTGCTGAACCTACACGCCTGAAAAAATGAGGCGCGACCCGACAACGGTCCAGTTCTCCCCTTAAGAAGTCGGCAGCGAGTTGAATATGGACGATTTGTCCACACGACTTATATACAAATCCACGGGCCCTCCAACTTGAAAATATGTATACGCCAACGAATGCGTATCAAAGAAAATTTAGCTCAGGACTCATCGTCGCCTTGCTGGCGTTCTCAGGGGCCTTGCTCCTGGTACCGCTGGCGGCAACGGTAAGCGCAGCAAATTCAGGTTCAAGCTACACTCTCACCTCAAGCAGCACAGTCCTCTCGGGGACTACCTCAACACCAGTCACGCTGACAATAGACAATCCAGCCACTAACCATTATGCGATAACCGGGTTCACGATATCCATGCCTTCGGGCTGGACAGTCAGCGGCACCCCGTCAGCGCCAACGTTCCCCGCTACGGGATGCTCTGTAACGCCCTCTTCTGTGCAGTGCACCGGGGGAGACTCCGCACCTGGCATAGCGCTGGTGGTCAGTGGCCTCAGCATAGCCGCACCATCAGTGTCATCGTACCCAGCGAGCGGAAAACTGACGACGACGATTCAAGATGCGTCGTCCAGTGCGTTCTACTCGGGGCCATCGCTGACACTCTATGA
>DAHWNW010000022.1:255-1049 GCA_027339745.1 Nitrososphaerota archaeon | reverse complement strand
CTTCACCTTCCGGGCGAGGGCAGCCTGGGCCTTGGCCATGGCGGGGTCGGTGTGGGACAGGCTGACCGCGGACTCCGTCAGCGCCTTCACCACGAAGGCCGCCTCCTCCTTCGCGCCTCGCCGCTTCACGCCCGCCGGGGGCTGCAGAAGGTCTTAACCGTGCGCCCAGGGACGTGGAAGGGGTTGCTGAACTTCGTCCTGGCGGAGTCGGCCCTGGAGCTTGTCCCAGATGGGCTTTGGAGGAGGCCCGCTGTGGCGGCGGACGCCAGACGCAGAGGGAAGGAGCCTGGAGGGATACTCCTAGACAGGAGCTTTCACCACTCTGCGATGGCGGGTCTGAGAGACGCCGAGAAGAGGGGGAGGCCCGATCTGGTGCACGCCGCCCTTCTCAGCGTGGCGGGGGCGCCGCTATACCTGGAGGGGAGGATGAAGGTGTGGGTCCACACAAGCGCAGGGATGGCTGTCGAGATCGCGGAGAAGACCAGGGTCCCGAAGAACTACATCAGGTTCAGGGGGCTGATGGAGGAGGCGCTCGCGGGAGGTTCCGCGGGGGAGCTGGTGCGGGCGCGTCCCATGGGGATAAGGGAGCTGGTCGGGAGTATGCAGCCAGACAGGGTCTTCGGGCTGTCGGTCTTGGGGAGGCAGGGGACGGCGGAGGGGCTCGCGAGGGAGGTAGCTTCGCTGAAAGCCCCGGCCGTGGTCGTGGGGGGATTCCCAAGGGGGCACTTCTCCGGAGAGACGATGGCCGTCATAGACGAGCTGGTGAGGATCGATCGCAGGCCCCTGGAGGCCCA
>DAHWNW010000022.1:0-245 GCA_027339745.1 Nitrososphaerota archaeon | reverse complement strand
ACGAGGTCGAGAAGGCAGAGGGCGAGTTCAAGGATTAAAAACTCATGCTGGCGCTCGCCCGGTCGTGCGGTCGTCGTCCAGTTCTCTCTGAGAGGACAGTCTGGTCCAGGACATCAGCCCTCCAAGCTGGTAACCCGGGTTCAAATCCCGGCGACCGCACTTAATCCTCTCTCTTGTAGGCTGAGAGGTCGGCTGCTGCAAAAAATCAGAAAGAACTGCAGTAGTCAGTAGGCGACGACAGGCAT
>DAHWNW010000021.1 GCA_027339745.1 Nitrososphaerota archaeon | reverse complement strand
CCGAGGGCCTCCGCCGACAGCATGAGCATAACAGGCCTTACCCGCTTCCCTCCCTCTGTAGCATAGGCCAGTGGGTCGTGAAACCTCGAATGGGAATAGAGTTTGAACTCGCGGACCAGTGCGGAATCTACGCGCAGGGCATAGGACTTCATGCGCTCTTCAAGCGACTCGAGCGACACGGCCCTGTCTTCTCCCACTCTCCTCATGGCAATAACGAACGGATTAGGCTCGTTATATAATGAGTTCTCCTAATCACTCAGGCAGTTGATTCCCTTCAAGGTGCACCAACTGCTGATCGGGAACAGGCACGTCCTGCCTCTCCCTAAGCTCAGCTCGCCGCAGCAGAGGTTCCTCGTCGAGGAGATGGAAAAGAGGGGCTTCGCTGTGAGACAGGAAGCGGGGTCAGTCACAGCCACGTCCCGGGGCTGCGCGGTTCACCTGGAGCAGGCCGGCTATTGCTGGTCCTCGAAAGACCCCTCTGACCTGATACTCCCCCTTGTTCCAGACCTGCTCGCATTCCCAAAGGAGCGAGTCCCTGCCAGGGCGTTCAGCCAGATGTACTTCTCGGCTTTCTTCGCCGACGGGGTTCCCTCGGTCAAGGCCCGACCAAGGCTGGAGGCGGCTTCGAACTGGGGACGGCTCAGGGCTTCAGGGGACTGCGGGCTGACCCCGGACGAGCGCCTCGCAACGGCAAAACTCATGGGCTCGGCTGACCTTGTCGGACCACTGGTGACTGACTTCCCGACCGATGAGTCGCCCCCGCTGATCTTCGGCCGGAGGCTGTATTTCCGGTCCCTCATGCCGGGGGCTGAGGCTGAAACGGCTCTCAGGGCGGTGGGCGAGATGAAACCGAGAAACTGCTATGTCCCCCGAGACGGGATCTTCAGGAACTTCGAGCCGTCCCTTACAATGAAATGCGCCTCCGAGGTCGCCTTGGAGGCCGGAGAGTGGTGCTTCTTCGACCCAGAATGAGAAAGCTCTAATTGCAGACCCGCGCGGCCTCGCTCAGCCCCGGTAGTATAGAGTCCGCAAGGGCGTAAAGCCCGGTCAAACCCAAAGTGTCGAGAGTATGCCGGCCTTTCGAG
>DAHWNW010000020.1 GCA_027339745.1 Nitrososphaerota archaeon | reverse complement strand
GTACTTCTCGTCCTTCCTTGTAGACGGGGTCCCTTCGGTCAAAGCCCGCCCTAGGCTGGAGGCGGCCTCAAACTGGGCGAAGCTCAGGGCCGCTGGTGATTGTGGTTTGACCCCGGACGAGCGCCTAGCGATTGCCAGACTGGTGAGCTCCGCTGACCTTGTCGGACCCCTGGTGACTGACTTTCCGATCGACGGGTCGTCCCCCATGGTCATCGGACGCAGGATGTATTACCGATCCGTTGTATCCGGTCCTGAGGCTGGGGCAGCTCTCAGGGAGGTCGGCAAGACGAAACGCAGGAACTGCTATGTCCCTCAAGACGGCGTCTTCAGGAACTTCGGACCTTCTCTCGCGATAGATTACTCGTCCGAAGTAGCCTTGGAGGCAGGAGAGTGGTGCTTCTTCAGGCCAGAATGAGAAAGCTCTAATTGCAGACCCGTCCGGCCCTGTTCAGCCCCGGTAGTACAGAGTCCGCAAGGGCGTAAAGCCCGGTCAAACACATAGTGTCGAGAGTATGCCGGCCTTTCGAGTCGGCGACCCGGGTTCGAATCCCGGCCGGGGCATTAACTTTGCGGTATCATTTCCCCTCCCAGGGTTCCAATGAGGCGGGTATGATGTTCCAATGCAGGCGCCTGCCTCGGCAAGGAGACAAGCCCTAATTCGTCCCCCATGCGCCACTTGGCGAGATCACGAAGCGGACGGGCCTCAGAGACGGAGAGGAGGCTCTCTACCCGTGCGAGGGGCCGTTCAGGATCGTCAGGGAGGACGACCCTGAGACATGGAAGAGCTACCTCTTCGCCACCAACATAGCCTGCAGACCGAAGAGGGTGCTGGAGCGCTACAAGAGGAGATGGGGCATCGAGAACTCATACAAGGAGCACAACGTCTTCCTAGCGAAGACGACCTCGAAGAACTACACCGTGAGGCTACTCTACTACGCCATCGCGATGTACATCTACAACGCCTGGTGCCTCTTCAACGCGCACACTCTGCGGGGGCGATGACGAAGAGGACATAGTCGCCCTCGAGGTGAAGATATCCATGCTCCTTACGTTGCTGGAGGCATCGCGATCGGGCCGTCCCATGGGGCTGAACGACCATGGATG
>DAHWNW010000001.1 GCA_027339745.1 Nitrososphaerota archaeon | reverse complement strand
GAACGCGAAGAGAAGTAAACCCCATCGTGCTGCGGGTCGGAATATTCCCTTCTGAAAGGCTCCTGTGGCCTTCCGTCCTCCGCCCAGGGAAGTATTTTATTGGATGGGTCTCGCGTCCGCGCGAGTTGCCCCTCGACGAATCAGAGATTGAGCCGACGGAGGAGGTCCACTCGATAGTCGGCAAGATGGAGCACCAGAAGTATTACAGGATCACCGAGCTGTACAAGATGGCCTACGGGGAGGAGTTCTACATGGATCTCCAGAAGAACGACGACAACAAGACGATGTGGCTCTTCCTCACCAAGGTCATGAACCTCAAGACGCAGCTAGAGGTCCTGGTCCTCCTCGACAGGCTGAAGACGGGGAGGCGGAAGGGGGAGGAGGAAGACGAGGTGAACGTCGCAGGGCACGTAGTCCTGGGCGGGCCCGTGGTTTACTACGCAAGGAAGTAGGGCTCCGGCTGGGAAACATTCGGCTTCCCTGCGATGCAAAATCTTGACCTTCCCGTTCGCGGGGCCCCTCTTCTAGTCCCTCCTGCTCCATCATCTTCTGACCCTCCTCAGCCGGGACAACCTTCTCGGTCGCGCCCGCTCTCTTATATCATCCCCGCGAGCGGAAGTTGACCTGCGGGAATCGTTTGCCTCCAGACTCTGGCCTAGGGAAGTTCGGAGAACGGTTTCCTGTCTACTCCGCTTTGGACGTCACTGAGTTTGGAACCCTCGGGAGAGGTCAGAACATATCGGACATCCCCACTCGAGCCGCGTCCTATTCCCCAGCCCCTGAAGCGGATGCCAGCCGGGCAGGTGAGTCCATCGCAAGGCCCACCTCCTACACCTGGGGCTCGGGAGCCGACGCGTCCCCCGCCCCGGTCACGGCGGATTTCTCGGACGACTTGAAGAACGACCTCAAGAAGCCGAGAATCGAAACGGCACCAGCGGCGCGCGTCTGGCAGATAGCCGCGGACCAGCCGGACCTCGCAACCGCGATCAAAGCGACCCTCTCGACCTACGACTATTACATGGTCGAACTTGGCCTAAACGTCCTCGCCGGTGAGGCCAAGATCCCCGAACTGGAGTTCCACATAGACCTGGTGTCCGATTCGGAGGACAGGACCGACGCCGTGGCCTACGACCTGATGCCAAAGGACGAGACCAAGGAAGTCATCAAGGTCTCCGGACAGATATCGATCGGCCTCTCCAAGCTGCTCACGTTCGTTGGGGGGCCTCTGGGACAGGCGCTCGCGGACGTAATCGACATCGGGCTCGGGCCGATAAGCTTCTCATGGGACTGGAAGAAGTACACGATAGACGCTTCCGGGCCGCTGAACTACGACATGCGGTGGCGCCTTTACGGCACTGACGTAGTGCAGGATTTCAATCCATTCATCCTTCTCAGAAAGAGGAAGACAGTGGGCAAGGTGAGCGCCCTCCTGAGCGCGGCCTACAAACTCGAGGCAGGGCTTCTTAACGCGGGCTACGCCAAGACAGCTCAGAGTACTGTCCGCCTGGTTCCAATCTAGTTCATGGCAAAATGGGTGCGTCTTCCGGGCAGGCGACGGCCCGCATTTTCAAGCGCCCGGGCCGGCGTCCGTGGCCACGCACCAAAGCCAGGCAGCTCACGATGCCAAGCGAAGATAGGCGCTCGGCAGACGAAATGCTCTGCGGCATTTAACCGTCAGGCGCTTGCGATTTTCCAAAGAGGGGAGAGGTTCGAAACTATACCAGGCCCGAACCCATGGCCTCTGCTGCTGGCGGCTCAGCCCAGCTCGTTTCTCTTCTTTGATGCCATCCTCCACTCGATCTGGACAATGAGGAGATTCACCGTTACCCGGCTGGGTTTCATCTTTCGCAGCCAGCCCCACAATCCCATGTGGGACGACGAATCGCGGTAAGTATAACTGGAATGCCGCCTCCTTTCTTTTTATACTCGGGAGGGGGTGCGCAGGCGTCTATCCGTCATGGCATGCCTCTGCGGCGCAGGGGGACCACGGGTTCGATACCATTGCGGCAGGAACCCGTTCATTTCGATACCATTTCTAGCTGCGAAATTGCACCGGTTCCCGTCGGGCCTGAACCCGTGTCTCCCATGAACCCAGACGGCTCGTATCGACTCCTGAGCTTGAGATAGAGCCCAAGTATCTGGAGCCAGACCTCCGATCGGCCCCCTCGCTTGATAGTGCTGGCGCAGTCGGCGGGACTTGAGTCGGGGATTCTAACCCGCTCGTTTCACGTGTTTCGCAGGACGGGGATTCGAACCCGAAATCAGTTAGGGCATTGGTACCGCCGGGGAATTGAACCCGAGGATTAATATTCCCGGCCGGGGCATATTAACCCACGCCTCCTAATCCCCGCTGGGTGCTAATCCCTAGGGTCTGTGCGGTTAGGGATTCGAACGCAAATGCTGGATCCCGGAGGCCGCACTTAACGCTTCGGGGATGATACCCCATGGGGCATGGTGCGCCTGGGGTGGGCGGGGATGACTCCCCGCCTAAGGCGTCCGCTGTTTATTGCGGCAGAGTCTGGGGTAAATCACGACTTGACCGTCAAAGTTTTGTATCATCCTCCCGTCCAATTCGCGTGGTAAAGGTCAGGAAGAGCGCGAAGGCCGATTTCCTTTTGGTGGTGGTGGCGGTCGCTGCTGTCGCGTCGACCATCTATGAGACTCTCCCTGCCGGTCCTTCGATTAATGTCCAAGTCACGAACGACAGTCAGATACTCGACAACCTCACCATAAGCTGCTTCCATTGTGTTCCAATTGCCAAAGACAAATGGGTGGCAAACATGACTTTGGCAGGGGTTCCGCTGAATACTGGTTACTACGGGTCTGGTTCATCCGTTGGGATAAAGTTCGGCATCGGAATAGGTTATCAGGCTCCCCAAGGCACTACATGCAGTGGTTACGCGATTAACTCGACTTCTTGTATTCGTCTTCTCTCGCTCCCGTTCGACTTCAGCTTCAAAATCAAGGACACATCTTCAGCAGGGACGCTTTTGGCGATAGTCTATCTGAAGAACGGTGAATCCTTCACGTTTCCGGCGTCTTCGAGCGGATTAAATGGGCTCTTCAACTTTGAGACGGGTTAGCACAGGTTGAGTCGTCGCCGTTATCGTGTTCTCGCAGGAATATTCACATTCGTTGGAGGTGTTCTCGGCGCATGGTTCGGGTATCTAGATGTCACAAACACCTCTTACGTCCTCACCGTTGGTCCCGCTCAGAATCAAATTTACATCAACTCTGGAATCCCCTTCGACACTGTGGCTGTCTTCCTGTTCGGGGCACTGTTTTCACTCGGTCTCTCGATGATTTCGAATCTGCACCCTCCCAAGGAATGAACGGCCGGAGGCCTCTCGGCGGTCTACCTTCTGAGCCCCGACTCCCTTCCTGACGGGACGATGCCCGCTAGCGCTATAGGGTTTGCTACTGCGCCTGCCTGTCAGCCCAGGGTTGCCTGGAGGTATATGGAGGCCATCTGCAGGGCTATGCCCAGCCCAAGTATGCTAAGCCCAATCTGAGCATACTTCCTCTGTGCCTGGAAGGACTTCCAGACCGGATGGTTAGGCCAGTCGTCTGCGTCGCCGCCGTCATAGTACGCTGGTCTTGCGGAGTCACGCTTCACATGGTCCTTAAGAATCTCCACTTCTTTCTTCCTGAAGAGGGGGAGGGCTATCACGACCGAGCCTGAGAAGCTCAGGAGTATGCCGGCCGCCCCAACTAGGAGTGATAACTGGCTCAGTTCAGCTCATCTTGGGGGGTGTATGGGATGCCATGGGGACCCCACCTTGTTCCAGGGGTACTTCCACCAGAATTTGTGAATGAGGCTAGTCTCAAGGACCTCGGCTTGAAATGGGAACGTCATCCGGTGAAACCGAAACCACACCTGGAAGCCGTTGGTGACACTCTTCGCCATGAACCTCTTGGTGGTGTTGTCGCCTATCGCGTGGCTGTGCATCCTGCTCCTCAGATTTGTAGCGTGTCCTACGTAGACAGTGTGAATTTGCCCCGCGAGCTTGCGTATTCCAAGTTCGTAACACGCTGGACCATTATCCTCGATGTCCTCCTTATAGGCCCAATGTTCATGCCTGGTCTTGAGTAACTGCCAGTCTGTAAACCTCGGCAATATGCCTGCCTCAGAAGGAACACGACTATCTATCCCTTATCTTATCGATGAGGGGCTTCCTTTCTCCAGTTCTGAGTCTTTCGAGAGCGTCCGCCATGTCGTACGCATCCTTCACTTTTCGGGCCGCAAGATTCCTTTCGGCAGCGATTAGCCCCAAGTCCTTGGCTGCTTCGAGTCTGACATGGTTCTCTTTGCTTAGGTCGAATAAGGCGCTGTCCTGGAACTTGCGCCTTCTCGTCCCGGACATCGAGTTCCTGTCGCGGTGGGCGACGCTCCCTTGCTTTCCTCCTCCGCTCTTGGGATAAGGCTGGTTATCCGACTTGCGTCTGCCCCACGCCATCCGTCTTGCCTTCGCCATGAAAACGAAGAGAGCCCCTTTCTGATAAAAACGTTGGTTAAGGATGGAGGAGTCACGACCGTACTATAGAGACCCATCACACGACGTACTCGGTATTACCCACAGTGATCGACCGTCTTGGGGACCTCCGTTGAGTGACCACGGGTCTGGTTCGCAGGTAGACGACGATATGGTCCCGCGCTTCTTGGTCCGTCAGCGGGCGGCCCGCTTCCCTTTCCCATTTCAGACGAAGTTTCGCGAACAGGGGTAGTGAAAGGTCCAGCTCCGCGCTGTTGGGAAGGAGCTTCTTCACCTTCTCTATTGCTCTTCCGCCTTTCATCTTCTCTGCAGGCAAGGTTGTTGTCGAGTGCGAACAGGGAAAGGCGTCCTTAAGAGGGCATCGACTGGGGTTCGAAGAGACTACTCGCCCAACGCACTTCCGCTTGAAGCGACCACGAACGCGTAAATCGGAAGGTCTGCCGGCGATGGTGCAGCAATTGGGTGTCTGCGACCTCTGCGGGAAAGCCGAGTTCTGGGGGCCGAACGAGGGCAGGGCCGAGCCTCCCCGCGCCATCTCCCCCGACATCAGGACCTACGCCTTCCAGGAGTTCAGACAGCTCCTGACCGAGGCCAAAGGGGTGTCGGCTTCGAGCATGATCAGGGAGTTCAAGGGGCTCAGGGGGACGGTCGTAGCCCGCGGCGTGAGGGAGGACGCGGGGATAGAAGACAGGGCCGACGTCTCCCAGCTCTCGGACTCGCAGGCCAGAAGCCTCTTCGACGCCATGAGGGCCCGCGCGAGGAGCATGGGCCCGGTCGCCCTCCCCCGCGTAGGGAGGGAGGCGTTCGAGCGCTACGGCTTCACCAGGTACGCCCAGAAGGCGGGGGTCTTCACGGACGGTGAAGTGAGGGTGCCTTATGTAGTCGAAGCGGCTGCCATGGAGGCGAAGTCCCCTAGCCTCTCCGAGTGCATCAACTTCACCGCCGCTCTGGGCTCCCCCTTCTCAGGCTACGTCTACTCGAAACAGCGGAGCGAGGACAGGGTGATGAGGCTGACGAACCTGCTCCAGGAGAAGAGGCTCGGTGCCATGATCCACCTCGTCTCCCCTTCGATCCGCTGGCAGAACCCCGCCAAGGGGCAGCTGGACATCGGGCCGTTCTATGACGACATAGGGAGGGTGATGCGCTCGGTGTCGAGGGTCCTGACCACGGCCGGGCTCCCCAGGGCAGACATCGTCTCCGCCGTCAAGGAGTACATGGACCAGCACCCAGAGATGCTGTTCACCATCCGCCAGCTCTTCTACCAGATGGTGGCGAAGAAGGGGTACCCGAACTCGAGGTCGTCCTACGGCCACTTCAGCAAGGCCCTGGTCGAAGGGAGGCTGGAGGGGGAGATAGACTACGAGAGGATAATCGACATGTCCCGCCCAGAGTACTTCAACGACCCCGAGGAGGACGACCCCATGAGGGAGCTGAGGCGCCAGGTGGAAGACCTCATCACGGGCCTCAACGTCAACGCCTGGCACGAGCAGCCGGGCTACCCCGAAGTCTGGATAGAGAAGGAGGCCCTCTCGAGGGTGGTCTATCCCATATGCCAGCGATACAACGTCAACCTGATCGTGGGACGCGGCTACTCTTCCTACACCCAGGTGGCGAAAGCCCTCGACAGGTTCCCAAGGGGGAAGAAGGTCCGCATCCTCTACCTCGGGGACCACGACCCTTCCGGGCTGCACATACAGGAGAAGCTGACGACCAGGCTGGACGAGTACGCTCATGCCAAGGGGAAGGACCTAGACATCGAAGTCCAGCGGATCGCCCTGACCTTCGAGCAGGCCCAGCAGCTGCACCTCCCTCCGTCAAAGATGAAGAAGCTCGGGCAGAAGTCGCGGGCCTACAAAAAGCTGTACGGCGAGGAGGTGTGGGAGCTGGACGCGCTGGAGCCCGCGCTCCTGCTGGATCTCGTCGAGAAGGCCATCTCGGGGATGATGGACAAGGGAAAGTGGGAGGCGAACCGGGAGAGGCTCGAAGGGTTCAGGAATGAATGGGCAGGGAAGCTCCGAGCCATATTGGATCATTAGAGTATCGGTGGCCCTCGGGGTGGAGGATGGCTGCAGTAAGTGTCGCCTATTCTGATTCGCTCCAGGCGACAGTCCCAGTCGCTTGGGAGGCAGGTTGGACCAAGTGGGGTCCTTGGTGGAAAAGATCGTTCAAAAAATATATTGGGAGATTGGCGGGAAATATCCGCAACGAAATCCCTGGCAACCCTGCCAGCTGAGGGCTGCGAACAACCAATCGTTGGTACCTATTGGCCCTATGGCGTCCTAGGATGCTCTTTCAAGGCCGTCCCTAGGCGCCAACATTCCTTTCGTCGTCGTATTTCAGCCCAGAGAGAGAAACTGAGTTAGACGCTTCATTATGCGCCCCCGGTATTTAACGCGCCTACGAAGGGTTGCCAAATCTATCGCAGGGTTGTCAACCGAAACGTCGCTTTCTACCCGATTTTGGCAACCCTTAGGGGCTGAAATGGCAACCCTGCAGGCCAAGGTTGCTAACTGACATGTGAGGTTGCCAAATTCTGACTAAGGACTGCGAAATGAGCGCGGACGTCGCCGTGCTGCTGCGGTGGTGTGGAAGGGAACCAGTGGCAAACCACTTGACAGTATAAGCATGTGTCGAACGGTGTCCAAGTCAAACAGGGTACTCCGCTGCATTACGGGCCTCGAACCGGACAGTTCCTTGTACTGAGGTTTTGGCAAGCCTCGAATCGGACGGACAGTCGAATTCCGGGTAGAGCCTTGAAAACGTACGATACCAGCAGTGGCTCTGTCCGGCAAGCGGTGCCTGGATGGGCTTTCATCTGCTGTCCATTTTCGATGCCTAGGAACCCATCAAATGCCAACCTGTCCAGCTTCGAGGCCTGATGTCAATAAGCAGAGATTCCCGGCTGGGGCGCTCTAAGACATCTTCAAATGCCCTCGCGCGCGGTATAATCCGCTCCTGGCCTCTTCGATAGGATCCTCTGGAACCTCCTGGTGTCCCACTTCGAGTGGCCTTTCTCAACTCAGGCTATATTCGACGCTTACGAAATCACCATCCCCTTTAAGCTGCAACCCGGTTCTTGAAGTAGTCGCGTAGGCGCTGGCCAGGTAGCTCTTTAAGAACGATGACCATTTTGGACCCATGCCATGGTACAGTGTCACCTTCTCTGGCTTGACAAGCGCCCCCTCTACTTTGAACCAGCGCCCCTGGCTTCCCAAGATTTCAGTCAAGTATTGTGAGAAGGTGAGCGGTTGGCCCTGACTCTCGGACAATTCGCGAGCGAGGGAATATGCCTTGCCCCCCCGTTCGCTTCCCATAATCTCCAGTCCATTCGCATCTGTCATTCCTATAATCGATCGAAAAGTCTCTTTCCCGAAGCTGATTCGATCAAAGGCCTCAGCCAGTGTTTCAGCTTTTAGGTTTCTGAGGAGTACGTCTTCGACCACTGCATTTTCGCTTATTCCACGTCTCTGAGCGGACAGCGCCAACATGCGAAGCAAGTTCCCGTCCAACCTAAACGCCCTTACTTCCTTACGACTTTGCATGAATAATACTTCTTGCCACTGTGTAAAACGTCGCATTTAAGACCCTCGTTCTTGTTCACCGAGTCGTGGTCAACCAAGGTCCAGTCTGGTTCGTTAGGCTTTCCGATTACTCTAGGGTTTCGTTTCTGGAATTGCAAAAGAACTCGGAAAGCGAACCCATCTCTACTGGCGAACGGGCCACGCACTCTTTGCGCCAATTCCGACGCAATCCTTGCAAGACTCCTGAACTATGGCATCCCCAAAACGGGTCTATTCAGATGAATCAGGCCCTGGTCGCCAAATTCTACTAGGGCTCCGAATGTGGTTTGCACAGCAGAAGAGACCGCAGGTCCTTTGAAACTCCACGTGCTGGCGTAGTCCGCACTAGGCGTTATACTCGTCCGAAAGTCCTGACCGTTTCATACGAGGTGATTACAATCCCGACGACGACTACAAACAATGCAAAAAGGTAGCCCGCCGACAAGACTGGTGGCCGAAAAAAGGTTAGCATCACGAACAAAGACATCACGAAGAATGCAACGAAGGCAGTTTGAGTGGGTATGTTTGTTCTCCGTAATCGAATCACGTTGTCCACAACGACCCTGTCGACGACGTAGCCGTCACCTTCCTCCCGGGCTAGCTTGAGATTCACCAGTTTCCTAACGTGGTATTGGGCTACTGACGGCGAACTAAGCCCAAGACTACGCTGAACGTCATGAATCCCGAGAGGCGCCTTTGAACGGAGCATCAGGCGGTAGACTCTCAACGTGGTTCCCTTGAGCGAATCTGCGTCTGATACTTCTTTGAAAGCCGAGTCCGCCAAAGGTCCCCCTCCTACCCAGGTGAATAGTCCCTATAGTCCTAATGTTTAGGATGCCTGCGCGCGGACACGTCCTAAAGCGTAGCACTAACCGGGGGATTGACCAGCCTAGGGGCGAGCGACAAAAAATTGTCGGAATATCGTAAGGAAGTGACTGCCGGCGTGACCGTGGCGATAATTGGGGCGCTCGCCTTAGCCGCTTTTGCAGGCTATCTCGCTCCTCTCTCAGGAACAAGCTATGTGGGCACTCCGACAACTACTGTGACCGGGCCTGGGGAGTCTGCTTCCACAGAGACTTCTCTAAATACACAAATTACCTTCTCCATCGATCCTTCACTTTGTAACGGGAACTGCACCATAAACCCTCCCTGGCAGATCTATCAGACTCTCGCAGATTTGACCGCAGCGTCGCAGCTCATAGTTGAGGCAAACGTAACGGGCGCGAAAATAGTCGGAGTCCGTGGCGTACCAGTTACATACTACAATCTCACAATTCTGACTTCGATAAAGTCCAACTCAAACATATCCGCAGGGACAATCCTATCCATGTCCCAAATAGGCGGAACTTACAACGGAACCACCATGAACCTAGAGGGCTATCCGTCTCTCACCGTTGGCAGCGAGTACGTGTTCTTCTTGGGCGATCCAGGGTCGTTCCTCGCGCAATACTACAGCGCCTTTGGCACTCCGCTGATTTCGGTGGGTGGACCACAAGGTACATTCGTGGTGCGGGGAGGGAACGTCTTCTCACTGGACAATGTCTACACACAAGCTGACGCGTGGCTCCCAGTGAAAGCGTCAGGAACTCCGTTGAGTCAATTCGCATCTGAGGTGGAGACATCATGAACGCCAGTAGCAGGCAAGGAATATCGCGGAAACATGTGGCTGACGTCTTGGCGGTGGCAGCGGTAATCGTCCTGGCGACCGCGATTGCAGCCTATTCTACTCGGTCTGGAACCGCGCCTGCAAGCTCCAGTTCACTTGCCTCCTCCAAGTCGAGTTCTTCGACAACTTCGTCTCTTCCCTCCTCGACTCTGTCAACCAGTTCGGGAACGGGATTGTGTGCCACAGCTGTTGAATCCACTCCGTTTGCCTTCAAACTTCAAGCTGATTCGCAGTCTCCAGCACTCCTGTGCGTCCAAATCTACTACTACAACCAAACGTCGACGTTGACGTTGAACCCGCTGAATGAGGTCAGCATCCTTGGTATGAAGACATATCCTAACGGGACGAGCGCGGTGTTCAACGCCAGGTCCAACTTCACCATGACTTCATCCGCGGCAACCATAACCATAGGCGGACAAGAAAACCAGAACGAGGGAGCCGCCGTCATCTTCAGCATCACTCCCAACCAAGGGACAAGTGGAAAGTTCGGGCTCAACTTGGGCTGGCTGCTGCCAGGGAAAACTCAATGTAATGAGGAGTTCGTCCTCCTTGTTGGGAATGGCTTGCCCGACTACACTTACAGTGCACTCTGCTCGATGATTTCAGGGGGGAGCGGCGGCTCTGCATCATACCCTTCAGGATACATCTTCACAGAGATTACGGGGGCAACCAACTCCACGCAGTAAGGTGTTGAAATGAACATCAGGATCTTCCTGCCCGAGACGACGCTAATGATTCAGGTGCGGGCGTTGGCACCATGGCTTCACGGCAATCTCCAGCTTGCAGCGTTTGACCTTCACAGCTCAGCCACGGTCGTACAAAGTAATACAGTGTAAGCTCCAATTTTATATTCAGTCCAGTGCAAAAAATATGCATTGATTATGTTCCACAGGAGGAGTACGATGGAAAGATATCCGCAGACCAAGGTCACATTTGGTCTGGGTTTCAATATTTTGGCGATATCACTGCTCCTGTTCGCGCCCTTGGCTAGCGTTCCCTTCGTTTCGGCGCAGCCCACTCCGAACGTGACACAACCAAGCTCGATGTATTCGCTACAGTCTTCCACCGTCGTTTCGCACTCCGATAATGGGACTAGCCATGGGGGCGCACCTAGTGGCTCCAACTCCACAACTGCGACTGGAGGAACCAGCAAGAACAACGGCACATCTCCTGCTTATGCCGTTCAACCCAGCCCTCCAGTGCCAGTCCCCGCTGGAGCGACATGGAAGCACTGGTCAAAAGCCGATCCCAATGATCCCAACGTCCTAGTCAACTTCACGGGATCGACAACGACTGTCTATGTTGACTTGACGAATACTGCATACAATGACCTCGCAGGCAGTTCGTGCGCAAACCCTGCTTGCACACCCAACGATGGTCAATTCTCGTATCAGTGGAATATCGTATTTCCCAAAGATTCCAATTTTATGATTCAAGCGGTAATCGAATTTGACACGGTCAGCAATTCTTGCTACGCGCACGCTCAAAGTTCCACAGGAAGCCCATCAACGAGCAAGTATTCCTTTTCATGTAGCAGCCTTACCGCGCCCGGGGATAGTTTCGAGTGGTTAGTTACCACGACGAGTAGCGACTTTAACACAATCGAGTTTGAACTGAACGGCGTACTCAAGATGACATGGACCTCCTCGAACGTCTTCGGATGCACCGCACCGTGCATAAGCATGACCGATGTCTACGCCCAGAGCGTCTGGGCCGGAGCCGAATCTGGTCCCTTAGCTTACACCTACGGCAACATGTACTCTGGAGCAGGAGACATGGACTACACGGGCGTACATATGTTCAACTGCGGGTCAAGTAGTTGCATTATCGTGGTCACAGCTGAATACTCGAACGCACAGTACACGAATCTCTCAGGGAGCGGTACAAGCTATGACCAGACCTACCTAGCGGGGTCATTTGTTACCTCTTACGTCACTTCAGGCGCTTCCGGGGGCTCCGTTACAAATCCAAGCTACATAGTGGGCGAGCCTGATGGCAATTATGCGGTACTGGCAGCTCCCAATTCAGGAGACAGCGCATATGATGAAGGATCTTTCGGAGCAAAATACAATGGCACCATAGCGATTTACGGGTACTCGTACAACAACGGAGGAGGAGCGTACTACAGTTACGTCCAAGTTGCCGTATCTGCCACCGGCAGTTCTTGGACCACCGTTTATTCAGCTACCTGGGACCCGTCCTCAGGTAATACGCCCACTTATATCCCCATTGCGAGCGTTACAGGAATAGAATACGTCAAGATTACCGTTTCTGACAATAGCGGGTTGTCAGCTAAGATCTACGTCGACGCGATAAGTATCTTTGTCGGCTCATATGTTCAGAGCCAGCCTACCGGTGGCTATGGGACCACAGGAGGGGGAACTGTGACCAATCCTACCGACATCGTGGGAATACCTGACTCCGCTTACACAAACCTGCACGCGCCCAACTCAGGTGACTCCGCCTGGGTAGAAGGAAACTTCGGCACTCTGTATAGCGGGGAATTGGTGATTGACGGATACTCCTACAACAATGGTGGCGGCGCGTACTACAGCTACGTCACTGTCCAGGTATCGAGTACGGGCAGCTCCTGGACAACGGTGTATACCAACACATGGAACCCTTCATCAGGAAATACCCCTACCTGGATAACCATAGCGTCAGTGAGCAATATCCAATACGTCAAGGTAACGGTATCCTACAATGGAGGATACAGTGGCGACATTTACATGGACGCCATCTTCGTGGCTTGACTGAGTGCAATGACGAGAGTTTCTTCTTTGCTTTGAATCCAGCATGCGGACCAGACTTCCCGGCCTAGCTGAAAATCCAATGAGCCGCCCGCAAGATGACTCGTCTGCTGAAGGGATTTTGACCCCGTCGTCGTTAATCCCGGCAGAGGCATTGTGAACCCTAAGCGCGGCGTTAGGCGCCCCGGCTATCCTCAGGCACAACCCTAGAGCGATGCTACCGACCTAGGTTGCGGATTCTCGCCACAGCGTAGATGCTCACGAAAGCCAACATGCCTAAACCTAACGACCCGTTGACCGACAAAATGGACGAGAGTAACCCTGCTCCAAATATTGAAGCGATGCCCACGCACAACATCAGAGTGACTAAACCCCCGACCACCTCAATTGCTTGGCAAATCATCAAATCTGAGAATGGAAAGAAGGCGGCGATAAGTCTTCGGTTCTTCCCACGTTTTCAGCAGATGACTAGTTCAACCCGACGTCGGTGAGGGTCAACCAATGTGAGATACTGGTGAACGGTATCTTGACCCTTCCCCTCGATAGCCCTCTCCCGTAGACTTCGCCAAGAGGGCCGGTGACCTTCTCTTCAAGGATCTCGAAGGCGTCTCTGGGCCTCACATGTCTCTCGGTTCTTTCAAGTACAAACCCTTCTATTATCGTCCCATTATGCAGGAAAACCGCGACCCTTTCGTTCGATGGGATGCTCGAATTGCTCATGGAGTTTGAGAAGAACTTGGTTGCTATTTGGGGAATGAATTAGCATCAGGAGCGATTATGCTTCTCCACACATGGTTAGCTTGTCCCGCTGTTGGACACTATGTACATGTAGTGTGATGACGAGGGACAGGCCCGCGCTTCCATCCCGAGTCTTTTCTCGTTAAATACAGTCGGGCTCCACTTGCACATGAGCTAGACCAGGCAGTCCGCCCCGGCAGAGGAATTCGTCTCTGTCAAGAGGTCTGACCTCGATAGGATCTTAGAGCTTCTCTCCAGACTGGAGAACCGCGGCGCGCAAGGCGCCTGACCGCTCCACCCCGGACGGGCCCTCCACGGCAGGATTACATAACTTTATATGACTCTTGGTGTGCAAGAGCATACGAGGGCGGATTCGATGCACTCACCCAAGCTGGGCACGATGCTGATGGTGGAGAAACAGATAGTAGACACAATCAAGAAGGCGGAGTATCCGACCAGGATGCAACTCTGGCGTTCGCTGCCGAAGGGGATGGAGTACCAGACGTTCAAGCAGATTCTGGACTACCTCGAAGCATCCAACAAGATCATCTACGGCAAGGACAACAGGATCGTCTGGGTGGCGACAGACAACCCCAAGCTCAGGGAGCTCTTCGACCGGAGCGTCAAGCTTCGCTAGTAGTGGAATCTCTTCTCGTAGTCCTTGTGGGTCCTGAAGAACTCGATCACATCGATGTCCAGGCTGTCCCCTTCAATCCGGATGGTGTAGGAGATACGCTGGCTCCTGCCCACCTCTATCCTGAAGAGGTTGCTGAGCTCCATCTTCTGGTACTCCTCTGGCCACAGCGACCTCTCCACGAGGTCCCCTGCGTCTGGATGCTCCTTCAGCACGTTCAACACGTCGTCGAGCCTCTTCTTGAGCTCCTTGTCCCGGAGGTTCTGAAAGAACGAGGCGAATCTCAGCTCGCCCCGGACGGTTATCCTGAATCTGCTGTAATCACGCAACCGGAGGGCCGCCCCAAGAGAATCTGATGAATATGATTCCAAGGACCGCCCATAGCTGGGGACGCCAGAGCGAAACTATTCGGAATGCGGTCGTCAACTCATCTGAAGGAATCGCGAACGCCGACCGCTATCGCGAGTATGAGGAAGGCGTTGAACACATAGAACCATGGGCCCAAGACCCACGAAGGGATGAAAAAGTCGAGCACGAGGAGGAAGAAGACGAGGATGCCCGTAGAATAGGCGGCGTCGTACTGCATCGCCGAGGCGCGGGCGCTGTACTCCCTCTCCTCTTCTCGCCTCCCCGCCTCCTGGTTCAGCCTGTAGAAGAGGACCTCCAGCGGGTCGTCGTACTTGTCCGGGCCCAGGACGTCATACAGGCGTCTTCTCTGCGGGTCGGACAGGACGGCGTATGCCTCGCTCGTCCCTGCGAACCTCCTGCTCGCGTCCTCGTCTTTGTTCCTGTCTGGATGGTATGGAGTGCGATCTCCCTGAATGCGTCGTTGATCTGGTCTCTTGAAGCAGTCCTGGGCACCCCAAGGACCTCGTAGAAGCTCGTCAACGTGGTCCTCTCTCGTCGGGTTCCTTCTTCCCTTCGGGGCTCTCGGGGGCCGGAGCATCCGGCGCCGAACCGTTCCTGGCGGCAGGATCGTGAAGGTACTTCTCAAGCAGTCCCCTGAGCTCAGATACCTCCCTCCTGGTGCTCTCCTCCTGAATGGCCATCTTCGCCCTCTCAGACCGGTCCAACGGCGTAGCGCACTTCGGGCAGTACGCCATCCCCGGCGACGCCTTCTCCTTGCACCTCGGGCAGATGACCGGGGCGAACTCCGGCTTCGGCGGCTCCACCGGCTTCCCGGAGTAGACCGCCTGGTACTTCCTGTCCAGGTCTCCGCCAGAAAGGTGGATGTAGGTCGCCGGGGTCCTGGAGCTCATCGACCACCCATACATCAGCCTGAGCTCGGAGTCGGTCAGGAACTTCGGGTTCCTCGTCGCCGACCCGTGCCTGAACATGTACATGTGGACCCTCGGCTTCTGGATGGCCGCCTTCCTCGCGACGTCCTTGAGCATCGCGGCGCACGCCTTCCACCCAAGGGACTCGTCGAGGTGGTTCAGGCTCAGGGTCAGCCAGAGAGGGGCGTTAGGGTCGCCCCGGAACCGGTGCGTCTCGAGGTACCGCGCGAGATGGTCGACGGAGGCGATGAGCCTCAGCGTCCTGGCCCCGGTCTTCCCCCTGCGAATATGCACCAGGGCCCCGGCGTCGTCGAACTGGACGTCCCCCACCTTGAGGAGGAGCAGTTCGCTGACCCGCACCCCGAGTTCAGCCGCTACAGAGATCAGCGCCTTGTCCCTCGTCGTGCAAGCAGCCTTGATCAGCGCGTGGACCTCCCCGTCCGTGAAGAAGAGCGGCTCCTGCCTCTCGCTCGCCTTGATGGTCTTCCTGAGCCACCTCACCTCCTCGGGGTAGGGGGTGTCCTTGTCGGTGTCGCCATACCTGACGAACTTCATGAACCGCTTGACCATGATCTTGAAGTCTGCCATGGTCTCGGCGGAGTAGTGGCGCCTGTTCTCGGTCCCGTCCCAGTTCCTCTTCGTGAACTCGTGGTCCGCCAGCCGGGTCATCAGGTCCTCGATGTCCCTCCTCTTCGCCCTGCGGAAGGGGACCCTCATGTGGTGGGCGACGGTCGTCAGGGTGTTGACGTACTTGGCCTGGCGCCCGACTGAGACCCCCTGGGCCTTCACCTGCCTCATGAACGCCTGTATCAGCTTCTTGTCCCGCGGGCGGACTTTGGCGTCGCGCTCCAGCCTGCTCTCCGCGTTCCTCAGCTGGTAAGGATAGTCGTGGATGTCGTCCGGGGTCATGCAGTAGAGGGGGCCGGCGGCTTTTAACGAAGGGTACCTTTCGAGCCTGGGCTTGGCCATCGCTCCAGGCTACATCCGGCCGGGGCAATTCAAGCACGTAATGAACTTCGTTTGGTAAAAAGAGACTGTTCCAACCTTAGTTGCCTTCATCTGCCCTGATATGCACTTATTCGTGCGAACCGTACGCTGCTTTGCCCAACCCCCAAGGCATACAAGGGAAGAAGCTCCCAGACACTGGATCTGCTCCGGATCCTTAGAAGCGTATTGACTGGGCTCAGTCTGTCAGGGGGAAGGACCCTTCTCGTCCGCCACAAATATCCAAAGCCTGTGGAATTTGTCGTACATCTGTCCGTACATCCCGAACGGCATCTCGTGAATTTCCTGGAACCTGTCTTTTTCCGCTCCCACTGCGAGCTTATCAAATACTTCTTTCACCTCGTCGTACTTGCCGGTGACAAACACCGCATACATCTCTCCTAGCAATGGCTCGTACTGAGGGGCCGCCATCCAGTCGGTGGCTGATATCTCGACGAGCCCGCTCTTGAGATATGCATTGATGATTCTGTAGTGCTTCTCAGGGGGAATCGTGTTTTTCATCGGCGTGTCGGCAAGTTTTGTCAGTCTCAGTTCACCTCCAAAGCACTCTTGGTAGAATGTCATTGCTTCCGCGCAGTTTCCGTCGAACAGGAGGAATGGTGTGGTCTTTAGCAATGTTTCACGTAATTCTTGCTCCCGCGCATGATTTTAAAACTCTTTCTGATGCCAAATATTATGGTCACCAAATATCACGCCTTCTTAAAGCATGATGACACTCAGGGAACGAGAACAAGCGATTGGCTTCAAGCAGACAGAACCGTGCGAGGAGTGATCTCACATTTGAAACCTGGGCCGCACTTCTGGGAGCGGCTTGGCCGATCTTCACCGCCATCGCTGACAACACAGTGGAAGCGGGCGTCACATCAGCACAGATCAGCCTCCTTGTCGTCCTTAGCTCAGAAGGAGGAAACATTACTCCCACAGCAGTCGCCCGGAGCCTGGAGGTGACTCCTGGAACTGTCACTGGGACCCTCAACCACTTGGAGAAGGCCGGGCTCATCAAGAGAAGCCATAACGCGCCCGAAGATCGCCGTATAGTTAATCTCCAGATAACTCCGAGGGGGCGAGACCTAGTGAAGAGATGGCAGGAATCGTGCCGTACGCTTTTCAACAGCCAAATGGAATCACTTACAGATCAGGAATTGCGCACGGTCATCAACCTGCTCGCTCGAATCGGACCTCCCATCAAAGGCGTGCCTCCCAGGCTGCCTTCAATACTGAGGTCAAGGGCGAAGTAGACCCCACTTTGAAGAGGACGCCTTCAGGGGTCGTTCGTGACTATCGGCACAATGTTGAATGGCGAAAGATTGTTGAGTTAGGCAAAGGTAGAAGCCTGACATCTTCGAGAGAGTGCTTAGGCCCGCATCTGCAGGTCCGAATCAATGCTGCCAGATGACGGAGGCAATATTACCGAGTCCTTAAGTATTACTTAACTAGAATCATTACCCATGGCCGAAGCAGTCGTTACGGTGACGAGGAAAGGCCAGGCGACGATACCCAAGAAAATGCGCGAAAGGCATGGTATCGGCAGGAAGGCGCTCGTCGAGGATACCGAAGAAGGGGTCTTGTTGAAACCACTGCCCAGTCCGTCGATGGAGAAGGGATCCCTGAGGTCCGCCTTCAAGGGCAAATCATCGAAGGAAGTCATGGGGGATGTCAGAAGGGCCGAGTCCACCAGAGAGAAGGGGCTCTTGGAAGGAGGTGGGGACAGATAGTTGCGCTCCATCGTCTTAGACACTCAGGCTTTGCTGGTTTTCTACCTGGGGGAGGGTGGGTCGGACAGGGTTGAATCCTATCTGGAACAAATATCCAGGGGAGAGGCGAAAGGCTTCCTGAACATCGTCAACCTAGCCGAGTTCCACTACATCCTGCGAAGAATCAGCAAGACTACGGCTGAGGAGAAGGAGAGGAACCTGAGGAGTTTCGGGGTCAAGATCGTGCCCGTCACTGACAACTCTCCTCTGTGGAGGGAAGCTGCGGCGATAAAGGCGGACAACGCCCTCTCCCTCGCCGACGCCTTCGCTGCTTCAACAGCTCTCCTGCGCAGGGGAACGCTCCTCACAGGAAGCGATGTAGAGTTCGACCGTGTTAAGGATCTGAAAGTCGAGCGAGTCGGTAGCTAGCTGCTCCTAGAGTGGGGCTGGATAGATTTCTGAAAGTGCTTAGGCCCGCACCTGCAGGTCCGAGTCTCGTCCGAGGTATGCCGTCTCCGCATCCATTAGTAAAGGGGTGGCCACTGACCCAGGAAGCTAAAGTTCGACCACGCTTAGAAACACGCTAGGTGTCCTTATCAGCGATAGGATCTCGAAACCAAGTGGACGTCCGTCTGGCTACGACCCCGAGTGGTACGGCCCCGCTTCCAGACGGTGGTCTACCTGAACCCTCCCGCTCGTTCGTACCATCGACGTCATAGGCATGGTGAAGGATCCTGCCCGCATCCGAGGTCGGCGACCGTCAGCCCTTCCGTGACTCCCGCGCCCTTAATTGCCTCCGCGTCCTGCCACTCTGAAACTCTCCTTCATGCTGGTAGGCATGCGTCATTCTGTCGCTTCTTGACTCCATCTTCGTCGTCTATCAGCGCTTCGGTCCCCTTCCGAGGCTGGAGATGGTACCAGACGCCTATGGGGCATCTCTCTTGCCCGCATCGGCTATCCTTCTGTTAACGACCTTTTCTCCGTGCCGTCCTTCCCTCACCTGCCCAGTCTGACATTTCTCGCCATTCTCCCTCCGAGAGCCGCGTTCGACAGTATCCGACTCACACGACAATCAGGTCCAATCACTTTCAGAGCTCGCCGCCCTGACCCGGAACCAGATTGATAAGCCACGGCTCCCGGTCTCCTGGCAGTTGCTCACTTCGGAGGCTTCTGCTACCTCATGCAGCTCATGCGGATGCAGTGAGAGTTCATGCGAGACCTGCTCCGCGCCAGAGCAGTGTTCTAATTGCGTCGGATGCTGCTGTCCGGAGAGCCATGTGGAATGGAGGAAGGGGAGGCTCAGGAGGGCCATCTCCATCGAATACCTTGGCTCGCTTTGGATGACAGCCGAGATATCAGGCTCTATTGTCATTGGCGCCGTCTCAGGGAGCTTCGCGCTCCTCGCGTTTGGGGGTGACAGCGTGGTCGAACTTTTGTCAGCGATCGTAGTATTCAGCCATCTCAACGGAGACGTCGCCGGTTCAGCCGGGTTGGGAAGAAGGACAGCCCTGGCAGCCACCGTCATGCTCTTCGCCTTGGTGCCGACGGTCAGCGTCGGCGCGGTCTACTCGTACATGTCAGGCTTCAGGCCAGAAGGCACATTGTTAGGAATGGCCATCGCCGTCGGAGCGGTCCTTGTCATGCCGTACCTTTGGCTGGAGAAGAGAACGATTGGGCGGGAGACAAGATGTCTCCCGCTCTCCGTCGACGCCGTTGCTTCGGCGACTTGTTTCTTCATGTCGTTGGCTCTACTCGCCGGCCTAATCGCGGAGTTCTACTTCGGGTTGTGGTGGGCTGATTACCTCGCCACCGCGGTGATACTCGTGTTTGTAGCGAGAGAAGGAGTTGAGTCATATCGGGAGATTGGGATGGTTGGGTACCCCTCCGTGGTCAACCCACGCCAGCCGTGAGTCACTACCGTCAGATCAGGCTACGCTTCATCGAAATCGCCATGGTGGGCGGAAACTGCCTCTTCGCGTCTCTGCTCGTTCACCAAGCTCCTCTTACATGAAGGGTTCTATGCCAATCGTGGAAACAGGAGCGCGAAGGCTCCGTCATTGAGCTAAGACCCGCCAGTTCTGCTTGTGAGCCTGCCTGGTTTGGCGTAACTGACTGCTCGTCACGCCTGTCTTTTGCCATTGCAGGGCGGGGTTGCGAGTACGGGCCCGAACCCTTCCCGAACGCCTGCATCGTTGCGCGATGAGTTGCTACTCCCTCGTGTCTCGGGGTTGGGGATGTCTTCGACCTCGTCCTTCTCTGGTTGGTCGATGACACCATTATCCCTTGCTGTACCCATCATCCTTTGCGGCGTCTCATGCAGACGTAAGGGACGTTACCCTCTGCGTTATCCTGTTACTTTCAAATGAGGCCTCGATGTGCCTTGGTCTATGGTCGATGCGGTGGAAGGCTCTTCCGGACCGAGCTTACGTCGTTACCCCCCTACCTCCACGCATGCGAGGGGGTCACGTGGGAGCGCCCGCTTTCCATGAGCCGTTTCTCCGTGAGTTTCCCTCCCTTGACTTCCCAAATGGCTCTTCCTCTGGTCATGATGTGTACTGGGGGAACGGACAAACTGATTGTCCTCCACGCCGGTGCGCCCTGCGAACGGCCATATCCGAGGAACCCCGCACCCTGACGTCGGCCTTCACGAAGGCCTGAAGGGAGTCAACTCTACCTAACCGCGAGCACGCTCGACGCGGCCAGACCCGGTCAAGGTGCGACCTGCGAAGGCCCTCCGCGCATGAGGCGATGTATCAGCAGGCAACGCGTGCCCTATGTTAAAATCGGTCCCAACGCGGGCTCTCCTCCAGAGGCGTCTTGAACGAGTCTGGCGAGGACGACACCTTCGAGCACGTCGTCCTGGAAGAATCTGACGGGAGTGGCAGCCCCCCGCGCCCAAAGGCAGCGCCGGACCTCCCAATCTTCTCAGTTCTCGATTCGATCGACTTCTCTGACCACTTCGTCCTCCTGGGGGAGGTTGGGACAGGAAAGAGCACCGTGGTCCCAATCCACGAATTCGAGAGGTCGGGGAGGTCTCGGCAGGTCATCGTCAGGGAGCCGTCGAGAGCGTCGTGCAACGCTCTCTACTACTCTCTGGAGGCCTTGCACCCAGAGGTCAAGGAGCACCTGGCTGTCATTACGAAGGACACGAAGGTCAACGTAGGCGGGATGATCAAGATCGTCACCGATGGCGTCCTCATCAGGATGTTGGCAGACCGCTCCGTCACAGATACCTCGATTTACTTCGACGAAAGTCATCAGATGACCTCACAACTGGAGCTCTGCATGTCCTTGGCGAAGAAGGGAGAACATGAGGCGAAGAACCTGTTCAGGGTGATGAGCGCGACCATCGATCCAAAGGAATTCCTGCGCTTCCTTGGAATCTCTAAGCTTCACTCTGTCAGTGGTAAGAGGTACCAGGTGAGCCTCGAAGTGGAGCAGGTCCGCAACCTCGACGCCATGTTCGACACCCTCTCAAGATACTTGTACGCGCAACCCAAAGACGAATCCTGGCTGGTCTTCCTCCCCACGAGGCGGCTCGTAGAGAAGTATGCGGGAAGCTACGGGGGGGTGTACATCCACGGGGGGCTGGATGGCTCTGAGGTGAACAAGATCCAGCGGAGGGCGGAACGAGAAAGGAGTCTGAAAGTCTTCGCCACCAACGTCATCGCCTCGTCAGTGAACATATACCTGGACAACGTACTGATATTCAACGACGTCATCAGCAGCAAGGACAACTTGGGCCAGAAGACACTCAAATACGGCAAGCTAGACAACAATTCGCTCCTCCAGATGATGGGGAGGGTCGGCCGGTTCAAGCCGGGCCGGGCGGTCATACTCACCAGCACGCCGGTCCCGAAGAGGATTGATCCGGCCCCTGTCCACAAGGACCTCGAGACGGAGACCCCTTTCGACCTTGTCCTCCTTATGGCCAAGTACGGCCTTGACCTCTCCAGTCTAGAGTTCATGTCGAGGGTGAACCACAAGGAGGTAGGGTTCGCGGAGGACTGGCTGGCGAGCATAGGAGCGATAAGGCTCAGCCCGCGGGGCATCACCCGGAAGGGCTCGCTGATGAGCGAAATCCCCTACGACCCAGACTTCGCGCACCTAATCTCAGACGCGCTCGTCATGAACGACTACGAAATGGCTGGGTTCTTCTTAGCTTCCGGGGCCTTCGGGGACTCGCTCAACCATGCCTACAAAGTTGACTACGAGCGCTCTGCCCAGCAGTTCCTTTACAGGATGGACAGGTCCAGCGAGCTCAACATCAAGGCACATCTCCTGAAGATGTACTCCGAAGACGCGGACGGCTCCTTCAAGGCGAAGATGTCCGCCAACGGCATCTTCCCGCGGTTCGTGGAGGAGGCCTGGAAGAACTACGGGGCTGCGTGTGGATCTCTGAACGACCTTCTCCTCGCTTCTAAGAAAGAGCCAATCCCTCCGAAGGTCGTCGTGGACCCTGACCCGGCGCTACTCGAGACCTATTTGTCAGATTCCCTTTCCTTCGAGAGGTACGACTTCCACGAGAAGGGCGGATATGACCTCAGGAACCTCGCCATCGAAGATAGATTCTACGCCCGGGGGGTGACGATCAACTCTAGGAAGATACTCTTCGACGTGGTCGCCCTTAGCGCACGAACTCGCCACCGCCGCAGTGTAAGATAGCAGCCGGGGATCAGGTCCATCAAGGCGGTTCCTCCGACTCGGTGCGTCAGATCCCTCAGTTCGGGACAGCAGCGTGAACGCCAGAACCTGAGTCAGAGACAGTTAAATCACGTCTCGAACCCGTCAGAAGGGTGGTCGTGGACCTTCACGAGGACATAGGTTACTATTACTTGACGGGAGGCTCCAAGCCGTTTTCGGAAAACATGCGTGGGCGCCAGGCTGACTTGCCCAAATACAGGAAGGCAGGGATGTCCATCGTCATAGGCTCGATCTTCCCGCTCCTCGGGAGCCTCAATCTGAGGAAGATAGCCGCAATGGAGGAGATGTATGGGCGATGGTCCTCCTCTTCCGCCCTCGTGTCCCCTCGGGACGTCGCCATCGAACTGATCAAGATATATTACGCTCTAGAAAAGATGCACCAGAAGGACCTCAGGATAATCAGGACCAGGGAGGATATGGAGTCTCTCGGAGACCGTGTCGGGATTGTCCTCCACATCGAAGGGTGCGAAGCCCTCGGAGAACCTGAGGACCTCGAGGTCTTCTTCAACCTCGGAGTCCGTTCCATCGGGCTCACCTGGAACTATGACAACAAGTTCGCAGCATCGTGCCTCTCGTCCAAGGACTACGGACTCACCGGTGAAGGAGAGGCACTGGTAGCGCTGGCGGGCAAGCTCGGCGTGATGGTCGACCTTTCCCACGCTTCGCCGAAGACATCATCTGACACGTTGAGCGTATCCGTCCTCCCCCCATTTTTCAGCCACTCCAACTCCGCAGCCGTGCAACCTAATCAAAGAAACATCTCGGACGACCTGATACGTGAGACCGGAAGGAGAGGGGGGATAGTTGGGCTCACATTCATCCGGAGCTGTATCGGTCCTCCTTTCACGGCCGCCAGGCTCACGGACCACGCCAAGCGTTTCGCGAGGGTCGGCGGCGAAGCCGCGGCTGCTCTGGGGACCGATTTCCTCGGGATGTCGAGCGCCCCTGAGGGGATGGGCGACGTCTCAAAGGTGGGAAAGTTCAGGAGGTCTCTTGTCGAAGCTGGGATGCCTTCTGCCCAAGCGGACAGGATCATGCACGGGAATGCCCATAGGTTCATCCTCGACCGCTCGACGTACTGGTAAAGCGCCACCTCGGCATCTCTTTTAACCTGATGACCGCAACTCTTCCCGTGGTAGCCTTCGACGGCCAAAGGTTCGACGACCTTGTCTTTGCGAAGATGAGCGAGACAAAGATTCCCAGCGTGTCCGCCGCAATCATTGAGGACGGAGAAGTGGTGCATTCTAGAGGGTTCGGCTGGAAGGACGCCGCTGGGGCCAGTCCCGCGACCCCACAGACCCTCTATGGCATAGGCTCTATCACGAAGTCCTTCGTGGCGCTAGCCGTCGGCAAACTCGTGGAGTCAGGCAAGATGGATTTCCACGACCCGGTCACCAAATTCATCCCGTTCAGGCAAAGGGCGTTCGAAGGGGTTGAGGTGCACCACCTCCTCTCTCACACGAGTGGGATCCCCGGCTTAGGCTCGCTGGAGGTCATCCTGTTCAGCGCGTTCAGGGAGTACCACCACTGGCTCCCCATTGCCAGTTTGGACGACATGCTTTCTTTCCTCGACGGCGTCGACGATTGGGCCGTGTCGAGGCCGGGCGGGAAACTACACTACCTGAACGAGGGGTTCGTCCTCCTGGGCGAGATAGTCTCGAGGGTGAGCGGCCACCACTGGTTCGAATACCTAAAGTCTGACGTCTTGGCGCCGCTGGAAATGAAGAGGACGTTCCTCGACAGATCGGAGGTTTCAGCCGACGTCGACGTCGCCACTCCCTATGCAATAAGAGGGGCGAAGGTGTCCCCAACCCCAGTCCCCTATGGGAGCGGCGCGGCTGGCGGGATCATGAGCTGCGCCGCTGATCTTTCGAACTATGTGTCCATGCTTATCGACGGAGGCGAGTTCAAGGGGAAGCGGGTGGTCGCAGAGGACATCCTTTCAAAGATGGAAACGCCCTACGCGAAGTGGCCCGTCGAAAACTATGGGGGGGACTCCTATGGTTACGGTCTTATGCTGATTCCTGACTTCCACGGGCACAAGGTCGTCCGCCATGGAGGCTCGTTGGACGTCTACACCTCCGACATGGAGTACGTCCGTGATGCCAGGTCAGGAGTCGTGCTGCTGTCGAACGGCACCGGCTATAGTATGGGTCTGCTAGGGATGTCCGCGGTGTCACTCATGTTGGGGGTCGACCCTGCGGAACTGAGAGCGGTCAAGTTGGAAACCATGCTTAGGAAGCTCGAGGGTCAGTACAGGACTTACAAGGATACGCTGGTCGCCGAGGTGAAGAGGGTTGGGAGCTTCCTCATGCTTTCGGGCGAAGACATAGGCAACAACATAGTACTCGTCCCGGAAGGCGAAGAAGGGGGCGAGGCCCGGTTCTTCACCATCGAAGGGGCTGCGAGGATGGAGGTCGCCTTCAGTTTCGGCCCGCACGGGGTGGAGATGTTCTTCGAGAGGTACAGGTATCGGCGGTCTGGCCCCTTGCCGCCACGCGTCGAGACCATGTGGCCGAGTTGATGGCATGCCAAAGGTCGTGGTCACCGGGGGCAGCGGGAAGGCTGGGAAGGCATGCGTAAGGGAGCTAAAGGCCCACGGATATGATGTCTTCAGCGTGGACAGGGTGAAGCCGGCTGAAGAGTTCTGCCCGTCCATACAGGCAGACCTCGCTGACTACGGCCAGGCCCTAGACACGCTCTCTGCGGTCGAGCGTTGCCCCCACGAGGTCGAGGGGGTAGTGCACCTCGTCGCCATCCCTGACTCCAGGGTGTTCACCAATTCTGTGACCTTCGAGAACAACGTGATGAGCACTTACAACGTGTTCGAGGCGTCGACCAGGCTCGGGGGATCAAGAACCTGGTGTGGGCCTCAAGCGAGACGGTCCTGGGAATCCAGTTCGACGTCCCGCCTCCATACGTGCCTGTGGACGAGGAGTATGCCGGGCGGCCTGAAAGCGCCTACTTGCTGACCAAACTCGTGGGTGAAAGGATTGCCGAGGCGTACTGCAGGTGGGACCATGAGCTGAAGATAGTAGGCTTGCGCTTCTCGAACATAATGGAACTAAAGGACTATGCCACCTTCGGGGAATTCCAGGGTGACCCGACCCTCCGTAAGTGAAACCTCTGGGGGTACATAGACGTCAGGGACGCCGCGCAGGCAGTTCGCAGGGCCCTCGAGGCGAAAATCAAGGGCGCGGAGGTTTTCATAATAGCAAACGCAGACACTGTGATGTCCTCAAGCGACGAAGAGGTCCTGCGCGCGGCCTTCCCAGGCGTCCCTGTGAAGAAGAGGCTGTATGACAACTAGACCCTCCACTCGATAGAGAAGACACGGAACGTGCTTGGTTTCGTCCCTGAGTACAGCTGGCGAGATCAGGTGGGCTAGGCGGGTCGTGCGTCTCGATGGGCCAGGACGCGCTCCTTGCCACGATACGCAGGCGCTAGCCGTCCCACGCCTGTTCCTCGAAGCAAGCGCTGGACGAGCCTGGCTCTAGGGGGGTATGATGCTCACTGCCATGGACCGTTCAGCAGGGACCCAAGGCGGAGACGCCAGACATCCCGGCCCGAATACGTGCAGCTCGACGGGGTGATTAGGCGCGGAAGCCATATGCGTTGCGCCGTCTCCTCCCAGGCCAGGGGACGCGCCACCTGGCGAAACCTCCGACGAGGCCGCTCAAATCACAGCGGCCAAGGACGAGTCAGAGGGATTGGCCTCCCTGGGCAAACGAGGGGCCCCGAGTTCAGTCATCTCCCGCTGGGAGCAGAAGGGGTCTCTTCGCCCTCGTCCGGAAGTGGCTGAGGTAGAGTTGGAGTGGATGCTCCTCAGCCATAGGAGGCGCCGGCCGCAATTAATGGTTCAGAGGGTCCGAAGGGTTCGACCACGCACCCTCTGCCGAAACTGGCCGCGCGATGGTGCTAGCCCTCTCTGAGCGCGGCTGGGTCTTCTCTGGGAGAGAACGCCTGTAGGATTTTTTAATCACCGATTCCCTCCTTCCAAGCGTGCAGATATGGCCCGAATCGTGCTCGTGTCGGACACCACCCTGTCCCGCACTTACAGAAGCGTCCCTCTGCTCGACTTCCTAGCGAGCGCGCCCACGGACGCCCTCCCCGGCGCCATCTACTCATTCCTTAAGGGACCGCCTCCACCCGGAGTCGGGGGGAGGGCGGCGTTTGCTCCCTATGCCGTCAGGAAACTGGAAGCCGCCCTTCTCAAGAGCTTCACCAGTGAGGAGGTGGTCGTAGCACAAGAGGACCACATCTCTGAGTTCATAGATGATAGTACTGAAGTGATCGGCGTCTCGACCATGGATCCACTCGGCCTAGGGCCGCTGACAATGTCCTACGCCGTGTTCTTCGAGACAAGGGCACCCGCTTACGTACAGAGGGAGTTCGAGTCGCTGCTCCACAGGATCAACCGGGCGAGGGCTGGAAAGAAGGCAAAGCTCCTCGTGGGGGGACCTGGGGTGTGGGAGCTGACCGTCCGCCCGGAGGAGCTCGAGAAGAACAAGATCGATTTCGCCTTCCAGGGCGAAGCAGACGACATAGCCGGTGATCTGTTCCGGTATGTGTCTGACGACTCCGGCGAGAAGACCGAGTTCTTCAGAGGATACCAGACATTCAACGCCGACTTCAGGAAGGAGTGGGAACCAAATCCCAAGTTCATCAGCAGATATCAGTTCTCGAGGCAGTTCCCGACCTTGGAGGAGATACCCGACATTGTCAACCCCTCGGTGAAGGGGATGGTGGAGGTCATGCGCGGGTGCGGGATAGGCTGCGATTTCTGCGAGGTCACACTCAGACCACTGAGGTACTACAGCCCTGAAAAGGTGCGGCGTGAGCTCGAGGTGAACGTGCGCTCCGGTCAACACAACGCCTGGCTCCACACTGACGAGTTCTTCGCGTACCAGCACGGGCGGAGCTACGTCCCCAACGAGGACGCCCTCCTCGACCTGATGAAGGAGGTAATGACGACCTCTGGAATCACACGCTCCAATCCCACACACGGCAGGATTTCAATCCCAGCTGCGTACCCTGACATGATGCGTAGGATTTCTTCGGTCATGAGGGCTGGACCGAACAACTGGATTGGCTTGCAGGTGGGCATCGAGACGGGGAGCGACCAACTCGCGGCAAAGCACATGCCCAACAAGACCCTTCCACTCAAAGTAGGTCCTGACGGGTCCTGGTCTGACATCGTGTGGAAGGGTACTTACGTCATGAACAAGAACTACTGGAGACCCGCCTTCACCGTCCAGGTAGGGCAGGCTGGAGAGACTCCAGACGACAACTGGGACACGGTGGCTCTGATCAACAGGATGAGCAACTCGACACTCGATAGCGGGCTCCCGTTCGAGTTCACGGTGACCCCAATGCAGCACGTCCCTCTAGGCCTACTCAAGAACCGGGATTTCTCTTCGCTCAAGTTGGACCAGTCGCAACTTGCCGTGTACTATGCATCATACAGGCACCTGGCGAAGATAGCCGCAAGGGACGCGGCCCGCGCCTCGAGCGACACGAACGTGGCTTCAAGGTACGTCACAGGCGCCATGATTGGCCTGGGCGGCTGGGCGATGTTCCATCATGTGAAGTCCATCTGTAGGAAGGGGGGCCTCGACGTCGAGAAGGCAGACAGATACGGCCTCTCAGAGCGCCCCCAGATCCCCTCTCTCCTGTTGACCCACTGACCGTGAGCGCCTCTTGAGGCCAACCTCTGGCATGCTCGAGCCGGGCTACGTCAGATTCGACATTCGAATAACTTCTCTCCGGAGTGGCCAACGGTTTTAATCGCTTAGTAAAGCGCGGAGCTCTACTTGAACAACCAGAAGCTGAACACGTACTCGACAGAGTCTCGGGCAAGGGTGAAGGGGGACAAGAGGACTCCACCCTCAGAGTTCCAACGCCTCCTTGCCAAGGCTCGACCCGCCCTCGCGAAGCCTGGCTCCCTGTCTCTCAAGGCTGAGTTGGAGGGCGTCATCATCGAGCTCCGGACAAACAGCCGGCACCAGGCGGAGTTCTGGGCGAACAATTGGACCCAGGCCGACGCAGCGGCACCCCCCGACGCATGGATCTACTCAGCCATCGGGGTCGAGGGGCACGAGCCCTCGGCATACTACTCCCCTGAGCTCCGCTCAGCTCTGTTCGTGAACACCGAGTACTACGGCCAGTGCAAATCCTGGGCCCTCGGAATCGCGGCTGCCATACTCGAACGCAAGGCAAACACGCTTTCGATCCACGGCGCAACGGCGCTCTACAAAGGGAAGGGGGTGGTCATAATCGCCCCAACCGGGACTGGGAAGACGACCCAGTCCTTCCAGGTGTTCATGAGTGATCATGGGAAGATCTGCGGCGACGATTGGGCCTACGTCCGCTTCCCTGACCCGGTCCCAGACGTCCCTTCGGCTCCCCTCATCGCCAGGCAACCCGAGAAAGCCCTCTACATGCGGTCCGAGTCGCAGAAGGAGCAAGAGTGGCTTCGCGCGGTCTTCGACCGGTCCTTGAACGAGAATGTCGTCACAAGGAAGGAGGAGTGCGACTTCGTGGAAGGAGACGTAGGGTGCTCAGTAACTCGCGGAAGGTGCGTCTTCAACGACGGAAAGCGGTGGTGCTATTACTCATTCGGCAACTCAAGGGTCTTGGTCAGAAGGGAGGATATCCTTGGCCCTGACAAGGTCGTCGACGAAGTCCCTATCAATCACGTCGTACTTCTGAGAAGGGATGACCACAGTCCTGCGGAGGTCAGATTGACACCCGAGGAAGCCATCGGGATCCTCCAGAAGGGGGAATACATGGTGCTCCCTGGGGCAGGGCCCAAGGAGAAGTGGGGTTCGATCGCTTACGAGCCATGGTATAATCCATACCTGCTCGAACCAGACAACGAACGGCAGGCTTACTTCTACAGGCTCATGTTCGATAGGTGGAAGGTCCCGTGCACGATCCTGAACACGGGCGTCGAAGGCATACAGGCGAGCCATGAGAGGATCAAAGCAGCCCTTGACGGCGGGTAGCCTGGACTCCCGTCCGTCTGTGATGGAGAAAAACGCGTAACTACCTTCGCTGGAGGGGAGGAGCAAGCTTGCTTGTGCTGGAGCTCATGCTGATTATATTCCTGGCCTCGATAGTCGCCGGAGTCATCGGCTCTCTTGTGGGGCTAGGCGGAGGGGTCGTAGTCATCCCCATGTTGACCATCGGGTTGGGAGTCAATATCCACTACGCCATTGGCGCCAGCATCGTATCTGTGATAGCGACCTCGAGCGGCGCTGCGGCGACCTATGTGAAGGACAAGATGACCAACCTGAAGGTCGGGATGTTCCTCGAGCTGGGTACTACGACCGGGGCAATCACCGGAGCCCTCATCGCCGCATACGTCAACTCACTCACACTAGAGCTCATCTTCGGCGTCGTCCTCCTTCTCTCCTTGATCCCCCTCATCCGCAAGATAGGCGAGGACATTCCCGCTACCCCCGAGCTCACGGGCCTTTCAGAGAAGCTCAAGCTCACCGGCTCGTATGTTGAGACCGACGGCTCGACGGTGAAGTACAATGCTACCCATCCTACTGAGGGACTCGCCGGGATGGTGGTGGCCGGGCTGATCTCGGGGCTCCTTGGCATAGGGAGCGGGACTTTCAAGGTCCTCTCGATGGATCTAGCCATGAAACTCCCCATGAAAGTATCGACCACGACCTCGAACTTCATGATTGGGGTCACCGCTGCTGCCAGCGCAGGAATCTACTTCGTCCGAGGAGACGTCAACCCAATCATAGTGGCGCCTGTCGCCCTCGGGATACTCATAGGCGCTTCAATGGGAGCCCGAGTCCTCACAAGGGCTAGGAACCCGACAGTCAGGAAGATATTCGCGCTAGTCCTCGCCATAGCGGGGCTGGAGATGGTGTTGAGGGCCCTTGGGATCTGAGCCCATAGGCACCCAGCGGGGTGTGTGCCCATGAACCTGAGCGACCCGGATTCAATGAACACCATCATCAGCAAGGTCCTGAGGTACGGGGTGTTGCTCTCTGCCGCCGTCATTGTGGTCGGAACAGCGCTTCTAGCGGCTCACGACGCGTTCTCCCAGTCAGGCTCTTTCCTCACATATAATCCAAATCAAGTGCCTCACGGCTCCTTCCCTGTCACCTTCAACGGCCTCGTTGCCGGCCTCGCCTCGGGAGCGCCAATGGCGATCATCGAGCTAGGGGTCCTACTGCTCCTCGCTACACCCGTATCTAGGGTCCTCTTCTCAATCTTCCTCTTCGCGGCCGAGCACAACCGGACCTATGTCTATGTGACGCTGACTGTCCTTATGCTCCTCCTGTTCAGCATGCTTGCGACCCCCTATATCCCGATATTCGGGGGATGAGCGGTGCAGCTCTGACGAAAGTATTTAGCAACCCGACGCTACTTCCCTCAAATTGAAGAAAAAAGCTGTCTTCTTCGACTTCGGAGGGACCCTCCTTGTCATGAGGAGGGACCGCATCATCAGCAGAATACTCACACACAACGGGTACACTGCCACACCCGACGAGGTGCGCTCCGCTTATTTTGCCGTCGAACCAGGATGGCTCATCGCCTATGGGCGCCTGAAGCTCACTCCGGATGAGTCGGAAGAGTCCTACCGCCAGCTTGATGCCTTGGTTTTCAGGCGCCTATTCCCTGGCTCACCAGACGTAGAGGTCGACAGGATGTCCCGCCTGATGCGTAAATTATGGCCCGAGGTCCAAGGGACAATCCCACTGGAACTCTACCCCGACGCCGAGCCGACCCTCCGAAGGCTCAGCGACACAGGCTTCAAGCTCGCCTTAGTCTCGAACGCACCGCCTGACGTCGCAGAGACTGTATCAGACCTCGGCCTCGGGAGGTACTTCTCTGTCGTGGTGATATCCGGGATAGCCGGCGTTTCGAAGCCCAACCCTGACATATTCAGGATAGCCCTTCGTGCGACAGGCACCCAGCCGGGCGAAGCGATACACGTTGGGGACCTCTACGAAGCAGACGTGGAGGGGGCGAGGAATGCGGGCGTGACCGGGATCCTCATTGACAGAGACGGTAACTACGGTGAGGTCGACTGCCCAAGGATCACGGGCCTCGAAGGAGTCTTCGACTTTCTGGAATAGCTCGCGCAAAGCAACCCGTAGTATGTGGGGACTTCGTAGGAGAGCACCTCCCCTTCCATGGAGACCTCTGAGAGCGCACCAGCGAGCATGGAAATCTGCCAGGGGCTGTCTGGTTTCGCCTCGTCTATGAAACCTGCCTCGAGTTCCACAATCGAGTTTAGTGTCCCACTGTTGATCGCTCTGATTACTAACTCGTCGTATTTCGCAGCGCTGGGGCTGAAGCCATATGGCCCGCTTCTACTGTGGGCGTGGGCCTGGTCCGCGCTGGCGACGAAGGCTATGCGTTTGCCTCCGGCCTCGGCGGCACGAGCCATCACCCTCCCGAACTCGAAGTTTGCCCTGAGTGGCAGCCCTCTCGACGGAGTGACTATCACAACCTTGCTATTCAGCCCGGTCCCCCTGAGAAAGAACCAGAGGGGGATGAGTGTCCCCCAGTCCATCGCCAGGTCAGAGAGAGGGCCTTCGTTCGTCCCATAGTTGGCTCCCACAACCGGCACCCCTGACCTTTCGGCCGCCTCGATCAATGTCCGAGCGAAATCCACATCGCATTTGGCTCCGAGCCTGATGGTCTTCTTCCCGGCAGAAACAGTTCCAGACGAGTTCTCCGCTGTCACCACCCCGACGTGCCTATGGAGCCTGATGTTATGTGGGCTGGCGATCACGATGGTGTCGGGCTTAGACCGCTCCATCCTCGAGGCGAGCGACTTCATCGCATCTCTGGTGTACTTGAACAGCCTGGGCTTCTTGCCTGCGAGGACCGGGACGATTTCCCCTCCGTGGGGCGCTATGCACGCGTAGACGAGGGGCACGCCGCACGACCGCCGTCCGCACTATTCAAGAGTTCTTGTCGAGATAATGCATGATACCCATCACCGATGTTCTCACCGATACCTTCGCATGGATGGGGAGGTCTTCCATCCCCGCGTCGCTGGCCACCCCCTTCTCCATGGACTCGGCCGCCTGGTCGAGGCTCATCTTGAGCTTCCGCATGCGGCTCACCTGGTCCACCCAGGATTCAACCAGTTCCGCCGTCCGGTCGAACACCCAGTCGGAGTCGTCCCGAGAGCCGAAGTGCGGGAGGAGTAACCCCCTGGGGGTCGTCTGCCTCAGGGCGCCTATCGTGGCCACCAATTGCTGGGGGTTGAAGCTGGGGGGAGGCGTGGTGGGTATCATGGCCTTGAGACCTGGGTACAGAATCCCAACCGCGTCCGCAGTAAGAAGGGACCTGGTGCCGTCCAGGAGCACTGAGACCTGGTGGGGCGCATGCCCGGGGGTGTGCATTATGGTGGCGCTGAGGCCGGCTCCGAGGTCGAGGCGCGCCTCTTCTCCGACGGCCGTCACCCTCTCTGCGGGAATCGGCTCGGGGAGGCCGTATAGGGACATGGTAGAATCGCCGAAGACCATGGTGGAACTCTCGATGAGCTTCCTCGGGTCGATCAGGTGTGGGACCGCCCTTTCGTGGGCAATCACTTCAGCATTAGGCATCTCCTTCAGCAGCCTCCCGGCGGCACCTGCGTGGTCCAAGTGCACGTGCGTCGGGATGACATACCTCACATCCGAGGGCATGACGCCTACCTCGGCCGCCCCCCTAAGCACGCTCTCGTAGGAGGAGGCATAGCCGCAGTCGACAAGCGCCGGCTTCGGGCCCTTCAACAAATACGCGCCTACCGTTCCTGGTATTCCGAGGGCGTAAGTATCAAGCAGGTAGACTCTTTCGGAGATTTTCTTTGCGTACGCCCACATTCACCTCCGTGCGCCCTCTCTGCCGAACTCAAAGGCGAGCATCGCTAGCGACGCGGCGCCGTACTTCAGCACGTCTTCGTCCACCTTGAACTTCGAACTGTGGTTCGGGTAGACACATCCCTTCGCCGGGTTCGCGGCCCCTAGGAAGTAGAACATGCCTGGCGCTTTCTGCAGGAATCTAGAGAAGTCCTCCCCTCCGAGGATGGGTTCCATCCTCTTCACTCTGGTCCCGCGTATGGTCTCAAGTATCTTTACTGCCTGTTCCGTCGTTCTTGGGTCATTGATGGTCACGGGGTATGCGTCTGCCTCGAACTCTACCTCTGCAGACCCACCGAAAGACCTGCAGATCCCTCCGACGACCCCCGCCACCTTCCTCTTCGCCAACCTCCTAGTATCTTCGTCTAGCGTCCTGATTGTGCCCTCGAGCACGGCGTAATCGGGAATGATGTTCTCTTTCGTCCCCGAGTGGACTGATCCGACCGTGATGACAAACGGGCGGACTGGATCCACCATCCTTGCAGATATGCCCTGCAGGCCTAGGATGACGTTCGCGGCGATGTAAACTGGGTCTATGGTTCTGTGAGGGGCGGATCCGTGACCTCCCCTGCCCTCAATCCTGATCTTGAATGTGTCCGGCGCCGCCATCACCGGTCCCGCTCTGACCCCGAACTCGCCGGCCTTCCTGTCCCCATCGATGTGTAATCCGAATACGTAATCGACCTTCGGGTCGAGCATGACTCCATCTTCTATCATCGGCAGTGCCCCTCCCCTCCCACCGTGCTCTTCGGCTGGTTGGAAGAGGAACTTTACGGTTCCATGGAGCCCTTCTCTGATTCCTGACAGTATCTCTGCGGCGCCGATCAGCATCGCCATGTGCGTGTCATGGCCGCATGCGTGCATCACACCGTCGACCTTCGACTTGAAGTCCACTTCGGCAGCCTCAGTGACGGGGAGGGCGTCCATGTCCGCCCTCAGAGCCACTACCTTCCCCTCCTTGGAACCCTTCAGGGTGCCTACCACTCCGTTGCCTCCCACACCACGTCTTACAGGGATTCCCAGCGCCTCCACCCTTTCGGAGATGAACTTCGAAGTCCAAGATTCGTGGTATGACAGCTCTGGGTGCTGGTGCAGTGCTCTCCTGTTCTTGATAATCTCAGGCTCGATCCTCTTCGCCTCGGCAAGGAAGTCCATGGAGAGCGTGGGGCGGGGGAAGGATAAAAGGAAACTGAGTCAAGAATCTGCGCGACCTCCCGTGACTATGCTGAGAGCGTGCTCCCTTGCCTCTAGGCCATACTGGGTTCATGGTTCTCCTCTTGCCCTCGGCGCCGGGACCGGTCGCTGGTGCTCTGTCAAGCACCATCAGGGTAGAGACCCTAGGGCTGTGCTGTCCGACGGAAGAAGCTCTCTGGCGAAGACCGACGTACCGTCTTTCAGGATGAACTCGGCCTCCTCGGCCTCCAGGGCCATCTGCTCGCTCACTAAGGGTCACTGTTCATGGCAAGCTGAAGGTGACGTATAAGGCGCGGGGACGATTACCATTGCTAGCAAAGGCGGCTGGACCTAGTCGGACTGAACTAGCTTCTTGATCGCGACTACAATGTCAGGATTCGCCAGGGTGGTGGTGTCCCCAGGGTCTTTCCTGTCTGAAATCGCCACGAGTACCCGTCTCATGATTTTTCCCGACCTGGTCTTCGGGAGGTCGGGGACAACATAGACGAATCTAGGCCTTGCGATGGGCCCAAGTTGCTCTACCACCCTCCCTTTTATGGCATCCTCGATTCCACTTGTATGCGAACTCCCAGGCTTGAGCGCCACATACACTACCGGGACATGGCCGCGGAGCTCATCCGACATTGCTATCGCCGCGGCTTCAGCCACGTCAGGGATGGTCAGGACCGCGTTCTCCAGTTCTTTCGTCCCGAGCCTGTGGCCGGCGACTTTGATTACGTCGTCCACCCGGCCGAGTATGCGGAAGTACCCGTCAGAAGCGAGCACAGCCCCGTCACCGGCGAAGTAGGGCCAGTCCCGCCAGTCTTTGCTCCCCTTGTCCTTGTTGAACTTCGCGTAATACGTCCTGACGAACCTGTCGGGGTCTCCCCAGATGGTCTGCATTATGCCAGGCCAGGGGTTGCGGATGCAAAGGTTTCCGGCCCTATTCTCGCCTGGGGGAATCGCTGCTCCTTCCTCGTCCAAGATCACCGGGTAGATCCCGGGGAGCCCTGGCCCGGCGCTACCAGGCTTCATCGGGTTTAGCGCAGGCAGGGTAGAGCAGAGGAACCCTCCTGTCTCTGTCTGCCACCACGTGTCAGTGATCACGGCTTCATTCTTCCCGACCACCTCGTGAAACCACTTCCACGTCTCTGGCTCGATTGGTTCCCCCACCGTCGTCATGGCTTTGAAGTGAAAGTCATACTTCCCTGGCTCCCTAGGTCCTGACTTCCTGAGCATCCTGATGGTGGTAGGAGCAGTGTGGAAGATGTTCACTCCGAGCCTCTCCGCAATCCTCCATGGTCTCCCAGCGTCCGGGTAGAGGGGCACCCCCTCATACATCACCGTAGTGGCCGCCAGCGCGAGGGGTCCATATACAATGTAGGAGTGCCCTGTGATCCATCCTATGTCAGCGAAGCACCAATAGACGTCTTCAGGATGGATGTCCTGGACGTACTTCGAAGTAGCTGCGACATAAGCCAGGTACCCTCCGGTCCTGTGCTGCACCCCCTTTGGTCTCCCAGTGGAGCCACTGGTGTACATCAGGAAGAGGGGCGCCTCCGAATCCATGGAGACTGGAGCGATCGTCTTGCCTCGGAAGGGCATCAAGAGCTCGTCGACGAAGAAGTCACGGCCCTCCACCATAGGTGCGTTCGAGATATATCTCCCAGAGTGGCGTCGCCAGACGAGGACTCTTTCGACTTTCGTTCCGAGCGCCGCGGCCTCCTTGACCACGACGTCTGCCTCTGCCTTCTTGTCGATTAGTCCGCCGTTCCTGTAGTAGCCGTCGATGGTCACTAGGATGGAGCTCTTCGAGTCGTCGACCCTCTCAGCGCAGGCCCTAGCGCTGAACCCGCCGAAGACCTGATTATGGATGACGCCGAGCCTGGCGCACGCGAGCATGGAGATTGGGAGCTCGGGGACCATGGGGAGGTGAAACGTGACCCTGTCTCCTGCCCTCACCCCCAGATGCTGGAGCAGGAGTGCGAATTCGTTGACCGATCTGTATAGCTCTTGATATGTCACTACTCTGTGGGGTTCACTCTCTGGTTCTGGGACCCATATGATTGCGGCCTTGTTCCCATATCTCGGCAGGTGCCTGTCCACGCAGTTGTAAGCCGCGTTGAGCCTCCCGCCTACGAACCACTTCCAGAATGGCGGATTGGAAGAGTCGAGAATCTTGTGCCAGCCCTCGTCCCAAGTCAGCAGGTCTGCATAATCCCTGAAGCACTCGGGGAAGTTCTTCTCAGAGAAGCGCTCAAAGACGCCCCTGTCTTTCAAGTTCGCTTGGGCGACGAAGGATTCCGGCGGGTCTAGAAGCGGCTCCTCCTTCCAGTGGACCGCAATGTGTCGCTCAGTGGCGTCGGGTTGCGTATCCGTCATGGTTCAGCCTAGCGTGCACCCTAATGCGATTTAAGAGTGGTTGTGTTTCACAGGTCCCTTTGTTCCAACGGCCATCGCTCTCACGCCGCCTGGGGATGAAAGCAACGCCGACTCCCGTGGGCAGATTCAACATGTGTGCGGGGGGTGGGATTCGAACCCACGAACCCCTAAGGGATAGGATGTCTCCGGAGTGGCTTAAGTCCCACGCGTTCAACGCCCGAGGCGATTTTGACCAAGCTCAGCAACCCCCGCGCTGCGTTTCCCTTCAAGTCCGCGTCAAAAGCGTTTCCACTGACACTTCCTGCCTCAGTAAATGTTCGCTTAGGGGTGAAATCTCTCCGGGCAATTATCGCGGAAGGAAAATGTTCGGCACTTGATTGTGACTGTCTCTCCATATGGCTGCGATGTGTAAACAGACGGCTGTGGCCACTTTGACGTAAGGGGCCTTCCTGAAATCGCATCCAAGGCCGGGCGCGAATGGGCGCGGATCATCCCGAGGTAAGCGCACACGTCTACGGTCCAGATTATTTCTCTCCATCACTCTCAATGGAAGCAACCAAAGACTCCGATACCTCTCCGGGGTTGTCGTCCCATGTGGCACTCAATGCGCCGGATGTGAGATTCATGTTCAAGTGTTTGTCTACGGCAACCCCAATCCAGAGTCATGGCGCGATGGCCCATCCTTGTCAGCAGGCAAGTTCTATCCAACTAAAAGACGCTGGTTCCAAAGAATATGGACGGTCATCATCCAATCAAAGCATGGGTATCTGGGGGTATATCTGAGCAGGCCAGAGTAAACTACGCTGCGTCCGTCCAGTCGCATGAGCCCCCGCTGACGTCATGACAACGCGTTCAGCAGACGCCGTAGGTTGTTGGTGTTCATTACGTCTTTCGACTTCAGCCACGCCCTCCTTGCGACCATCACTCCGTAGCCTATGTTGTCTAGCTCGCCAGGTGAGTGGGCATCAGAGTCCACAGCTATGGGGACGCCCTCCTCCATCGCCCTCCTCGCCCAGACGTCGTCTAGGTCCAACCTCTGTGGTTGCCCGTCCACTTCGAGCGTCTTTCCAGTCTCCTTCGCCATCGCTATGACCCTGCGGAGGTCTATGGGATTCCCCTCTCTCCGCCCAATCAGTCTGTTGGTGGGGTGGCAAAGGAAGTCCACTGAGGGATGGTTCAGCGCGCTCACCGCCCTCTCAGTCAGCTTCTCGGCGCTCTGCCTGAAGTTCTGGTGCAAGGACGCGCCGACGATGTCGAATTCGTCGAGAAAGGCCTTGTCGAAGTCGACCGACCCGTCGCTCTTAATCTCCACCTCTGCGCCCTTGAGTATCCTGAAGGGGGCCAGCTCGTCATTCAGTCTGTCAATCTCCTTCCACTGCCTCCTGAACCGCTCTTTGGAAAGTCCGTTGGCTACCCTTACTGACTCGGAGTGGTCGGTGACTGCGATGTATTCGTACCCTCTCTCCTTTGCCGCCTTCGCCATTTCACTCAGGTCGACCGACCCATCGCTCCATGTCGTGTGCATCTGCAAGTCTCCTTTGATGTCATCAAAGGCGACGAGATCGGGGAGTTCATCTCTGAGCGAAGCCTCCACCTCCCCCCTGTTCTCCCTCAACTCTGGGGGTATATGCCGCATTCCGAGCCCGCGATATACCTCGTCCTCGGTCTCACCAGCCAGCCTCTCACCGCCACTGCCGAAGAGACCGTACTCATTCAGCTTCCACCCCTTCCCTATGGCCAAGTTCCTAAGCGCGATGTTGTGGTCTTTCGAGCCGGTGAAGTAGACCAGCGCTGCACCGCACTCCTCGGGCGCGAACGCCCTGACATCTACCTGAACCCCACTCTCAAGCTTGACGCTCGTCCTCTTCTGTCCCCTCTCCAGCACCTGGGCAACCCCCGGGCAACCCGCCATGGCGTCGATTGCCCTCGGGTCGATGGATAGAATGTCAATGTCCCCAACAGTGCTCTTGCCTCGCCTAAGGCTGCCAGCCATCATCACCTCGATCCCCAAAGCCCCAAAATAGGACTGCAGCTTCTGGAATTCGCCTTCTGCCTCTGGGAGGAGCATGCGCCTCTCGAAGTTCTCGAGCTTCTCGATACTGACCAGGAACGACTCCCTGACCCTAGGGCCGAACTCCGGGTCGAGCCTCCCCGCCTCCAGCGCTGACTTCAAGTCTCCGACACTGGTAATCCCAAGGTCGTGGGACAGGCGGTAGGCCGTCCTCGGCCCTATCCCCTGGACCTTCATGAGCTTTGGCGCCCCTGGAGGAATCTTCGCCTTGATCCGCTCCAGCGCCTCGAGCCTTCCTGTCCTGAGGTATTCGTCGATCTTCTTTGCTATGCCTTGACCAACGTACTGGATGTCTTCCAGCCGCTTCTCCTTCCAGACTTGCTCGACGGCTTCGTCCATGTTCCTGACACTGGTGGCCGCCCTGTGGTAGGCGATGACTTTGAATCTGTCTTCGCCGCCTGACTCCAGGATATCCCCCAGCTTGTCTAGCAGGTCGGCGACCTCGGCGTTCCTCAAGGTGGTCATCTGGTGGCGATTCATTTTTAAAAGCTGTATCGCCAGGGATAATCCAGTTGCCAGTGTATCAGAGGGCCTTCGTCCTCCTCAAGGTCACCCCCGGCCACGAGGAGGGCGTAATCGAGTCGCTGATGAAGATTCCAGAGGTCACAGAGGCTCACATCGTCCCTGGCGACTGGGATGTCCTTGTGGTCCTCAACGCTCAGAAGGAGGTCCTTGTCCCAAGCGACGAGAAGGTGTACAGGCTAGTCATGAACAAAATCCAGAAGGTCAAACACGTAGAGGACACCAACACGATGGTGTCGCAGTTCTCCCGGATTAAGCAGGCCTAGCCCCACCAGCCGTATTCCTTCGGGACGTCGGTGATCTGCACTCCAGTGGCGCCTTCGATAAGGATGTCGTCTTCGATCCTGACCCCAAGCTTGCCCCTGATGTAGGCGCCCGGCTCTACGGTGAAGCACATACCCGGCCCCAGCGTCTCCTCTCCTCCCTCTGTAATATAGGGGGCTTCGTGAATCTCCAGCCCTAGTCCATGGCCCGTCCTGTGGAAGAAGTACCTTCCCATCCCTGCCTTATCGAGCACCTCCCTGGCCGCTGCGTCGACATCTCCGACCCTCGCGCCCGCCTTCGACTCGGCTATTGCGGCTTCTTGCGCCTCAAGGACCTTGGAGTATACCTTCTCGACCTCGACTGACCGTCCGACGCAGAACGTCCTGGTGACGTCTGCGTAGTAACCGCCGTAGGTCGACCCTACGTCCGCGACTATACTCTCTCCTCGCCTCACCTTCCGCCCTGAGGGCAGATGATGTGGATCCGCTGCCATCTGGCCGGCCTGGACGAGCATGTCGTCGACCTTTTCACCACCCTCGGCGTAGATCGTGTCCGACATAGCCCTGGCCAACTCGAGCTCTGTGGCTCCCTCTTTGATGAGCTCAGGGAACCTCCTGAATGCCCTGCTCAGGGTCTCCCCTGACTTCTTCAATAGCCTGACTTCAGCCGTGTCCTTGGTCTCTCTAAGGTTCTGGAGGACACGTTCGGCGTCAGCGAACCTCAGGGACGAGATCTTCGCCAGCCTGTTCACGTACTGGAATGGCGCTCTGCCTTCCACCCCCCAGGTTCCCTCTCCACCCGCGCTCCTCACCGCCTGCCTGATGGCCTCCTCTGGTCCTTCAGAGTCAGTCCACGCATGAATCTTGAGGGCGATCGGCGCGTTCCTGTAGGGCCCAGATTCTAGGGCGGGCGCCACCAGTTGAGGTTCTCCTGTCAGAGGGATGAGCAGTAAGAAGGGTCGCTCCAGCAGGATTGACGTGCCGCCGGTCAGGTATCGCATGTTCGGCCCCGGCACCACGACCGCCCCCATCAGTCCACTCTTGGCTAGGCCCTCTCTGAGCCGTCGCATCCTGACCGTGTAGAGATCATCGGCCATCATTCTCACCGTTGGTGCGCGTATGCACTGTTAATATGTGGTTCCTCTGGCGGCGGTACGCCTTGGGGGTCAAAGAGAAGGTCGTCCTGCCACTGGCGAAGAGATGGATTTCAGGGCCGGACCTGAGTGCGGCGATAGACGATGCGAAGAAGGCGAACTCCAGGGGGATAGGTGCAGTGGTCAACTTCCTCGGAGAAGAGATTATGGACCCGACGGCCGCTGACGCCCAGGTCGAAGAGTACCTCCGACTCCAGGCGGCGCTAGCTGACGGTGGAATCAGAGGGTTCGCTTCGGTCAAGCTTACGCAGCTTGGGATGGGGTCAGATGACGAAGCGATGCGAAACAGATTCGACAAGATAGCGGCCAACGCGGAGAAGACGTCACAGCTCCTGTGGATCGACATGGAAGGGTCCAAGTTCACCGAGAAGACGGTCGCCACCTATCTTGACGCCCACGACCACCATCGGAGTCTCGGCGTTGCGATACAGGCTTATGCCAGACGCAGCGAGGCCGACGTGGACGCAATACTCAATCGAGGAGGGATGGTGAGGCTGGTCAAGGGAGCCTACAGGGAGGGTTCAGACTTCGCCTTCCCCACGAAGCCTGAGATCAACAAGAACTTCGAGAGGCTTATGACGGCGCTCTTTGAAAGGGGGGATGGGTTCGCTATCGCAACCCACGACGGGGCGCTCATTGAGCGCGCTAAGGTGCTGGCAGAGTCTAGCCACGCGAAGTTCCGCTTCGAGCTCCTCAAGGGCATCAGGGACGACCTTAAGGTCGACCTCGTGAAATCAGGGTACGCAGTCTCCGAATACCTCCCCTACGGGGACAGGTGGTGGGCGTATTCGAAGCGGAGGATTTCTGAGCACCCAAGCAACGTCTGGCTCCTACTGCGCTCCATGGTGTAGGCCCCGATTCAGTGGTAGCCTCCTTTGATTACTGGCTCAAATAACATAGACTCCGCCCGCAAAATACCGGAAAGGGTCCGAACCAGGCAGGTCAGACAACATGACCGAATATCAAAAGGGGCAAGTCTGGGGAGCCCTCCGCAAGGCGTGGAAGGGCTACCGAATAGCTAAGGTGCAGGGCGACAACGCCCGGATGAGGGAATACGCCACGCGTATCAAGACCCTTCAGGGCCAACTCGGCGTCCCCCAGGCGAGCTTTCCAAACCTAGGAATATAGAGGAGCTAGCGCTCCTCTTTCCCTTTTTAGTCTGAACTTCCTATTTCCCTTTCCATCTCTTCGAGGATGTCCCCGACCACCTGCTTCTGCAGACCAAGCGAAGAACAGATGGCTCCCAACGCGTCTCCCTCTTCCCTCATGAGGTACCTGAGGACTCTCTTGCGATCGGCCAATGGGAGAGATGTGCTTATGCGAGCTGCCTCCCTCAGCGCGAGGTTCCTTATGTAGAGCAGCACCGCCCTCTCCTCTTCCATCTCCTTCAGCTTCTTGTCGACCTCGGCTACCACATTTGTGAGTGGGCGTATGCGCGAGGCGCCATCTTGGTACCTGAGCACTTCGCTGATCTGCGTCATCATGGCGTGCTCTTCCGCCTCCTCGACCCCAGGGAACGCCCCGAAGGAGAATATCCTCGTCCTGAACAGGTTGGGGGCGAGGTCCACGGTCACCGATATGCTGTTCTTAAGCAGATACTCCTTCCTCTGAGGGCCCCGAGGGCTGTCCTGTGAGACAGTGCTCACCAATCCCGCCCTCTCCATCGTCGTGAGATGCTTCGCCACAAGCTGCTGGCTGAGCTTCAGCTCCTTCGAAAGCTGCAGCTGATAGTTAGGTTCTTCGCTGATTCTCGATATTATCCTCCGTCGTATCGGGTTCTCCACCGACCCTAGAACAGCATCGAGTTCGGCCTGGCTCATTGGTTATCGACCAACGGTTGTATACGAACCGCTTGTTCTATAAATAGCTTCCCGAAGAGTCAACAGCGTTGGACTCGGCAAGTGTGACTCGGACAGCAGAGATACGGGGGCGGCAATAGCGTGGGGCTCAGCAGAACGCTGATTGGCGAACATGCGGCCGTGGCGAGCGAGCAGCCACTCGCTTCGATGGTCGGATATGATATCCTTCGGAGAGGGGGAAACGCGTTTGACGCGGCAGCCGCGACGAGCTTCGCCCTTGCGGTGACCTTCCACCCGGCTGGGGGGCTCGGTGGGGACTTCTTCGGCATGCTCTATGAGGCGAAGACGGGGAAGGTGCACTGCCTGAACGGCAGCGGTTGGTCGCCCTCGGGGCTGACTCTTGATCTGGTGAAACTAAAGGCGGGGGGGAAGGTTCCCCTCTACGGCCCTCTGACATGCGTCGTCCCCGGCCTCGCCGCAGGCGTCTGGGAGATGCAGAGAAGGTTCGGCGACCTAGAGTTCAAAGAACTCCTGGAACCTGCGGTCAAGCTAGCAGTCGAAGGGTTCCCCATCGGCGCAGCCATGTGCCGGTCCATCGCAGGCGCTCTTTCCGACTTCACCGACGATGCCAAGAATGTGTTCGCTTCCGGCGGGAAGCTGCCGGTGCCAGGTGAGTGCATAAAGCAGGAAGCCTTGGGGAAGGTGATAGCAGAGGTGGCCGAAGGGGGGGCTCCAGCATTCTACTCGGGCTGGCCCGCTGAGAAGATTTCGTCGACCCTTGAGTCACTGGGCGTCCCCTGCAGCAAGAGCGACTTCTCGCAATTCAAGCCGGAGTGGGTCGCTCCGCTGACCCTCGATTACCGTGGGACTCTGGTCTACGAAGTCCCTCCAAACAGCATGGGCGCGACTAGCCTTCTGATTTTGAAGCAGCTGGCTGAGGTCGGGCTCTCTGCCGCGGGGCCCCTTTCGCGCGACCGAATCGAGAAGACTATGAAAGCAGTACTCCTCGCCTACGCCCGCCGCGACGAGATGCTCGGCGACCCACGATTCGGGAAAATCGACATGGGCGCCTTCATGTCGACCAAGGGAGGGGAGTCGTCTCCCTCTAGGCCGGTGAGGGAAGGGGACACCACCGCTTTTTCGGTCGCAGACGCCAAGGGCAACATGGTGTCTGGCATCCAGAGCCTCTTCCACCACTTCGGGTCGCGCGTGTTCGTCAAGGAGTGCGGCATAGCGCTGAGCAACAGGGCGTCTGCCTTCTACACCGAAGGGCCGAACAAGGTCGAGCCCCACAAGCGCCCGCTCCACACACTCTCCTCGCTCCTCCTCGAGCGAAATGGCCGCCCGTACCTGGCGATAGGGGCGAGCGGCGGCGACTACCGCCCGCTCCAGCACGCCCTATTCGTGACCAATTCTGTAGATTATTCCATGCCAGCTGAAGAGAACGTCGCACACCCCAGGTTCCTCTGGGGAGGGGGGAGGAACCTGTTGGTTGAGAACGGTTACGAGCTCCCCCTGGGACGCGATTACGACATCGAAACCCTCCCACTTCCTGGGCGCACAGGCGTCTGCCAGGCGGTCGAGGTATCGGAGAGTTACAGGAAGGCAGTCTGCGACGTCCGCGGGGACGGGATACCGTCAGGGTTCTAAGATTCAGGGTCAGGCAGCGAGAAATATACGAACGCCAAGGACTGAAAGGTCCCAAACGTCTTCGAGGTGATGGATAAGGAGCTTTCTGACTAAGCGACTGTGGTCTCCGTGGTCTGTATCCCATTCGTGCCAGAGCCGACCGCGGTCAGATGGATGACGGGACTTGGCACAGACTCGTGCCCTGGGCTCACCTATGTCCTCCGGTGAGATGTTCAGGTTGATGTCAGTGGACACATTGGACTGGGTGGTAAAACGCACATTGACCATCAGCTTCTCGCCTGCTACTACCTTGAGCTGGGTGGAGCTTCCGTTGGTCCAGAACGCCTCTGCTCCGGCGATGTGAAGGATGATCCCTGTAACGTTCCGTCAGGGGACCTTCGTGGTCCCCAAGAGCACGGAGCTCCCCTAAAGCTTAGTCAGGTTTACGTTATCTCCGACGCTCGCTGAAACGTTGTAGACGTACCGGTTCACGAAAGCGTGTTGTGCGCTGGACGAGTTAGTGCTTGTAGAAGACGCAGCGACGGATGTTGTGCTTGAGGTGCTGGTGGCACTCCTGACAGGGTTCGAGCTGGCGGAACCTGAGACCCGAAACCGTCTCGGTGGCGGTCATGGCCACGACGTTGGAGGAGTATTCCATGGTCATGCTCGTCGCGTTGACGAGGAAGTAACCTAGGTTCGGGGCCGGGTGGTGGGTCTGAAAGGTAAATGTTCAGCGCAAAGCCAGGGCTTGCTTGGGAGACGCTTGGGACGCTTGGGAGGTAGATGGCGTATGCGTATGCAGAAGGTCCGATGGTCTCCAACAGGACCAATGTCGAAATGCCTATGATTTTCTTCATTCATAGGGTGGGTTCGGGCTTCGCTCCAGGCCCTCGAGAGCCAGAGGCACGACCTCGAGACGGCGGTGGAGAGCTCCACCCGAGGCGTCACGCCGAACCTGAGGACCCCGGGTTACGCCCAGAAGAAGAAGCGGAAGAGATGAAGTACTCCCCCTCCTGCAGGAAGCTCGTCGACCCCCAAGGGCCCCCATATCCAGCCTCATGGACATCCTGAAGTGCCTCATATGCGGGAGACTCCTCGGACAGGCGAGCGCGGGTATGACAGTCTGGTTCAGCGCTGCGTGACCCCCCCGGTCCGGGTCTTCGCCTGGCACCGAAAAGGAAGCGGGCCCGGTGCGATTTGAACGCACGACCTACAGCTCGCTCCACTTCGTGTAGGAGGCTGCCGCGCTATCCGTACTGCGCTACGGGCCCAGACACGGCCTGAAAAGAACCATGATATTACCTGTTCCTGTTCACTCCGCCAGGTCGAACTCCAGCTCGAGCTCCCCCCTTGAGCGACTCACCCTGTGCTTCCCGAGCCTGATCCCGCCTATTTGCAGGGTGCTATCAACGTGGGACTCGTTGCAGCAGTCGACGTTCCAGTCTGGTATCCTCACGATTTTCAACATAGTCACCTCAGGTGGGACGGGGAGTAGCTCGTAGATCGCTTCCCCAAAGTGCCCTTCTGCTTCTTGCCGTTCCATCTCGAACTCCAGTACCTCAGCTCCCTCGGCGACCTTCTCGTTGGTTAGCCGCTCTATCGCCGACAGCTCCTCGCCGGTGGGTTCCCTGTCGAACTTGACCGTGAGCCTCCCATGCCTCCCCGAGACGTATACCGACGAGGTCCATCTCGCGCCCAGCACCCTCTCGACAGCGCCTTTGAGGACGTGGACTGCGGAGTGTGTCTTGAGCTCTTCCGCGCTCAACTAGAGCCTCGTGACTATCTTGAAGAAGTCGTTTAGCCTCGTCTGAAGGCCGTATCGCTTCTCATTTCCCCGCATGTAGAGGAAGATGGACAGGAGCGTAGGCCACATCTTCATCAAGCTGAACCTGTCCTCCACCTTTGCCTTGATGAAATCATAGACCTTAGCATAGATAGCGTAGTGTTCCAGGACCGCTTTCCTGTACCCTTCGGAGTCTCCTAGGTGATCCACGAAGAGATTCACGCACTGCATGCTCGGGATTATGCCCTCACCCAGCATCGGGTAGACAGTGCCGATGGACTCACCCACCCCTGTCACCTTCCCATCGAAGAATGGTTCCATGCGCTTGGGCGGGGTCACCCTGACTGGTCTCCCAATTCTCCTGACGACCTCGCAGCGGTACTTCTTCACGAACTCGTCGAGGTCACCCTGATACCTGTGATGAAGGTCGCCGGCTCCAACGTGGGCCAAGCCGTCTCCCAGGGGAAAGTACCACCAGTATCCCGTGAGCCCCGGGTATGGCTTGATCACGAAGTCGTCATATGGGAGTTCCTTAGACTTCACCTGGTACTCAAGCGAGGGGATTACCAGGTCTTCCTGGACCTTCGGGAGGAGCGACCGGTGCAATCCAGTAGCGTCCACCACGGTGTCAAAGCCCTTGAGGCTCTCGCCTTCCCCCTTCACCTGTGCCCCCCAGTGCACTTTCTTCCCCTTCAACATGTCCTCGGTCAACCTGTGCTTGTCGTAGGTGACCAGCCCTCGCAGGGGGATGCTGATTTCTTCGTCCCCAAGATCAACGCGCATGCTCTTCCCCCTGTGTAGAACGTAGTCGCCGAAATCGAAACCCGCCTGCTTCACCAGGTCTGAGATGAATGGCTGGCTAGTCCCCCATGCGCAGACGGTGTACCAGTTCTTCTCCGTCCGCATCTCGAACGCTTCGGCCTCCACGTCGGTCGGGAGGCGGTTCAGCAGATACGCCCCAGCCACGCCAGCGCCCACGACAGCGACTCGAGTCAGAATAGACCCCATCTCTCCCTTCCGCGAGTGCTCTTTTTACCTGTCGGCCCTAAGGGGTTTCCTCTCACGCTCGTCAAAAACCTAATATACTAAAGATATTAAATATATTCCGTCATGCCAATGCCGAAGAACCCCGACGCTGAATCAACGACCGTTAAGCTGTCGAAGGACACCTACTCCAAGCTCGCGTCACTTGGCAAATATTCAGAGACCATGGACCAGATAATCCAGCGCCTGACCACGCAGGCGAAGGGCCTCGAAGACGTCGTCGCAGGGAAGAGCTCCATCACCTTCATCGACGGCCATGAGGGCCGCCTGCTCTATCGCGGCTATGACATCGCAGACCTCACGGCGCACTCCAATTATGAAGAAACGACCTACCTCCTATGGAACGGCCGTCTCCCGACCGCGAACGAACTGAGGTCGTTCAGCGAAGAGCTCGGCACGAAGCGCGAGATACCACGCGAGCTTGTCTCAATCCTCACCACGCTCCCCCAGAACTGTGACACGATGGACGCGCTGAGAGTGGGGGTTGCTGCCCTCGGGGTCTTCGACGACCCGATGTACTCACAGCAGGAAAAAGCAATGTCGATAGCATCGAAGATGGGGACAATAGTGGCGGCAATCCACAGGCATAAGCACGGACAGGATGTGGTCGCGCCCCGCGAGGACATCTCCTTCGCGGCCAACTTCCTCTATATGGTTTCGGGGAAGGTCCCATCTGAAGAAGACGCGAAGTTGATGGACGTCCTGCTGATACTCCACGCAGACCATGAGTTCAACGCTTCGACCTTCACCGCTCGCGTCATCGCTTCAACCCTCTCGGACGTCTACTCCGCCGTCACCGGGGCGGTGGGGGCCCTTAAGGGTCCGCTCCATGGAGGCGCAAACGAGAAGGTGGTCGAGATGACCGCCGAAATCGGCACTCCAGCCAACGTGGACGCATACATCCACGGGAAGCTTGCAAGCAAGGCTAAAATCAACGGCTTCGGCCACAGGGTCTACAAGACCATGGACCCGAGGGCGATGATACTCAGCGACATGGCAGAGCGCTTTGTTCGGACCGCGAAGGAGAAGGAGTCGCTGGAGATCATCAAACGGACCGAGGCTATACTTATGAAAGAGAAGAACCTGCACCCTAACGTCGACCTCTACTCGGGGTTGGCACTGAACCACATAGGGATATCGTCATACCTGTTCACCCCCGTGTTCGCAGTGGGTCGCGCCCCCGGATGGCTCGCCCACGTCCTAGAGCAGTACGCCGACAACAGGATAATCCGCCCCATTTCGGACTACGTCGGACCGCAGCGCACAGCCTACACGCCAGTCGACAGTCGCACTCCCATGGGGCCTAGGCCTTGAGGGTCGAAGCCCTGGTCAAGCGCAAGCCGGTGACGATAAGCCCCGGAGCCACAATAAAGCAGGCTGCCGAGGTCTTCGCCCGGGAGAAGATAGGCCTTCTCGTTGTCGCGTCTTCGGTCAGCCCGGTCAAGGCTGAGGCCGTACTTTCAGAAAGAGACGTGGTCAGGGCGGTGGCGAAGGGGGTTGCCCTCTCGGGACGCCTGGACACCCTGTCAACGAAGAAGCTTGTCAGCATCAAGCGGTCTGACAGGCCCTCCACAGCGGTCAGGCTCATGACTGAAAACGGCATAAGGCACCTGGTGGTGGAGAACGACGACGGGACGCTCTTCGGCGTGCTTTCCATCAGGGACTTCTTCCGCGAGGGCAAGTTACTCAACTCATTCCTCCGGGAAGAGGACGAAGAGGTCCACGGGGTAGACTAGCCAGGAAGACGACACGGCCCAACTACCTGCCCTCAGACCGGCGCGCCCAGGTCCCCGCTCAGGACGACACCATCCAGAATGGGAGCCAGGGCCGTCTCGACGACCGCAGGTGCCTCCATGGCAAGCGGCGGGTGGAGGCGGGGATCAATCCCACCAATCTTAAATAACGTAAAACGGTCAATAAAATAAGAATGGCCCTCGGTGACTTCGGGATCATATTCGTGATGGCATTGGTCGCCGTGGGGCTTACGGGCGCAGTGATGATACTCCCACGCCTGTTCGCACCCAAGCGGCCAAACCCGATCAAGAACCTCCCGTTTGAGGCCGGTCAGGTGCCCCAGGGCGCCGGCAAGATGCATTTCATGATGCAATACTACGCCTATCTCCTCATGTTCATCGTATTCGACGTCCTCTCCATGTTCCTCTACGCGTGGGCGGCGGCCTACAGGCCGCTAGCGCTCGGCCTTTCTTCTGATTGGACGCTGACTCTTTTCATGGGTATGCTGTTCATCCCCATGGGTTTCGCCCTCGTGCTGGCGGGGAAGAGGGAGCTTTGGTAGTCGCACAGCAACAGAAGACGGGCACCTTCCAGGTGCTAGTTGGTAAGATAGACGACGTCCTCCAGTACGCCATCGGAGACCCTTTGCGCTACCTAGCTAACTGGGGGCGCCTGTACTCACTTTGGCCCGTTCACCTAGAGACTGCCTGCTGTTCAGTGGAAGTAGGGGCTGCCGCAGGCTCCCGGTTCGACATAGAGCGCTTCGGCACCCTTGAGGCATTCGGCTCTCTTCGCGCCTGCGACCTCATAATCGTGATGGGGACAGTGACAAGGAAGCTGGCCCCCCGGTTGAAGCTCATCTACGACCAGATGGCAGAGCCGAAGTGGGTCATAGCCATGGGCGCATGCTCCATAACGGGGGGACTCTACTTCGACTCCTATAACGTCCTCAGGGGAATCGACGACATCATACCGGTCGACGTGTACGTCCCTGGGTGCCCTCCGAGGGCCGAGGCGCTGATCCAGGGGATTGTCCTTCTACAGGAGAAGATTCGAAGGATGCCGACCCTTAGTGGCCGGTGACGACAGCCGTGAGCAACCCTGGCACGTCCGTGGCCGCCGCTCCCCCCCAGCCGGCCAAGCCAACTCCACCCTCCGGCGCGGCAGCCGCGGCGCCTTCAGGAAGTCCAGACCTGGGCAGGGCAAACTCCCTCGCAGCCAAGATAACATCGGAGTGCCCCGCGGCGAAGATAGAATGGGTGAAGCCGCGCAGGCTGAAGGTGTCGGTTCCCCCGGCCGCCCTCAAAGAAGTGGCTCTCTTCGTCCGCGACTCGCTGGGGTTCGACCACATCAGCACGGTCAGCGGGGTCGACTGGATCGCGAAGAACATGCTTGAGGTGGTCTACTTCGTAGGGTCTACCTCCCAGGGCCAGGAGGACTTCGTCCTCGCCCTCTCGGAGCGGATGGCCAGGGATAGCCCTGTGGTATCAACAATGATCGAGGTGTGGAAGGGCGCGGAGTACCATGAACGTGAGACCCACGAAATGTTCGGGATAAACTTCCAGGGTCACCCGGACCAGAGCCATCTCTTCCTCCCCGAGGACTGGAACGACCTTCCTCCCCTCCGCAAGGATTACGTCTCGCCGGGGCGCTAACGATGACGGTGGAAAGCGAGTACTCGCCAGACGCCGACAGGATTATGGCCGTCTCGCTGGGGCCGCAACACCCAGGAGCCGGTCACTTCCGCATAAGGCTCTGGCTCGACGGGGACTACGTGGTCAAGGCCCTGCCTGATGCCGGTTACGTCCACCGCGGGGAGGAGAAGATGGCAGAGTACAGGAACTACACCCAGAACGTCCCGCACCTTGAGCGGCCGGTGATTCTAGACAGCTCTAACATACTCTTCGCTTATTCGATGGCCGTAGACGAGCTCATGAACAGCAAAGTCCCCCCCAGGGCTCAGTACCTCCGTGTCATAATGTCCGAGATCAACCGAATCATCTCGCACATGTACTTCATCGCCATCCAGGGGCTCTTCCTAGGCCACACTACGATGATTACCTGGTGCATGGGCGACAGAGACTTCTGGATTGACCTAGGCGAAAGGATAGCCGGCGCGAGGGTTACTTTCGCGTACATCATACCAGGGGGGGTGAGGAACGACATCCCGGGGTTCGCCGTCGAGAAGGGGCTCAACACATGCGACTGGTTCGAAAAGCGCATGGACGAGTACGAAAAGATCTTCTTCGACAACCCTATGGTCCACCAGAGGTCAGACCGCGTGGGTGTCTTGTCGAAGGAAGACGCCATCGCATTCGGCGCGACAGGGACCGTCGCCCGGGCCTCGGGGCTCGCGCTCGACGTCAGGAAGGACGAGCCTTACAGCTCCTATTCTGACTTCGAGTTCAAGACTCCTGTGCTCACACAAGGTGACTCGTGGGCCCGGGCGTATGTCGCCCTGCTCGACATGCGCGAGTCAGTAAAGATAATCAGGCAGGCGCTTAAGACGCTCCCCCAGGGGCCTGTCCGCCTCAAGCTCGGTCCACAGCCGAGGGTTCCGGCGGGGGAGGTGTACTCTAGGACTGAGGCTGCCAGGGGAGAGATGTCATACTACATCGTCAGCGACGGGTCCCCGCGCCCATACAGGCTGAAGATAGGCGTCCCTTCGGGGAAGAACCTCAAGGCCTTGCCGCACCTTCTGAAGGGAGTCCATGTAGCAGACATCCCGGTGATATACTGGAGCCTGAACTATTGGCCTGTAGAAGCAGACCGCTAGTTAGCTCTGAGCAATCCCTCCATGGCGCATACACGTTCATGGAATTCCGTGCACGCGGCATTCCACCCTGACCGTCTACAGCGAGGTCTGCCAAACTCCCTCTCAGTAGCGCGTCATGGGCCCCCCGCGGGCGCAACGAAGGGCTCCGCTTCGGGGACCTTGTCCCCGCTCCTGAGCAGATACACTCCAAACAATATCAGCGCCCCCCCGAAGATCTGGGCTGCGGTGATCTGTTCTCCTAGGATCACGAGCCCGAAGAGCGCCCCGAACACCGTGGAAGTGGACCACACGAGGAGCATCCTAATCGCTCCAAGTCGTTTGACTGCGGCTATGAACATCACAGTCGCCCCCGAGACGGCGAGGGCCAATAGGAGCATGACGGCCGAGGAGTAGGCCGAGAATCCGTAGGGGAACCGCCCGATGAGGAAGAGGGCGGTCAGGGCGCAACCCCCTATGAGGTTACGGTACTTGCTCAAGAGGGTGGTGTCGAACCTCTTCGTGGCAAGGACGATTATATTGTTCTCGACCGCCCACCCAGCCCCGGAGCCGAGGATTAGCAGGTTTCCGGCCAATCCGTGGAGGAAAGCGATGTGGGCGAGGTCCAAGTTTGTCGAGACCACTAGCAGGCCGGCTACAATGAGAATCCCCCTGGCGGCCTGCCCGCGGCCTAGCCTCTCACCGAAGACGGCGAAGGCGATCACGGTCGTGAACAAGACCTCTCCGTTCGCGAGGAGCGACGCGTTCACAACGGTAGTCTGGTTGAGTCCAAGCGTGTACATGAGAGGAGCGAGGCCCGCGCCCAAGAGCCCGAACAGTATGAGGTACCTGTAGCTCCCGGGTTCAGGCTTCCTCCTGGGCTGGTAAAGCAATAGGACGAGCCCTGAAAGAAGAAACGTGACGCCCGTGACCACGAGGGGCCCGTTCGTCGTGAGCGAGATCTTAGTCAGAGTTGAAACAGAGCCGGCACAGACAGATCCTAGTATGGCGTAGATGTATCCCTGCCTCGACTCAGAGTCCTTGCGGCTCCTTTCCAATGGCTCCCGGTGCCGGGGTGCGTGCGCTCAGAAGTTAACCATGAGGGGCGGGTGAGAGTCAGGCCCCGCCTGAGCTCGGTCCCCTTTGCTATGGGGCCAATCCTTAAGCAGGCGCCCCACTCTGACCCCGCGATGTCCTCCGACAAGGAGATCATCAACGAGCTTCAGAAGATAAGAGAGCTCCTTACCCCGAAGCCAGCCCCACCTGTACCGCCCCCTCCTAAGGGGATTGCAGCGGAATTCAAGGCGTTCCTCAGCAACTACAAGGTTCTCGGGCTCGCCGTCGCCTTCATCCTCGGCGTCTACCTAGGGGGCCTGGTGCAGGCATTGGTGACGGACCTGATACTCCCGGCGATTGGCATCCCGCTGAGCAGCATAGGCAACCTGAGCACATACACAGTGACTTTCTCGAAGCAGAACTTCCAGATTGGCGGTTTCCTCATCGCGCTCATCACCTTCATTATCGTGGCTTTCGTGATATTCCTCATCGTTAAAATCGCCAATCACTACAAGATACAATAGGAGCTCTCCCGATGTATTTTCGCTCGAGAGACGTGTGAATCATTAAGCATACTGTCAAGGGTAATTGCCTCAGTCAGTCATCTCCGATTTCAACGGAATGGCGCCTGAGGATTACGTTGAGCAACAGCAAGTTCGAGAAAGGGTGGAAGTCAGAGGAGAAGGAGCCCTTTGGCAAGATGGTCAGGGAGACCGTTCGGGGGCCCCAGCCGATGCGTCCGCAAATCCAAAAGGCGACGCAGCAGTTGAGCAGCGAGATTACGAGGCTGGACCAGGCGATGGGCAGGTTGAAGCAGCGCGAAGGTAGCATATTCAAGAAGACGGTCACAGCGGTCCAAGCTCATGACCAGGAGTCGAGCAAGGCGTACTCCAACGAACTCGCCGAAGTCCGCAAGATGGAAAAAATAGTCACCCAATCGAGGATTGCCCTTGAACAAATCAATACTAGGCTACAGACTGTGACTGAAATCGGGGACTTTGCATCCACCATCGCCCCCGCGATCGGGGTGATCAAGAACGTGCGCGCCACGCTAGGAGAAGCCATGCCAGACGCTCAGGGGACCCTCGGCGAGATAGGAGCACAGCTGAACTCTATAATGGTAGACGTAGGCCAGATCACTGGGACGACCTTCTATCAGGCGGAGAACAGCGAGGAAGCTAACAGGATTCTCGCAGAGGCGTCGGCGGTCGCTGAGAAGCGCATGGCGGACTCTCTCCCAGAGGTCCCGAGCACCGGCCAGTCGATCTATACGAGCGAATAGGCTCAACTTCAGGCCTGTTCGACACGGGCGGCCGTAGTGCCTGGCATCGCGTCCGTCCTTATGGTCCCCACAGACCTCGACCGGTGTCGCCGTCTGCGCTTTCGCCGGGGGTCAAGCCCTTGCCGCTGACAGGGGCATGTCTCGCTGCTCGGCGGGCACCGATCCTCCAAACGTCATCAACGACCCCAAACTAAGAAGGTTCAGCCTATGTGCCAGACTCTACGTGGAAGGTGAGAGCCCCACAAAGAGTCAAAGCGGGGAGGACGTGTTCCAGAGCAGCTCCGTGAATTGCTTGAAGTGGCTCGCGACGGCGGGGCTGTCTATCCACCCACAGGCCGAATGGTCAGGGAGACCGATGAGGGCAACCTTGTCGTCCACGAGAAGGTCGAAGGCAATCTGGTTCCCAGTCCTGATGTCGACGCCGGGAGGGAGTAGCCCCACACCCTCTTCGTCGCATATGGCTCTGACCTTCACCCCCCTCCCCAACGCCCCCGAGAGAAGCTCCACGACCTTGGCATCTTCGAGCCCAATGGCTGGCGTGACCAGCATCACCGAATCCCGTGCCCCCCTCAGCAGCTCGTAGACCTTGGCCAGGACTTTCTCGGCTCCACGGATTGTGTAGACCAACTCCGCCTCCTGGAACGGCTGCGGGCTGTACAATTTTCCTAGCGCGTCGAACGTCTCTTCGACCCTTGCCTCCACCATAGACTTGATACTGGATGGCTCCTTCGCCCTGTAAGTCGTCGGCTTCTTCACGACCAGGTCCGCCCATCCCTTCGAAGCCAGCCCCCTAAGCGCAGTGTACGCGCTCGGCTTCGGGATGTCCGCATCTTCCGCAACTCTCCCCGGGTCGGCCTGGCCGAGGGACGCCAGCGAGACGTAGCACCTTGCTTCGTAGCTGGTGAGCCCAAGGTTCTGTAGTTCGCCCAGAACGTCGTTCCTGTGCACAGGGACGGCATGGCAAAGCTCTTATATAGGATTTTAGTAGCGTTCACGACTACTCTTGCCAGGGTACCCAGATTATGACGTTATCATCGCAGGTGGAGGCATGGCCGGACTGATCACCGCAGCCTCCATAGGCTACCACTCGAAGGGAAAGGCGCGGGTCCTTGTCTTGGACAGGAACCAGGAGGACGCGCCGGGGAAGAAGACCCACAACGGTTGGACATGTGGCGACGCGACGAGCAAGCGCTCATTGGACTACCTCGCAGAGCGGATCGGGATCCACTATGGGTCACCCGAGCTCGAGCACCCGGTGAAAGGGGTCTACGTTTACTCCCCCGACAGGGAGTCCAAGGTCCTCTTCGAAGGGGAGGGGTATCTCTTCAACAGGAAGCTGGCGCCAAGGCGACAGGTCAACGACGCCAAGAAGGTGGGGGCAGAGTTCATGTTCGGGGCCACAGCCGAACGGTTGCTGGCAGAGGACGGGAAGATCACCGGCGTCTCCGGAAGGAAGGCGGACGGCTCCATGTTCAACCTGACCGCCAAGGTCGTCATCGACGCCACCGGCTCTTCCTCGACCCTGAGGCGTTTCATGCCGATACCCTCGAAGATAGAGAAGGAGATAGACCCAGACGACGTCGTTGGGACCGGCAGGTACATACTCGACTTTGAGCCGGCAACGGACCAACCGTCGTACTTCTCTCCTGATTACTGCATAATCCACCTCGACCAGTTCATCGCACCCGCTGGCTACGCCTGGGTCTTCCCAAAAGGAAAGAAGAAGGTGAACATCGGCCTCGGGGTCTCCCATTCCGGTCTCGCGAGGAGGAACAGGCGTTTCGGACTCCACGACAACCTCCAGTCACTCATCGACAAGTACCTCGCGGACAATCCGGCCATCAAGAACTATTCGCAACCTTCGGACGACGCGAACTCGGGCAACACGAAGGGCAACTGGCAGGTGCCCGTGAGACGCCACAACGACTGCATGGTGGCCAACGGGTTCGCCGTGGTGGGTGACGCTGCGTGGATGCCGAGGCCAATAGACGCCGGAGGCATCAGTCCGTCGATTTACGGTGGTACAATCCTCGGCAGGGTGGTGGCAGAGGCCCTCGAAGCAGGGGACACCAGCGAATCCGGGCTCTGGAAGTACAACGTGGAGTACATGAGCACCCACGGATACCCGATGGCGAGCTTCGAGGTCCTTAGAAGGTACCTCCAGACTGTCACCAACGATCAGATCAACTACGGCATGAAGCACTTCCTCTCGGAGGAAGACGTGAACGCGATTACCGAGCGGAAGCACCCCGAGTTCAACCAGGCCCGTTTCATGAACCCTGCAATGTGGTACCGCGTCCTCGGGCAACTGTCCCTAGCCAGAGGGCTGAGATACACCGTCAAGAAGAGCGCAGCGCTCGTGGACATCAACATGGCATACCCGTCGACCCCGCAGGGATTCGAGGAGTGGCAGAAGCGCCTCGGTGGCGAGCTCAGAGAGACGGTCGAGAAGTTCAAGCCGCTCGACGTCGTGAGCTAAATATACCCAAGGGTAGGCCGGAGACCCATGGCGAGTCTAACACCGAAGGTCAGGAGGTTTCTCGACGGCAAACACATCGGCAAGTTGGCTACCATTATGGACGACGGCTCTCCCCACGTCACCCCGATATGGTACATGAGAGAAGGGGACAAGGTTGTCATCAACACAACCACCAACAGGGTGAAGTACCGTAACATCGAGCGCGACGGGAGGGTCTGCTTCCTCGTAGACGACGGCTATCCATACGTGATCCTCTTCGGCACGGCGAGGATTGCCAGCGAGCGCGACAGGATGAAAGACATCGAGAAGCTTGCCATCAGATACACGGGTAGGGCGGCTGGGACGAAGGCGGCCCGGACTAGATTCTGGAAGGAGCCTCGTGCGTCGATCGAAATCACCCCCAGGCGCGCAGTGGTCGGGCTCTAGATTACTTCATCGCACGAAAGAAGAAGTCTGTCACGAACCGGCTGTACGTCTCCAGGTCCTGGCTCTTCGCGAAGTGAATGTGCTGGAAGATGACCCTGTTGAGCATCCCCAGAAGACAGTCTACAGCCAGCTTCGGGTCGGTCCTGCGGAAGTGACCATTGACGATTGCCCTCTCCACCAGCGCGGTGGCAATCCCCTTGATTCTCTCCAGATCCTCCGAGACCCTTTCGGCGCTCTGCTTGTCAAGCGTCGCCGAGTCGCGCATGTAGAGGCCTATGTCGAAGGTGTGCTCAGGGAACGTGGTAAGATACGTCGCGACGAAGGACTCCAACCCCTTCTTCGGGTCGGCAGCCTTCGAAGTATTGGACAACTTCTCGATGAAGTCTTCCATTGATATCTGCCTGCGGGCGACGGCGTCGAAGAGCCCCTTCTTGCTCCCGAAGTAGTAGTAGATGACAGGGGCCGTGGTCTCGGCTACCTTGCAGATGTCTCGCACAGAGGCGTTGGCGAAACCCTTCTCTGCGAACATCCGTGACGCGACCTGAAGGATTTTCTCCGCAGTCGCGGGGTGCTCCTCGGCCTGCATCGCCACGCGAACTGCCGAGTTAGCTATTAAGGGTTGGCGAAGGCTCGGCTAGTCGAAGTCGCCGCCTTCGCCGCCCATCCCGCCCGCCCCTCCTGGGGGACTGGCAGGCGCTTTCGACTTCCCTGCGGCTATGACGTCATCGATCTTCAGTATCATCGATGCGGCCTCCGTGGCCGACCTGATGATCTGAATCTTGACCGCAAGGGGCTCGAAGACCTGGCGTTGGTACATGTCCTTAATTTTCGCGTCCGCTGCCTCGATGCCGTACCACTTCCCGTTCTCCGTGGCGTGCTTGGCCCTGAACTCGACCTGAGCGTCGATTGGGTCCATCCCCGCATTCAGCGCGAGGGCGAGGGGTATGGCCTCAAGCGCCTCGGCGAACTTCTGCGCAGCAAGCTGCTCCCTTCCTGACAGCTTATCTGCCCATTTCAGCACCTGGGATGCGGCTTCGGCCTCGGCAGCGCCGCCTCCGGCCACGACCGCCGGCCTCTCGATGACGTCCTTGGTCACCATCAGCGCGTCATGGAGGGACCTTTCCCCCTCGTCCACTATGCGCTGGGTGCCGCCCCTTACTAGTATGGTCACGGCCTTCGGGTTCTTCGCATCCTCGATGAACACCCACTTGTCTTCTTCTACCTTCCTCTCCTCGACGTGCCCCGCATTTCCCAGGTCTCCGGCCGAGAGGTCTTCGAAGTTGTTCACCACCCTCCCGCCTGTAGCCTTGGCCAGCTTGGTCATGTCTGACTCCTTCGCCCTTCTGACGGCCAGTATTCCAGCCTTCGCGAGGTAATGCTGTGCGATGTCGTCAATGCCCTTCTGGCATATCACTACGTTCGCCCCGACCGCGGCTACCTTGTCTACCATCCCCTTCAGCATCTTCGTTTCCTCATCCAAGAACTTCTTCATCATGGTGGGGTCGTTGATGTTCAACTTCGCGTCGAACTCTGTCTTCTCTATCTCGAAAGGCGCGCTCACCAGCGCGATCTTCGCCTTGTCGACCGACTTCGGCATCCCAGAGTGGACGACCTCCTTGTCGAGGACGATTCCCTTGATCAGCCTGGTGTCCTTGAGCGAGCCTCCCGGCTTCTTCTCCACCTTGATGTTGTCTATGTCGACGCGGAACCCCTTCTCCGACTTTTCAGCTACCGCGAGGGTGGCGTCTACCACGAGCTCAGCCAAGTCCTGGGCCTCCTTGGAGACGAGCTTGGTCTGCATGCTCGTTCTCGCGACCTTCGTGAGCCAGTCTTTGTTATCGGGGGTGACCTTCTCTGCCACCGACTCGAGCGCTTCCATGGCCCTCCTTGATGCCTTCGAGTAGCCGTCGACTATGACAGTGGGGTGGACGTCCTTGTCCAGGAGTTCCTCTGCCTTCTCAAGAAGAGCCCCGGCCAGCACGACCGCCGAAGTGGTCCCATCCCCTACCTCGTTGTCGGTGGTCTTTGACACTTCAACGAGCATCTTGGCGGCTGGATGCTGGACGTCTATCTCCTTCAGCATGGTCGCGCCGTCGTTCGTTATGGTGACATCGCCAAGCGAATCCACGAGCATCTTGTCCATCCCCCGCGGGCCAATGGATGTTCTTACAATCTCCGAGATCAGCTTAGCTGCGGATATGTTGTTCCGCTGCGCTTCTCTCCCCCGGCTCTGGCTTGACCCCTCCTTAAGAATCAGGACGGGCTGCCCCGACTGCGTGACGGCTGGTATAGCGGTCGTCGACATATGAATCTGGAGCCGGTATACAACCGGTGGTATATTAGTATTACTTGCGGTGCTCACTTCTGAAGGGAGTCGACCGCCGGTGCTAAGGTGCTATGGTCCGTCCTTCTCGTGCCGTGGCCCTGATCGCTCTCTCAATAGCCCTGGCAAGCCCAAGGTCCCACGCGGTGACCCCTCCGGCGGAGTGGGTCTGCAGGGAAAGGGTGACCGCGGTGTATCTCACATGGACGTCCGGGTGGTGCTCTTGCTTCTCGGCCACCCCCGCGACCTTGTTGACGAAAGCGATGCCATCCATGAACTCTTTGAAATGGTAGGTTTTAGTTATGAAATCCCCTTCTCTCTTCCACCCTTCCAACCTTTTCAGCCTGGCATCGATTTCGGAGGGGGGTAAGAGCTTGGTCACGCGCACCTCTGATGCGGCCTTGGTCTTTAATTTAGCGAACCAGCAATGCGACTTGACAACAACCGTTAACTCGGTTCTTCCAGGACACACGCTGAGTCTTGCAAGAGAGGAAGGTCCTCCAGAGTGCTGCGGAGTCGCTAGGTCGGATCGCGGAGTTGAAGTCCGAAATCGTGGAGAGGGCTGACACGTCAACCTTGTCGCGACAGGTTGAGGGCCTTACCAAACCCAAATCTCCGTCGTCGTCAATGAAGAAGGCTGGAGTCGCTTTGATCGCTGCACCTGAGCCAGTGACCGGCGTGGCTGGAGTGGCCTTACTCGCAACGTCCTTTGCCTTGAAGAACAAGGAGCCTGCGAAGATCGCAGACATCGCGGAAGAAACTAGGAAGATGCTCCGCGAAATCCAGTCCTTTAGGATTTAAGTAACAGAGGGCTCGCCGCGTAATTCATGGAGCTGAAGCCGTCGAAAGGGCTCAAAGTCACGGTCAACGCCCAGCGAGAGGCGATCTTCGGGGACGAGTCGGTCAACGTTCAGAGGGTCACGATCGAAAGAGGTGCGAGGACTGGAATCATGACCGGTCGGACCCTCGTCGGGTTCTGCGAAGTCGAGATGCAGAAGCTCGACGGCCGGAACCACTGGTACCCAATCGAGGATCTCGTTGGAGGGAACGGCGAGAAGATAGTCGAGGAAGAGATACCGATAGAGCTTGACGAAGACGATGGATCCGAAGAAGAATCATAGCGGCGCCATCGCCTCAGATCTGACCGAGATAGTCTTGGTAGTCGACGCCTCCTCTTTCACTTCGAATGGTTTCATTGGCGTCACAGAATATGAGGGAGGCGAGGTCGAAGCGGCGTTTGACGACGCTGGCCAAGGCCTATCCCTCCCCACGGGTATGGCCAGCCGGCTCCAGGTCAGGAAGGGTTCCAGAGTGGTCCTGGCGATAGACGAAGGTTCTGGCCAGACTGTCGAACTCGTCGTGGCGGAGGTAGGCCGCGTCCTCAGAATATCAGACTCGAGAGCCTACTACGCCGTCGGGAGAGAGGGTGGGGGTGTTATCCGCCTGAGGAATGCCCGGGCTACCCCAAAAGCGCGTCCCCGTCGGAGTCGGGAAGTTCGTACCAGCGCGTCCTCTCACCGACCTTAGCGCGCATCCTCCATCCGAAGCTCTTCGGAGCTCCCTCCATAATTGACATGAGCTTCCTAACCCTAGAGCAGATCAGCTCGCTCTCGTCCCCTGCAATTACGGGCGCCCTAGCCATTACCGCCTCCAGCGTCTTCCAGAATGTCGTGTAGACTCCCCAATCTTTCGAACTGAGCTCGGCTATCTCATCCCCTCGGATTCCCCCTTCACCGGTCGTCACGTCGAAGTCGCGGAACGCTACCATCATGTCCTTGTACTCTTTATCGGTCTTCTCGACCACCTGCAGCTTGGTCATAAGGAGCTGCGTGATCGGCAGGGTGTAGGTACCGGCCAAGATGTTCTCCTTGAAATTGAACTTGTGGCACATCACGAACTCGTCAAGGAATAGGTCCACTCTCCTCTTGTTCGCCATGTCGTAGTAGATCAGCCTCTGCCCCATGTTCAGCTTGTTGAAGAGTTCCCTTGGCTTGTAGCCGAGTGTTTCCATGATTTTCATTATCGCACGCGAGTCCTCTCTCTTCCCCATGAGGTCGATGTCCTTGTTCTCCCTAAAGTAGCGAGGTTCCCTTGAGCTCGGGCACAGCTTCTTGAACGCGAGTCCTCCCAGGAGCCTGAGGCGGACGGCCTTGGATTCGCCTGTCTCGATGATCTGCTCCGCAGCCTCCAGAGAATCGGTCGGGAGCAATACTATGCTCTCCATGCAACCGGCGAAGCCGGCGCCTTCTGATTTAAGATGTCCTTTACATCAACGTGTTGAACGCCCACAGAAGTGAGAAACCTGCGCAATGGTCTACTCTCGGACAAGTCCCACGATGCCGGCTCGGGCTGATCTGCTTTGAAACCCGGCACGTCCCCCTTCTCCTTCAGCCGTTCCTTTTGTGAGCTGATTCGAGAGTCCAGCGGGGCTTCTCCCAGAGCTCCTCGTAGCCCGCAACGTTCCTGATCAGGACCTTATCATCGTCGACGTCCAGGAGTTCCATCGCAGGGACCAGCGCTCTGAACCTCGCGTACTCCGGGTCGGTCATGGCGGTCTTCTTCCTCTTCCCTATGGTGGCGTGCCAGTCGGCGCTCGTGCCGTCCAACGAGAAGTGGACCGAAGTCGGACCTGCTTGAAAATAGAACTTCGCATACCTCAGCCTCCTCGGGAACTTGTGCTCAAGCACGAATTTCATTGCCCAGACTGGGCCTTCAGTCCCAATAAGGGTTGCCTCGTCACTTTCGCCGAAGGTCCCCGTGTACTCCGCGGCCTCATTCCAAAGCTTAAACTCCTAACGGTTCACACGGGGCCCATTGCTAGAGGTCGATGATACGGGGGTCGAGTCGAGGACCATCGCGGAGGTTCAGGCGTCCACCCGCTTCCTCCTGAACTCATTCAAAGCGAAGATGGCTGAGCTGAAAAAGTGTGGTCCAGAGATCAGTGCGATGCTAAGGTTCGGGGTTGACTTCAAGGCCGCTGCTTCGACCGCCGAGCGCTTCTTCGGCGCTGACTCGGTCGGGTACCTGGCCATCGACGGCACAAAATCAGTGGACCAGCTGCTCGACCTCATCGTGTTCTACGTGGGCGCGTTCGCTTACTCTGGGACGGTGACCTTCAGCGAAGGGGGGGTCGAAGTAGGGTCCCCCCGCGCCACCGACGAGGGACTCTCTGCCTCGGCGGCGATTCCTCTGTCAGAGGAGGACGCTGCACACATCTTCGGTCAGAAGCACGAATCGGGCGTCGAGGTCGACCCGGAGCGGCTACCGAACGTGCTGATGCAAGTGGCCGAGTACTACCTGGCTTACCGCGGCCTCACAGGGGGTTCCACCTGTAGCATCGTCCTACTGGACAGGACCTTGGCGGGAGATGTCGCTCACTTGGTCTGGAGCACTAGGGACTTCATAAGGGACAGGGAGTGCGTCCTCGAGGGGATTGACACACCATCAGGCAAGGTCACCGCGCTCGACCTCGAGCTGGCGAGGATGCTCCTCCCCAACCCGGAGCTCGTTACCCCCGCTCCCAGGAGCCAACTGCTGAAGTTCGCCGCGGTCCTAGAACTCTTCGGCGGCGAGTCGCTGACGGCGCGAGACCTCGTGGAGCGCCTTGGTGCCGACCCCAAGTGGGCCGGCAGGTTGAATGACGACCTCGTAGAGCTTGAAAGGCAGTTCGGGGGGTTCGAGCAGATATCGCCTGCCTTCAAACTCAAACCGGGGGCCTCTGCTTACTGGGACCGAGTCCTGGACGCCACCCTCGCCGTCGCGAGGCACGTCTTCGCACCTAATGGGGGCCATCCGCTCCTAGTGAAGAAGGGGGGCTCCGAGCGCTGGGTCACTGCCGACGACCTCGACTTCATGGTCCTCGTCCTGATCAGGGCCCTCACAAGGAAGGCGTGGGTCGAGGGCATCCTACCTATCGGCTTCACAAAGGACACCAACGCCTTCGAGTTTGTCAACACGGTCGTCCCAATCCTTGGCCGCGCCGGACTGATCGATTCGGTGAGGAAGTTCCCCAACTTCAACAGCGACAAGATGCTCCTCCAGACCAACAGCGTGGTGAACGCCGCGGACATTCCGACGCCCTGGTATACACCTGAGATTGACGCCTCTTTCAGGACCATGGCTCCAGTGGATGATCCCGAACTCGCGGCTGGAAGTGCTCGAGTCAACGGGGCCTTCGAGAATGTCATCTACCAAGAGCGGGTCTATCTGAAGTCCTACATCCAGCTATGGAGCAGCGACTCTTCTCCCAGCGTGAGGAGCCATGTCTTCACATACGACAGGCCGGTCTACCCTGGGCACGACCACTGGGACGAGGTCGCGCTCTTCAACAAAGACGGCCCCGCCGACGTCAAGATACTTCCAGTGCTCCACTTCCAGAGAGGTTCGAGTCTCACGAACATGGTGATGGCGATGTTGACGGAGATGGGAAAGGAGGTCATCCCCGAGGCCCTAGGGCACAACTACCCCCTCTTCCTCGCTGACAAGAAAGCAAAATCCATCCTCGAGGAGACCCGCCAGGCCTACCTCGGTGCCGTCGCCATCGAAATGGCGAAGTCTGACCTCGACCAGCAGGTGCTTTTCTCCCGCAGGTTCAGGGACTATCGCAGCCAAATAGAGGGACGCAGGAGGGGGAGTTGACTATGCGACCCTTTGACGACATCGACGGAGAGTTCAGGGCCAGGCTCCGGGAGATAGCCACAACCACGCGCTCTACAATTGACAACTCGACTGTAACCTTCCGCACGGCGAGGATAGATTGCGAGTACACACCAAAGGTGATCAAACGCCTCGCCATGGGGCAGCTGGTCGCCATCCCTAACGTACAGGCGCTGGGGTCGAACAGCTACTACTCGCTCTACGAAATCGCTGACGTCTACCCCATGCATTACTCGATGCTCACCCTCGACCGCTCACAGCCTGCGGCCATCAGGACAGAGTTCATGGACCTGATCCAGAGGGAATGGGAAAAGGGCTCGAAGAGCACCTGGATAGAGATAGTCGCGGCGCCCCTGAGCTACGTGATGAAGACGGAAGACGACGGCGCGACGTTCGAGCGCAAGGCCATGGCACCCCTGACTGGGAGCGCGGTCAGGCTGCTCAGCAGGGAAGCCATTGAGCAGTTGATCTGCTTCAAGCCCCCCGGAGGCGAAGGAGAGGACTACTCGCTCGGCAGACTTCTGGGTTTCACCGACGGGTCTATCCCATTCGCAGTCAACCTAGAACAACTGATACATTACATGAGCGGGACATTTGCTTTCACCGGAAGCGGCAAGTCTAACCTCACGTCTACAGTCATCCGGAAGGCGCTGAAGGTTATCCCAGACCTCAAGGTCGTGATCTTCGACGTCTCGGCCGAATATGGAATCCATATCATCGATGTCTTGAACCAGCTCCCCAGCCGCATTCTCTTCACCGACTCGTTCAAGGACACCAAGCACCCCGAAGCCGAGTACTTCAGACGCCACGCTACCCCGGAGGCATTCGCCGGGAGAGAGAGCGATTTTTACGCCAAAATCTCCGAGTTGTTTGCTGCAGGGAAGGTCGAGTTCCTTCAGACGCACATCGCCGGGGAAGACGACGTCACGAGATTCAGCACTTACGAGGGTCTGATAGATGTCCTCTCTTCCCTGCTTGCCGACAAGTACGGCGCGGTGCAGCAGAAAATACTAATCCCACAGGTCATAGAAATCATCAAGCAGTTCCTGAGAGACAGGAATCTCGACATCGAGACTAGGTTCGACTCGAAGACCTCGGAGCTCCTCGCGAAGGTGCAGCCCCTCCTAGCCGACCTTGAAAACAGGAGCTCACTGAAGAAGACATTCGACAGCCTCGCAACCGTTATCGAGATATCCGGGGACGAGGAGGAAGAGACAGGGTACACCTGGAACCAGATGGCCGACGAGATACTCTCCACGGACAAGGACTCGCCCAGGGTGTTCGTTATCAACCTCCCCGAGGCGGAAGACGCTAGGCTAGAGACAGCCAACGTCATCAACGAGGTCTTCAGGAAACGCAAAAGGAGTTTCACCTTGTCCCCGCGAGTGCTCTTCATCATCGACGAGGCCCAGGAGTTCATACCTCAGATCACACGAAAGGAGGACGGCACAGACCAGTCAAGCAGGGCGCTGGAGAGGCTGCTAAGGCACGGCAGGAAGTACCACCTCAACTGTTGGGTCAGCACCCAGAGGGTCGCCCACCTGAACACGAACGCCCTCCAGCAGCTCCACAGTTACTTCGTGTCCACGATGCCACGCCCCTATGACAGGCAGCTGGTCTCCGACACCTTCGCCATAGACGATGCATTCATGGAACGGACGCTCGCCTTCCAGAACGGGGACTGGCTCCTGACAAGCTTCAAGGCGACGGCCACGCAGAACATCCCGGTCTTCTTCCACGCTGAGAACAACGAAGAGATCCTGGCCCGATACCTGAAGTGAAGACCCTCGTTTCGGCCGGCGTTCACTCAATGGCCAAGGTTGGGTCCGCCTTGTATTCGCTCTTCTGCTTCTTCGTCATATAGGCTGGGACTGCCGCGAACAGGCTGATGAACCCCATGATGAGGAATATTCCATGCAGCGACCCGACGAACCGCTCAAGGACCGCACAGGGACCAGTTGCCGGGCAGATGGATGATGCGGTCCCTGCGAATATCCCTTGGAGGACCGTTGTGGGAACGCTTGCGGCCATGACCGCGAAAGCGAGCCCGAGGCTCAGCAGGAACCCTGTGTTCACCAAGGTCGAGTTCATACCAGAGGCTATCCCTCTCCTCGGCGCGGGGGTCGCGTTCATTATCGAGGCGACGTTCGGCGCGACGAACAAGCCCCCACCTGCGCCAGCGAGGACCATCGGCACGAGCAGCTCAAGGTAGTCCGACGTGCCACCGAGCGGAAATATCCCGAACCAGAAGAGCGCGAGAGATGTTACGAGCAGGCCTGCGGTAGCCAGCCCCCTGGACCCGACCTTGTCCGAGAGGTACCCGCTCAGGGGGCCGAACGTCACGAAGGCGACGGAGAAAGGTATGAGCCAGAGCCCGGCTGTGAACGCGTCAAGGAGTAGCACCCCTTGGAAGTAGAAGACCAGGACAAGCGAAACGCCTCCCCTCGCGATGGATGCAAGCAGGTTGCTCGCCATCCCGGTGGCGAAGGCTCTGATCCGGAACAGAGTCAGGTCCATCAGCGGATACTTCACCCTTGTCTCCACGAACAAGAACGCGCCCACCATTCCGACGCCTGCGACCATCACACCGAGGTAGAGGGGTGCCCAGCCTATCAGGGCGCCGAGCATCAATCCCACGAGGAAGACCGTCAGCCCCCCCGAAAAAAGCACGTTCCCCAAAGGATCCAGTTTCTCGCTCCTGCGCGGCTCAGAGAGTTCCTCGAGCTTGAAGTAAGCCCAGACGGTGGCGAAGGTCCCAAAGGGGATGTTTATCCAGAATATTGACCTCCAGCCGAGGAACGAGCCCGCAAGTATCCCACCGAGCGCGAGGCCCAGGACTGAGCCTACGGTCCCCGCCACCTGATTGAGCCCCAGCGCCCTCCCTCTTTCAGTCGCAGGGAAGGCATCGGTGAGGAGTGCGGCGGCATTGGAGAAGATCAGCGCCCCTCCCGCCCCTTGCACCAGCCTGAAAGCTACCAGCGACAGTCCGTTGGGAGCTATACTGCACAGTGCGGACCCTACTGTAAAGAGAGCGAACCCGAGGTTGTAGAGCTTCACCCTCCCGAATATGTCCGAGAGCCTGCCAAACGTCATCAGGAGGGAAGCCGTCACCAGGACGTACCCCATTATGATCCAGACCGCTTCGAAGGGGGTGGCGTGGAGGTCGTGGGTGATGGTAGGTAAGGCTATGAGCACTATGTTGGAGTCCAGTATGGCCATGAATGCCCCCAATGTGGTGTTGATGAGAACGACGTACTTGTACGCGGTGGGCAATTTCTGGGGCCTCTACTCAAGTTTCGGATAAGGGTGTCTAGTGGGTCTAACCCGTCCCCTGCCGGGTCCCGGGTCCAAGGTCTAGTCGCAAATGCCCGGCCGGAGTCTCCTCTAGCTGGTGTTCCGAGGGAGGTCGGGGCAGCCTGTCACTTCCATCCCACCATGACCCTGTGTTCCACCCTCATGCACTTGTCCATCACGTAATCAATCTTCGCGCCCGATAGAATTCTCTTCGCCTCTTCATTCTCCAGCCCGAGCTGACCCCAGAATACGAATGGGCGTCGTGTCTGCCTCTTCATTTCCACGACCTGCATGGCGACTTCTGGAAGCTGCTCGGATGGCCTGAACACATCCACCACCTCGACCTTCTCAGCTAGTTCCAGGGGAATGTCGGAGAGGGTCGGATAAGTCACGTTCCCGTTTATGGCTGTCGCTGTCGGGTTCACGGGGATGATTGTATACCCCTGTGCCTGAAGGTACGCAGGCACAGTGAACGCTTCTTTCTCTGGGTTCTTTGAAGCGCCGACTACCGCTATCGTCCTGTAGCGTCTCATGACATCGACCGGATCTACCGTGAACTTCTCCAAGGCCGAAAGATCCACTCCCCGATTAATACGGGTGTCGAAATCTCCTCTCCAGAGCGCGACCATTTGGTCGGCTCGCTGGCGCTTTTCTCACTTCGGGACGAGGAACTCCCTGCTGTTAGGTTCTTTCCCCGCCCAGCGCTTCGACCATGAGGCAAGCTCGCAGAGTATCTTGTGGATCTCGTGCCCTTTTACAGTGAGGGAGTATTCGATCTTTGGCTTCTCCTCCGCATAGACCTTCCTCTGCACTACGCCGAACTTCTCAAGCTGGGAGAGACGTTCGGCAAGGGACGTAGCGCTAATCCCGACTATGTGGCGCTTCAACTCGTTGAATCTCGTGGGCTCAATCTGCCCCAGCATGTGGATGGTCGGAAGGGTCCACGTTCTCGTGATTTCGTTCCATGTCTGATGTACGACTGCGCACGAATCAAGGACCTTCCGGTCAAGCTGCTCGGACTTCGCGAGGCTGGTCATGGCTATGTGTGAATGGTGCTCTTAGTTTTAAAGTATCGCTACGGCCCGCCTCCCAGCGCTGTTCTTCCCGCCTGGCGGGCGTCCAGAAGAGGTCCAACGGCGAGCGAGCCTGTCATCGCCCAGAATCCGACCCCCTGGGCCTGCGCAGCACCGCCGCAGGCTGGGTGTGAGCGACATCACAGTAAAGCCACTCAACAAAAGGGGAGGGATGCGGGTCTATGCTATGGTGATCTCAGGATTCGAGAACCAGGTGACTGGTGCGGTCGAGAAGGTAAGTGAGAGCATAGTAAGCGTCTCAAGCATGAGGTTGGAACGTAGGCTATTCGGCATAGTCCCGCTAGAAGGGCAGGGGTCTGGAATTGTCTTGGACAGGGCTGGGCTCGTCATCACGAACAACCACGTCATAGACGGGGCAAGCCAGGTCCACGTAGGACTAAAGGACGGGCGCGCCTTCACGGGCGAGGTCGTCGGCTCCGACGAGGCCACGGACGTCGCGGTCATCAGGGTCGACGCCTCGGACCTGCCCGCAGCCGACCTTGGCGACTCCGAGGCGGTGAAGGTCGGTCAGTTCGTCCTCGCCGTAGGCAACGCCCTCGCGCTTCCGGGGGGACCCACCGTCTCCATGGGCGTCCTCAGCGCCAAGGGGAGGCCCCTCCCGGGATCCGACTTCATATTCGAGGGCCTGCTCCAGACGGACGCAGCTGTGAACCCAGGCAACAGCGGGGGGCCGCTGGCAGATTTGGACGGCAGGATCATAGGCATGACCACGATGATGATACCCTACGCCCAGGGGATGGGGTTCGCCATCCCGATCAACACGGTCAAGAAGATCGTGCGCGAGATACTCGACAACGGCAGGGTGAGCCGACGCTGGATTGGCATTTCAGGGGTCGACGTGACCCCCCAGCTCGCGCGCAGGTACAACCTCCAGGCAGGTTGGGGCTTCCTGGTGTCGGAGGTCGTGCCTCACAGCCCGGCCTATCTCGCGGGGCTCAGACCTGGCGACGTGATAGTCGGTGCCGAAGGCGTAGCTGTGAAGCAGACCAAGGACCTCTTGATGGCGATCTCAGACCCGACCGCGAAGGGTAGCGTGAGGCTCGAGATTAACAGGCTCGGTAGGGCAGGGACGATGGACGTATCCCCTACTGACGCGCCAGCCTTCCAACAGGCGATGGGGAAGTAAGGCTCCGGCGACAACGGTTTATACAGAATGCGTCACGAGGGCCAGCGTGCGACGTACCTCACAAGCCGCCATCCTCTGCGGGGGGAGGGGCGAGCGGCTCAAGCCTCTGACAGACTACTTCCAGAAGGTGATGATTCCCATCGGGCCGAAGAAGCTCCCGCTCCTCGCTTACATAATAGCCATCATGAAGCGGCACGGTATAACCAACGTCGCCTTGCTCACCGGATACCGGTCCGAGGACATCAGGAGATACTTCGGCAACGGCTCGCAGCACGGTGTGAAACTATCCTACTCGGAGGACCAGAAAGGCTTCAAAGGGAGCCTGAACGCGGTTGCCCACGCCCTGCACGACGGCGCCATACAGTGCGATGAGCTCCTCATCTACTATGGCGACATCCTCACGGATTTAGACGTGACCGGCCTCCTTGATACCCATCGCAAGACCCAAGGGGATGTCACCCTGGTCCTTGACAGAGGCTACTCGCTCCCTGTGGGAGTGGCTGAAGTGAAGGACGGGCTTGTGACGTCATTCAGGGAGAAGCCTAGGATCGATCTGAGCGTGACCACGGGGCCCATGGTCGTCGGCCCCGAGGCGATGGCGCTGATGAAGAAGATCGCTGGCCGGAACAAGCCAGATCTAATGACCGACTTCATCCCAGAGATGATCCGCAGAGGCGGGAAGGTGGGGGCCTTCTACACCGACAATGAGTGGTTCGACGTCGGCACTGTCTCAAGCTTCATGAAGCTCGACGAGGAGCTCGCCAAGCACCCGTACAGCTACCTCGGGTTAGGACGGTAACGGGTCAGTCCTCTCGCCAGCGGAAGAACTTCACCGCCAGCGCGAATACGACCACTGAAATCACCAGTAGGAGGGCCATGTCGAAGTACGCAGCGCCGAAGTTGCCGTAGATCATGACGTTGTTCAGCCCGTCGATCATGTAGTAGAGGGGTAAGACGTGGGCCACGGTCTGGAGATACTTGGGCATCGAGCTCACCGGGAAGAAGGTCCCCGAGAGGAACATCATGGGGAATGTCACGAGGTTGCCTACGACCGACGCCGCTTCGGGGCTGTTGGAGACGGTCCCCACCAGCATCCCGAGTGAGACGAAGAAGAAGGGTCCTAGCAGGAGGAATACGCCTATCCCCCAGTTTAGTGTTATGTGGGCTCCGAAGGCGTAGACCCCCACAGCGGTCATCAGTATGAACGAGGCCACCGTTGTGCCGATGTACCAGATTATCTTGGACAGGAGCCACTCAGTCTTGGTGAGCGGTGTGAGGGACAGCAGCTTGAACACCTTGTCGCGCCGATAAGTAGAGCTCATGTTGACCATGGCGAACATAGGGCTGGTCAGGGCGGCGAAGCCTATGAGGCCGGGGACCAGGAAGTCGATGTACTTGTAATTCGAGGCAACTGCAGTGCGCGGGGCTATTCCCACCTGATGCACTCCGGTGGCGCCGCGAACGTTGAACTCGTTGACCACTTCGGCGACTATCCCTGATACGACCGCGCTGGTTGTCGACGAGGGGTTGCCGAACACAGTCACGTTCACCTTCTCCCCCGACTCGTACGCGAGCGTGAAGTTGGCAGGGATGACTATGCCGTCGGACGCCGACCTCGAAGAGAGGTACTGCGAGAAGTTAAGGTCGGCAGGGACGGGACGCATGCAGAGACCTGCGCCGCTGGAGTCGCTACAATTGTTAGAAGTGCTGTTCAATACGGAGATGAAGACCGAACCTACAGGTCCGGCATCGTGGTTCTGCACGTAGACCGTGGCCTGGCTCACCCCCCCGCCGGAGAAGATTGCGCCGAAGAGCAAGATGAGGATGATGGGGAAGACGAGTGTGAAGAAGAATCCCTCCCTGCTCCTGAGGCTCGATCTCCCGTAGATTTTCAGGTCCGAAAGCATCCTGTTCAGGCTGAAGCTCATCATCCGGCTCCCTTCTCGACCGTCCCTGCCTCCCCCACTAGCTTCAGGAACACGTCCTCCAAGCTGTCCCTCTTCACGGTGAGGTCCCCCCAGTCAGCGCCCGACTCCTCTATTGCACCCAGCGCAGCCATGGCGTCAGCTTTGTCTCTAAGAAAAATGACGACCTCCCCTCTTTCCCCTTCTACCTGCAGCTTGGTGTTCTCTCTGAGGTACTTCAGGAGGTCCTCGCTCCCCTTGACGACCATCCTCTGCCCCGACCCGAACTTGGATTCTATCTGGTCGGTCGTCCCCATGGCCACGATCCTTCCGTGGTTCATAATCGCCACTCTGTCAGCCAGCTCTTCGGCCTCCTCGAGGTAGTGTGTTGTCAGCATCACCGTCCTCCCTTCGCCTTTCAGCTTCCTGATGACCTCCCAGACCGCCCTGCGCGCCTGGGGGTCGAGGCCGGTCGTAGGTTCGTCAAGGAACACGACCTGAGGGTCGTTGACCAGAGAAAGCGCCATCCCGAGCTTCTGTTTCTGCCCCCCCGAGAGGTTCTGGAACCAGACGTTGGACGCATCCTCGAGGATGACCCGCTTCAGGAGCTCGTCGGGGTCGACCTTCTTCCCGAAAAGGTCCGCGTAGTAAGATACGGCCTCCCTCGGGGTAGGGTAGTCTAGGAACTTGAATCCCTGAGGGATCACTCCTATTTTCCGATGCAGTTCATAGCCAGACTTCCAAGGGTCCAGCCCGAGGACGTTGGCGGTCCCGGCGTCCTTATCCCTCAACCCCTCAAGGATCTCGATGGTGGTCGTCTTCCCTGCCCCATTTGGCCCCAATAGCGAGAACACCTCGCCCTCCTCGACTTTGAAGGAAGTACCATCCACGGCCTGAATCTCCCCGTACCTCTTCTTCAGTCCGCTCACTTCGATGGCGGGCATCGGGGTTGCCGCCGGCGGGGGGCGGGGTATAAATGGTGCTTGCACTTCACGCGCCGGCCGGATGCCCCCAGCCCCATCCGCCACGGCGCCAGAACCGCCTCCCGAGCAGCAGCATGGCGATTCCGCCCAGTAAGAGGGCCACGCCAAGCATAACTGCGACGAGCTCCAAGATGACGACTATGATGCTCACGACGAAGCTGGCTAGGAGTATGAGAATTGCGGCACCCAGGAGTATCATCAGCGCTCCCGCGGCCTGAGACCTGTGCACAGGCAAACGCACGACGGGCGCTATTTATCCTCTGACTCCCCGTCTTACCGATTAATAACCCGGCTTCGCCCAAGACTCGCGGGTTGGATATCGGCATCATAGGCGCCCCAGTCGACCTGGGTCAGCAAAGGCGCGGGGTGGACATGGGCCCAAGCGCCATCAGGATCGCCGGACTAAAGGAACGTCTCGAAGCCCTGGGGCACAATGTGAAGGACCACGGCAACATCCCCGCAACCGACATGGCCACGGCGCATCTGGGGAACCGGAGGGCGCGGTATATCGACGACGTCGTGAAACAATGCGGTCTCCTGGCTGACGAGGTCTCTGCGTGCGTGAGACAGAAGTCTTTCCCTCTGGTGCTCGGCGGGGACCAGAGCGTGTCCATCGGGACGCTTGCGGGGCTTGCACGCTCTGGGACCGAGCGCGGGATAGTCTGGATCGACGCACACGGTGACTTCAACACGCCGAAGACGACCCCAACTGGGAACATCCACGGAATGGCGCTGGCTGCCATACTGGGCTACGGGCACCCCAGGCTGGTTGCACTCGGCGGAGTTTCTCCCAAGGCGGTGGAGAAGAACACGGTGCTGGTCGCCTGTCGCGACTTCGATCGCGAGGAGTCCAAGGCGATTGCGCGCTCCATGGTGACCGTCTATACAATGAAGGACATCGACGAGCTCGGAATGAACGCTGTCATGCGGGATGCGATAAGCACAGCCAGCACCGGAGTGGACCAGGTCCATCTCAGCTTTGACGTGGACTCGGTCGACCCGAAGGAGGCTCCGGGGACAGGGACGAGAGTGCGGGGCGGGCTCACCTACCGGGAGGCTCAGCTGGCGATGGAGACCCTCTACGGGTCCCGCAAGGTGTCTTCCGCTGAATTCGTCGAAGTGAACCCGATCCTGGACCTGGCCAACCAGACCGCAGAGTTGGTTGTAGAGCTAGCCCTCTCCCTGTTCGGCAAGAGGATAATCCGGTAGCCTACCATATGGCTCACGAGCGTATTCCCCGAGAGGGACTCGGTGCCAACTGTGAGAACCGCCCACCGCCGTTAAAAGCGTCCGTCGTGACGGACCCGTCGTGGAACGAGTTTGAAGGTGACACCAGCTCTCCAGCGCGGATTCTGGCGGTGCGGGGCGCGGCCCCCTCTGTCGCTTCTTCTGCCCTGCCGTCACACAGGTCGTCCTCGCGGGGCTTGAATGCGCCATGAGCAAGAAGAGCGACGTCGACTGCTTCTTCTCTCCCAAGGGCGTAGCCATCGTGGGTGCGTCACAGACCCCTGGGAAAATCGGGCATGAGATAGTCCGTAACATCAAACTGTCGGGGTTCACGGGGGGAGTCTTCCCTGTGAATCCGAACGCCGAGACCGTCCTGGATTTGAAGTGCTATCGAAATATTTCAGATGTCCAGGCCGAAGTGGACCTCGCCGTGATCGCCGTCCCCGCCGGGCTGGTGGAAGGGGCCGTGCGAGACTGCGTCAAGAAAGGCGTCAAGGGTGCTATCATTATCACCTCTGGGTTCTCCGAGGTGGGCGACAAAGGGCTCGAAGAGAAGGTCGTCTCGCTTGCGCGTCCGGGGCTAAGGATCATCGGCCCGAACACGTTCGGCGTCTTCTACGCGGGGAGTCGGCTGAATGCCACCTTCGGTCCCGGCAAAGTGCTGCGCGGAAAGACCGCATTCATCACCCAATCCGGAGCCCTGGGCCTCGCCCTCATGGACTGGACCACGGAGGAGAAATACGGCGTCTCTGCTATTGTGAGCATAGGCAACAAGGCAGACGTAGACGACGCCGACCTGGTCGAGTTCTTCTCTCGCGACCCCTCCACCAGCTCGATTCTGATCTACATGGAGGGTCTCAGGGACGGGCGGAAGTTCTTCGAGGCGTCCCGTCGCGCGGTCAGGAAGAAACCTATCGTTGTCATCAAGGCAGGCCGGTCCGCCAGGGGCGCCCAGGCCGCGTCTTCGCACACCGGGTCTATAGCGGGTCAGGACGCGATCTTCACAGCCGCCTTCGAGCAGGCAGGGATAATGAGGGCCGAAGGGATGACGCAAGCATTCGACTGGATACAGGCGCTTAACGAGAACCCAGCCCCGAAGGGAGAGAACATCGTCATCGTGACTAACGGCGGGGGGCTCGGGGTGCTCGCAACTGACAGGTGCGAACTCCTCGGTCTAAAACCAGCCGAGCTCTCCAATGACCTGAAGCAAGAGATCCAGGCGATAACGCCGAGCTTCGGGTCCGTGAAGAACCCCGTAGACCTGACCGCAAACGCCGATGACGCCCTCTATGGCAAGGTATTGGACCTCGTCCTCAGACGAAGCGACATCGACGGAGTCATCGCTCTGTTCTGCCAGACGGCCAACATCGACCCGACCCTCGTTGCCCAGGCAATGCTGGACGCGAGGACGCGGGACGCCTTGGAGAAGCCGATTGTCGCCGCCTTCGTCGGGGGGCACCTCTCGCAGGTCGCGTATTCGAGGATGCTCGAGAAGAAGTTCGCGGTCTATCCCACAGCCGAGCGAGCAGTGGACGCCATGTACGCGCTCATGGCCCGCCACAGGCAGCTAGAACACTTCAAGGCTGGAGGCGGGGCGGCATGACGAGCTGGGACCCTCACACGAAGGCATCGAAGGCGATCGCTTCAGCGACGAGGATCGGCGGTAGGGCGCTCTTGGGACTGGAGGCCGACAAGGTGGCTAGGGCTTACGGTATCAGGGTCGTCAAGTCGGCGTTGGCACGGTCCGAGAAGGAGGCTGCTTTCGTCGCGAAGGACCTCGGGTTCCCCCTCGCCCTGAAAGTGGTCTCTAGTGACATCCTACACAAGTCTGACGTAGGGGGCGTGAAGCAGGGCGTCGACTCCGTGAAAGGCGTAAAGGCAGCCTACGCCGAGATCTTGAGCAACGTAAGGCGGGCGAGGCCTAATGCGACCGTGGAAGGGGTCCTAGTGCAACGGATGGCGCCCGAGGGCCACGAGTTCGTGGTCGGTGCTACACGGGACCAGCAGTTCGGTCCCGCTGTGATGTTCGGCCTAGGTGGAGTCTACGTGGAGTTGTTCAGGGACGTCTCATTCCGCCTCGCCCCGCTGACGAAGAAGGAGGCCCTAGACATGATTGATGAGACGAGGGCATCCCGCCTCCTGGCCGGGTTCAGGGGGTCGCCACCCTTGGACGCCGGCGAGGTCGCCGAGACGCTTGTCGCGGTCGGGAAGCTCATCACAGACCTCCCTGAAATCGACTCTGTCGACGTCAACCCGCTCTTCGTATATCCGAAGGGGGTCCTGGCAGTGGATGTCAGGATGATCCTGAAGAAGGCCGTTCCATCTTAGTGGCCCACTAATCTGGCCCCTGACGATGGGTGCCTGACCGATTTCCTGACCGCGGTGCCGAGGCGCGGCCTGGGGCGGGGCCTATGAAGTGCAACGGGCTCAGGGTGTTTTATAACGAACCCCAGAAGGGGCCTGCGAAAGATGCAGACCCAGCCGACCGACGCTTCTCAGCCGGGAGTTCCCCAGGGGACGACGTCCCATCAGCTCAGGGCACTCCTCGCCATGGTCGGTGTGTCACTCCTGCTGAACTATGTGGAGACGATGATCATCCCAGGGATACTGACCATCCAGACATTCTTCTCGACCACCGAAGGGACGGTAGCCTGGATCACCTCCGCCTTCCTGATCGTGGGTTCGGCCGTCTCCCCCCTATTCGGGAAGTGGGGGGACAGTTATGGGAAGAAGAGGATGTTTCTCCTTGCGCTCGTATTCTACACCGCCGGGGTGGGGATGGCCGGCTTTTCTCCTACGATCTACTTCCTCATAGCCGCCAGGGCGATTCAGGGGATTGGGTTCGCTATCGTGCCTCTCGCGCTCGCCATCATCGCGGAGACCTTCCCTAACGAAAGAATCGCGACCGCTCAGGGGGTGGTCAGCGCGACCTTCGCCATCGGGGCTGCGGCTGGGCTCATAGGGGGATCCTACATCATCCAGGATTTCGGCTGGCAATGGGCCTTCCACTCAGCCTTCATACTCAGCCTTGTCCTCTTCGCCGTGGTCGCCGAGTTCCTCCCGCGGGGGCACCCTGGGACCGGCCGCAGGGTGGGCTATGGGACCGTGGTCCTCTTAATGGCTGGGGTCTCCCTCGTACTCCTTTACCTGACCGAAGGACCCTACGACGGTTGGTACTCTCCATACGGCCTTGCAGCCTTGGGGGGAGGCCTCGCCCTTACCGTCGGATTCTTCGTCGCAGAGAGCAAGAAGTCCAATCCGTTGATACAACTTGGCCTACTCCGTATACGCAATGTCCTGGTAGCCAACGGCATTGGTATAATCTCGGGGATCGGTCTCTTCATGCTGTTCTTCGCAGTCACCTTCTACGCCGAGGACCCTGCCCCTCTCGGGCTGGGGCTCGACCCAATCTCGGCTGGGCTGACCATAGGGCCGGCGGCCGTGCTCATGCTGATCGCCGGGCCGCTCATAGGTAGGATCGTCACCAGAGCCGGGCCCAAGCCCGCCCTTGTCACAGGAGGGGCGATAGCAATAGCAGGTTTTGCGATGTTCGTCTACAACAGGGCGACAGCCACCGACGTAGTCGTAGCTGTGGCGATCTCCATGGTAGGGGCGGTGGCGGTCATAATCCCAATTGTGAACATGATCAGCGTATCCCTGCCCAGGGAGACGGTGGCCACCGGCCTGGGACTCAACACGATGCTCAGGAACATCGGGGGTGCGATAGGGCCGGTGGTCGCCACTACCATCATGAGCACCTACACCACGACCATCCATGTCCCGCACGAAGGGGTCCTGATCGCGATGTCTTTCCCGAACGCCACCGCCTTCGACTACGTCTTCTATCTCGGCATCGCGGCCATGTTCTTGGCCATACTCTTCGCCTTGGCGTCCAAAAACTACGTCTTCAAGAAGCAGGCCTAGCACATAGCCGTATCAGCCAGCGGAGTACGCTGGCGTCTCCTCTGCGACCGCCGGGCAGTCGGCGATTCCCTCCCGATCAGGCACGGGGGCGACCTGGGTTCACTGGCAGGTCGGGCTAAATGGCACTTCAAGCTCGTGGCTCCGTATTACCAGGGCCGGGGCCGACTGAGTCAGTCGCCCAGTCCGAACTTCTTCGCCGTCTGCGCCTGGATTTCTCTGATCTCCCTGATTCTCTGTGCTAGCCTCCTCTCGAAGAGGATGTCCCTCACCCCGGCGTAGCACCACAGCAGGGAGATAGCCAGACTGACAGCCCCCAGTGCCACCAACCAAGGATCCACTAGGTCCACCTGCTGGCTTGTGATGCCGAGGCCGTAGGGTAGGATCACCAACTGGACGAAGTAACTGACAGCGAAGTACCCCCCTGCAACCGTGGCTACCAGGGCCAGGGACCTTATCTTCCTCCCTCCGCGTTCCATGTGCTGGATGAACTCCTCCTGCAACTCAATCATGGAGACGCCAGGGTCCCTGTCATCCGACATGACAGGCAGCAGGCCCACTGCTGCTTATAATCCATGCTCACAACTTGTTCATTCAAGCGCAGGAAAGAGCAGCTTCAGCCCAGCGTCGAGGCGCCCGAGCGCCTCCATCCCCTTTGGCGTAAGCGCGTACCTCTCATGCCCCTCCGAAGGCTCAGTCTTGACCAACGCGCCCGCGGCGAGAAAGTCTAGGTACTCTGCAAGCCTGTTGTATGGTATGTTGGTCGTACGGGCCAGTTTGGTGGGAAGCTGTGGGCCGGGGGCCAGGGCTCGGAGAAGCTCCCAGTAGATCACTATCGTGTCCCGGTTCCTCAACCGCTCAAAGGACAGACCCGGCCTGATATGAACAAGTTGTGCTCTCAACTTGTGCGTCAGTACCTTAAACGAACCACGCGCGTGACGTCCCATTGAACGAACACGGAACCGAAGGCTGGCTGGGGTACTCACTCGACAGGGCCAGGGGCCGCGTCTGGATTCGCGGGCTCGGCGACCGCGTCCTCCTCCTTGGGAGGCAGGCGGGGGGGATGGCGACACTCTTCGCCTACGCAGCGGCTGAAGCTGGGTTGAGGCTCGCCGTCCTCGACGTCGATGGTTCCTTGTCTTCTGAGGTTCATGGCGACTTCAGCGTCTTTGACTACCACTCGCTGCTCCACGAAGCATTCCATCTCGAGGGCGAAGATGCAACGCACGGTCAGCTCGTCGCGTCCGCCTACTCTGCGGCCCTCGACCTCACCCCCGAGGAGGAGGCTGTCCTCTGCGCCGCCGTTCAAAGGCTGTCGGAGCAGAACGACATGGCCACCCCCCCAGTCCTTTACGACGCGCTTGGGACCGTCGAAGGGTTCAGAGGGTTCTACGTCGACAAGCTTAGGGGGAGGGTCGGCGCCCTACGCCTGCTCGACTCCACCAGAGCGGATGGCTTCGACGCCTTGACCGCCGGCGGGGTCATCGTGAGCTTCGCTTCTGCCCCCTACCCCCAAGCTGCAGAGCTCGCAGCAGGGCTATTCATCGCCAAGCTGCTCCACCTCCTCTCCCGTCCTGGGCCGTCACCGGATGGCCTCCTGATCAGTGGGGCCCACCGCATCTTCAGGAACGCCACAGGATTCCAGCGCTCGGGGAGGCTCCTGGCGAGGCTCCTAGAGTCCCAGGTCCCCATGGCGCTTGCCACGCCTCTCCCAGCCTTCCTGAGCGAGCAACTCGTCGAGTCAACGCCCGTCAGAGTCTACTCAAGCGAAGCGTGGAACGCCCAGAAGGACTCGCGGCTGGCCGCCGCCCTCCCGTGCTCCTACGTCGTCTGCGACGACCGCTCCGGGTCGTCCTTGGGGTTCGTTCCTCGGTTCATCAGGCCGAAGCGGGCCGTTGGCCCACTTTCGCCGGGGTCGGCCAGGAGAGCCCCTCCAGAACTCACGAGGACGATCCTCGAAGAGATTTCGCGGTTCGGCTCTGCCAACAGGCAGTCAATGGTCGCATATCTCTCGCCGCAGTTCCTCCCCGCGGACGTCGCGGACGAGATAGACCGCCTTCACTCCGCAGGGTACCTCGTACTGGAACCCAAGGAGTGCGGGCCCGGACCCAAGATACTCGCCTACACCATTACGGAGCCAGGCATGAGGCTCCTCCAGGGGCTGAGCAGGTGATGGAGCACCTTGCCACCGGCTGCTCCGCCGTGGACAGCCTTACGGACGGGGGCCTGGCTACCGGGACGGTCACTCAGATCTTCGGGGAGAAGGCGCTCGGGAAGAGCATCATCTCCTTCCAGGCCGCATGCTCGGTGGCCGCCGCCGGAGGGAGCGCGGTGATACTAGATACCGAGCAATCATACTCGAGTTATCTCGTCCCCTACTGGCGTGACAGGATGTCCAAGCGATTCGAGAGTGAGCTCAGCGTCTCAGAGGTGAAGCTTGAGAGGACGCCGAAGGTCTCGCCCAAGCGGAAGCCCGTCACCAGGGGCCAGCTCATCGACGCCGTCGACGTGGCCCTCAGCCATCTGGGGGTCTCCCACACTGACGCCCACCTCAGCGCAGTTGCAGACATCTTCTCCCCCGACTTCACAGTGGGGCTCCCGCCCAAGGGGCCGTCCGTCCTCATCTTCCAGACCCCAGAGGTCGTCGACCTCCTGAACCTCCACGGAATCGACGCTGCCAAAGAGGTCTCCAGCGGCGGGCGGGTAGAGCTGAGGATGAGGCAGACCCCTACCTATCAGTCTCCCCTCCATCATATCATCCGCGAGAGCGGGGCAAGGCTTCTGGTCTACGATTCGATTTCAGCCCCCTTCAAGTCATCCTTCCCCAGCACCCAGGACCTCCCCGCCCGGAGCGCGGGGCTCGCCATGCTCCTAGCTCACGCCCAGCGCCTCTGTGTCGAATTCGGCATCGCAGTCCTGGTCACCAGCCACGTATCAATCGACCCCATCAACCCCTGGGACAGAGTCCCCTATGGAGGGGTCATCCTCGGCCACGACGCCAAGTTCTCACTAGAGCTCACGAAGTCCACGGCGTCTAGAAACAAGGACGCCAACCCGGCGGCCCTTAACCCGGATTCGAAGGATGCTAGTACCAAGGCATTCTGGGCCGCGAGGCACCCCGCGCTTGAAGAATACACCAGATTCGCCTACGCCCGCCAGGACGGGGAGGGGTTCCACTGATGGGGTGGGGGCTCAGGGCGTTGGCCGCGATGGCAGGGCTCGCCGCACTAAGTGTGGGGGCCTGGCCCTTCTCCCTGGTCGCCCTCTTCTACCTCTTCTATTCTTTCAGGCCGAAGGGCGAGCAGTCCGCCCCCGGACAGGGCCAGGGTGCTCCCATCGGCCCGAGGCGCCCCTGGGGGAGGTACCTCCTTGGAGTCACACTATTCCTTCTGAGCGCCGTCGCCTTTGGCGCCGGAGGCACCCTCTCTCCTATCGTCTTCTGTCTCGGCGGCCTCGCTGTCCTCCTCTGGCCGGCAATGAAGAAAGGCATGGCCAGCAGAGTCGCGCCGGTGAAAGAGTCCGTCCTCCTCAGGAGCACAGCCTGCCCGCTCCTGTGGTATTCGATGGCGGAAGTCAAACTCGAATCGCAGGGCCAGACCCGAGGAATCACCGCCCTAGACGGCAGCCTCCTGTTCTACTCGGGGAAGGCTACTTCGGTTTTCCTTTTGGTCCGCGTCCGCGCCCTCGGATGCAGGCGCGCCGAGGAGGAGGTAGTACGGGCCTTCCGGATGGGGAGCAGGATGCTCTCACAAAGGGGAGCGCACCTACTCCCGCTCGACAGCTCGGACGCAGCCCAGAAGCTTTCTTTTGCCCTCGAACGCCTCCACATTGGCACCTGCGACGTCAAAGGCCTCGCTTCCCTCCACTTCGACGTCCTCGCGCTGCGGGCCAGGGAGGGTGCGGTCGTGTCTCGCCGGGCGTTCTTAATCTCTGAGCCGGCCGCCTCCCCATTCATACCTGACTCGGATCTGCCGCTCCCCAGGCCGCCTCTCCTCGCTGAGGTCGTGGACGCGATAGGGGAGCGGCACGGCTGGCAAGCTCCGGACGAGTACTCCGCGTTCCTCGCAGCCATGGACGCTGCAAGGGGTGAGCCTCTGGCAGACAAAATCCGAACGAAAGGGGAATCTGAAGGGAAGGTGGCAGTCGAGACGCCAGGGGGGACCGAAGTGATGCTCACCAGGGCGCAGCTGAGGGCCGTGGCGAGGATCTATACGTGAGGCCGTCGCTGCGGATGCCTCTCACAAGGCCATCGCATGCGCGCATGGGTCGGGAACAACCCGCCAACTGGGGCGGCCCGGGTTCTGACGCGTGCGTTGGCGCTGCCATCGTCGACGTGACCGGGACGAGCTCACCAGGATGGCTAGGGGAGGGTCGGCTCCGCGAGCTGTCTCCATCTACATGCGGAATCTCAACCTGCGACGCCAGCGTGGGCATGCGCGTCAGTCATCGTGACGTTCGTCACATCCTTTTTGGGCCAGCGGTTCATACACGCAGGGTCTACTGATGACCCCCGAACTCGGCTCACACCCTATGCCCTCGCCTGCTCCAACGGCTGTCAAGGCGCTGCGGGGCCCACGTCCCGCCGGAGCAAGGTTTCATAAGAGGAGGGGCCGTTGACCCGCATGACTTTGGGCAGGATACGGGAGAGGTCCGGGACGGGCGTGTGCGACTGTCGCCACCTCGCCGAAGCCCACGAAGTGGTCTTCCAGACCATCTACGCGACGAAACGTGGCCGGTGTACAATCATCGGTTGCGCCTGCCAAGGGTACGTGAGGAACCCCGACTATCACGTAGTAGAGGTCTGACGCCGGCATGGTCATGCGGCATGGTCAGTGTCCCTCATTCCATTGCCCTGGCGGTAGCGGCAGGAGCAAATCTTCTTGCGGCTGGAATTCATGCAGGCCGCATGATGGCCGTCCACAACAACTTAGTTGCACGGAGCCAACCGTGAGCAAGACCGCCGGCCAGGAGGTCCGCCGCATGGATCGCATCTTGCGCCTTGACTGGCACTGTCATCTCTCCGGTGGCCTGCCTTTCATCGCCGAAGGCTGTTTGGCTACTGTGAAGCCTCTCACGTCCTGAGAGGCGCGAAACACATCTGTCCACCGCCTACGACGACTGAGCTGTCTTGTAGCAGGGGAGTGCGCCTCATAACGGTCCGGGAGCCCTACGGGTCGCCTCGCCCACGGCTCCGGGCTCGCACGGCGTGACTCCCCGTTCCCCCCAGCCGGGCAGACCATGCGAGGGCCCGATGGCCGCTCCATGGCTTCAGGTGGGCGGTCTACGGAAAGCTTCATAACCCGTTTCCGAAGGGTCGTTTCAAAGGTCGCAAAGGATCGTGCCGCGTTTCAAGACCACAGCAGAGGCTCTCAAGATAGTCCACAACAAGGACCAGATACGGAACCTCGGAATCATAGCCCACGTCGACCACGGGAAGACCACCACGAGCGACAGCCTCCTCGCAGCCACCGGGATGCTCTCTCCCTCTGTGGCTGGCCAGGCGCTCGCCCTGGACTACATGGAGCTCGAACAGCAGCGGCAGATGACCATCAAGGCCGCGAACGTCACGCTCTACTACGAGAAGGACGGGAAGTCATACGTCATCAACCTCATCGACACGCCTGGCCACATCGACTTCACGGGGAAGGTGACCCGCTCGCTCAGGGCGGTGGACGGTGCCATCGTGGTCGTCGACGCTGTCGAGGGGATAATGACCCAGACAGAGACCGTCACCCGCCAGGCGCTCGAGGAAAGGGTAAGGCCAGTCGTCTACATCAACAAGATAGACCGCCTCATCAAGGAGCTCAGGCTGACGCCCGAGAAGATGCAGGAGTGGCTCTTCGGCATCGTCAAGGACTTCAACCGCCTGGTCGATACCTACGCCGAGCCCGAATACAAGCAGAAATGGAAGGTGTCGGTCCAAGACGCCCAGGTTGCCTTCGGCTCATCCAAGGACAAATGGGGTTTCAACTTCGATATGGCGAAGGCCGCCGGGATGTCATTCAAGGACATCATCAACGCCTACACGAGCTCCACCCCAGAGGAGCTGGGGAAGAAGCTGCCGCTGCATGACGCCCTCCTCGGCATGGTCGTCAGGCACCACCCGCCTCCCCACGTCGCTCAGGCTTACCGCATCCCAAAGATCTGGCCGCAGGGGGACCTGACCAGCGACGTAGGTAAGGCCCTGATTGCCTGCGACGAAAACGGCCCCACTGTCATGATGGTCACCAACGTGGTGGTCGACCCTGCGGCGGGCCTGGTGGCCACGGGTCGCCTCTTCTCTGGGAGCGTCACCAACGGGGACCAGATATACCTGCTCAACTCCAAGCGGGATGGAAAGATCCAGTCTGTCCAGATTTTCATGGGCTTCCAAAGGGAGATTGTCGATTCGCTGCCTGCTGGCAACATCCCTGCCCTCCTAGGCCTCGACATCAGGTCGGGGGAGACGATATCCAACAGGAAGGATGTCGCCCCATTCGAGTCGATCCATTACGTGAGCGAGCCGGTGGTCACCGTCGCAGTAGAGGCGAAGCACCCCCGCGACCTCCCCAAGCTTGTCGAGGTCATGCGGAGGTTGAACATCGAAGACCCTAACCTCGTAGTCACCATCAATCAGGAGTCTGGAGAGACACTAATGTCCGGGATGGGGGTGCTCCACCTTGAAATAGCAACCACCCAGATCCAGCAGGCCGGCCTCGAGATAATCACGTCGCCTCCGATCATCAACTACAGGGAGACCATCCGTGCCAGGGCCGGGCCGATAATGTCAAGGTCTCCTAACCGCCACAACAAGATCTTCGTGGAGGTGGAGCCGTTGGAACCTGAGGTCATAGAGCTGATCCGCAACGGCACCATCGGCGAGAATGTTGAGAAGAAAGCGGTGATCAAGACACTCCGCGACCATGGCTGGGACCCGGACCAGGCGCGCAACTTCCAGGCGATAGACGAGAGGGGGAACGTGCTGACAGAAGTGACGAAGGGCGTCCAGTTCCTCCAGGAATCAATGGACTCGATCAGGGCAGGCTTCGACGATATCATGAAGAACGGTCCACTCGCCTACGAGTTCACAAGAGGGGTCAAGGTGGCGCTCACCAACTTTGTCCCTCACGAGGACCCCGCCCACAGGACGTACGCTCAGCTCATGCCCGCTTCCAGGCGAGCGATACTCGGCGCCATGCTCTCCGCCAACCCCACGCTGCTCGAGCCGATACTGGGGATAGAGGTGAAGGGACCGTCCGAGCTGATCGGCGCGGTCACCGGGGTCATAAGCGCCAAGAGGGGGAAGCTAGTGAGGATCGACCAGAAGGAGGTCATGACGGTCGTGGAAGGGGAGATCCCCGCCGCTGAGACCTTCGACCTCAGCGAGAAGATGAGGGGAGCCACTGCGGGCAAAGCCGTCTGGAACACTCACTTCAAGACCTGGCAGGCCGTCCCTCAGAACATGCTCTGGGGACTGGTCACCGAGATCAGGAAGCGGAAGGGGCTCCCGCCAGACCCTCCGAAAGCCGAAGAGTTCATCGACAGGGAGTAAGCGTTCAGACATCCTTTAAGAGGGCTGCCTTGGCGCAGAGCGCTGGTGGCCGGGGAACGGAGATCATATCCTACGACCTAAAACTCGACGTGGACTTCAGGAAGGCCTTCGTGAAGGGTGAGGAGACGGTCACGGTCAAGGGGGCTTCAAGTCCTTTCTCTCTCGACTGCTCGTCCCTGGACGTCGGTTCTGTGAAGGTCGATGGGAAGGGGGTGAAGTTCAGGCATGACAAAAAGAGGTCCAAGCTCGTCATCCCCGGTGTCACGAAGAAGCAGTCCAGGGTGGAAATAGATTACACCAAGCAGGTTTCAGATGAAGTGATATTCGGTCTCTACAAGTCGAAATACGGCAAGGACTACATCCTGGCCACAGACTTGGAACCGGCTGAGGCGAGGTCTGTCTTCCCATGCGTCGACGAGCCAGCCTACAAGGCCGTCTTCAGGTTGGAGATAACCACTGATTCTGGGCTCAAGGTGATCGCCAACACCCAGGCCTCACGGATTGAGGACCTTGGAGGGGGTAGGACTCGGCACGTGTTCGAGAAGACACCCAGGATGTCCACGTATCTGTTCTTCTTCGCCATAGGCGACATGGAGGAAACCAGGACCCAATCTGGTGGTGTTGAGGTCATCACCGCCACTCGCCCAGGTCAGGCCAGAAACTCAGACCTTGCCCTCAGGATGGTCGCTGGGTCAGTCCGCGACTTCGCTTCCTACTATGGGGTCCCTTACCCCCTGAAGAAGCTCCACTTGGTCGCTCTCCCAGAGTACCACACCGGGGCGATGGAGAACTGGGGAGCCATCTCGTCAAGGGAGAGCTACGCCCTTGTCACAGAGGGCGCGGCCTTCCGCCAGAAGAACAGGGGAGCCATGTCGATGGTCCACGAAGTAGCTCACCAGTGGTTCGGGGACTTGGTGACCATGAAATGGTGGGACGATCTCTGGCTTAACGAGAGCTTCGCCACTTTCATGGGCTACAAGATGACGGACAGGCTCAGGCCCGAGTGGGACACCATGAGCATCTTTCTGATGGACGAGACGCTCGCGGCGCTCAACCTCGACGCGGTAAGGACGACCCACCCTGTCCAGGCTCACGTGAGGAAGGTCGAGGAGGCAATGCACATGTTCGACGCCGTCAGCTATAACAAGGGTGCGAGCATACTTAGGATGCTCGAATCATATGTGGGGGAGGACACCTTCAGGAAGGGGGTGTCGGACTACCTCAGGAAGTTCAGCTTCTCCAACGCTTCAGGCAAGGACCTCTGGGACTCCCTAGGGAGGGCTTCAAGCCTCCCGGTGACCAAGGTTGCCCGGGAATGGCTGACAAGACCAGGCTTCCCTGTAGTCGAGGTCCGTTCAGCAGGGAAGAAGGTCCGACTCTCCCAGAAGAGGTTCCTGATAACAGGCAGTGTCCGAGCCGCGCCTTGGCCCATAACGACCAACATCACAATCGGAGGGGAAGCGCGCAAGTTGTTCTTCGACAAGGTGTCGATGACCCTCGATGTCGATCATGGCTCAGACATACTCCTCAACCAAGGGAGGATGAGCTTTCACGTCACCCTCTACGACAAGAAGGGGTACCACAGGCTGGCGGAACGCTTCGCCACCCTGAGCCCACACGACAGGGGGGGCCTGATCAACGACCTCTTCCTCTTCCTGCAGGCTGGGGAAGTCGACCCGAACGAGTACTTCAGGTTCATAGGCCTCTGCGGAGGGACTCCCGACAGCGTCACCGTCCAGGTGGCTGCCGGTCAGCTCCGGCTCCTCAACGCCATCGCCTGGGACTCTCCAGGGCTTCGCGCGGTCTACCCGAAGTTCTATCCAAGGCTCTTGGCGAGAATCGGCGAAGAGCCAAAGCCCGGCGAGCCAGAGTACCTTGGCGCCGCCAGAGAAGAGCTAACCTCGCAATACGTCGAGGTCGACGAAGCATATGCCGCGAAGCTGGCCCAGAAGTTCGACCACTATCTCGAGCTCGACCCGAACCTCAGGGGGGCCGTCGCGTCTGCCTACGCCATCACGTATGGGGAGAGGGCCAAGGGACCACTCATCCAGATGGTGAAGACAATGCAGGGAGAGGTGGACAGGGCGAAGATATACGGGGCACTCTGTTCCTTCAAAGACCCCTCTCTGGTCGAGGAGACCTTGGACCTCGGTATGAGCGGGGAGGTGAGCCGTTCTGACTCTGCCTACCCAATGATTTTTGGCGCGCTAAACACAGGCGCCCGGAAAGTCTATTGGAAATGGCTTACTAAGCACTACGACGCAATCTATGAGATGTACGGCGGGTCGCAGCAGTTCTACCTCTACATGATGCGGCTCCTTCCTGTGTGCGGGGTCGGGAGGGAGGCCGAGGTGAAGCGGTTCCTCTCTGGGAGGAGGATGAAGCAGGGCGGCTCAAGCCTCATCAGGGCGATGGAAGGGCTCGAAATCAACTCAGCGCTCCGTCGGAGACTCCTCGCAAAGGGGCCGAGGAGCTAGTCCCGGGCTCCCTCGAAGCCTTAAGCCCAGATGAACGTATCTTCATCAGCCGACTTCCGCCGCTTCACATCGGGCGCCGTCCCTCTTCCCCCAGAGCGGGGCCCCATCAGGGCCGCTCCATCTTTCTGAACCTGCCCTTAACTAGCGGACGCACCTATGCAGCAACCCATGGAAGTAGAACCGTCGCTTATCCACCGCCTCTTCTACCCACAGGTGCCCCTCGTGATTGCCGCAAAGGCTGGTGCGAGGGCATCGGCAATGCCAGTCGTGTCATACCTTTCTGTGTCGGAGAAGCCGCCCATCGTCGCGGTGGCCTGCGCCCCCCGGGGGTTCACTTGCAAGCTTGCCAGGAGGGCGCGCTGCTTCTCGCTCTCCGTCCTTGGTAGGGAAGAGTCTTCGACAGTGTCCAAGCTTGCCACGACCAGCGGCGCGGCGGTGAAGGACAAGCTGGCGATGGCAGGGCTCGCCTATTCGGACGGGACTAAGCTGGACGTCCCTGTCCTCGACGCAGCTTTGGCGACCCTCGAGTGCAGGTTGCTTTCGGCGGTCCGGCTCGGCGACCACGTACTCCTCGTCGCGCGCGTGGAGACCGCTTATGCCAGAGATGCGTTCAGAGAGTTCTGGGATTACGGGAAGTACAGGCCCATCCTCTACGCAGGGTGGCAGGGGGGGCTGAGCCAGTACGACGCAAGCTAGGCGCAGGGCCAGCCAGGGTCGCGGAAATCCCACGCCAGCGTGTGCCTCCCTTGTCCATGGATTTTCCAAATGGGAGTTCGGGCCATCAAGGCTCGCCCCGGCCCAGGCGGACTAGCCGACGAGCGCCCCTCGTTTCGCTCACCTTCGTAGGGGGCCGGCGCTCGACTCCGCCTACTCTTCTCCCCTGACGGAGACGAACCTCGTGGTAAGGCTCCCGGTCCTGTTGAGCTTGGCGAGGTTGAGCACCAATGGGGTCATCCTTTCGATGACACGAGCCTCAGAGAGCGGGCCCGCGTAGAGGGGCCTCAGGTTCGGGACCGACCTCACGAGCCCCGCGACCGTCTCGAAGGTCTCCTTGGAGTCTGAGGCCACCAATATGTCCATGGCCACCGGCTCCCCCTTCTCAAAGAAGAGCGACGAGACGTGATTGAACGCCGTGGCGACCCTGCTCCCCGGAAGGAGCCCGGCCAGCTCCTCAGCGGCGGAACCAGCTTCCAAGCCGTACCTGAGGAGCCCTCCTTCTAGTTTGAGCGGGTTGACCGCCGACACCACCGGCTTCCCCTCAAGCGCAGAGGCGAGACCGGACGCCGTCCCCAAGGCCTCGTAAGGCACCGCGAAGACAGCGACTTCGGCCTCCTCCGACGCGCCGAGATAATCCAACCCGATGGCCCTATCGACCTTCCGGGCCGCATCCCGCGCCCTCTCAAGGTCCCGGGACCCTATCACAACCTCGTTCCTCTTTGATAGCTGTCTTGCGATGGCTCCCCCCATGCGGCCGGTCCCACCTAGAACAGCGACCTTCACTCTTCCAGCCTCGACTGCGGGGATTTTTCGACGTACCTCTCGTACTTCGAGTCCATCACGCCCTTGATCTTCTCCGCTCTCTTCCACCCTATCCCCTCTGTCATCGCAATCTCCCCGGCCGTGAGGGCCATCACACGCCTGGGAGTGCCGTACTTGGCCAAGAGCTTCTCGGCCAGTCTCCTACCCACCCCTGGGAGAGACGACACTAGGTAGATTTGCTGCAGCGGGATGCTCTTAGCCTTGTGAGGGACCTCGGACGGCAGTCTCGTGAGGGGCTTCGCCCTGGCGTGGACCAGGAGTTCAGAGATCGCCACGGCCGTCTCCCTCGGGTTGGCAGTGTAGATTACCCTCAGACCGTAGGCGATGGTCACGTTCGCTATGGCTCCGTAGAATGACTTCAGGTTCCGCGCCAGCCCCTCGACCTCATTCGAGTCCCCTTCGACGAGGAGGAAGGGCTTCGCATACGCCGCAGAGATCCTTGCAGCTTGGGAGAAGATGCGGGCGTCGTAGACAGACGACACCAGGTCCTTCACCGATTTCCTCTCGACCGCCACCTCTGGATTCAGGACGTAGTCGGCCACGGGGAGCCTGCTGAAGTAGACCCTGACGTTCAGTTTCGTCAGCTCGTCGGGGACGCCGCTCGCTTTCTCCCTCTCGTCGGCCACCACCCGGGCAGGTATCACGGGAAGCGCACAGGGATCACGAAATAAAAGGAGTAAGCCGCGACGGCGAACAGCGCCACAGCGGCTAATGCGACGCCGATATCCGTCATCCTCGCCTTGTAGGCCATGAGGGTGGTCGGTCTGGGTACCGCCCCGTATGCCCTGGACTCCATGGCTTCGGCCAGCTCGCCGCTTCTCACCACCGAGTTGACCACCAGAGGGATCAGTATCGGGATCATGTTCCTCGCCCTCCGGATTAGGTTCCCCTTCTCAAGCTCCAACCCTCTCGACTTCTGGGCGTCCATGATTTGTATGGTGTCAAGCATCATCACAGGTATGAACCTGACCGCAGTCACGAAGGCGAACACGACGTCCCTGGGTAGTCTGAACATCCTCATCACCTGCTCGAGCTCGTCCGGGGAGGTGGTGATGAAGAAGAGGCTAGTCGAAACCACTATGGCTATGAACCTGATCGCGTAGAGGAGCGACGTATCCAGGTTCCTGGTGAACGCTATATTCACTACGAAGATGAATCCAGAGAACAGCGCGGTGAATGTCATAGTCCTGGCCACCCTCATCAGAACAGTGGCCCCAGCCGACAGCCCGACCATGAAGGCGATGACAAGGACCATCTCGAAGACGGACCTCGCGAGGAGGGACGTCACGAACATCAGCAGTGAGTTCAGGAGCTTCGTCCTCGGGTCCAGTCTGTGGTAGAACGACTCCCCTCTCCTGAAGATGAACCCGCCGCTCAGCCACATCATGCGCGCAGACCTTCCTCTACCCAGCGCTTCGCGTCGAGCGGATGGATGAAAGGGGCACGTGGCCTCCTCCGGAATTCCTGATAAAGCTCCACCAGCTGCGGCTGCGCTACCCGCGCCGACCCCAGCAACTCCCTGTCCTGCATTATGTCGGTCGAAGGGCCGTCCCCCACCACCCTCCCCCCTTTCATCACCACGACCCTCGGCTGGATAGGCCAGAGGAATTCGATGTCGTGCGAGACCACCAATATGGTCTTCCCCGTCGACGTCAGCATCTGTATGGTCCCAGCCAGCTTCTCCTTCTGGATGGCGTCTTGCCCTACGGTCGGCTCGTCGAATATCACCACCTGGGGGTCCCAGGCGAGGATGCACGCCAGCGTGAGCCTTTTCTTCTCTCCCCCGCTGAGTACCAGGGGGGACGACTTTCTGTACTCCTCCAGGCCGAAGAGCTCAAGCCCCCAGGTTACGCGGTTGTGGACCACATCCTCCGAGAACCCGAAGTTCTTGAGGGCGAACGACATCTCCTCCTCCACCGTCTCTGAAAAGAGCTGGTGGTCCGGGTTCTGAAAAGCCACTCCGACCTTCCGGGACAGCTGGGCCGTGCTTGCATCCCTCGTGTCGACCCCGTCTACGATGACGCTCCCAGATTCAGGCTTCAACAGCCCAGTCACATGCTTCACGAGCGTCGTCTTCCCCGCCCCGTTCTCGCCCACGACGGCGACCACCTCACCTGTCCCCACCTTGAGGCTGACCCCGTCTAGGGCCTTGACACCGTTCTGATGGACGAATGTCACGTCCCTGAACTCTATCATATCTCCCTCCCCTCCACGGCCGCGGCGAGCTCAGAGGGGGTCAGCAGCCTTTCCACCCCTACCCCCTCCTCGCCGGCGAGCATCTTCTGCACCCTCGTGACGGCGGGGACCGCCACCCCATGGGTCCCGACCTCCTCCCCGAACAGCACGTCCTTCGGGGTCCCCTCGGCCACTTTCTTCCCTCCTTCCATCACTACGAGCCTGTCCGCGACCCCCATCAGGAGGTCAAGGCGGTGTTCCACGACGACGAAGGTGGTCCCAAGCTCCTTCCTGAGCCTGACCACCAGGGCGACCAGCTCGGAAGCTGTCCTGGGGTCGAGGAGGGATGTCGGCTCGTCGAGTATCACTAGCTTGGGTCTCATCGCAAGGACCCCAGCCAGGGCGACTCTCTGCTTCTGCCCATCGGAGAGTTCGTGGGGGGCGCGCTGCGCCAGGTCGCCTATCCTTAGGAGCCCTAGGGCCTCATCCACCCTCGCCCTCATTTCGTTCCTGGGGACCCCGAGGTTCTCGAGGCCGAAAGCCACATCCCTTTCGACCGTGAACATGAATATCTGGTTCTCTGGGTTCTGAAAGAGGAATCCGACCGATTGGGCGAGGTCACGCATGTTCGAGCCCTTGACGCTCGAGCCACCAACGCGTACGTCTCCTGAGTATTCTCCGCCGTACATGTGGGGGATCAGCCCGTTCACGGTCCTGAGGAGGGTGGACTTGCCGCATCCGGACGGGCCGGCCAACACCACTATCTCCCCCTCCGGAATTGCCAGATTGAACCCTGAAACAGCGTTCCTAGGCGCGTCAGAGTACTTGAAGCTGAGCCCCTCGACCTCAAGTATGTCTCCCATTGCGGCCGCCACCGGACCGGGTCAGCGCCTGTCCTTTGGGAGCGTGGTGGCGGGGGGTTCTACGACGTCGGCGAACCAGGGGGTCCTCCCCCCGACCCTGAGCCTGGGAATCGATGGGGCCCTGAGGACCAGGGACGAGATTCCCATCACGCCGGCCAGCTGTATGACATTGAATATCGCCGTGAACCCGAGGACCACGAGCAGGGCGTTGGAAGTCGTCAGCTCTATCCCTATCGCCGCTAAGGGGGTCCTTACCAGCGCCTCGATGGCCGGGAGGCCGTAAAGATAGACGATCAGGTAGAAGTTCGGCACCGTCATCGCCAGGGCTCTGACCGCTCCCCCCAGGGCCGTGCTCCACCCCGCGAGTCTGAGAAAGCTGGTCCTCCCGCTACGGGCCGCGATCTTGGTCCCGGCCCAGAGGCCCGCGACCGTGGAAACCAGGGCGATTAGCTTCAGAATGGGGCCCACGGGTATCTGCTGACCGAAGACCATCAGCCCCCCGAACTCGACGAAAGAAGAGACCAGGGCGGGGGCGGGACCGAAGATGAAGAAAGCGAGAATAATGGCGACCTCACCGAGGTCGAACTGCAGATAGGGCACGAGAGGGAAATTCAGGCCCATGGCCTGGGACCCTGCCGCAAGGATGAGCGCAAGCGCGCTGAAGATGGCGCTACCGGCTATGGACGCGGTGTCCAGGCGCCCCCTCGTTACCGTCCCCATGCCGAGACAGCCCAGCCCGTTATCCTTATAATGGTTTAGTAGCTACCAGTCTACTTGTAGATGTCAAGGGAGAACGTCGGGGCGAGCTCGTCGCAGCTCACCACCCTCCTCCACCTGGCTAGGCTCGGTGCCGTCAATTCGTTCGCCAACGTCACCACGCGGATGCTGGGTGAATCCATGGGACTCAGCCAGCAAGCTGCTTCACTGAGGATTGCCGACCTTCAGCGGGCGGGGTTGGCCGAGAGGGCGCACTCCGGGCGCGGCCTCGCAGTCAGGTTGACTGAGAAAGGGCTAGACGCGGTGGAGACCTTCCTCGCGGACGTGACGTCTAACCTTGAGAGAGGGAGAGACACGCTTCAGTTCCGAGGGGCGGTCTTTACTGGGATGAAGGAGGGGGCGTACTACGTCTCGCTGAAGGGGTACGCTGAGGGATTCGCCAGGGCGCTCGGATTCGAGCCGTTCCCGGGGACCCTAAACCTCCGCCTTACCAGTGAAGCGATGATAGGGCAGCGTAGGCGCTTGGACCTGCTGAAGGGGATTGTGATTCCGGGATTCGCTGATGGCAGGAGATCCTACGGGGGGGTGAAGTGCTTCCGGGCTAAGGTGGCCGGGAGGTATCCGGGCGCGGTCCTAGCGATCGAGAGGACCCATCATGACAGTTCCGTACTCGAGGTGGTCTCTCCGGTCAACCTCAGGAGGTCACTGGGACTGAAGGACGGGGACGAGTGCGCCGTCATGACCTATCTTGGCGAGGGGTGGGCACGTCGACGCTAAAAGTGACGGAGTCGCCATCCTTCAGGCCGAGCCTCCCTCGGAGGTATGTCGGGGAGATCAGCTCGGCGACCGTCTCGTTGTAGTAGGTGACATCGATGAAGAGAAGGGTTACCTTCTCTCCCCTCAGCTCCCCATCAAAACATGTCAGTGAGCTGAAAGACTCGCCTCCAAGGGCGAAGCCCGCTATCTTCACCCCGTCCTTCGACCTAATCTCTTTGAGCTTCCGTATCATCTCGTCTCCTTCGAGCTTTACATTGAGCGTCCCTGGGTATGGAGAATACCCCAGTCGCTCCTTGAATCGCCGCTGGTAGGCCTGGTGACCGACGTAGTACTTTCCTTTCCCCATTCCACTGAACACCGTCCCGGTCACGGACAGGCGCATCGGTCGCCCCACGAGAGGGCGAAATAAAAACTCCGATTGGCTTATCTAGAATCGGTGGGCGATGGGGGGTGTGCTTAAACAGGAAATCCTCGTACTGGTGGACGAAAACGACAACGAGTTAGGGACAGACACGCGCGAGAACTGCCACGCGGGGAGGGGAAAGCGACACAGGGCGTATACGGCGCTGATCTTCCATGACGGGAAGCTTCTACTGCAGCAGCGTAGTCAGAAGAAGCTCCTCTGGCCAGGGGCTTGGGACGTCTCTTTCACGAGCCACGTCTATCCAGGGGAGACATATCAGCAGGCGGCCTCGCGCCGGGCGAAGGAGGAGCTGGGCGCAACCGTGGGTCACCTGGAAGACGTGCACTCCTTCGTCTATTTCGCCCCTCAAGGAGACAACGCCGAAAACGAGTTCTGCAGGGTCCTTGTGGGCGACTTCGACGGCAGGATTCTGCCCAACGGCGACGAGATGTCGTCGGTGAAGTGGGCCAAGGTCGCCGATGTGGCCGCAGACGTTCAGGCGCACCCAGACCTCTACACCCCATGGTTCAAGCTATCGTTCGAAGGTTTCCTGAAGAGCGGGGCGTCAGCCAGGTATGCCTAGTCCAGCTTCTTCAGCTCGCCGAGTAGTTCCTCAAACCGCTTCATGGTCGCCTGCACCGTGCCCTCCTCCCCTGACGTCGTAGAGAACGAAGCGGCCGTCGCGTGTCCGCCCCCGTGCCCTCCGAGCCTCTTCGCCATCTCCTCAGCTACCTGGGACCCAAGCTTCACACCAGTCGCTTCATGGAACCTCTGGGTGGCCCTCATGCTCACCCTAGTCTCGCCGTCTGACTCCCCGGCCACCAGGCCCAGATCGGCCCCGAGGTAGATCAGGGCCCTGGCTACGTGGGCCTGAAACGATCCTATGTGGCTCGTCGCCATCACCCACTTCCCCGCCTTGTATATCGAAGCCCTCTGCGCACCCTTAAGTCTCGCTATGACCTCGCCGTAGTCGGGTTCGCTTCTGAGCTCCTGCCTCGCCAAGGCCAGGTCTGCCCCCGCGTCAATCAGCTTCACCGCGGCCTTGAGGCCAGACGGCCCCGCGATGGCCAGGTGGGACGAGTCGAAGAGCATCGCCTCCAGGAGAGCTTGGGCGGTCTGGGGGTCTGGGGTCACTCCTCTGCGCTCGAAGAGCCCGCTGACCACCTCCGCAGCCGAGGTCGCCTCTTCGTCTATGATTGCGTAGCTGTAAAGGTCCCCTCCCCTGGATGGATGATGGTCGACCAGGACTTTCACCCCCTGGCTCACCCGGAACTTCTCTTTCCACTCGTTCAGCAGCTCCTCGTCCCCCACGTCCACTGCGACGTAAAGGTCGTAATCACCATCGCTCCCGTCGGCGATCCTGTGGGGGAACTTCATGCTGAGCTTCTGGGTCAGCGTCGTCATCCCTCCTGGGGTGGCGATGTCCGTCTCACACCAGGGGGCCAGTGTCCCTATAAGCATGGAGATGGCGTACGCAGAGAGATAGGCGTCTGCGTCCGCGTTCCTGTGACAGACCACGACCGCCTTCCTGAGCGTCGCGGGATCGACGAACGGGAATTCTTCAGGATTCACTCCAAGGGGCAAGGCCCGGCGCGGTCTACGCGTCCCCGGGGGGTTGCTGTTGCGCCTGCAGCGGCCTAGCCTTCACCGCTTCGTCTATCTTGGTCTGGAGGTCCTTGAGGCTCTCCCTGAACCTGGACTCCTGCTTCGCAAGGACCAGTTTCCTGGTGTTCGCCAGCTCCTTCTTTTCGCCTAGCTCCTTCACAACTTCCTCCTTCTTGGTCTTAATCAGCAGATTCCCAGCGAACTTGTATACCGCCTCCGAGTCGGTCACCTTCGCAAGCTCCTCCAATGCTTTCTCCGCCTCGCTGAGCTCGAGCTCGACTTGCTGCTTCTGTGCAAGCACGGCCTGCAGGTTCTGCTGCGCCTGGTCGTACCTCGCCAGCTGCTCTCGGAGTAGCGGAGGAAGTTCTGGTTGGCTCAACTTTCGGACAAGCGACCCCGGTCGCTACTTAAAGCCTTTCGAGGCAGACCCGGCCGACCTCACCAGCTCCAGAATAGCCTTCGCCTTCTCTTCGACCTCTCCTGGACCGTCTCCTTCGATTCTCACGACGCACAAACCCCCTTTGACTACAGCGGACGGGACCTTCTCGACTATCTTCGCCGCTGTCTGCCTGTCGACTCTGAAAGTGATCTTCAGCCCGACTGATTGTATAGCGCTACCTTGCTTTCGCCTGGGCGAGTTCATAGGCCCCCCCGGCTACAGTATAGCCGCAGGATTTGCACTTCCAGATGCCTGAAGACGCCCTAGCAAGCTTCAAGCTCGCGCACGCAGGGCACTCCCTTGCCTGCTTTAGGGTCCTCCAAACTCTGGCATACCTCTTCCTGAGGGTGCCGCCGTACTTCGCACCAAGCCCCTTTACGCTCTCGTTCGCCTTCGGCACTACTTCGTCGCCTCTATTATCTGGGCCCTGATGGCTTTGCCGACCTTGATGGAGACGTCCGCAGCCTGCAACACCTGCTCAGGGGTGATTGTGCTAGCCTCGCCCTTCTGACTGGCGCATATGTTCCCATTATCGTCTGTTGTTATGGTGATTCTCATGTCCATGGACGCCTCCTCCTCAGCGTTGGGGTCGACCACCAACCTGTCGCCTATCCTGGCTATGGTGACAGACACCGGGGTCGTCTCTACCGGGACTGGGATCAATTCGTCAGTCGCCTCCACTTTGTCGTCCTTGATCACATATTTCTTCATCTTCGCCGTCCTGAGGGCTGACACGACGGCATAGCTGGTAGCGTCGAACAAGTTGCCGTCGACGTTCATGACGTTGCAGTCCACGAACACCGCGATGACAGTCTTCCCTGGGATGAGGCTGAGCTTGCCCATGTCGACCATCTCAGACTCGCGTATCCCCCTGTCCGTCACCCTCGCCAGCTCTATGGCGTCTTCGCTGGGCGGCCCCGCCTCAGCATAGGGGGAGGACATAGGGAGTATCTCGGCATTGACCATCAGTATCCCCTTGTCCGGGGTGTCTGGGAAGGGAATCCCTGTGGCTATCTTCACCCCGGCTATGACTTCGGTGTTCCCAAGGGTCACCCTCGCCGAGCCGTTGGCCTTCGGGATCACCCCTGTTTCTATCTTCAGCTCCCTTGGCTGATCTAGGGCCCTCTCGTCTAGGCGCTTCCCATTCGCCAGTAGCTGCACCATCTGTGCCTTCCTGATCGTCTCTACAACGTAGTTCTTCATCATCGACATCTATTCGGCCCCCTCTTCCACCTCAGTGGTCTGTGCTTCGCCACCGAAGAACCTCCTTGTGAGCGCCTCCCTCTGCATCAGATAAATCTCCTTTCCCTTCTCGATGGCAAGCTCGAATGCTTTCTGGAAGTTCTCTCGAGTGTAAACCCCGTCCACCTGGAGGAGACCCACCTGGCCGAGGTTGGGCATGATGGCTACTGGCATGTCTCCGTTCCCCTCTTTGTCTTCTGTGTCATCGAGGTCAGAGACCACCTGCTCCCCGATGAGGCCACAAGAACATCCGACCACCAAGTCGCGCATGTTGATACCTGCGTCTGCCAAGGCCAGCGACGCGGCGGTGATCCCGGCGACCCTCGACCCTCCGTCTGACTGGAGCACTTCGACCCACACCTCGATTGCGGTCCTCGGATAGTCTTCCACCACGACCGCCGGCACCAACGCCTCCCTGATTACTTTCGAAATCTCAATCTCCCTCCTCGACGGCGCCGGGTTCTTCCTCTCGTCGACTGAGAAGGGGGCCATGTGGTACCTGCACCTCAGGAGCGCCCTGTCAGGGAGTACCTGGTGCTTGGGATGCACCTCCTTCGGCCCATACACGGCTGCCATTATCTTGTTCTTTCCCCATTCGATGTAAGCCGATCCGTCGGCGTTCTTCATCACGCCCACCTGCAGCTTAATCGGCCTGAGCTCATTCCACTTCCTCCCGTCGAGCCGGATGCCGTTCTCGTCTATGAGTTTCCTCTTAGATCCCGCCAACTGCGCTCCCTCCCAGAGCTTCTTCAACCTTAGATATCAGATCTGGCGCGCGGGTCTCCTCTTCCACGAGCCTTATCGCCTTCACAGCCTTCACGATGCCTTCTGGGCTCCCGTCCACGACCACCACGCCATTCTGGCCCACCTTTATGTCGCACCCTGTCCTTTCGTTGATTAGGTTGATCATCGCACCTCTTCTCCCTATTATTCGAGGGACCTTAGTTGGTGATATCTTAACGATTTCCCCCGACTCTATCTTCCCATAACCTTGCCCTCTGATGCTCAGTTGAGGGTCCCTGGACCTCTCGAAGGACTCTATCCTCGTCCCGATGATGTCGCCCACCTTGAACTTGCTCGACAGGTCGTGGGTCGCGGGGGAGAAATCCCTCCCGAAGACGAATGAGGCGGGGAGGAATCCATCGAAGCACGAGTTGATGTCAACGACCCACCCGAACCCGTTGACGTCCACCACCTTACCTATCACTTCGTCATCGGTCCGTGGGAGATATGGTCCCGTAAGAGGACTAAGCTTGATTTCATCTCTCAGAATCTCGGCGATTCCCACCCTGAGGGCCACGTACTCGTCTCCGTGCCTTTCGATGTAACTCCCGAAACGGTAGTTCCCCTTGGCTACGACGTCTCCCGGGATTACCTGCCTTCTCTGTATCATTGGCATCTCTATTTCACCACTGTGACCTGAGCGGCCCCCTTCGTGGTCGAGCCGAGACGGTCCAGCAGGCCGGGCTGTCCTCCGGCGGGTATTTCTACTATTGCGGACAGCGTCCCGTCGGCCAGCCAGTCCTCCTTCACGATTTCTCCGAAGTTCTTCATTACTCCGATGGCCTGGCCCGTGTATTGGGCTGCCACCTTCACCTGTAGTCTTAACTTCTCTGACTTGAGCGGAAGGAGCGTCCTAAGGGCTTCCACCACTGCCTTCATCTGCTCGTTGGGGTCCTGAAACGGGTCCACCGAAACGCGGGCTTCGAGCATGGCTTGTTCTATCCTTGTCGGGGGGTGGGGGAGCATGGTCCTCGGGTCGACGAAGTTCTTTGAGATACCGGCTATTATCGCCCGCCTCTTCTCATCCGTGAGCTTCTTCCGTTGCTCCTGGGTGAGGTTCAGCTCTCCCCTCCTGAGTATCTCGAGGGCCGCCTTCACGTGGTCGTCGGTCCCGAAGTGGAGCTTCAGCTTCTCACTGCTTGCCCTTAGGCCCTTCCGCGAGTCCGAATAGACCTCATCGACGGCGATCACAGCCGAAGGCTCGACGTTCCGACCCTGCTTGAATGACAGCGCCGAATCCGGGTTGACCAATATCTCATAATGCTCTCCTCCGAACGTTAGCCTGACAGTGGTGAACTTCGAGGATTCGTGGGTCCTCGGTTTGTATTCCCCGCCCCCCCGCCCGAAGGTCCCGCTCATCTGAGCCGACGCTTCTCAGGAGCTCTTGGCCGGCGGCTTGTCTGATTTCGTCTTGGCTTCGGAGGCGCTCTTACCTACCTCGGCCTCCGCGAGACGCCTCCACTTCTTGGTCCCGGCGTCCACGACGGCGACCTTGATGTGCGAAGTCCCGCTTTTGTCCTCGCTCACGAGATAGATGCACTCGATAGCCAGAGTTATGGCGCCTTCGAGGGTAAGGTCCGACGAGTAGTTCTTCTCCAGATAGTCGTTCACTTGGTCGCTCCCCTGCCCTATGGCGATGGCATGAAACCCGGAGTACGTCCCTGTCGGGTCTGCTAGGTAGACCACCGGACCCGCTTCGTCGACCCCCGCTATGATGAGCGAGACTCCGAATGGCCTGACTCCGGCGTATTGGGTGTACTGCTGGTTCATGTCGGCTATGCGCTTGGCTATGGCTTCGACGTCGACTGGCTCGTCGTAGATCAGCTTGTTGCTCTGTGCGAGGACGCGGGCGTTGTCCACCTGGATCCTGGCGTCAGGGATGTATCCTGCTCCTACTGCCCCGACGTGGTCGTCGATCTGGAACATCTTGATGACCGACTCTGCGCTCTGAAGCTTCCTCTGCTTCTCTTCCACGGCCAGCACGACCCCCTGCCTGGTCTGGACGCCCACTGCCAGGTTCCCTCTCCTGACAGTCTCCAATGCGTACTCTACCTGGTACAGCCTGCCGTCGGGCGAGAATATGGTGATCGCCCTGTCGTATCCTGCCGAAGGTGCAAACATTTTCTTGCCTTGCTCCTTTTTCGCCAACGATTTCCTTGGCCTTTTAAACTGTTCTGAAGTTCTCGGTGTTTCCACGAAAGTTCTTATCTGGAATGAACGTCGTGCTTTACGATGACCAAGGTCCTCGTTGTCAACAACTACCCAGCTAAGGACCGCGCAGGGGCCCTGGAGAGGTGTTTGACAGGTAACGGTGCCGAGGTGGCGGCCATCGAATGGCGAGAGTCGTCCGCCGCCAGGTTCGACTCCTTCGACGGCGTGGTATTGAGCGGTTCTCCGGAGATGATGACCGCCCCCAGGACCAGGGAAAAGTTCCAGGGCGAGGCCCAGGCGATTCTGGACTCCCACGCCCCCATCCTCGGTATCTGTTTCGGCCACCAGCTCATGGCTCACGCCTTTGGTGCCGAGGTTGTAAAAGACACGAAGCACGTCCTCGACATGGTGAAGACGACGATCTTAGTTGACGACCCACTGTTCGAGGGCCTCCCGAAGTCCCTTACTCTCCTAGAGTCTAGGTATGAGGTAGTGAGGACGGTACCGGACAGGTTTACCCTCCTGGCCCGGAGCGAGACCAGCGCCATCGCGGCCATGAGGCACAGGGCTCGCGGCCTCTATGGCGTCCAGTTCCACCCCGAACGGTTCACTGCGGCCAACCCGGACGGAGACAGGGTTGTGGCCAACTTCCTCGGCCTCCTGAAGTAGTAGGTGAAGGGCGTGGTGGTCGAGAAGGTCATCTTTCAAAAGCAGGTGGTGGACAGCCTATTCAGCTACTCCGCCATGGCCTATCCCAACGAGGGAATCCTCCTGCTGAGGGGTAAATCGAAGAAGGGCGTGGTGGATGTGACTGGAGTGGTGATTCCGCCCCTCGCCAGCCATGGAGCCGCGTTCTCGTCGTTCAATTGGTGGATGCTCCCCGTCGACTTCTCCTACGTCGGGGTCGCTCACTCGCACCCTTCAGGGAACCACAACCCTTCCCACCAGGACCTCCTACACGCCACAGGGAAGCTAATGGTGATAATGGGGTATCCCTACGCCACGACAGACAACCTCGGGGTATACGACCACAACGGGAACAGGATCCCGTTCGAAGTCAGGTAGTCGGCTCCCGTCCCGGACCACCTGACGACGCTCGCGTCGCCCCACTTCTGCTTCATCCCTCAGCGGAACTATCAACCTAGAGCCATCCGCGGCATCCCGAGTGCTCCGTCAGGCGCCAAGACAACGTCGGCGACGGGACGCGACATGACCCCGCCTGCACCGGCAAGTTCGGAGTACTGATGGCGCGCTCTGTATCCTGTGGAACAAACCCTTCATGCGCTTCCCATCCCCTGATCCCCCCGGTCGTCTGGTCGCCCGCTGTCACCGTCCAAGTGGTACGATGCCGTCCTGGGCCCCTCGGCCCCCTGCGCGAACCAGGACCGATGCCGCGGCCGCCTCCGATGATTCAGCGGAGGGGTCGACGCAGGTTCCGAGCGTTTCCACCCGCCCTCTTCATCCCTTCGCCCCCGCCGGTAGATTCGATCACCTCTGAAGGTGGTTTCACATCGACTAGGTCCGCGTCATCCAAGGCGTGGGAGGGCGCGGACGGAGCCTTGGGATGCAGGGCATGCGTCACCGCCTCCTCCCCTCACTACCGTCAGCGTCCAAGCAGCCTGTGCGCCCTCCGATGGGCTGACTGCGCCTAAGGCAGCCCGGCCATGACTATGCCTCTGTCCTCCAACAGTTCGACCCCTTTAGGTGCGGTTCTACCCGCCCGTGTCACCCAGTCGCACTCGGGCGAGATGCTAATGCTTAAATCGCCTGATTGAAACAGCGTTGTCTCATGTCTCAGTATACTAAAGGTCAGAGTTGGGGCGCCCTGAAGAAGGCTTGGCGGGGCTATAAGGTAGCCAAGGTGCAGAAGAACACGGCTGACATGAAGAAGTACGCCGAACGAATCAGGACACTCCAGGGCGAGCTAGGACTCGTCCAGGCGAAGTTCCCCGAGCTAGGTCTCAACTGAGACCTGACTCGTCTTATTTCACCTCGCCAAGTCAGCGTGGTTCGTTATTATCTGGTTTCTCAGGTCTTGCGCTTGCTGGAGGGTGAAGTCCGGCTCTGCTGAGACCAGCACCAGTTTATCCCCTAGATAGAACGTAATGATGTTAAGCCTCTCTCTTTTATTGAAGGTGTACTGGTTCTTCCCGAAGTAACGGTCCCAGGTCCTGTCGTTGTTGAGTTGGATGGTTATGCCCGCTATGAGCCTGATGTCCTCGCTCTGAGGTTCCAGAGAGGGGATTCCTTTCCTCATCCCACCTGCGATCTGCCTCCCACTTTGGTCGAGGATTTGGGCAGACCGAACCCTGCGGTCGAACTTGAAGATCTCCGTTATGATTTTGTCCCACTGTACCTGGAGCATCGCGTTTCACACGCCATGCGCTGAGATATAAGCGAAACCCCGAGGGTCAAGGTCGGGGGAGGGCGTCTAGTATCTCACGGGTCTTCCTCACCCTGCCTATCCTCTTCAGGACGAGCTCCACCGCATTCCTGTGGGCGTCGGCCGAGCGGTCAGACATGGCGTCCTCGGCGAAGACCTGCTGGAAACCATATTCGTACGCGTACCTCGCCGTGCTTTCTACTCCGTAGGTGGTCGCGATACCGCAGAGGACCACTGTGTCCGCGCCACCCCGCCTGAGCCTCAGCTCTAGGTCAGTGCCGTAGAACGCCCCCCACTGGCGTTTTGTAATCACCACGTCGGAGGGGGCCGGCCCGAGTTCGGGAACTATCTCAGCCCAGTCTGGAGGCGTGTCCGCGCGGGGAGAGAACGAGGTGTCAGACAATGGGCTCAACGACGTTCCCCTTGACTGCGCCACCCTGACCAAATATACAGGCATGCCTCGCTTTCTGAATGCTTCGGCGAGCAGGACCGCGTTGGCGACTACAGTCTTTGCGGGGTATGGCTGCGTATCCATAGATGCAATCCCCTTCTGGAGGTCGATGACAACCAGGGCTGTCTTCGACCCGTCAATGGTTAGGTTACTCATGCCTGCCTCCCGTCAGTTGCGCCTTTAGGCGTTTGTGTCTGGTCTGAGTCCTTCGACCTGGCCAGAAGACCGGGGTACTACAGTCAGATTTTTTAACCAGTATTTTCCCGCTATCAGGTAACCTTGGCAGCTCTGATCAATCCAGATTACACGTCGCTTGTGCTCAGGGTAGCGGTGGGCGCCGCATTGGTCGCCCACGGGATGCCTAAGGTCAAGGGGGGCTGGGGGAAGCAGTCTGGACAATGGATCGCCACCATGGGGGTCCCAGCGTCTGCTGCGAGGCTCGTGACTCTGCTCGAGTTCTTCGGAGGGATTTTCCTCATCGTGGGCCTCTTGGTCCCACTGATCGCCGCCTTCTTCGCCATCCAGTTCATCGCCATCATCGTAATGAAATACACCAAGATGAAGGCGGGGTTCATGGGGGGAGGGAACAAGCCTGGGTTCGAGCTCGACTTTACCTACCTGTTGCTCTCCATCGCAATCCTCTTGATTGGGGCCGGCGCGTTCTCCCTGGACGCGCTCTTGGGTATACTCTAGACGCCAGCCGCGGGCGCAAATCTGGTTGAAACATCATTACGGACTTGTTGACACTGTTTGACCCAGGCGGTGAAGAGCCATGATAGAGCGTATCACGAACATGGTCCCAGAAATAGCCACCATCTTGATTGGTACCTGCGTGGGCGCGGTCGCCGTCGTCTACGCGGGGACGAAGGGCTACCTTGGACACCGGAAGAGTAGGGCGGCGCCGTCACCAGCGACAACCACAAGCGCTATCGCTACCGCGACGGAGCAGGCCAACGAAGTCCCGGCTGCGGAGACGCGGGTCGCAGCAGAGCCTGCCCCATCCCCTTCACCCGCTCCATCGTCAGCGCGCTACGAGACGGTCCAGCCCGCCCCAGCCCCAGTCACTTACTCGGCTCCATCACCGACTTTCGCAGCTCCAACGCTCGCGAAGAAGCCGACAAGGACATACAGGCGTCGGACGGCCCCTGTACGTGGTCCCCCCGGTGTCAAGAAGGCCCTCACCAAACCCAAGAAGCGGTAGGCAGGAGAAACAAAGCGAGAGCGTGGGTTCATAAACCCACACTCCACCTCTTTTGAGCCATATTGTCCCCAGATCCCATGATAGGGCTTCACGTTTCCATAGCTGGGTCAATGGATCTTGCGTTCGACCGCGCCGAGGCGATCGGGGCTACCACGTTCCAGATTTTCACGAGGAACCCGAACCAGTGGAAGTTCAAGCCTATACCTGACGAGGCGGTCACCGTTTTCAGGGAGAAAAGGAAGAAGTCAGGGTTCAGGAAGATCCTGGATCACATGCCGTATCTTCCTAACCTTGCCTCCCCGGAGAAGTCGACGATGAAGATCAGTCGCTACTCCCTCGTCGAGGAGGTCAAGCGGTGCGACTCGCTTGGGGTAGACTACTTGGTGATTCACCTCGGGAGCCACCTGGGCAAGGGGACAGCGGTAGGGGTTGCCAACGTGGCGGAAGCCTGTAACGAGGCGTTAGCTGGAAGCGCTGGAGGTACGACGATACTGCTGGAGAATATGGCAGGGCAGAAAAACAGCGTAGGGGCGAGATTCGAGGAGTTGGAGATGATACTCGCCAGGGTCAAGCAGGAAAGGGTCGGAGTCTGCCTGGACACATGTCACATGTACGCTTCAGGCTTCGACCTTACTTCGAAGGAAGCGGTGGCGACTTCCGTGGGGCTGTTCGACGAGGTGGTTGGGTTCGACAGGCTCAAGGCAGTCCATCTCAACGACTCTAAGGGAGAGCTCGGGAGCAAGCTAGACAGGCATGAAAACATTGGGGAGGGCAAGATAGGGCGCAGCGGAATCAGGGAATTCTTGCATTTTCCGGGGGTCGCCGAGAGGCCAATAATAATGGAGACGCCTTACAAGGACGAGGCGGCCGAGAGGAAGACCATGAGAACGGTCAGGAGCCTCCTCCCGTAGATGGTTCACAGTAAAATACGGGTCGCCTTCCGCAGGGTGATGCGGGCCCGTAGCTTAGATCCATAGACGGAGAGAACTCAGGTAGAGCATCGGGCTTTTAACCCGAGGGTCAGCCGACGCCCCTAAACGGGTTCGATTCCCGTCGGGCCCGCTCCCAATCCGGTTCGATACCCAACGTTAAATGCGGAGCAGGTCAACGACGGTATGGCCGGCGAGGAGGGGAGGAGGAAGGAGCGGGGAGTGTCCAAGTACTCGCACCTCCTCGAGTCGGACGCCACTTTCAGGGCGTGGTACGCCAATGTCCTGAGGGCTTCGCACAATACCGGCTTGCACTACTTCCTCAGGATGGGAAGAATATGCGACGAGTTGTGCCCCGTGACACCCAAAGAGATAGGGGCGATGAACAAGACAGAGCTGATGACCTTCGTCTCTACCGTGGTTTCCGACTTGGAGAAGGGAGTCTCAGGAGTTACAATCCACTCGTACGTCAAGGCGATCAAGTCGTGGGCGAGGTTCAACGGGACGAAGCCGGAAGAGAGGATCAACATGACACGGAATCTCCGCATGCGTACTGCTTCATGGTCAACGCCACGGCGTTCGCCATGAGTCTATGAGTGCGGGTTCCGGATCGGCTCCCTATCCCGCGTAATCCTTGCGGCGTTGGGATTAGCTCGTCTTGGCTATGCGGAGCCACAATCTGCAATTCGCGAGAAAATCCTCGGAGTTATCGCGTCGGACTGGGAGAGGATGTCGTCGCGTAGAAGGCCCGCTGGGAGCTTCTCGAGGGCGAACCTCTTCAGCCCCAAGAGGTTGACTTTGCGGTCGATGGTAGTTGACTGCATGACGGTCCAGTCCGCATCATGATTTAACGGACAGGTCGCACGCGGTCTCGCGAGAAGTTGGGCATATATCGTTAGTGTTTAAATATATCGCCACTTACCTACATATAGGTAATCGGGCCTGCGAATGAATGTTACCGATATACAAGGGGGTCGGATGACCAAGAGAAGGGGGCTGATCAGAGAGAGGGTTCTGCGTATCCTTCTGAACAACCCGTCGGGCGGTCTGTCGAAGTACAGGATAGCGAAGGAGTGCGAAGGAGCGTACCCGTGGGTCCACGAACTCCTGGGAAGGTTTGAGAGCGAGGGCCTGCTCGAAGGGACCCGGGTGAGGGACTTTCAGGGACTTATTGCGCGCTGGCAGAAGTGGCGGGTCGAGCCTGGAAAGCGTGAATATATGCTGAGAAAGCCGCTCGAGGTGCTCAGCAAGGCCGACCTCAGGTACGCCCTGACGACATACCAAGCCGAGAACCTCGTGCAGAACTATCTCTTCCCGTCCAGAATCGATTTCTATATCGAGCCAACCGACCTCCCAAGTTGGCACGGCCTTCTGACGAAGGGCGGGCTCGTGGGAAAGGGGAATACGCGGGTGCTGGTCGGGGATTCCCAGGTCCTCTACGGGGCTTCAGAGGTAGGTGGTCTTAATATCGTCTCGATACCTCAACTAATAGTTGACCTCCTCACCGAAGGCGGAGTCTGCGTCGAAGCGGCGGAGATGCTGATGGATAAGGAGGCGAAGAAGATTGTCCCTCTACCAGGACTTTGAAGTGCAGGTATCCCAGTCGCAGCTCTCCAAAGTCCTTTCCGAGCTGGGAGGTCAGGTCTGACTTCTGGGAGGATGGGCCGTCTACCTCACTGTTAACGAGAACTTCAGGGCTTCGGAGGGGCGAAACTTCATGGGATCCAAGGACATCGACCTGGGCTTTCGCATGGACCCGAGCTGGACAGGTGCGGAGCTCAGGGACTCTGTCTTCGCAAGGACCATCGCGAGAATCGAACAGGTCGGATTCAAACCTCTCAGCTTCCGGTTCGTGAAGCGCTTTCACAAGGAGACGAGGGCGGAGCTCTCGAAGGAGCAGGCGAGGAAGGTCAACCAGTCGTTCATCTTCGACATGTACGTCGACCCGATAGTGGACGTCGTCCATCCGCGGGCCAAGCAGGTCTTCGGCTTCGTGCCGGTCGACGAGCCTCCGCTCTCACAGGTATTCACAGGGAAGAGGTTCGTAATTCGCGAGGAGTTCGGGGCGAAGCTGATGCCGCCCAGGCCCGCGGTGCTGCTTGCGACCAAGCTGAACTCAGTCTCGAACAGGGACAAGGAGCACAAGCGGATCAAGGACATGGCAGACATCTACGGTCTCCTTTGGTATTCTGGTGCCGAGCTCGGCGACCTGAGGAGTAAGCTGTTCGCAATGGTGGCTGAGGAAAAGGTTCCCTCCGTCGTCTCCTCCTTCACGGAAGAGGATTACTCAGCGGTCGCGAGGAACCTCGGGACCGAGAAGGCTGAGGTCTCAAGCGTCTTGTCAGAACTGAAGGTCTAGTTGCTCACTTCAGGGCTACGCTTGAACCCTGGTTGACAGGGGTCGAGCATGAAGAAAAGCAAACCCAACCTTTGGGCATAACTCACAGGCAGACTTACCAGCTGTTGGTACTAACTCCCCGGACTCGGTACTACCTGTTGGTACTAAATCGACGCGTTGTCTGTGCAGCGAGGAGAACGTTGCTCATTAGAAAGGCTCCCTATCCCCAGACTTTCCAGCTCCTCAGACGATGGCCTTCTTGACCGGATTTGGCAAGCCTGAGGTTAGGGTTGCCATTTCTGATGCATGGGGTTGCCAAAATCGAGTGTCAGGATTGCCAATTTGGGGTCCAGGCTTGCCAATCTTGCAGGTGCTTTGGCAACCCTTGCGATTCGTGTTAAATGCTAATCAGCCCTTTGATAGCGTATTTCTTCTGTCTCTCTATGAATGCGGCTGAAGTGTGAGCTCAGGTCGAGCGTGAGCAAGCCCCCTATGGGCGAACTCCAGTTAGCAAGTACACAATGTCTGCGAATCTTGCAAAAATCGTGCTCAAGGGTTGAGCACTAGACCTAGCAAAACAATGCTCAAGTGTTGAACATGAATCTTGCAACTAATACCCAAAGCTTGGGTATTGTGTTGACGAGTTGTTATGCTCAACCCTTGGGTATTGTCGGGGCGCCGGCGTGCATTTTGCAAATCTTGCAACGGGCCCAAGATGTTCACATCGTCCTAGAGTAGCCACTTTTGCAAGATCTGGCGAGCTTGGCAACGTATCTTGCCATTTTGCCAATCATGTTGCCAAACTCGTCTCTGATGTTGCCAATTACGTTGCCAAAGCCATGATCTTGACGGCGAGTTGGCAACGTCACTTGGCTCTGTAGAAACCCTCTAACAAGAGGCGATGCCCCCTCATGGCATTGTAGCTGGTCATCCTGATATCGTGAAGGCACTCTAGTATCCTAGTCCAGTGGCGAATCCAGGAACCGAATGCCCCGCCGTTCGATTCCCGTCGGGCCCGCGGACTTGAACCCATTCGGGTTCGATTCCCTGTTCATGCCGGCTCGGTTGCTCTTGTTTGACGAAAGATTGGCGCGAGGAACTCGGATTCTCAGGTGGGTCTGAACCCCCTTGGGTTCGAGTCCTTTTGCTGATACGCTGGTTTGCGATGTGTTTCCACTTGGGCCCCATAGCCGACTAGTGCGGTGAATGTTATTTACGCGCCCATCCTCTTGGTCTTGGCTAGTTACCTTCCGCATGAGTAAGAAGTGGAACATACGTCCACCATGCTTAAATCTGTGTAAACCTATCATTATTTACAGGAAAAATGAGAGCTGGTTGGGGGTTGGCCTCACCTTTGAGCGAGAAGCAGAAGATAGTCTGGTCGCTGCTGGGAGAAGGACTATCAGCAGCGATGGTCGCCTCGAAGTTGGGTTCGACGCGTCAGTTCGTCAACCAGACCAAGCTGGCCGCAGAGGCAAAGCTCTCAGCTTCCCTACGTGACGCTGCCCAGGCTAATCACCTCCAGACGAGCAGGCTCGACCCGAAGAAGGGAATCCTTCTGGGATATCATCCCGGAATCAACCGCAAGGCGGTTGTAACATACAGTGTAAGGTATGGAATCAAAGTCTGGTACTGGTATGATAACCCTGAGGCAGTTACGGACAAGGAGTTCCTGGGGCAGACCAGAAGGTATCTGCTCGAGCTAGCCAAGGAGAGACACATCAACACAGACGGCTTGAAATCCCTCCATCCTGGAAAGTTGGCACAATTCGTATTCTCGGATCTCGTGCCGGAGTTGAAAGATTGAAGCCAGACGAGCGGCCGAGAACTGTAGAAACCAAGACACGAGGATGGTTGCCAGCAGACCAGAGCATGCACCCGCTCGACGAACCGCGCTTTGGACTATGGGCGAGGAGAATCCGAATCTGGGCTGCTCTGTCTGCGTTGGGAATCTTGGCATTCTACTTCGTCCCGGCGGTATACACCCCCACCCTGTTCCAGTGCGCCACATTCATCCCCTCTTGGGGCTACGCATTCAATTGTCCAAGCCCGTCTTCGGGACTGATGTCCCTGAGCTATGCCCTGTTCCATTGGGGCTCTACCTACTCTCTCGCCTCCTGGCTTTCCTTCGGGGCATACAACGTTCTGCCTGTGGGCTTCTTTGCATTGCCTGATGGTGGCAAGCTCACCACGTTTGGGTCGCTGTTCCTGATTGCGCTCCCGGTAGCGATGGTCGGCCTGGGCCTGCTGGGGCCTGAAATCACCGGGAGGATGAGATTGGGAAGGGCAGGGTTCACTTTCCTTGGAGCAGGTTTTGTGTCGCTCTCGGCGGCGATGTTCGCTTCAATGGCAATGGAGACGGGGACTAGCGGCTTGCCTCCTCCGCCAGACGTGGCGCTGGGAACATTCTTGGGATTCGGGGGCCTCGTCATCGTCTTGTATGGGATCGGATTCTTCGACAGCCCTCCGCAGTACCCAAGCGTCACTTAGAACCCCGACTCCCTGGAACAATAGCCCGCATCTAACATCTCGAGTCTTCGCGATCGTCATGCCAATGCCATCCGTTGGCGTGCGCAATCTCACGCCTCCACGCCGTGCTATTCACACACAATTTGACAGGTAAGACCTGGACCCACATCCTACGACTGACACCGAAGAAAGCCAGTCGCCGCAAAGCCTCGGACCGCACACTGGGCGGCCCTTTCGCCGTCACGAACCATGTAATCATGGTTGCAGGAAAACTTGAGGCGATGGAGGTGAGCATGTTCCAGCCGAGGCCTCCGCCCGCGTGCGCCCCGTGCCGGCTATAGTAGAAAGCTAGGATGACCCTCCCCCCGTCTTTGGAGGCAGGCCCCTCACGCGTCCGTGGAACGCGCGCTGGGGAGGGGGACGTGGCCAAACGCGTCAGACTTTCAGGGTTCACGAGGGGGACGAAACCCAAGGCTCCAACGAATCAGTACTTCGCGGGGTGCTTCCACCAGTCGTAGAGCACTATGGTGACCACCGCGATGCGGACGTAGACCGTCAAGCCCATGAGAATGGACGTCACCGGCAGTTGGAACACTCCCCCTTGGAAATCGAACAAAACCTTGGCCCCTAGGAACCCCAGCTGCCCTTCCAGCCAGGGGAGGAGAGCGCGATGAAATCCGAAGAGGAGGTCTCCGATGAAATAGTATCCAAGGTCGTTCATGAGTGAGACAAGGAGGCCAAGACTCACTGCCACCTGCCAGTCCTTCAGTCCCTGAAAGACGATTAGGACACCGAAGGGCGCCATGTATGTCATGATCAACCAGACGTGATACGCGGGGGCTGTGGTGCCGTACAGGTCAAGCCAGTTAATCAGTATCAGCCCGTAGAACGCGGAGAAGAGGATGAGCTTGAGCAACGTCACCTGTCTCGGGTCAGTTGGGCTCAGCCCCCAGACCACCATCTCGACACCGTTTACGAGAAGGATTGTCGCGATCATCGGCACGAGTGCGAGGGCGGCGATGCCTGGGATGAAGACCGCAATCACTGCCATGGACACAGTGGCGACGCCGACTGCTAGCGTCGACGTCCTGAGCCAGAACGGTGGGCCTCTTACGAAGTACCTGGAGATCCTACCCAGGCCTTGGATGGTCAGTACAATGGCGAAGAGATAGACAAGAGTCTCGAGGCTGAGACCAGGCAGGAGAAGCACCGCTACGGCCACTACTCCGGCTAGCAGGCCTCCGCCGACCAGTCCGAGCGATTGAAGGCGATCCAACGTCCTCCACACGCCGCCAGTCGCTGTCATCCTCGCCGCATTGAGAATCAGGGACACGCTGAGCAGCAGCACCAGCTGTGCGAACTGGTAGTTGAGATTGGCCAATATAATTATGGAGATCGTAACCGAGGCGAGGCCGAGGCCTACGTCGACCGCCCGGAGCCACTTTGGGGGCGCCCCACCCCGGGGACACGTTGTTCGATTCAATGGCCTCGCTATAGCAGCATCTGTAAGTCGTGGGAGTTAAGCATAGCCGCCCTCACAGGGGTGAACTAGGGTCCGGACCTTGTGATTTCGGGTCGCGCGTCGCTGATTGCTCTGGGCGTTACCCTGACCGTCGCGATTTCTCCCCTCGAAACCCCTAGCGCGAACCCCATGCCATCCACAGGAATCTCGCCTTCTCTCCTTTCCAACAGGTCGGTCGACTCCGCGCCATCGATCGGCCAGGCGAACCTGATTTCCCCTTCAGCTTTCATGCCGGAGGTCTCATAGAACCGGAGGACGACGCCTTCAGAGTCCTCCGCCTTCTTGAGGACGGTCAGGATGACGTTGTCCGGGCCGGCTGAAACGAACGCCGCCTCCTTGGACAACCGACCTCCATGGCTCTCTGTCAACAAGGGGATCAGGGGATAGTTGAACTCGTACCCCTTCCTCGCGGTCAGCGCCTCCCCGAAGCCTGAAGCGTGAGGATACAACGCATAGGCCGCTTCATGGATTCCCTGATCGGTCACCCGGTCTTCTGTTTCCTCCACAGGGAGGCCGAACCCGGCGCGCAGCCTGAATGGGTACTCGGCGCTCCTGAGGATGGTCATCCGCATCACGTCGTTCGCCACGTCGAACCCATACTTGCAGTCGTTTAGAAGGCTCACCCCGTAGGTCCCGTCTTCCGAGCTGTGGTCTATCCACTTCTGGCCAGGCACTTCGTACTTCGCCCTCTCCTCCAGCGTCGCTTCTGGCGATACAGGGTTTCTCCGAGCTATGTGCCCGTAGGGGGCCTCATACGTTGTGAAGTCGCCGTGGACATCCAGCGGGAACGCCACCTTGGCTAGCCTGTGCTCCGCGTGCCAGTCGACTTCGAGCTTGAACTCGACCAGAGGGGAGCCCGCCGAAAGCGCGACTTCCTGAGTGAACAGCGAGTCTTCTCTCCCCTTCTGATGATACTTGTACACTGACCTGACGCTTGCCCTCACGGGTCCGCCCTCGGCCAGCTTCACTTCCGCCGGGGCGTCCAGGTCGACGCGCTTCACCCCGCCGCCCTGTTGATAGATGAAGACCTCCCAGGCGTCGAAGATCGCCGCGTCCGTACGAGAGTTGACGCAGGTCCTCCCTTTCACCGGGGAGTCCTCAAAGATCTGGATCACTCCGCCGGGGCGCTTCAGGACCTGCTTACGGGCGGCCTTGTCAAGGAGGCTCTTCACCAAGCCTGTCTTCTTGTCTATGGTGACAGACAGACTCTCGTTCTCAAGCCTGACCTCTGTCTCGCCTTCCGTCGCCGAGAGGGATGGCGCACCCACCCTCATATCCCCCGCGGGAGCTACCCTGTACTCCTTGTAACCTACGGGGGGGACATCCTCAGCCTTGAAGATGAACCTCCCACCGCCGACTCTCTGTGTCGGGACCACCTTCCCCTGGCCGTCAACAACCGCTCCCCCATCTCCTAGCACATCGACTGGCAGCTCCACCAATCCGCTCCTTCGCCACGACAGCTGGTTGAAGACGAGGATCGGCCTTCCTTCCCCCAGGGTGTTGGCTTGTCCGGCTATCCACCCGAGAGACTCAGAGAGTATGCGTCCGCCCGCTTCGAATATCCGGTCGAAGTCATTCTGGGAGTCGATATAGACCTCCGGAACGGAAGAGCCAGGCAGGACGTCGTGGAACTGGTTCAGGAGCAGCCTCTCCCACGCTTCATTGAGCTCGTCGGCAGGGTAGGGATGACCCTCTAGATACGCCACCGTGGCGAACTTCTCGGCCGTCTCCAGCAGGCATTCAGCCTTCCTGTTGTTCCTCTTCGTCCTCGCCTGGGTCGTGTAAGTCCCTCGATGGAACTGGAAGTAGAGTTCGTCATTGAACTCGGGGAGCCCGGAGGTCGCGACCCTCTCAGTCGCTCGTCTCAGATAATCCTCCGATTTCGCGAACCTGCCCTTGACTGTCCCCTCCCCCCGGACGAACCTCTGCGCCCTTCCAATCATGTCCTCATCGACCCCGCCTCCGTGGTCTCCCTCCCCGAAGAGGACGAGCAGGTCGTCCATTTGGTGGCGTGCCTTCAGCCGCTTCAGCTGGTCGAGCACCCTGCCTTCTTCTACCTTCTCGTCGTAGGCCCCCACCATCTCGTGGGCTAATATCATGGAGCCATCGGGGGATCTCCATTTGAAGAAGTAGTGCGGAAAGGCTATGGTGTCGTTCCAGTTAAGCTTCTGCGTCAGGAAGAACTCCATCCCCGCCTTCCGCAGTATCTGCGGGAGCGTCCAGGCGAATCCGAAGGAGTCGGGGTACCAGGCTACCTTCACGTCGACCCCGAACTTGCGGGCGAAGTATCGCTTCCCGAGAAGGTACTGCCGAACCAGGGCTTCACCAGAAGGCAAGTTCGCATCTGACTCCACCCATGCCCCACCGACAATCTCCCAGGCTCCTTCCTGCACCTTCTTCCTCACCTTTTCGAAGGTTCCAGGGTGTTCCTCTTCCAGCCATTTGTAGTACTGCGCGCTGCTCTGACAGAAGGTGAAGTTGTGCCGCGCCATCAATCCCAAGACATTCTCGCACCCCTTGCCGAGGACCCTCTTCGTCTCATCGTATGACCAAAGCCAGGCCGCGTCTAGGTGGCTGTGACCGAGAAAACACACAGTCCCCAGCACGTCCTCTTGGCCAGTCACAACTCCCTCCGTGGCCGCAGGCGGCGAGTCAGATAAAGGCGACTGGTTCGCTTATACGCGCCCGTGGCTCGAAGCTTGATATCCCACGCGACCAGTTCGTAGGTTAATGAGGGAGTGCATCCCCGGGGCGGTCGGATGTTTGTCTGTAAAGGAGACCTGGAGTGCCCGCTCAACAGGGATTTCGACGAGCACTACCACTCCTTCGAGAAGTGCGGCGTCTGTGGGAAGATGACTACGTGCGCCGAATGTCTATGCGGGATAGTGCGTTATTGAAGGCGACAGCGAACCTGGGTCTGGCTTTGCATCACCTGTCAGGGGATTGCCGCTTCACCGGGTCCCGATAGCAACGTTCGCATCAGGGCGCCTTCCTGTCCGCGGTTTCCTTTGCGAGTCGTCGGAACCCCCGCCGTGTCAGCGACACGAAATGATGCAGACTGATGCCCAAAGGCTCCCGCTTCAATGTTCCCACCGTCTGATCGTAAGTCCATGCTTTATGGCGCAGGCATCAAGGAGGTCGAGCGCTCCCGGGGAGCGCGCGTGACTGCAGCACGATGCTCAGAATCCTTATCATCCCAGCCCGACATGCTCGAAGTCGTATGAGCGAAGAGCAACCCGAGGTGATCCTTGCCCAGGAACAAGGGACGGAGATGAGGACCGGAGGAATTTCAAAGGAACTGAAGGCCGAATTTGGGGTAGGTGTCAAGGAGGGGACCCTCGTCCTCACCAGCAAACGCCTGATCTTCGTGTGTACCGATGATAGGGGCGAGGAGTTGCCCGTCGGCTACTTCGCGGAGCACTTGCTTCTCTACTCAGAAGTCGAGGACCTGGCCGGCATCCCAAACAAGGCCCCGAACGTCTTCATCCCTCTTCAGGCAGCTACTGTGAGGGGCCGTAAAGGAGAGCTTGGGAGGCCCAGCCTAGATGTCTCCTGGAAGGACGAGAGAGGCGTACACAATCTGGTGTTCACCGAGACGCTCACCGGCAGGAGAAGAATGAACTTGGACGACTGGGCTTCCGCGATCGAGAGGATTCGGAGCGGCTCCCAGACACTCGCCGCTCCCCCGACCCTGCCGCCCGCCGACTCGCTCGAATGGAAGGTCATCCGCGCGCTGGCCGACATGCAGGAGAAGGGCGTGTTGCAGATTGAGGAAACCGTGGAAGACGAGTACCACATTGAGCTGGACCCTGACGTGGTCCAAGCTGCATGCGACCGCCTCTCGGCGCAGCGCCTGCTAGTCCGCTACCCTGACCCTAGCGGAGATGTCTTCTACAGGAAGGCGTCGCCACTGGATGACGCTGAGCTATCAGACTAGGCCGACGCCTGAAGAAGGGTACTGGCCATCTGTGCCAATCCAGGGCGCACTGCGCTGTTGACGAGATTCACAGACGCGCTTCCAATGCCACTTTGGTTCACGCTCTCCGAATGCCGGGCGGAGTCCTGATACTTCTAGCGTCCCGGAACCTCCCAGATGCGCGGCTCAAGCTCCAGACTCCACAGGGCGGGTGCGTGCTCGCTCTGAAGACACCGAAAAAGGGAGAAGCGGCCCGTGGACGGACCACGAGCCACTTAGTCGTCGTTGTTGTGAAGTACACTGCAGCTGGTTGGCGTTGCAGGGAGCACGCACGACAGTTGGGCGTTGGCCCCCTGGGATGCGATGACGTGGATGATGTATACCTGGCCTGAAACGGTGGACGGGACCAGGACGAACCCCGAGTTGCCGGACCCGATCCTGCCGGTCGAGATTTCCCCCGTGAACGTCAGAGTTACGCATTGCCCTGACGACAGGGTCAAGCCGTGAGGCCCGTTCTCGCCAGAGTCTCCGGTCACCAGCTGCATCTTCAGCGCGACGCACCCGGTCCCTGAAACTGTGGAGTTGACGGGGACGAACACGATTTCATTCATGCTCTCTGCCTCGCAGCCGTCACGCTGGTGGCTGTCCTGGCCGTGCCTGCCTGATTTCGCGTTGTCGTTCGAGTTCGAACCCTGTGCCGTGGATGTAGTCGATCCTGAACCACTTCCATCAGACGACTGTGAGTTGGAGTTGCCGTTGTTCTGTGTGCAGGTGAGCCCGGCCGCTGTGAGGTTACCATGGACACCTATCGCATTGAGCACCACGGGGATGCTCCCGGTGTTGTTGACCTGGATTGAGATGGTGGTAGTATTTCCCGATACCGACAGGGCGGTGAGCGTCGCGCTCAGGTTGCCCTCGGCGCGCTGGAGCTGGTCCTGTTCTTGCGAGTTGAGGTGCTGTCTGTACCCAATCTGGTCTTCGTTATCGTTGGCAGGCGAAGCCCCCCTGACGATACCGACCGCGGATGGGATCATCTGGTAGCCGGTGGGTGTGCTCACTATCACAGGATTCAACTGGAGCAATGCTATGCTGTTCCCATCGAGCGGCGCCGGCCTGGCCAAGGTGACCGTCAGCGAACTCCCGCCCGTAGCCAATGTGACGGGGGAGATCGTCCCGTTAACGTCGATATTGATGCTGGTCACGCTGAGCGTGAACGAGTAGATGGTGGAGCCGTTGGGGAGAGGCGTCAAGGCTATGGTCTGTGAAATATTCTGAAGGCTCAGCAGGTCTACGGTAGCTGACCCTCCCTTCGGGGTCAATGATACCGTCGTGGTAGTCTGCTGACCGTTCGACGCCGGTTCTCCCGCCAGCAGGGCTATTGATGTGTAAGTCAGGTTAAGCGAGGTCGTCCCTCGGGGGACGATCGGAGGGTCTGTGAGCTGGATCGCAAGCTGGGCGGCTGTGGCGCCTTGGGCGCCCGTCGTGCTTGACGTGGCTGTAGTTCCGAGGCCCACGCCGAGATAGGTCGTGGATCCGACTATGATGATGGCGGCGACCGCGACGGCGGCCGCAGTGTACTTTAGTGCTTGTTTTCCTACGGACATCGCGGTACCCCTGGTGCCTTCCCTGGATATTGCTAGGCCTTTGAATTCCTATCAGGGGGGTCTCAGCTGCCTTTCAAAGGGTTTGAAAGCTCCGTCTCATGACCTGACGTGATGTCTCACTTCCAGGAGGCGAGTCTGCGCCACACCCTGGCCGTCTCATACCAGAGCATAGCCACCAGCGCGACGGAGGACGCGGCGAGCAATGGCATATAGGACGCCGACCTGTAGGCCATGACCGAGAAGTACCCTATTAGTAGGGTGAACAAGACGGACGCAAAGAGAAGCTGAGGGACTACCACGGTCCCCACCTTCACGTACCCTTCCAGTATCTCACCCGATGCGTCCTTCGATGCCAGGTACCTCCCGTAGCTATCCTGCGCGGCGTACCCCACATCGATCAACCGCCGGAGATGGTAAGACGCAAGGGAGGCGGTGGAAAACCCCAGCTCCCTCTGGATGTCCTTCAGCTCGCAAGGCCCGTGCTGGAGGATGTACAGGTAAACCCTGAGCGTGTTCCCTCTCACCTCAGGGCCCTGCCTTGAATCTTGCTTGCTCAATCTGTAGGAAGTAGCCCGCCCTTGCGATGATTTAACGATACAGCGACGCGACGGCGGAATGAGTCGCGTCTCCCCCGCGCCACCTTGAGGTACCCTTGTGGCCCAATTCCGGCGCGCCTAACATCCTGCCAGTTAGGCTGGCGTCTCGCGGCAAGGGACTTGACGAAAAGCAGGCAACGGCAGGAATGCAAGGGCGCGGACGCTTTGCCTGGCTCTGACGTTTCCCCCTGGTGTTCAGGGCTCGATAATGGGCCCGACACCGATCGTTGGATTACTCTGGGCCCACCCCGAGACCTCCCAGTAGCCCTAGTGGTCATCCGGCCTCAAGGCGGCAGCCACGATAGCCGCCCCGGCCACGACTGCGCCTACCAAGAAGACCCCTCCTAGGCCCGCGAGCGGTATCAGGATCACCGCGAGTGCGGGGGACAGTATCTCAGCTGCTCCAGACGATGCCTGGAACGCGTAACTCGCGTTCACCACTTCCTCAGGCCCGACCGACCTGAACGCGAGGAAGTTAGCCACGGGGAAGACCATCGCGTGAGGGATGCTGAAGAGAAGCATACCAACTACGAACAGGGGCCATGAGGGGGCGAGCCCTACGCACAGCGCCGAGGTTGCAAGGAGGAACACCGAGGCCAGAAGCACCGTTCCGGGGCTCCATGCGGTCCTAACGGAGGCGAACCTGGCCGCGACCGACAGCAGGAAGACCAGAGTGAAAAGCAGGAAGGCGGCACCGGGGGTGAAACCGAATCTTTCTTCAGCGTAGACTCCGCCATATGAGAGGAAGATGGGAAGGAGTAGCGAGTAAAGTAGGTTCACGGCGAAAGCGCGCCTGAATCCGGGTCTTCTCAGGGCTCGGGACCAGGCTGACGGCGAGGGAACAGGCGGCTTGGGGCGTCCCGTCAGCGCTCTTCTCCCCACCCACGCCCCGGTGACGCCTAGGGTGGAGACGAGGGCGAGGGACCCGAAGACGCCAGGGAATCCGTAGAGCCTTTCGATGCCATAGGCTACGAGAGGGCCAAGGACTAGCCCTGCTCCCAGCGCCGTGGAGTACACCCCGAGGCCGGAGAAAGGCCGGTCAGGCGCAGAGTCTAGGTGCATCACTGCGGAGAGGAAGGGCTGGGGGAGACCCATGCCGATCCCTGACGTCAGCACCCCGAGAAAGAGAGAGGCGCTCGGTGCAACCAGACCAAGGAAGATCATGGACGCGCCAAGGAGGCCGAATCCGGCCACCGTGGAGGCAGACTGGTCCCTGACGACGAGAGTTGCGGCTGCGACCCCGGCCCCGTTCCCAAGCCACATCAGGACCACGAATTCTCCCGCGTCTGAAGCGCTCGACCCTAGCGATATGGCGTACAGCGGGATGACTATCGCCAGCGACGACGTCAGAAGCCGCAGGACGAGGGCGATGGCGAACCCAGGACGCATGTAACTCGGACGCGATGGGTCGGTCAACCTGCCTCGCGTTCACTCCCCGTGGCAGTATACCTCCCTTAGAGCAAGGCCCACCTTCCGAGGGGCAAACATCGACTCGACCCTCTTCTTGGCGCTCTCACCCATCCTCTGCCTCAACGCTGGGTCGTCGACAAGCTTCTGCAGGTTGCTGCCCAGGCGGTCTTCGTCTCCCTTGTCGGACAGGAGCCCTGAGACTCCGTCCTGGACCACCTCGGCGATGGGGGGGAGCCTCGTCGTGACGACAGGTATCCCCCTTCTCATGGCGTCTACGACGGCCAGGGCGAAGGCGTCGGCATTGGTCGGGAGTATGAAGATGTCCACGGCAGGCCACACCTCGCGCTGAAGGCTCGCCCCCGAGAGGCTATCAGACTGACGGATCCGTGGGTCAGATCTGACCGTCCTCCTTGCCTCGGCAGTCCCTAACGGGCCCACAAAGGTCAGCCTGCACTCGGCCGCGCCCTTGAGCGACCTGAAGGCGCGGAGGGTGGCATCCCCCCCCTTCCTTTTGAATTCCCTACCGAGGTAGAGGATGTTGCACCCCTGATGTCTCACTCGTTCGTCGTTCGTCTCGAATGGCGGAGGGACGACGAAGACCTTCGAAGCGTCGACCCCGTCCTCGGCAAAACCCCTTTTCGCCCATTCGGACCAGGTCACCACACCAGCGCACCATCTGGAATTGAGGTAAGAAGAGAAGCCCTGGTTGGCAAGGCGGTTAACCTTCCCTCTTATGTTGTTGTACCCGCGCATGAACTGGCCGAACGACTGGTCGCTTTCATGCACCCAACGGCGGTCGAACTTCCTGACGTCCCAGAAGAAAGAGTGGACCATTGCGGCTCCCTTCTGGTCTATGGGGATGAGGTGCTCTAAGGCGAAGCGCGCCGCCCCAATCGCGGCGTTCACCGGGTTGAATTCATAGTTGGCTGCCTGCTTCGGGTACCTCAGTCTGTCGGTCACGAGCTTGTACCTGACCCCAGGGGGCGGGTTGAGGAGCCTCCTGAGCGCCCCTGTCCTAGGCCCCCCTGTGAGGGGGTCGGTGGGAGCCACGAGGAGACACTCCATTCCGATGCCCGGGGCTCCAGGCTGTACGCTCGCTGCCGTTGCTCGTGTCCCGTCCAAGAGCCTACGAAGGAACCTTTGCGGCCTGGTCTTTAGCCAGTTCCATCAGCTCCTGTGACACTGGCCAGCCGGTGAGGTCCCTCGGCAGCTGGAACGAGTCCGAGGTGATCTTCTTTCGCCCCTCCCACGTCACGGAGGGCGCCAGCAGGGCCTTCATCTTCAATGCCCTCGGCTTGTACTTGATGACGACCTGGAATGTCTCTCTGATGACGTCATCTATCTGCTTAGTCCTGTGGAACCCGAGGGAGGGGAGGACTTTGTGCTGCACTTTGTAGAAGTGACTCTCGCTCTCCACTCTGGGGTTCCTCACCTTCTCAAAACCCACTCTATACCCGAATTCTTCAGCGATGTCCCTCACCTTCTCAGCCAACTGCACTGTGTCGAACGTCTCGTCGATCTGGTTGACCACCCTGTACTCTCCTTCGGGGGGCGGGTTGTCGAGGAGCAGAGACAGACACTTTATGCTGTCGTATAGGGACAGATATCCCCTCGTCTGCCTCCCCCTCCCATAGATGAGGAGGTTGTTGTAGACCACCGCCTGCGCGACGTACTTGTTGATGATTGTCCCCCAGATTGAGTCAAGGTCGAACCGCGTGGAAAGCAGTTCGTCGACTGCTTCATTGGTCTTGCTCCCATAGACCACCCCTTGCATCACGTCAGTGGCCCTGAGGCCGTGTATCTTGTTGGCCATCAGCACGTTGTAGGTGTCGAAGACCTTGCTCAGATGGTACCAGCTCTGCCCCGCCCTTGGGAACATCGCCCTGTGCCTCCGGCCGCCCCTCCGTATCTCCACCGGGCCCTCGGTTATCTCTATGTTCGGCGTCCCATACTCGCCCATGGTCCCCATCTTCAACAGGTGCGCCCCGGGGACGTGCCTCGTCATCGAGAAGACTATGTTCAGGTTCGTTGCTATGTTGTTCAGTTCCGTGTAGAGCGCGTGCTCCTGGTCTATCATGCTGAAGGGCGCGCTCCTCTGCTGGGCAAGATGGACTACGCTTCCGGGCTGGTACTTCGATATGACCCAATCAACCTCTTTCGGGTCTCTCGCGTCCGCCCGGACGAAGGTCAGGTTGCTCTTCCCCGACGCACGCTCATACGCGAGCACGCGCGTCGATGGGCTCCCAATCGGAATCAGGGAGTCCGACCCCACCGACTCGACCAATCGACGGGTCACTAGGTTGTCGACTATCACTACGTCCTTCTCCGTGCGCCAAGCAAGATGGAGAGCAAGAGGCCACCCGATGTAGCCGTCCCCGCCGAAGATTATGACAGGGTCGTTCATTAGCTCCACTCGCTCAGCCAGACTCCGGCCAACCCTTTGAACGTCCTTACTGACCTATATATCCCGAGAGGACGTTGCGTATGAACGCACCGTTCAGAAGCGGCTGCCCAGGTCTCAGATGTGCACGCCGAAGGCTGACAGGAAGCTCTGGGCGCGCCTTACTTCCTTCACGAAGTCCTGCCCCTTGGGGGTGATGGCATAGTACCGGTTGCCACCATTGTTGAACTCGACGAGGAGGTCCCTCTTCTGCAGCTCGGCAAGGTGCTTCATGAGCCTGTCGTGAGGGAGGTTCGCCCTCTGCAGCAACCTGGTCGTCTTCGCGTTGCCTTCCTCGGCTGTCGCGCTCAGGATGTCGAGGTAGATTCTTATGGTGCTTCTCTGCTTTTCAGGCTGAGCCAAGTCTCCCGCTCCTGATGACGAAAAGTAGGAGGAGGCAGAACCCAACCAGCTGAGCAACCCCTCCGAGGAGATAGAGGTCCCCTGACGCCAGCAGACTGGCTAACAGCTCTCCCAGATGCGATAGCGCGATCAGCGCGAACGCAAGGAGCACATAGAGCGAGAGTCTGTTCTTCTGCTCCGAGTACGCCATCGCCCCCTGAAAGACTACGAAAGACACGAGCACCAATATGATGAGTTCGCCGGCGTCCAAGACCAGCGTGCCGAAAAGTAGGGGGGTGGCCAAAACAGCGAACGCTGTTGAGCCGTTCCCGTTCGAGGGCTCCCCCCTTTGGACACGTATGGTGTATCCTGTCCCTATCAGCAGATACGCAGCGGACTGGAGGACTAGGTACACGCCCGTTGCGCCGTACACTAGCGCCTGCCTGTTGGCGAACCTCCCGACATTGAACGCCGCTAGCTGGTAGATAGAGCCTTGCGCCAGTAGGCCAACCCCAAGAAGCATGAACCCCACGCTGAGGAGCCTGAGGAAGTTTGAACCGGTAACCCTCCTATATCTGAACGCATAGTAGCTGACGGCCAGGGCGACGGCCCCACTGACGATACTCAGGAAGGAGTTCTCGATGAAGTATGGATGTACCACTTTCTACCTCACTCCTGACATGCAGACGGGTGAGTGGAATGGCCGCGGCATCGGGGGGACCGACTTCAAGAACTGACTTGCCGTCGTTTTGGCACAAGGTGATATAGAGTTTTCAGCTTAGAACCACCGCGTTGGGTTCCCGCCACATAGGCGTCCCACAAGTTAGGCGCCCCTTCGGGACTTACCTATGGGTGCCGTCGTACCTTGATTGGGGTTCGTGTATGCAGTCAGCATCTCCTTCAGCGGTGGCGCCAGGCATACGGTCCTAAGAGCACTCTTTCTGAGGCCGAGGAAACTCCGCTGGGCTGGTCCCAGTTTCGACCCAGTTAGCCTGCTCGTCCAGAAGTCTGGCACTCGTCCGAAGCTGGAATGTCTGAATAGCCGGGGACGGAAACCAAGTCAGCAAACTCTGTCATGCTTTCAGACCGGGAGTGACTCATACGTCTCTGCGAACACGCTGAATTGCTTCTGGCGCACTTCTGACGGGCCGGGAGGATGGCATGGACGAAACGAGCCGGGCTCCCCGGACGGCCGCTCTGACGCCAGGCCTCCTGTTGGACCCTCGGCGGATGTAATGTGGGGATTGATGTTTGGGGTAAGAGAAGAAACCACCGGTGGCGTTCCTCGACGGCCCCCGGTCCGGCTACTCTCGACCCTGAATGACGCCGCAAGCGCTTCCGGGCGCAAGGATAAGTCCGACCGAGTGAAGCCCGGGCCCTGATGAAGTCGGCGTCAAAGGTCAAAGGTCTCTTCACGGCGCTCCTGACCCCCTTCGATGACAACGGACGCGTTGATGTGGACCGGCTGGCGAAGCTCGTCCGTTTCCAGGTCTCGATGGGGGCCGAAGGTATCTTCCCTTGCGGGAGCACCGGCCTCGGACCCATGCTCAGTCTCGAAGAGAGGAAGACTGTGGCCGAGGCTGTCATAGGTGCTTCGCGAAGGAAGGTCCCCGTCGTGGTCCAGGTGGGGGGTCCTGACACCCCTTCGACAGTAGAGCTGGCGCGTCATGCCGCAGAAGCGGGGGCCTACGCAGTGGCCACCCTCACCCCATACTACTACAAGGCAGGTGAACGGGCTGTGGCAAAACACTTCGAGGCCGTCGCCGCTTCCGTCGAAGTCCCAGTGCTCGGATACAACATACCACAGCTCACAGGGAACAGCCTTCAAGCGAAGGCGACAGCCGACCTCGCCAAGGCGGGGACGCTCTCTGGAATCAAGGACTCTTCGCGGGACTTCTTGCACCTGCTCGAACTGATAGACGCGGTACCCGAGACCTTCGCGGTGATGAACGGGACGGAGGAGTACGGGTTATTCGCAATCAACTCGGGTGCAGATGGGTTGGTGTCAGGGGGAGCCAACGCCCTCCCCGAACTGTTCAAGTCGATGCTGACCGCTGAACGCAAGGGAGACCACATGGCTGCCCTGGCGGCACAGAAGCAGGTGCAGGCCTTCAAGGATTTGGTGAAGCAAAGCCCGATTTCGTCCTATTACGAGATACTCAGGGAGAGGGGATTGGACTGCGGCACGCCCCGCCGCCCCCTCCTGCCTCTGGAGGAGTCAGAGGCGAAGAAGGTCGTCGACGGGCTGAAGGCGATGGGCTTGCTCTAAGTAGATGGGCGATCTCCTTGTGCCTGAAGCAGCTCGTCACGTGGTCGTTCACCATCCCTGTCGCCTGCATATGGGCGTAGCAGATTGTGGGGCCGACGAACCCGAAGCCCCTGCTCACGAGGTCCTTGCTCATTGCCGATGCTTCGGGGGTCACCGCAGGGACGTCCTTCAACGTCCGCCATCTGTTCGTCTTAGGCCTCCTGCCGACGAAGTTCCCGAGGTAGTCGTCGAACGAGCCGAACTCCTCCTGGACCTTCACGAACGCCTTCGCGTTCTGGACTGCAGAATTGACCTTGAGTCTGTTCCTCACGATGCCGGGGTCAGACAGGAGTCTGTCGACCTTCCGTTGGTCGTACTTCGCTACTTTCTTCGGGTCGAACCCATCGAAGGCTCTCCGGTAGTTCTCACGCTTCCTGAGAATGGTGTACCAGCTGAGCCCCGCCTGGGCGCCCTCGAGCACTAGGAACTCGAACAGGAACCTGTCGTCGTGCAGCGGGACCCCCCACTCCTTGTCGTGATACTCCCGGTACAGCGGCTCGTCCAGCATTGGCCAGCCGCACCGTCTCACGTGCTCCACGACCGCGTCCAACTCGGACGTGCATTCAACCTTTTCCGACCCGACGACAATCCGTATACGCCTCGGCTGAAGGGCTATGACCATGCCAGTCTGTCCAAAATGCGGTAAGCTGATAAGCGCGAAGAAGTTCAAAAGGCACTTGGAACGATGCGGTTCTACTCACAAGCACGGCCCCGCGCCTCTGCAGAGCGGGGATAACTTCCTCGAGCGCGTATGAAGCTTAAAACCACCCTGAGCTGACCACTTTCTGGCGCCCTGGTCGTATAGAGGTCAGTATGCTGCCCTGTCATCGGCTCAGAGCCGACAGAGCGGCAGCGACCCGGGTTCGAAATCACTGAGACGAAAGTCCCGGCCAGGGCGCACCCATCTGCACGATAACGCCCTTACCCCTTTTACATGGTGGGATGGCCGAAGACATACACTTCTACGGGAAGAAACTGGCCTCGTACCTGAAGAGGCTCGACGGCCTGGTCGAGAGCCCGGAAGACAGGAAGCTGATCAGGGCCTACCTCGACCACCTGAAGGCCCAAGGACTGAGCACGGGGCGGCTTTACAAGATCACGTGGACCCTCGTCGACATCAGAAAGAGGCTCGCTCCGCGGACCTTCAAAGCGGCAACGCGGAAGGACATTGAACGGCTAGTAGCTGAGATTCACTCGTCCGAGTACACGGCCAACACGAAGTCCGACCACAAGAAGATCCTCAAGAAGTTCTACAAGTTCGTGAGGTACGGGAACGGGGACAGGAAGACACAGTACCCGCCGGAAGTCGCCTGGGTAGATACCTCGATCAAGAAGAACGAAACGAAAGAGCCCGAGGTTATCACCGAGGACGAAGCAAGGAAGATGATTGAGGCCGCGACTTCGACCAGGGACAAGGCGCTGATTGCCGTGGCCTACGAAGGAGGCTTCAGGATCGGCGAGCTCTTGGGGATGGAGATCAAGGATGCAACGTTCGATGAAAGCGGTGCCAAGGTCAACGTCCATGGGAAGACCGGTTCGAGATCCGTAAGGCTCGTAGCATCGGCGCCCCTTCTGACCAGGTACATTGACGAACACCCTTTCAGGTCAGAGCCGAGCTCGCCCCTGTGGATCAACCCTGTCGGTAGTGGGAGGAATGCAGGGAAGAGGATGGCGTACATGACCACGAGGGAAGCGATTCTCAGGGTAGCAGGGAGGGCGGGAATCAAGAAGAGGATCTACCCACACCTCTTCAGGCATTCAGCGGCGACCCGGGACGCTTCATACAACATCAACGAACGGCTTCTCGAGATCAGGTACGGGTGGGCGAAGGGCTCGAGGATGGCGGCTCGTTACACGCACATCAAGGACGAGAAGACGGTAGACGACGCGCTTCTAGGTGTGTACTCGGGGAAGGAAATCAAACCTGCAGAACCGGCCTTTCGTCCTGTGGTGTGCGCACGCTGCCAGGAGAGGAACTCGCCAGGGATGCGTTTCTGTGGTAGATGCGGGACGCCTCTTGATCAGAGGGAGCTCGCAATGTCCTCTGTCGAACTGGAGGACCTTAAGGCGAAAGTAGACGAAATCCTAAAGCGGCTAGAGCCTAGAAAGTAGGTCGCGGGCCCGCTTCAACGTTTCAATGATCTCGTCAAAGTCCCGCTTCGACAAGACTACTATCTCCTCAGCTTTCGATTCACTCATTACCTTCACTTCCTAAAAACCCACGTTCTTCATTTTCGAAGTCGAGATCTGACGCCGCTGCTGACGGTTTAGGCGGTAGTCTGGTAGTCTCTTTCTTGTGCTTGGAAGTGTGTTCAGGAAGGCGAAGGCGTCCGCGTAACTCCGGGTGAAGGATCTCGAGCTTGCCAATAACACGTGCGGCAATCGATTCTCGCAGACCGTGAGGGGTGTGTTTGAGTTGGTACCTCAAGCGGAACTCTCTGACTTCGTCCTCCGCTATCGACGAAGCTTCGTCAGAAATCCTGTCGTCGGGACATGTTTCTTTCAGAACCTGCAGTACGTCACTCTTGATATGGCTGACTAGAGAATCCTCGTTCCCATTCCCTTGTTGCTTCATCACGGCTGCTAGATTGTTGACGAGCTTGTTGACTTGCGAACCCGTTAGGGTTTCCTTTTCCGATCCGGAAATCGAGAGCCTGGCGAGCTTCTGGTATTCACTGAATTTGAGGTACGAACCAAGACCCCTACCGGGCAGAAGGGTATGGACCGGTGACTGTAAGTCGAAATCGACCTCCCGCCTCGGCCGTCCGTCGAATTCGATTCCACATGTCACACAACATGAGGAATCTTCGGTCGCATCTGACGCAATTCCTCCAACGCCTCCGGCATGATCAATTCGTCCGGGTGAGAAACAGAAAGGGCAGAGGACCCGGTAATCGGCGCGCTTCCGGAGCTTATGGGCCGTCTTCGTGATCAGACTGTATGGCTTGTGCATTTCTTCAGCGGCCTGTTTCAGCATCGATGAAGGGTGCTGGTAGATCCACAGGAAGAGGTCGTGTTGAAGTGGTGCGCCACAAGTATGCTTGGGTGGAAAACAGGGCCTGAACTGGGCTCCGTTATGCCCATTCAGTCTGATTTGAGCGTCGGTAGAGGCCGGGGTGGCGAGCGTCAATCCGAGGATTCCTCCTTCGTCCCTTTCTTGGGAAAGTGCTCCATGCAATAGTGCTTCCCTTTCATGGTGAAGATAGTCGGATGCTCGGGTGTCGATAGTACCACTCCGCAAACCGAACACTTCGGTCGAATCAGGCGGGCCTTGGGTCCATCGGCTTCCTCGGTCGGTTGCTTCCCTGCCTCTAGTTGCTGTCCAACCTGACCTCCCCTTAAATCGTCGGCCGGCTGTGCAGGTCGTGCAGGTTGTGCATCCGAAAGCCTGTCCTGCACAGTCTGCACAGACTGCACAGGCAAATCACCATTTAAGGCGGGCTCAGCGTCTTCGTTCGGGACCTTCTCCCAAGCGTCTTCGGTCAGGAGTTCAAGACCCTCGAGCACCCACTTCCTCTTACCCGCGACTGTCCGTTGAGCCTTGGTAAACTGGCCGAACTGGGGAAGCTTGTCAAAGAATGCATCCCGGTTCCTAGCAACGAGGTTCCTCTTCCGGCAGTAGGCGCAGTAGGAGTTGTACAGGTCGTCCTTTGTGACGAATGTAGTGGTTGCCTTCTTGGTGCAACCAATGAGAAACGCCCTTACAGTGTCGCTCCGGCGTATGTAATCGGCCTTTATGTCAGCGGTTGATCGGGTGCCCGTGAAACGCCAGCCGTTTGCTCGGAGTCTCTTCAGACCTTCCAGGGACCAATTCAGAAACCCCGAGAGCTCTTCGGGCGTAGTCAATTTGGCGAGCAAGTCACGGTCTGCTTTCTCACCCTGGAACGTGTTAGGAAACGAAACAATCCAAATCCGTCTGAAGAACGCCTCTGTGTCCTCCCAGACTTCAGGGACCACGTTGCAGGAGAATGTGAGCTTCGCGTAGTTTGCGAAGTTGAAGGGTTGCCCGAACTTCTTCTCTGCGGTGAGCATATCTCCCCCCGTGAGCGCCTTGAACGTACCGACTTGCTTCAGGGCTTCATCGCTCAGGTCTGGGTACAGGTTCGCCATCTTCCCCATGAGTCCCGCTTTCGCGAAGGTGTTCCTTTCGAATGCCTGAAGGGGAATCGCAGCGACGTTCTTTGGGCCAAGGAACGCTCTGAAGAGCCCAATTAGTGTAGACTTCCCATTGGCACCCTCTCCGACGAAGAGGGCGGCTACGGCCGTGGGGTAACCCCTCCAAAGGTGATATCCCGCCCACTCCTGGATGAAGGGCAAGTCCTCGGGGTACAAGATTTCACTCAGGAACTTCTTGATCTTCGGACAGTCTGCGGAGGGGTCGAACTTCACGGGTAGCTTGCTGAGCGCGTAATGGTCGGGTGTGTGTGGGAGGACTTTGTACGAGTCAACGTCGAGGATTCCATTATCGAGGACCACAAGGGGAGACGTCTCGGTGAATCGCTCGGCCTGGACGTAGGTCGACCTTCGAACGTTGCCCAGGACTTCTGCTACTAGGTTGTTCCCCAGGTCCCTTGGGCTTGCGAGCTGTTGCACCTTGCTCTTGATCGTGAATTCGCCGCCATCTTGGTATATGCCTCCCTCGTAGTGCAGGATTTCCTCTGAGCCGTTGATAGTCACGAAGGCGTCCGACCCTGTTATCTGTTCGGCGAGTTCGTAGGCGAGCTCTCTGACATTCTGTCCGCTGGCGCGCTCCTGGACAATGGACTCCGTAGGTTCGGTCGAGACTTCCCTTGAAAGATGAGTGTCGAATTTGTACCCGCAGACGCACTCGAGGAATCTGCCACCGCTTCCCGAGACCTCGACTAGAACTTTGCCGCATTTGGGGCAGAGAGAGGGCTCTTCGCTCATTTCACGATTCCCCACTCCCGCAGTTTCAGCCTGACCCGTACGACCAGTCGGTCAGCGATTTCCTCATGTGTGGACTCGGAAAGTAGGAACTCTTGCTCATACTCCAAGTCGAAAGAGCCGTAATTGGGTATTCCGACCTTCCGGGCAACACGGACCGATCCACGTAAACGGTCGCCAGGAGTGTTCTGCTTTTCTAAGGTGTAGGACCTCCTTGCTTGGTCGCGGGGACGTCCGAAGACTCCGGGGCTTGGGAGCTCGATACTCCCGCCCCATTCTGATTATCCTTCAGCGGAACAATCCTAAGAGAGCCATCGGGGAGGAATTCGATTCGCAGTGGGTCCCCTTTCTGAAGGCCGACGCTCTTCGCCCAAATTGAGGGTACGGTCATGACGAGAGAGCTTCGTCCTAACTGTTGTGCCACGACTTCGGTGGCTAGCATAGCAGAGGCCTCTGCTTCGTAATACTTAAACATAGCGTCGTGCTATGGTATGCCGATATGCAACGAGGGCCGAGCACGAAGGAGAAACTTCTCGAGTTAGCCAAGGAGCCGGTAACGTACACTGAACTGAAATCAAAGCTGGGAATTAGCGATCCGGTCATACAGACACATCTCAAGGACCTTCAGAAGCAAGGTCTCTTGATCAAGACCGAGACGGCGAAGTACACACTAACTGAATCTGGGGAGCTGACCCTCGAGTACATCAAAGAACAGGCAGAAGTGTCGGAAAGACATTCGGTCGTTTCTGCATTTTTTGATGCCAAGGGAAGAGCCGAACTTTCCAAACTCGACAAGGCTTCTCTGAAAGATGATCTCCTTCGGATAGAAGATGCTCTCGTGAGGTTGACGGGTTTCACAGAGCTCTATCATGGATTAGCCCTGAGTTCTAAGGGCAAGCTGTTTTGGTCCGACCTGTTCGAGTTCGGGAAGCTAACTCGAATCTTGGTTGATCTTGAACGCTTCTTCTACGAAGTCACCTCGGCCGTAGGATTCGAAAAGGAATTCCCGCGACCCCTCCTTGATTCAAAGGAGCTCGTGAAAAAGAATATGTCAAAACCTATCGAGGAAGACGAGCTGAAGGCGTGGAATTCAGCAACCAAGGAACAGATAACTTCGCAACTGTCCGTTCTAGTGAAGGCTGTGCGCTTGGCCTGCACCCGAGCGAAGTCTGACTTCAAAGATCATACTTCACTTACAAGGGCCTTCGATATCATGCTGAGGTACATCGATACCTATTGGGCTGTTCTTGACGGCCTGAAAATTTCCTATTCTATGAGCGAGCAGCCCGCGTACACTGTCAAGTGAAAGTACCCCTCTTGAGGCAGGCTCTGGCAACTTGGCGTCATCTGAACGACGCTTAGAAAGAGCCTAACGGGAGGGATTGAACGAACGACGTGACCGCTTTCAACAGGGATATGAATAAGAAGGTCATGAGGTCCAAGAAGTTGCGAGGAATTGAAGATTCCCAACCTGATGGTGAGACATTGGGCACTTCTGGTCGGGGTTGGGGTGCTCCTGACCATTCTTGGCATATTCCTGCCTGTCTTAATGTCTACGCTCCAAATTCCGACATCACCCCAAACGAAGTTGCTTGTCGGACCCCTCCCTGCTCCAATGTCTGGGGACGGGTCTCCTCAATTCGGTGGTGTCTACATTCCTGCAGGAACTAACGTCACCATTGCCGTGGGAGCTCCCTCGTATTATGACGCCTCCTACTACCTCACGGACGTATACGTGTACAACTCCTCGGGATACCAAGCATGGAAGAACGCGAGCGAGAATGGACTTTGTGCAGCATCGTATTGCTCTTCTCTCGACCTGAAAGCAAAGGTTAATGCGACCGAATGGTTCATCAGCAAAGGAGACACCTACTATTTCGGCCTGGGAGGCTATGTTCAGAACTACGTGAGCGGTGGCACCCCTCCGATTGGCGCCTTTGTGGCATATGGCCAGATACCGCAACATTGGACGATCAACACAAGTGTAGTGGGTGCGGTGGTTAGTGCCCTTGGAATTGTCATCACGGCTCTGGCAAGCGTCGCTGCCTCAAGAAGTCGACCCAAACATAGTTCCTTGATCCGCTAGGCTCCATTCTCGGTTTCGCATGCTTTCTGCTTGGATATTCGTATAGTTACGAATACTTGCAAGCCCTTCACGAAGGGCTCTCTTCAAGGCAGGACCAAGGGCGCCCCCACAATTACACTGTTTGTTCCTTTTACTATACATGACCGACATAACAGACGAACAGGCGCAGCCGAAGAGTCCACCTAGGTTCACAACTTTTCGAGTGGCCTATTCCCTTCGGGAACGCCTGAAGGCCCTGAAGAAAGAGCTCGGCTTCCGTACGTACGACGCCCTCTTCAATTACACGATTCTCGAGATCACCAGGGAAGGCGCTGTCCCTCCCGCTTCATATGATCAAGTCTTCGAGAAGCTAGGCTCGCGGCCCTGCCTGATCACAGGTCAGTCGGGCGCAGGGAAGACCACATGCGTGAAGGGCCTGCTATCACAGTTCGGGGGTAACGTCTTCGTCCTCGACGTGTCGGGCGAGTACAACGAATTCAAAGACGTGGACTTGGGCGGTTTCTTCGCGCTCAAGTGGGAACGGCCTGATCAGAGGGTCCGGTTCACGCCTAACTCCAACGTCGAGATCTCCAAGGCCGAAGCAGCCACAATCTTCTCGCACCTGAATTTCGTCAAGAACTCCGGGGCTTTGAAGAATTGGTGTCTCGTAATCGAAGAGGGACACCGCTTCGGCTCGGACCCCAACCTGAGAGCTCTCCTGATCGAGGCTAGGAAGTTCGTACGGAAGCTGATTCTTGTCACTACCGACTGGCGTCAGTTTGGAGACATCGCCAAGGCATTTAAGCCACAACCCTGGGAATCCACGACTGCAGAGAGAAGTCAAAATACGGGCCTCTAGGTTTGAAGTAACCGCAGGGCATCAAGCCGCCCTGAGCGGGGCGTAGCTGACACCTGGGACCTCCTTTCACAGGCTTATAAGGTACTGGTGTCTGAATCTCACAGATTTCACGTTCCCGGGTTGTGAAAAAATTTCCGTATACGTAAATTTATATGCTTGATACCTACCTACCCACTAAGGCGATAAAATTGCTGCCGAAACCAGTCCCTGATTTGACGAAAGCGCAGTGGGAATTCCTAGCGGAGCGACTAGACAGGCCCGCACCAAAGGAGATGCAGCGACGCCTTCAGGCAGATCTGAGGCTAGCCAGCAAGATTAAAGTCCAAGAATAACCTACCTTTCGTGTGATTTCTGCCAGAGAGGTAACTGTCTCAAGGTTCAAGTCTCCCTCAGAATGCTCGCATTTCCAATGCGAGAAAGTCGGGTACACCACATTCCTACAAGACAAGAATCAAGCGAAAAGACTCGAAGCAGAAAACACGAGTGTGACCTATCTCTTTCGGGTTGGCAGCGACATCATAGGTTATGTGACCTTGGCAATGAGTTCGCTCAAGAGAAGCGACCTCCCGAAGAGCTTGCAGGATTCACATCGTTTCTCAAAGATCCCATGCCTACTCCTTGGCCAGATGGCGCGGGACAAACGGTACAGGAACAAAGGGGTAGGGAAGATAATGGTTGCGTGGGTCAGAAGCAGAGCCTACGAGTTGTCGCGTGAAGTAGGATGTAGGTTTGTGATTCTCGATGCGGAACTAGACAGAAAGGACCACTATGAAAGATATCTTGGCTTCAAGGCTCTGCCACAGGACCCTGGAAAGAACAACGTGCCCATGTATTTCGATTTGGGAATGCGCGGTCCCAGTCTAAAGCGTCGGTCACGATAAGAAACGAACCACTGGTCGAACTTCCGAATTAACAATTAATTCCTTTTAGAGAGTATGGAGAAAGAACTTCCAACCGAAAAACCCTCAACCGAGGTCGAGAGTATTGCGAAGGAACTGCCTTCCATCGACCAGGTCGAGGGAACCGAAGAAAGCACCGAAGAAACACGCCCACGCCGAGGACGACCCCCGAAGGATATCGAGACCATCAAACGAGTACCCATCACGGTATCACTCTCTCCGAAACTCATTTCGGAGATTGCGGACCGAGCCGACGAACAGGACATCTCTCGGTCGGAACTGGTCAACAACGCGATCGCCTTCGACTTCAAGGTGCACGACAGGGCCGGCAAGGAGGCCTATTTCCTCTTCACCACCGAAGAGGAATTCAAGAAGTTCGTCGACTGGACCTTAGACGAATACGACAAGAGGCTGGCCAAGCGCCTAGAGAAAGACGAAGAGAAGACCACGCAGAAAGCCAGGGAGAAAGCCGACTCCGTGAAAGAAACAGACTCCGAGTCAGAGAAGCAGGAGGAAGACGAAGGAGTCGGCATCCTCGGCATCCACTTCTAGGACCTATAGGAGTAATGTCCGAATGAGACCAAAGGGGACGTTCGACGACGCCACTGAAGAGGAGATTGGGGAGATCTCCTCTCTCTTCCCTGGTCTGACGTGTAAGACCTGTGGCAGTACGAGCATATCAGTCTCGAAGTGGTGGACACTCGAGGGAAAGCCCATGGGATCCCCTCCTACGAGCGCCATAACCCACGTCTTCCTGTGGGAGTGTGATGAGTGCGACACCACTTTCAGGAAGACGGCCACCGAGAAGCGCCAAGCCGCATAGGGCATGAGCTCATAGGACAGCCGCCTCATGCGACTTGTCTACCATTTTTACCTCCCCTGTTTGTCACCCCGTCACCACACCCCTTTTCGTATGAGTAAACTCAGGTGGCGTTACACGAGCGTCTACCATTTTGAACTGATTTAGCACGTCAAGAGTTTACTATCTGTCATGGCGTTACCTTGTTACCTGTTTTGAACCGTTTTTACCTAGTGCCCCGATGTAACTCGTGACATGAGCAAGGGAAAGACACCGAATCAGCAACCAAGGTTGACGTTCTATCGAGACCGCTACTACTGCGATTCCTGCCTGACTTCGGCTGTGAAGGATCCTGCAGACAGGGCTCGGTTGGGTCTATCTCCATTGATCAAGAAGAAGGGGGCCGCCAGCCAGGGTGCCCCACGCTAGCAGACTTCGCATTTCGCGGCCTAGTACCCCAGGGTCCACAGCTCGAAAGTCGAATAGTCGACGCTAGGGCTCGGCCGGTTGGGGACTCCCACGACCTCGAAGACCAAAGATCTCGAAGTCCGGCGCATATGCCTTCTTACCTTCCACGATGTACCCATCCAGGCCGAGGTCGATGGCGAGCTCTTCAGGGGACCGTTTCTCGTCATAGACTAGGCAGATCAACCTACTCGCGATCTCTGTCTGAATGCACAGGTCGACGAACTCCTCGACAGTCTTGTTCTCCCTCTTCGCTTCATTCTTAATGAAGTCGTACGCCTCCTTGGGGAGCTCGAGCTTCACGGTGTAGCTCGAGCCCTCTTCAGACGCCATTCCTACACACCTTTTCTCGTTGCCGCGTAGCCAAGATACCTCTCTTCGAGGAACTTCATCGTGTCGTACTCGAAGTGGTCCTTGGCTGCTTCAATCGAGTCTTCGAGCATTCCCCGTAGGACATCTTCTAGGCGTGAATTCGTCGAGTCGCACAGGGAACTGATCAGGTCCAAGTGCCCTTGCCTGATTGGCACTGTTACCTGCGTGACCTTGGAGTGGGCTTCCTCGAGCCTCTTCCTGTACAGCTCGTCACGTTCTTTCATGCTCACTCTTTCACCCCCGGTACGTTGCACCCCTCAGAGCAACACTCGCCAGGGTTGGTGTGGACGCACTGAAGGCATTTGCATCCACAGCAGGGACAGCGACCCGATACGGACCGGTCGAGCTCTTGCGCAACCACCTGGCGCATCATTCTTTCGCCCCCTGCAGGATCCTCACAATCTCCGAATCGGGTATCCTGTACTGTCCCGAAGGGAGCTTCACGGCCTTGATCTTACCCCTCTTGATCCAGGCCCAGATAGTCTGCCTGCTCACGTTGAGGAGCTCGGCAGCTTCGTTCGGTTTGTGCAGCCGTCCGGTGTTTGACATACCATAACATAAAAGACAGAATCGAATCAATTACGACAGTTCATAGGCCATTTCCTGGGGGTGTCGGGTTGGAGCGTTATCGCCCAAACGTTTATGCCCGGCCAGGGCGCCTCTAAGGCCAAGATGGGTTCGCTTGGCTCTATCTGTGCTCCAGCTGCTCGATCCTGCCCGCCAGCCCATTGATTGAACCTTCGTGGATGCTGACCCTGAGCTCCAAGGTCCTCACGGTGCGTATCAGCTCCACGACATTCTTCTCCACGGGGTCTTCCGTTGTGTATTCCAACAAGTTCGCTCCGATGTTCGCCGTTGGCCCTCTGATTTGAACGCCTTCTCCGGTCTGCGAACTGGCCAAGGAGGGTCTATCATGAATGTGACTTCAATCGATTCGACCACGGCGAGGGGCAATCCGACGACGGGTTCACATCTATGCGCTGCAGCGGGGCGCGTCGATGGCTCCACGCCTGAAGTCACAGGTTGCGAAAAGTCCGGATAATCTTCGCGCCCCACCCAAGGGACGGAGAGGAAAGTGGCAGCCCACCTACTTCACTTTCAGCGCGCCTCGGCATCCGGTAGTGCCCCCGAAGACGAAAGCCACCTGGGCCAAGATCAGTCTCCGCTCCTCAGTTTGAAAGCGGGACGCACGGACAAGGAGCGGGCCTCGAACGCCGGCGACTGCGCTTGATTTGCAGGCGCCTGAGGTACTTGCAACTTTGAACGGCCGGGTCGAATTCCCGAAAGCCAAGAGTCATCTCGGCGGGTATGGATTCAGCTTCGCAGGACCTGGGACTCCAGGAGGGCCCTCTCCTGCCACCTCCCCACCCTTCTGCCCTGGAAGCCCCTCGTAGTCCCGCTGAAGCCTCGGACCCAACGCAAGGAACCCGATAAACACCACGACGGCGAACCCAGCCATCACGTACCACCCGAGTGCTGGTGCGAAGCTCAGCGCCTGGAAGAGCGAAGGGCCCGCCGCGTTGGCCGTCGACCGCCCCATGTTCGAGGCGGCATAGTAGTATCCTTGGTAAGTCCCCCTGTTGCCAGGCCTTGAGAAGAGTGCGATGACAGTCTGCGACGGCACCGTGAGCAGGATCTCCCCAAGCGTTATAGAAATCATCACGAGCTCATACTGGAGGAACCCGTTGAAGAGCCCCGCCATCACGAAGCTTAGTGCTACGACGAGTGGAGAGACGAGGAGCGGGAAGATGAGCACCCTAGCCCTCTGTACAAGGTCGATTAGCGGGAGTTGGAGCAGTACTATCACTGCGCCGTTGGTGGCGAACAGATATCCGATTTGGGTGTCGGTGAAGTGCAAGAAGTCGGCCACATAGAGGGACAGTGGCGTGATTTCATAACCGACCGCGACAAACATGGCACCTGTCAGGACCAGGAACGAGATTACTGTGCTATCGTCCTTCCAAGAGAGGGACCGCCTGGCTCCGCTTTCACGTGCAGCGTGCGCTGCTCCTCCCCTGATCATCAGGATCGTAAGAACGATGACAGGAACCACTGAGGTGGCACTTAGGAAGAAGACCACAGAGTAACCGTAGGTGTCGGCGATTAACCCACCTATGGCTGGCCCGATGGCGAACCCGAGGTTCCCCCCTATGGTCAGCAGGTTGTACCCAGGCCTGATCTGATTTTGAGGGTGCCCTGCGATGATAGACCCGGTTGCAGGGTTCGAGAAGCTCCTCAGCAGCGAGAACAAGGGATAGACGGCGAAGAAGTAGACCGCGCTGAGTTGGTGCAGCACCATGTAGCCGAGCGCGACTGAAGATACAATCGACATGACGTAGCCGGTGAGCATGACCTTCTTTGGACCGACGACGTCGACGATCCTGCCGCCGAACACCTGTCCCGCCATGCTAAGCACCCCTGCGACGAAATACACCAGGCCGGTCGTGAGGAGGGAGACGCCCCTGGTCTCGACCAGATAGATGCCAAAGAATGGCATGGCCATCGAGAAGCCGAATGAGTTGATCGTCCTTATGGCGAAGAGGACGTAAGACTCCGTCATAAGCCCCCTGAGCCCGTACCTTGTGAATACCCACATATGCCCTGCCTGCCTTTAGTGATTTGCCTCTACAGGTTCGGTCCTACCTGAAGCCCAGCCCGGCGGAATCCATCTTTTTGACGCATTCAGCGCAACGGAGGCCTCGGGGGGTTCTGTAGAGCCTCTCCTTCAGACCGCACCCAGGGCACGCGCGCTCAATCTCTCTGCGCTGAACGGAGAACTCTCCCAACGCTCGACGGTAAGGTGTGGGGTTCTTATCCACTACTATCTGGTATGCGCTCCTGACAAGCTAACAACGCTTGTAATTGTGATGGGGGTTCTTCTGCGATTGGCAAGCCTGCGATATCTCATAGACCGTGCCATAAACCGCTTGGCTACCCTCCTCATACTGATGTTCTTCTCCTTCCTCATCTTCGAAATCATCCAGCAAGCCGTGGGGTTCAACCTCGGCTTCTTCTTCTCTGGCATTACAATGCTCAGCCCCCACGCCGCCCAGGGGTAGCTCGCGGTCGTCAACGCCGCCGTGCGTAAGTTCGGGCTCGATGATCCTCTCCCGCAGAGGATAGTGGTCTTCTTCTAAAACCTGTTTACATTCAATTTCTGCAATAGCGCGCTGTTCAAAGAACCTGTAACGACCGCGATAGCACAATACCTCCCCAACAGCTTGGTGCTGGCGAGTTTCTCGCTTGTAACTACCACGCCCCTGGCTGTCGTCGTAGGTACTAGGGCGGAAGTCCTCCATCAACTCCAAGAAGAAGATTGGAGACTCTGCCCTTTCGGCTCTTTCCATCGTTACCTTCAACATCCCTTTCATAGCGCTCGCCTTGTTCCTTTACATACTCTCCGCGGACGAGCTTCGCTGGTTTCCGATCAACCTCGCCTTTGCGACCACCAACGGGACCTATCAGTTGGCCCTCGAAGCGAACCCCGCAGGAAAGGCTCCCCTTGAGTCAGGCAGCGCCGGCGTAACCTATCTTTCTTACTTTTCGAACCCGATCACGCCCTCGCTCCAGGTCGGTCAGAACCAGCGATTACAGCGCTCGTAACCTTCAACGGGGCTCCGACTGATCCGTCAGCGGTCAACGCGACACTGATTACTCCAGAGGGGACCGCATTGAACCTTACGGGCTTCATAGACGTAAGCAACGGTCTTTGGCAGACGCTCTACAGCGTCCCGAGTGCCGGTTCTTACTTCACAGCAGTGACAGCATACAACGGAACCGCTACGACCACGGCGTGGGGGACGTTCAGCGGCCTCCAGTCAGGCACGGCAGGTCTAGCAAGCATAGCTACCAGCGTAGGTTCGGTCCAGGGCAACCTCACCCGGGTGCAGCGGATGTTATCGGCAGTACAGAGCTCGGACGCCTCTCTCAGCAACCAGACAACAAGCGGGGACAACGGAATCCAATCCTCGATAGCGGGGCTGAGTTCCCAGCTTGCCAGTCTGGCTAACACAGTCTCGTCCGCCTCGACGAGAGCGTCGAACGCCCAGTATTATGCGCTGGGTGCCCTCGTGGTCGCGCTGATAGCCGTGGTCATCGGGGCCCTCAGCGTCATGCGAAAGAAGTAGGCTAGCGGGAATATCTGAATTCCGATACCTATACATCGCTTCCTTAACACCCCCAACCGATTGAGCAGCTTCGAGGTTCTTCCACTGAAGCCCGCCATCTTGAAAGGCGTGCTTGCCGCTGGCTACGTCAGGCCTTTCCCCATACAGGCACAGGCGATAGGCCCGCTCTTGGAGGGGAAGAACCTCATAGGCCAGGCGAAGGCCGGTTCGGGGAAGACGTTAGCCTTCGGCATCCCCCTGGTGCAGGCCGTCGACGCGTCCCTGTCGAGGGTCCAGGCCCTGGTGCTCGCCCCCACGAGAGAACTCGCGGTGCAGATAACGCTCGAGCTCCAGAAAATCGGCTCCTACACGGCGGTGCGGGTCGTGACCATCTACGGTGGGCAGTCGATGAACGTCCAGTTGGAAGCCCTCAGGAAGGGCGCGCACATAGTCGTCGGGACCCCGGGGAGGACCATCGATCACATCAAGAGAGGGACGCTCAGGCTCGACTCCGTCAAGTTCGTAGTCATCGACGAGGCCGACGTGATGCTCGACATGGGCTTCATCGAAGACGTCGACTACATACTGGACAAGACACCTAGCGCGAGACAGACGGCGCTGTTCTCCGCCACCATGCCGAGGTCGATTGTCCAGCTATCCCAGAGATACGTCCCAGACCCGATAAGGGTGATGGTGGACGAGAACGAGCCCTCCGCCGAGACTTTGGAGCAGTTCTACGCGAGGATAGAGCGGGACAAGAAGCTCCAGCTCCTGATGGACATCCTCGAGAAGGAGAACCGCAAGAGCGCGGTGGTCTTCTGCAGGACCAGACACGGCACCATTAGGCTCGCCAGGGAGCTGGAGAGGCGCTTCCTGAGCGTGGTCTCCCTCCACGGCGACCTCACGCAGAAGCAACGCGACCACTCCATGGGTCTCTTTAGGGCAGGAAAGGCGGACGTGCTTGTCGCCACCGACGTCGCGAGCAGGGGCATCGATGTCCGCCAGGTCGATTGCGTAATCAACTACGACGTACCCGAAGACCCGACGGTGTACTTTCACAGGGTGGGGAGGACGGCCAGGGCCGGAGACGTAGGCCGGTCCTACACCTTCGTGAGCTGGGAAGAAGAAGGAGACTTCGCCCGCATAGCGGCTCGCGCCAAGGCGCCGATCAAGCCCCTGCGCGAAGAGGACGCCAGGAAGAAGCCGAGGCCAGCGCTCTCCGCGAAGGGCACCAGGCCATGGAGGCACGGCCGCAGAGAGAGGGATCGGGGCAGACCTAACCGCTGGCGCCGATATCATTAATATCATCCCGCTGGCGGCGTCGGATGAGACAAGTTGGGAAAGAGAAAGGTCCTAAGCGAGGCGAACCTGAAGGAGCTCGTGATGCCCCAGCAGGGGGAGATCCTCGGCAGGGCCATCAAAATGACCGGGGGGGACCAGGTGATAGTGAAGTGTTCGGACGGTGTGACGAGGATGTGCAGGATCCGAGGGAAACTGAAGCGGAGGATGTGGATACGCGAGGGAGATGTAGTCCTGGTCGCTCCATGGGACTTCGACAACGGGAAGGCGGACATCCTCTGGCGGTACATTCAGGCGCACACCCAGTGGCTGGACGCCAACGGGTACCTGAAAGGGATCTAGGCCAAGAGCCTTAACGCCAGATATCCCTGCGCTGCACCATGGCCAAGGCATCAGGCTTCGACATACTCATCGTAGGGGCGGGGGTTCTCGGCGCCGCCACGGCATACTGGCTCTCCGGGCTCTATGACTGCACCATCGCACTAGCGGACTCGGCTCAGCGCCCCGGGGCGCACACCTCTTCTAGGAACACGGGCGTGATACACAGGCCCTACTACCTGGACCCCGTAAAGAAGCGCACCTTCGCTCGGACCGCCCTCCTCTCACGCAGGCTCTGGGAGTCCCTCGCCGAGGCCGAAGCGCTCCCATGGAACCCGGTAGGCACCTACAACGTGGCGGTCGAGGACCGCGAGGTCAGGACGGTGGAGAAGTACCGAGCTTGGGGGGTGGAGAACGGCATGGACGAGGGGGAGATGGACCTCCTCGATGGTCCAGGTGTCAGGTCGAGGGAGCCAGAGGTCAGGTGCAGGGGAGCCCTCTTCTCCAGGACGGACGTCTCAGTCGACTTCGGTGCCTTCACCCGCAGCATCTGGAGGCGCGCCGTCGCCAGGGGGGTGAGGTTCCTCCAGGGGAGGGAGTTGGTGTCGGTGCGCAAAGGCGAGGAAGGGACCGAGGCCCTCTTCCGTTCGGGCTCGTCCCTCTCTTCGGTCCGATGCAGGCTCCTCGTCAACGCCGCCGGCGGAGGCGCCCTGAAGATCGCGCACTCTTTGGGCTACGCCCGCGATCTCGCCGCTTTGCACTTCAGGGGGGAGTACTGGGTGGTGGACCAGCCCTTCGCCTCGAGGGTCGTTTCGAACATATACAGGCCGCCGGCTTTCCCCCAGTATCCGTTCCTGGACCCACACTTCGTGGTGAGGGCTGACGGATCCAGGCAAATAGGTCCTAACGCCGTAGTCGTCCCCGGCCCCTATGTCTATTCCGGAGTCGGCTTCACCATCCTCCCACGGTTCCTAGAGCGGCCCATGTGGCCGAAGGCAAGGCTGTTCGCCAACTCGGACTTCCTCTCCCTCGTCGTGGGAGAGTGGCGGAGCTCGCTTTCTAAGCAGGCGATGTGCGCCAGGGTGAGGATGTTCGTCCCGGCCCTCTCCCCCGACCTCCTGAACCGGAGGGCTGTCTTCGGGGTCAGGAGCTCTGTTGTCGACCGGTCGGGTTTCATCCCCGAGGCCCTCCTCATCAAGGGAGAAAGCTCGGCTCACATCATCAACTTCAACTCCCCGGGGGCTACGGGGGCGCCGGCGTACTCGGCCTTGGTGGTCAATGAGCTACGCGAAGCAGGCCTCCTCGACGGATTCAGGCCGAGTTCCGCCTCGGCCTCCATCCCAGGCTGGGACTTCCGCGCGGTCACCTCACAGCTCTAGCCGAAGGGGGCCCCTCGAGCACGCGGGTGCCCTGCCGTGCCAAAGAATTCTCGAGGATTTGCGGCCGGGCCCCCGCTCCAAAGACGCCCCTTCCGAGAGCAGCTTGAGCGTCATAGACCGCGCGACCCCACCCCGTGTCGAAAGCGGGAATGCTCCATCAGGTATCCGAGGGACTGTAACAGCGATCAGTTCCAGCACCCTGCAGGGTCCTCCTCGATGTGGCCTTGGGACTAAATTGCCTTTTGTGCTCCTTCCCGTCAAAAATGGGCGCGTGCCTGCAATGGGGAGAGTCTCCGCCCTCTCGTAGGGCCATATGCCAGGACCCGCGAGGTCCTCGTTTTCAAGCGACGGCCGCATACCCCCGAGCCGAGCTTGCCGGTTTGCCACTTCTACAAGATCTTCGCCTTTACGAAATATCGCCCCCTAGCGGTATCTCTTCCTGTAACTGACGAACGTCAAGATATCATAGCCTATCTTGGTGACACCGCCAGCGAACGGGAGCGCCGAGGTCACCCCTAGCCCGAGGATCACAGCCGAGGCTGGGCCACCCACGAACGAGCCTGCGCTCCTGAGGGCGTTGGTGACCGCGTAGGCCTGGACTCTCTCTTCTTTACGGAACATCTCGGTCATCAGCGCCTGCCTCGTCGGTACGTCCATCTGCGACATGCTCTGGCGGATGAATAGGAAGAGGAGCGCGAGCGGTAGAGACCCAGCGAGACCCATGAGGACGAGGAACGCGTTCGAGGCGAGATGGGTATAGACCATCGTCCTCAGATTGCCGATCCGTAACGCGATTATGGCCGCTCCATAGGTCGATGCCGCAGATATCACGCTCGCAGCGAAGAATATCGGTCCGAGGTATTCGAGCTGGAGGCCGAATGTCGAACTAAACCAGATCGAAAGGAGATACGTGGTGACGAAGACCCCGCCGAACGAGTCCACGGAGAACAGCCCTGAGAGCCGCACAAGGTCCTTCCTCGCCAGCTCGCTGAGGTTCGCCAGCCCTGGCTTCACAGCCCTGCTCCCTTCGAGGCCTCTCAGCCTGCTGTATACCGCGAAGAGGACGGCCCCCACTACGGCGAATCCCGCGAACACCACATGGAACGCGGCGGGACTGTCCCGGAGGATCCCGGGACCAGAGGACGCGAGCTGGCCCAGCGCTGCCGCGATGTAGCCGATCATGTTGTATCTCCCGAAGGCCTTGACGATCGACCCTTCGCGGCTCAGTTCGGGGAGAATTCCCGCTTCGATGGACTGGAAGGGCCCCGCCTCTGTACCGGTGCTGCTGATGTTACCTGCCAGACATGCCAGGATTATCGCAGCGGCGGCCCTGTCCAGGGCCAGGACCACCCCAGCAGCGACCATGAGGAGGCTGAACGCCTGCAGTAGCCTCTTCCTCCCCACGCTGGAGTCGAGGTAGGTTAGCGCCAGGTTCGAAGCAGTGTTCCCTGCAAGAATGGCCACCAGGGCGAGCCCTTGGAAGTAGGGCCCGTAGCCGATGGCCCTAAGGTAGAACGGGAGGGTGATGCTGAGCAGTCCAGAGACGAAAACCCTCCCGCCCTTGGCGAGGTAGATGGGAAGCGGTCCCCCGCTCTGCGGCTGCCTGTAGCTCAACTCGTAGGAGCCGAGTCCCCTGGCTTCATCGTCCCCTCGAGCCTCCGCGCACCGGCGGAGAGCGTCGGAGAAAACTGGAGCCGCACACCCCCGCGTTCGCCCTTAGGCGGGACCCCGAACGCTGAGGGGGCTGCCTCTCCCCCTGGCCTACCCAGAGATGGGCCACCTGCCTTGAGCTCCCCGCCGCGTGATTCCCGCCGGTTCCCGCAGCGCAGGGTCCTCGGGCCCCCGTCTCCCTCAGGTAAATTCCACGAGCTCCTCCACGACTCGCCCGAACTGGCCCGGCGCGCCACCAGTGGGACATATGGGGCCGCGCCCAGATCCTTCCGCGGAGGCCGCACCCTCGGCAGGGACGAACGTCCGCTCCGCATTGGCTCGACGAGTCTCCTAATCAGCCAGGGGTCCGCCGTCGTTGCCGCTTCGATTCCAACTGCGGAGCCCCGTCTCACAAGCCGAAGGGAGCCCGCAAAGGTATCTAAGCGCTAGCCCTGCGCCGCCCGCTGCAGGCGAAGACCACCCCTCCGGTCAGCCGGGCAGACTCGATCTCGACGAACCCGTTGGACTCCATCGCGCCGACCATCTCGAGGTCCCAGGTCGTCTCCCTGATTATCCGGGGGAGCATGCCGAAGGTGAATGCCTCGTCCCTCCCCGCGAGGCCGAATACGACGCCCACGAGCCTCAGCCCTCCCTGTATGTACAGATCAAGGAAAGGGGCGAGCGCTCCCCTGGGCCTGGCGAAGTCGTACAGCACGACAGCCCCTCCAGGTTTCGCCACCCTCGCGAGCTCCCTGGCGAACCTCTCTACGTCTACATACTTCGGGACGTAGCAGCTGACCACGGAGTCGAAGGATCCGTCCGGGAAAGGGAGGAACTCCGCGTCCCCGTTGAGGACGGCGTCAACGTTCGAGAGGCCTTTCCCCATCGCGACCCGTACCATCTCCGGTGAGAGGTCTATGGCGACGAACGTGAACCCAGCCCCAGCAAGGCGCTCTTCCAGAACCAGGGTCCCGCTACCTACGTCAAGGACCAGTCCGCCGCTCCCCGACTTCACCCTCCGCATGACCCAGGTCTTCCACCGCCTGTCCTGGAACATGGTAGCGTAGTCCAGCGCCTTCTCGTAGGACCTCGCCAGCCCGGCGAATATCCTTGACGAAGTCCGCTTCATTCCATCCGCGGCGGTAGCTGCGGCTCCCATCCGCGACGGCGGGGGCCTCCCCTCTTATCCGCTTGGCGGTGCGCCGTCTCAGGAAACGGTCAATAGTGCGCAGTGCGTCGCTCGAGCCTCTTGGGTCAGGCGGACGGAGAAGGGACGCGAGCAAACGAGTGGTATGTCCCCCGGAGGGGGCCCAGACGCTTCAGGCTGCTCGTGGGGCTCAGCTTCTACCCTTACTCTATCATGAACGCCAGCTACGTCCTGATAGGGTCCCTCATCGCCCCGGTGGATCGCTTTGATAGGATGGCGGCTTTGGCGGTCGCCTACCTCCTCGCCGTGGGCGTCTCAGCCCACTCACTCGACGCCATGGCCCCCAACAGGCCGTGGGGGGATTTCCTCTCGCGAAGGCAGCTCGCGGCCCTGGCTACGGCCGCGCTCGTCCCGTCCCTGGGGCTGGGCCTCTACCTGGGGGTGACGTTCGCTCCGCTGCTGCTCCTGGTGGGGGCCGTCGAACTCTTCTTCCTGCTCGCTTACAACCTCGAGCTCTTCGGCGGGGCGTTCCACACAGACCTGTGGTTCGCGACGTCCTGGGGTTTCCTCCCCGTCATCGCAGGGTTCGTGGTCCAGACGGACACCGTGAGCCTCGCGTCAATCGCCGCCGGGCTCTTCGGCTTCTTCACCGCTTACGTCGAGATCAGCGCCTCCAGGCCTTACAAGGCGATCAAGCAGGAGGGGGGCGGGAGCTCCCCTCTGGCTTCGAAGCTCGAGGCCGTCCTCAAGGGGATAGTGCTCACAGTCATCGCCGCGGCCGCGTTCCTCATGGCCATGGTCCTCTCCCGCTGACCTTCCCACTTGTCAACCGCCTGTTCCGCTGCTCATCCAGGTTGCCGGCCCTGGCAGGGCCGGTGGGGCGAACAGAGTGGACTTGCTCATGTAGACCTAGGAACGGCATGGAGCTAAGAGTACGCTTCGAATCCTTTCCCGAGGGCGCCTAGGGCTAGCTTCTGTTCCATGATCTCGTTCGCCCCCTCGTATATCATGGTGACCCTGGTGTCCGCGAAGTGCCTGGCGGGCCTGTTCTCTAGGGAGTATCCGTTCCCGCCGAAGACCTGGACCGCCCTGTTGGCGGCGTCGAAGGAGGCGTTGGCCGCGAAGTACTTTGCGCGCGCACACGCCAGATCGGTGGCGTCCCTGAGCTCCGTGTTTCCGGGGTCCTCTTCGTACTTCTGCTTCACGAACGCAGCCTTGAGCAGCAGGAGCTTTGCGGCCTCCAGGTTCGTCGCAATCAGCCCTACATGCCTCTGGATCAGCTGGTGCTTGCCGATTAGCTTACCATGCTGGAACCTCACCTTTGCATACTTCGTCGTCTCGTCCAAGCAGTCCTGGATCACGCCGACGCATCCGGCGGCTACGCTCAGCCTCCCGTTCATCAACCCTGAGAGGGCGACTGACATACCCTTCCCCGGGGGGCCAAGCACGTCCTCCTTGCTCACCTCGACCTTGTCCAGGTAGAGGGTGGAGGTGTCGGCGGTCGGGAGGCCGAGCTTGTGCGGGATGAGCTCGGCCTTGAATCCATGGCTCTCGGTATCGACTATGAACCCGCACATCCCGTCCCTCTTACCTTTGGGGTATGCGAACACCAGGACGTACTTTGAAGACGAGCCCAAGGAAATCCACATCTTCTGACCAGATATCTGGTACTTCCCTCCTTTCTCCTCGAAGTATGTGGTGAGCGAAGCGGGGTCGCTCCCCGCGTTGGGTTCGGTGAGGCCGAACGCGAGTATGGCGTCCCCCCTCGTGGCCGGGGTTAGCACCCGCTCCTTCTGCTCTTCGTTCCCCCAGTGCTGGACCGTCATCTGCCCGAGCGCCATGTGCACCGAAAAGAAGGTCCTGACGCCCGTCCCCTCCCTCCCTATCCTCTCGATGGCCAGCGCATAGGTGACCATGTCGGCGCCCTGCCCATCGCCATACTTCCTGGAGACCGGGAGCCCAAGGAGGTGGGCCTTCGCGAAGAAGGGCCTGATCTGGTCGTTAATCTTGTGCTCGAGGTAGTACTTGTCTTCGATGGGCCTGAATTCCTTGCACGCCCTGTCCACCTGCTCCAGGATCAGCCTCTGTTCCTCTGAGACGTCGAAGTTCATGGTAGAGAGGTTCATGAACCCGTCACGCTCATGCATCTAGCCCGTCCACCTCTCCTTCCTGACCCGGCCCCTGACATGTTCCACGATGTCCTCGAACGAGCTCCCAGGGCCGTATAAGCCGGTTATCCCTAACTTCGTCAACTCCGGCTTGTCCTCCTCGGGGATTATCCCGCCGCCGACCACTACTATGTCCTTCCCCCCCAGCTTGTCGAGGAGCCTCTTCACCTTCGGGAAAGCCGTCATGTGGGCGCCGTTGAGGAGGGACAGGGCGACCACGTCGACGTCTTCGTCTATGGCCATCCGGGCGACCTGCTCGGGGGAGGGGAGAAGCCCGCTGTAGATCACCTCCATCCCTGCGTCTCTGAAAGCCCTGGCGAGTACGAGGGCCCCCCTGTCGTGCCCGTCGAGCCCAGGCTTTGCGACTAGAATCCTAATCTTCCGCTGGACAGCCGTTGCCTTCTTCGTCAACCTTATCCTCTCGGGCCCCCCGGGCTTCAAAACCTTTCGCCGCGGCCCTATGCTCTCAGACTAAGCCTAAAGCAGCATGGGCTCCTTGTACGACCCCCAGACATTTCGCCCGACCCCCATCACTTCGCCCAGGGTCGCGTACCTCATCACGGCGTCGAGCATAGGGTACATCGAGTTCGCATCTTCGTCTTCAAACGCCCTCTCCAACTTCGCCAACGCCGCCCTGACCTTCCCCTCGTCCCTTTCCCGCTTCACGGCCGCCAGCCTCCTTGTCTGCGCCCTCTGAGCCTTGAAGTCGATCTTCAGGGTGTCGATTGGCTCCTTCTCGGGCTTCGCGTACTTGTTCACCCCGACAACCGCGTCCTTACCTTCTTCCACCCTCTTCGAGAGCCTGTAGGAGTTCTCCGCGATCTCCCGCTGGAGGTAGCCTGTCTTCACCGCCTTCAGCAGCCCCCCAGCCTTGTCAATCCTGTCGAAGTACTTGTACGCCTCCTCCTCCAGCTGCTCCGTGAGCCACTCCACATAGTACGACCCCCCGAGCGGGTCGATCACGCTTGGCAGCCCGGTCTCCTCTGCTATGATCTGCTGGGTCCTCAGCGCAACCTCGACCGCCTGCTCCGTAGGGAGCGCCCATGCCTCGTCATAGGAGTTGGTGTGCAACGACTGCGTCCCCCCCAGGACGGCCGCCAGGGCCTCGATGGCGGTCCTCACGATGTTGTTCAGAGGCTGCTGCCACGTCAGCGATGCCCCTGAGGTCTGGGTGTGAAACCGCAACAGCAGGCTCCTCTTGTCCGTCACCCCGTACTTCTCGCGTAGGACAGTCGCCCAGATCCTCCTGGCCGCCCTGAACTTCGCGATCTCCTCGAAGAAATCCATCGTCGAGTTGAAGAAGAAGCTAAGGCGAGGTGCGAACTGCTCCACCTTCAGGCCCGCCTCTAACCCGAGCTCTACGTAGCCGAACCCATCGGCTAGGGTGAACGCAAGCTCTTGGACAGCGCTCGACCCCGCCTCCCTGATGTGATACCCGCTAATGCTGATGTAGTTCCAGCGGGGCATCTCCTTGGTCGCGAACACCATAAGGTCTCTCACGAGCCTGAGGTGCGCCTCGGGAGGGTAGGCCCACTCCTTCTGGGCGATGTATTCTTTGAGCATGTCCGCCTGCACCGTCCCTCTGAGCTGGGAGAAGGGGACGCCTTGCTTCTTCCCCACCCCCGCGTACATGCAGGTCAGGACAGTCGCGGGGGCGTTAATTGTCATGGACGTGCTCACCTTCCCGAGAGGGATACCGTCGAAGATCACCTCCATGTCCTTGAGCGAAGATACGTTCACGCCACACCTCCCCACTTCACCGTGAGCCCTCTCATTGTCACAGTCGTACCCATAGAGGGTCGGCATATCGAACGCGATGCTCAGCCCAGTCTCTCCGTGATCTAGGAGCAGCTTCAGCCTTTTGTTCGTGTCTTCCGGGGTGCCAAACCCGGAGAACATCCTCATGGTCCACATCCGCCCCCTGTACAGGTTCGGATAGATCCCCCTCAGGAACGGGTACACCCCCGGGAACCCCTGTTCCGGGTACCCAGTGTCAGCCACGTCATCAGGGGTGTAGAGGGGCTTCAGTGGTATCCCTGAGGCGGTCTGCGCATCCTTTGTTGCCTCCGGGGACTTCTTCACCCACCCGGCATAGACCGTGTCCTGCCACTGCTTCAGTCCTTCCCTCACCCCCTCGACCGCCTTCCTTTCGTACAGGGTCCCCTTCTTCGCCCTCTTCTCTACGACGGATTTCGCCTTCCTCCTCCAATAAGCTTCCCCGACGTTCCTCAGCATGTCGGTGTCACCGTTGGACTCCCATGAAGATAAAGAATCTCTTCGAACCGATAAAAGAGGCCCGGGGGATGGAGGCGGCCACGGCATCCCAGACCCAACTCGTGTCAGCTGTTATGAAAGGGGACAGGGCGGCGCTCGCCAGGGCGATAACCCTGGTGGAGAATGACCCGGGGCGCGCCTCGAGGCTCCTGGAGAGGCTCGGACCCCCTGGGCGGGCGTTCATCGTTGGGGTCACAGGCCCGCCGGGGACAGGCAAGAGCACGCTGGTCGACAGGCTCATCGACTTCTACCGCGGGCTTGGGCTGACTGTGGGGGTGGTCGCCGTAGACCCGAGCAGCCCTCTCACTGGCGGGGCGCTGTTGGGGGACAGGATACGCATGACAAGCCACGCAGGCGACAGGGGTGTCTACATCAGGAGCATGGCGTCAAGGGGATGGACCGGCGGCCTGTCGAGGGCGACGTCGCAGGCTATCAGGCTCATGGAAGCCGCCGGCTTCGAAGTGATACTCCTCGAGACGGTGGGCATCGGCCAGTCGGATGTCGAGGTCGTAGGGGTGTCGCACTCAGTCCTCGTGGTCATGATGCCCGGGCTGGGGGACGACGTCCAAGTGTCGAAGGCGGGTCTGATGGAGGTGGGGGACATATACGTGGTGAACAAGGCCGACCTAGAAGGCGCCGACTCGATGGTCGTCAGCCTGCTGTCGCTTTTCCGGGGGAGCCGACGTTCTCCTCCAGTGCTGAAGGTCTCAGCGCTGACTGGGGAGGGGATAGAGAACCTGCGGAAGGCGATAGACGAGGCCCGGAAGAGGTTCGCCTCGGGGGACTACGGGCTCAGGGTGCGGAGCGCCAAGGGGATGATCGTGGAGACCGCGAGGGGCGCGGTAGAGGCGAGGCTCGCCGCCGTGTCAGAGTCGAGGGCGGAGTTCTTGGCGCGACTGGTGGTCGAAGGAAAGCTGAGCGTAGAAGAGGCAGCCAAGCGTTTGAGCCGCTAGCTCATCTCTTCTCGATGGAGACGTAGTTGCGCCCTAGGGGGCCGACGTAAGTGGAGTCGGGGCGTATCAGCTTGTTCTCTTCCACCTGTTCGTTGTAGTGGGCCATCCAACCAAACACCCTGCTTGCCGCGAATATCGGGGTGTAGAGGGGGACCTCGATGCCGAGGAGGTAGAAGATGGGGGCGGCGTAGTAGTCCAGGTTCGGCGGAATCTTCTTCCTCTCCCACATCTCCATCTCGATGGCGTCGCAGAGCCTGTATAGCCTGTCGTCACCGCGCTTCTTGGCCATCTCTCCCAGGTACCCCTTGCAGAGCTTAGCCCTCGGGTCGAACTGTTTGTAGATCCTATGGCCGAACCCCATCAGTTTCCTTCCTTCTTTGAAGGTTGCCTCCACAAATTCGTGGGCGTTCTCAGGGTCCTTGGCCCTAAGCAGCATCTCCATCGCCGCCTCGTTCGCGCCCCCGTGCAGGGGCCCCTTCAGGGAAGCAAGTCCCGCCGAGGCGGCCGCGTAAGGGTCGGCCAGCGTGGACGCCACGACCCTCACGGTAAATGACGACGCGTTCATGTCGTGCTCCATGTAGAATATCAGCACTCGTTCGAACACCCAGCGTTCGAAGTCGTCAGCTTCCCTCGGGGTGAGCATGCGTAGCAGCCTGTCAGCGAAGCCGCCTGTCTCTCCGGGGAGCCTGGGTTGCTCTCCCCTTGGGACTCTGAGGCTGTTCGCCGCGAGGACCGACATCTTCGACTCGATGGACGTCTCTTTGTCCTCGATCGACCTTTCTACGTCGATGCTCCCGAGCGCTGACACGCCCGTCCTGATGACGTCTATCGGCTGGGCATCTCCCCCAAGGGACCTCATGATGTCGAAGACCCTGGGGTCCGTCGTCGACCTCTTCCATATCCCGGAAGCGAAGGCGTCCAGCTCGCCCCTCGTCGGAAGCTCTCCATAGAGCACCAGGTACGCCGTCTCCTCGAAGCTGGCCTTTGCTGCCAGCTCCGCGATGGGGTAGCCACGGTATACCAGCGACCCGTCGGCGCTGCTCTTGGAGATTCGCGTGTCAGAAACTGAGACCCCGGCCAGCCCTCTCGGGACCCTGGTGGCCCCAGGCGTCTCGATCATCTCCTCCCCTTCCTCAGGGCTCTGGCCGCTCTCATGGCCTTCTCGTCGGCTTGCTCGAACTTATAGTAGTCGATGAGGTCGTAGAACTCATTCCTCGTCATGAGGGTGCCGAGGATACCTTTCTGGGTCCCCTCGCTCTTCAGGGCCTCGAAGGTGTCTTTCACCGTCTTCATCATCGCCCTGAACGCTGTCACAGGGAAGATGACCAGGTTGTACCCCAGGGCCCCGAACTCTTCGACGGTCATGTATGGCGTCTTCCCGAACTCCGTCATGTTTGCCATCAAGGGGAGCCTGATCTTCTTACGCATCTCTGCGAACTCCTCCTTCCCTTCGAGCGCCTCTGGGAATATCATGTCGGCGCCCGCCTTTGCATACGCGTCCGCCCTCTCCAATGCGCCGTCCATCCCCTCCACCGCCCTCGCGTCGGTTCTGGCGATGATCATCAGGCCGCTCCCTGCAGCCTGTTTGGCCGACACAAGCTTCTTGACCATCTCGTCGACTTCCACCAGCTCCTTCCCTTCCAGGTGCCCGCAGCGCTTAGGAAGGACCTGGTCTTCTATGTGGATGGCCGCCGCTCCCGCCCCCTTCATCTCCTCGACGGTCCTGGCGACGTTCAGCGCCTCACCGAACCCCGTGTCGGCGTCGACTATCAACGGGACCGCCACCCTGGACGTGATCTGTCGCGCCGCCTGCGCCACCTCGCTCAGCGTGGTGATTCCTAGGTCTGGGAGGGCGAGCAGGTTCGAGAACCCCGCCCCTGAAAAATAGACCGCCCTGAACCCTGCCCTCTCAGCCAGCTTCGCGACCGAAGGGCTGAATACCCCTGGAGCCACGATCACTCCGTCCCCGCTGACAAGTTTCCTCAGCACGTCGGCCTGCGATGGCAAGTCCAGCTCTTCACACCGACCCGGGTCGACCCCCTTTAGAGTTTCCTCCATCAGCGTTAAATCGGGCAGAGGCGCCGTGGCCCATGTTGCTCGAGTCGGACACATACGAGGCCCCCCGCGACACGGTGTTCGTCCACGGGGCCGGAGGGAACAGCCTCCTCTGGAGGAGGACGCTGCAATATCTGTCCGGAGGGGCGCGGGCCTTCGCGGTCAACTTACCTGGCCACCCCTCGGGGGAGATAACCTGCAAGAGCATAGGCGACTACGCCGAGTCGGTGCACAGCTTCATCGCCGAGCTGGGCCTCAAGAGACCGGCTGTCTGCGGTCACTCGATGGGGGGCGCCATCGTCCTGGACCTAGCCATATCTCACCCCGATGACTTGGGGGCCCTGGTCCTGGTCAGTACAGGTGCGAAGCTCGGGGTCAATCAGCTGATACTCGACGGACTCAGAGACCAGCCTATGAGCACCATCGAGAAGGTGATAACGCCGTGGAGCTTCAGTTCAATAGACCTTGGTCTCGGAAGGGAGGCCAGGACTGCCCTCTCCATCTCCAACCTCCCTGTCTTCCTCAACGACTACCTGGCATGCCAGGGCTTCGACGTCCGGTCTGAGCTGCCAAAGATAGGCGCGAAGACACTCATCGTCTGCGGGGACAAGGACAGGATGACCCCTCCAAGCTGGTCGGAGTACCTCAACGCAAACATACAGGGCTCTGAGCTGCACTTCGTCAACGGCTCAGGGCACATGCTCCCTCTTGAGAGACCACAGGCCCTGGCCCGGGTCATCCAGTCTTTCCTCTCGGGTCTTACTCAGTGAACTCTTCGCCGCCGCGAGCTATCCTTGTCATCTCCCCGATCAGGGCTATGATCCCCTCTTGGGTGGTAGATGAGACGGGATAGAGGTCGGCCCCGAGAGAGAGCCGCCTTATGCTTCTGAAGAGCTCTGAGTCGAGGGAATACTTTTCCCCGTCCTTCGTGGCCGTCAGGGCATCCTCGAACGCCCTGCTGTCCTTGCTCCATTCTGAGATGCGCTTCACGTCGTCCCTGGCCATGTCCCTCTTTGTCAGGACGGTTATCTTGGGGATGTTCAGCCTGAGTCCCACTGAAGCTGAGAGGAGCGCGAGGGACAAGAAGTTCGAAGGAGTGTTGGCAAGGAGAGGGTCAAGCAGGAAAAGGAGGACCTTAGAGTCCGCCTTGACCTCCCGGACTATGAACTCACCGCTCTCCCTGAACGCGAAGAGCTCAGTCTGACCTGGCGTGTCGACGATCACATTCTCAGTCTTGAACGAGTCTATCTCCTCTTGAATCTCTGTGAGCTTGGTTGCCGTGAGGTCTGCAGCCAAGATCAGCGCTCCGTTAGGCCCTAGTCCGTAGTCCTCCATCACGTCCTGAAGCTGGACCCTCTCCCTCACGTCGACGTCGGGCTCGTAGGGGAGCTCCACGACCCCCGGGTCGAGGTTGACCGCTATAGCGTCCTCGCCTCTGTTGACGTACCAGTTCTTCAGGGCGGCGGTGAGCAGCGACTTCCCTGACCCCGCGGTCCCTGTAACGAACGTGACCTCCAAGCTGATCCCCTAATCCGAGCTCCTCACCGCTACGACGGTCCCCTTCAGCACCACCACCGCCCGCCTCATCTTAGACGCGATCACCTCGCCTTCCTCGTCGACCCGTACCTTGTCCGGTCCTGCCACGACGATGTCAAGCACGATTCGCGACCTGCCCTCCATGGTCCCTTTGGGGTGGGACTTTATGTAAGCCCCTGGGTGCGTACGCATCTCCTCGGCGAGAGAGGGGGCGAGAGCTGACTCCGGCACTCCTTCGATTCTCATGGTGAAGCACCTCCTGAAGACCTTCCCGACCTTAGCCCTGACCTCCGGCTCGACCGACTTTCTGAAAATGCTCCTCATCTCAGCCGGGACCCCGGGGAGGCAGAAGACCACCGTCCTCCCCGAGACAAGCCTGACCCCGGGCGCCGTCCCGATGTCATTCTGCAGGGGCTTCGAGCCAGCCGGGAGTATCGCCATCTTCACCCTCGGCGGGGTTAGCGCCGCCTCATCCATCCCTCTTTCTATATAGTGCGCCCTTATCAGCCGGAGAGCCTCTGCGTTCCTCTCGAGCCTGAGCCGCAGTGCCCTGGCGATCCCTTTGAGCGTCATGTCGTCCGGCGTCGGCCCGAGGCCGCCTACGACGACCAGGAAGTCCGGGGACCGGCGGACGATGGCGAGAACGGCCGCGCCTATCTCGTCCAATTCGTCGTCCACCGTCGTGATCTCCTTGATCATCGACCCCATGCGGGCGAGCCTCCGGCCGACCCAGAGGGCGTTCGAGTTCAGGGTCCTGCCGATGAGCAGTTCCTTCCCCACCGCGAGCATCTCGACCCTGACCAAGGCGCTCCTCCCCCGCCGGCAGGCCTTAAAACGAGTGCAGGGGTCCGACAGCCGTGGCCAGACCGCTCCCCAAGGTTGTCCTAGGCGCCGGGACAGTTATCCACAGGGGAGGCCGGCTACTGGTGCTGAAGAGGGCCGAAGAGCCTAACCGCGGGCTCTGGGCGTTCCCTGGCGGGAAGGTAGAGGTCGGCGAGACCCCGATGCAGGCCGCGGTGAGGGAGACCAAGGAGGAGGCGGGGATCGACGTGGAGATACAAGGCATCTTCGACGTGGTCACCTACAAGCCCTGGGAGCTCGGGACAGGGAACAGGTGGCAGCTCGTCGTGGTCAACTACCTGGCGAAGCCGAATAGAGGGCGCGTCAGTCTGAATGCGGAGTCGTCCGATTACAGGTGGGTCCTCCCAGACGAGCTCATGGGGCTCGACACGACCCCGCAGATGAGAGGGTGCGCCGAGAAATTCGCCCGGCTAAGGACGACCCCAGGGTGCTTTGGGCCCCTCGGTGACGTGAGCGGACGGACTACTTCTCCTTGTTGCCGCTGAGCCACCACTCTAGGTAGTCCGCCTGCTGCCTCGACCTCTTGCGCCTCTCATCCTCTTCAGGCGTCCTCGCCTTGAACCTGGCGTCAGAAAGCTGGTCCCTTGTGAGGAAGGCGCCGCACTTCTTGCACCCGAACCTCTTGGTCGGTGCGTCGTACAGCATTATTCCGACATGACATTCAGGACAGATCTGGTCCAAACAACACTCGATGTCTATCCAGCCAAGCATGTCCTTAACGGTTTCTGTAACCGCGGTTTTAGCCCGCAACTCGTTAAATAGCGACGGGAGCCGAGCAGCCACGAGTGACAAGTGGCCGAAACGGTAGTCCTGCCAGGGCCGGCTTCAGAAGACCTGGGGCGCTCCGTCGCTGATAAGCTCGGCCTCCCGCTGCTGGGGGCCGAGTTCAGAATATTCCCCGACGGCGAGTCCAAGTTCACGTTAAGCGACAAGGTCTCAGGGAAGAACGTCCTCCTCGTCCAGTCCACCCATCACCCGGCTGACCAGCACCTCTTCCAGCTCCTCCTCGCCTCCCACCAGCTGAGCGAAGAAGGGGCGAAGGTCACGGCCGTGGTCCCTTACCTCGCGTACGCGCGCCAGGACAAGCAGTTCCTCCCGGGCGAGGGGGTGACCCTGGGGTTCGTGGCACACCTGATGCGCTCGGCGGGCGTCCGCAGGGTGGTCACGGTGGACATACACTCTGCCGAAGGTCTCGCGCTCTTTTCGTTCCCGATCAACAGCGTCTCCGCCATCCCCAGTCTGGCGGAGTATGTGAAGGAACAGGTAGCCCCCAGAGACCCCGTCGTGATCGCCCCCGACTTCGGGGGGTCCAAACGGACCGAAGCCTTCGCGGCGCTCTACGGCGCCCCCTTCCTCCGGCTCGCCAAGACGCGGGACAGGGTGAGCGGGGAGGTCACCGTCGCCGGGTCTAGGCTCGAGGTAGAAGGCAAGGACGTGTTGATCATCGACGACATCATCAGCACCGGGGGGACAGTGAGGGCTGCGGCAGAGACCGTGATGAACCAGGGGGCGAAGCGGGCCATCGCCGTCTGCGTCCATGGCCTCTTCGTGGGGAGCGCCATCGACATCCTGGAGAAGGCGTCTGTGAAGACCATCATTTGCACCAACACGGTCCCCGGTGTCTTCAGCCAGGTGGACGTATCCGAAGCCATCGCATCTCACCTAAGGACGATTGAAGAGTAAGGCTCTGGTCCTCCTCTCCGGGGAGGCGGGGACCATCCCTGCGGCCGAGGCCAAGTCGCTTTTCGCAGCTTACGACCCCGCTTCGGGGTTCATGTCTCCTGCCCGGCGGGTGCTCGTAGTCGAGTCTGAAGCGGATCCCTTCCGCGTAGGAGGGAGGATTGCATTCGCGAGGCGGGTGGGAATCCTGGTGTCGGGGGCCTCGGAGGCAGCCGAGCTCCTCGAAGGCCGCCGGGTCAGGTTCAGGTCCTTTGACCTCGCCGGCGGGAGGAAGCCGGCTGACCCGGAGGAGTACATCGGCGGCCTGCGCGCCACCATCGACCTGCGCTCTCCCGAGCTGGAGCTGACCCTGGTCAGGGGAGAACGGGAGTTCCTCGCGGTCACCTCCCCGGGGACAATGGTCCAGGGGTGGTCGCTCCGAAGACCTCGTCAGAGGCCCTTCTTCCACCCCGCCGCCATATTCCCCAAACTTTCGAGGGCGCTGGTGAACCTCTCCCGTTGCGTCGAGGGGGACGTCTTCCTCGACCCATTCGCTGGGACCGGGAGCATCCCGCTGGAGGCTGCGATGGTCGGCTGCCGTGTGGTCGCCGCCGACGTGGCGGAGAAGATGGTCCGAGGGGCGTTGAGTAACATGCATCACTTCAACCAAGAGTGGCTCGGGGTGGTGCGCGCCGACTCCGGGCGACTCCCGGTGACAGAAGCCGACGCGGTGGCGACCGACGTGCCATACGGCAGGGCCTCCAGCACCCGCGGGCACGATCCGAAGGAGATAATCGCCAGGGCCCTCCCAGCGCTGGCGACCGTCGTAAGGCCGGGGGGGACGGTGGTCCTGATGCACCAGAAGGAGGTCGCAGCGGACCCCGGCCGGGACTTCGTCCTTGTGGAAGAGCACGACCTGCATGTTCATAAGCGCCTGACGAGGACAATCTCGGTCCTCAGGAGGAGATGAATTCGGCCACGCTTTCAGTGACCTTCCTCGGTACGAGCTCCGCGGCCCCAACCAAGGACAGGGGGTTGCCGGCCATCGCTATCAGGAGGGAGGGCGAAGTGATTCTCATGGACTGCGGGGAAGGGGTGCAGCGCCAAGTCCTGGCCCAGTCCATAGGCCTGGGGAAGGATATGACGATACTAATCACGCATCTGCATGGGGACCACGTGACCGGCATCCTCGGCCTGCTCCAGACGATGAGCCTCGCTCAGAGGCGGAAGCCCGTAGACATAGTCGCACCGGCAAAGCTCATGCGCTGGCTCGAGGCGACCTCAGACCTCCTGAACTTCGGGCTCACCTTCCCCATCAGGTTCGCGCCCGCTCGCCCGGGGGTGGTGCTCCGGACCTCCGAGCTCAGGATCAGGGCGGCCAGGGCGTCTCACTCGGTCGAGGCGTACTCGTACCTCATCGAGGAGCGCGACCGCCCCGGCGTGTTCCATCCGGAGAAGGCGAGGGCACTGGGCGTCCCTGAGGGGAAGCTGTGGTCGGAGTTGCAGAGGGGGAGATCGGTGACCGTCGGCGGGGCGAAGGTATCTTGGTCAGAGGTGACCGACCCGCCTAGGCCGGGGAGGCGGATTGGGTACTCCGGGGACACCCGCCCGTCCCCTAGGCTCGCGCGCTTCTTCGCGGGGTGTGACCTGCTGATATTCGACTCCACCTTCAGGGGCGCGGACAGGGACAAAGCCGTGGAGCGGAAGCACAGCACCTGCGTGGAGGCCGCGAGCCTAGCTAAGAGAGCTGACGCCAAGAGGCTGGTGCTCACCCATTTCAGCGCACGCTATACCACGGTGACGGGCCTGCTCAGGGAGGCGAGGAAGGTGTTCCCAAACACGGTCGCCGCGGCGGACGGGCTGACCCTGGCGGTCGACTACCCGCTCGGGTAGGCGGCGAGCCAGTCGATCACCGCATCCAGTTCGTCCGACGTTATTGTGAGATAGACCGGCCCCAGTGGAGACTCTTCCGGGCTGCCGCAGACGGCGACCACCCCTGCGGCAGCGGCCTGCCTGTTCAACATCATGGATGCTGAGTGGCCCGTCCGTTCCCGAAGGAGAACCTTCCTGGCTGCTGACCGGACATGCCTGTCCCTGAACTGGTCTCTGAGGTGGGCTAGGGCTCTCGGGTCGTCGCTCACCAGCCTCGCGGACCCCGCGCTTAGTGTGACCACCTCAGGGTCCAGCCCTGCTACGCCCGCCAAGGCTTTCGCCACCCTCGCCGGGTCTTCCGACGGGGAGACAGTGGCCTCCAGGGTCAGCCTGGCCCTGAACTCAGGATGCGCCATCCTTCTCCCAGCTCTCGACCAGCCCCGCCAGCTCGGCGGCGAGCGCCTCGGGGGTGGTCCGCTGGTTGGAGACGGTCTCGTCTGCCATCGCTATGGCCTCTCCTATCCCTACGTCGAGCTCCCTCCTGTCTCTGGCTGCGAACGTTTCGTATGTGAGGGGGTCGTCACTCCGCCCGCGCTCCTTCAAGAGGGCGAACCTCCTGGCCGGAGACGCGGCGACCGCGACGAACAGAACCTTCGCCCTCCTCCTGAACGCCTCCACTTCGGAGACAGACCTGATGCCGTCGACCACGACCTTCTCCGCGCCAGACCGCGTGATTGTCTCCAGACAAAGGTCCGCCACCGCTGACTGCCCGCGCTCCTCCCTCAGCAGCCGCATCACCTCCCCGGTGTTCTTCGCGTCCGGCTCGAGCCCGCGCCTTTTGGTCTCCGCCCTTATCACGTCCCCCATGACGACGCGTCTCCAGCCTTCGCCCACGAGCCGCTGGGTCGCGGTCGACTTACCGGCTCCAGGCATGCCTGTCACTGCCACTATGCGGAGCAATCTGCCCATCCGCCCGACCGGTAGCGAATTTAAAGGAACCACGCTGACCAGTGCAGATGAGACTTTTCGTGGCGATGGACGTGCCGGAACCTGCCCTCGGCGCGATCACTCGGTTCCAGGGCGACCTCGCCGCCACTGGGTCTGACCTCAAGCTGGTGGAACGTGAGAACCTCCACTTCACGGTGAAGTTCTTGGGGGAGGTGACGGAAGCTGAAGCTGCCGAGGCGAAGTCCAGGCTGGCGAGGCTGGCGCTGAAGGGCGCCGAAGTGGAGCTTAGGGGCGTCGGCGCGTTCCCTGACGTGCGGGGGCCCAGGGTGGTCTGGGCCGGGGTCTCTAGGGACCACCGGACGCTGGTCGAGTCCTTGGCTATGGAGGCCATCGCCTCGCTCGATGGGCTTGGGGAGCGCGACTCCAGGCCGTTCCAGCCGCATGTCACCCTGGCCAGGGTGAGGTCGTCGAAGGGTGCCGGGGAGCTCACGGCGCTTATCAGGGAGAGGTCAGACTTCTCCTTCGGGTCTGCGAAGCTTACTGAGCTGAAGTTGAAGTCGAGCAGGCTCACCCCTGCCGGGCCAGTCTACGCCGACGTCGGGGTGTACGCGCTGCGATGACAACGCTGGCAGAGGTGATCGCCCGGGCAAGGAGGATGGTGGTCCCCTCCCCGTCGGCGGCAGCGGAGATGGGGCGCATGGCCGCTTCGCTCGTCTCCAAGACTGAGCGCGCGGCGGCCCGGCACCCGCAGACCAGGGGCGTGCTCTTGGGGGGTTCCTTCGCCAAGGGGACGTGGCTCTCCCGTCACGTGGACCTGGACGTGTTCGTAAAGTTCGACCCTTCTACCCCTGAGGAGGAGTTCGAGGAGGTGGGGCTCGAAATAGGGGAAGAGGCTACCAGGGGTTACCCAGCCGGAAAGATGTTCGCCCAGCATCCATACACCGAGGCTACAGTAGACGGATTCAGGGTGAACATCGTCCCGTGCTACGACGTGCGGAAGGGAGAGTGGAAGAGCGCGGCTGACAGGTCCCCGTTCCATGTCGGTTTGATAGAGGCCCTCCCGGACGAGCAGAAGGCCCAGATCAGGATGCTCAAGGCGTTCATGGAGGCCGCCGGCGTCTACGGCGCGGAGATCCGCCGCCAGGGCTTCAGCGGCTACGTCGCTGAGGTGCTCGTCCTGAAGCTTGGGGGCTTCCTGCAAGTGGTCGAATGGTTCGCTCGCTACGCTGTCCCTGGCGAGGGGAAGGTGTTCAGCCTCATCGACCCGGTGGACGAAGGGAGGGACCTGGGGACCGCCGTGTCGGGGGAGAGCCTAGGGCGGATGGTCCTCGCCTGCAGAGAGTTTCTAAGGCGCCCCAGCGTGGCCTACTTCACCAGATTGCCGCGAAGAGTCAGGTCCCCGCTCGCCGGGAGGGTGGTCGCTGTCGTCTTTTCGCACGCCCTCCTCTCCGAGGACACTTTGTGGGGGGAGCTGAGGAGGACCACAAAGCATGTTGTGAGGCACCTGGAAGAGGAGGGGTTCAAAGTGGCGAGGTCCATCGCCGCCTCCGACAACCTGAAGCGCAGCGCCATCATCCTCCTCCCGGAGTTCGACGAACTCCCAAAGCTGGAGCAGAGGGTCGGGCCGACCGTAGACAGGGAGAAGGACGTCGAAGCTTTCCTGAAGTCAAACTCGAACAGCTCAAGGCTGGTCTGGGTCGACGGCGACGCGAGGGTCAGGATGCTGCTCCCAAGGGAGCACACCAGCCTGGACCGGTTCCTGACCGACCTCGCCCGGGGGAGGTCGGGGCACGTGGGCGCCTCCAAGGAGATCGAGGCGGGGATGAAGAAGAGCTCCGCGGTGCTGCGGGGGAGGGCGTTGTCCCGCGCTGCGGCTACATCAGGATGGCTGAGCGATGGAGTCAGAGAAATCATCTCAGACGAGATCGGAACGCGCTGACCTGGGTCAGCTGATGAGGACCCCGTACATCCAGGTCCTAACCTACCCTGGCATATTACTCGAGGAAGCGAAGTCGAGGGTGAAGCAGCTCGAGAGCCTCGGCGTCGAGGAGGTGGTCTTCGAGGGGCACACGAGGATAGGGAGGCTCGGGGTCCTGGGGTTGGGGACGGTGGGGGTGGTGGTAGCTGCGCTGGCCCGAGGCGGCGAGTGCGCCCTGAAGATCAGGAGGACCGACGCGAACCGCCACGACATGGAAGAAGAGGCGAGGCTCACAAGGCTGGCGAACCGGATAGGGGTGGGCCCGCCTGTCTACGCCCACACCAAAGACGTCATAATGATGAAGCTCCTCGAATACGAGGAGGTGGGGGACTGGCTGAAGCGCCTGAAGGGACCGGGCCGTAGGGAGAATGTCAGGGGGGTGGTCCATGCGCTGCTGAACCAGTGCAGGAAGCTCGACATCATGGGCATCGACCACGGGCAGCTGAGCAACCTGCGGAAGCATGCGGTGATCGCAGGAGGCGTGCCCTGGATCATCGACTTCGAGTCCGCGGGGACCGCGCGGAAGCCGAGGAACGTGACCACGGCCGCTCAATACCTCTTCATCGGAGGGGTGCTGGCCCCCGCCATGAGGAGGGCCCTCGGGGTCCGCGACGTTGAGAACCTGAAGGGGCTGCTGGCTTCCTACAAGTGCGGCCTCTCTGACTACGCCTACTCGAAATTGCTGGAGTACCTGAAGGTCGCGGAGGCGTAGGTACCTGACCGCGCCCTCTGCGAACCTTTAAACTGAGTCCGAGTTCGGCTCGAACTCGTGGGGTCGTAGTGTAGCTTGGTCCAGCATACCAGAGTGAATGACCTTCACGGTGAGCCTGGGGCGCTGGCGATCGCGAGTTCAAATCTCGCCGACCCCACTTCCTCTCAGTTCGGCTCTCCCAGTCGTGCGCCTTCGGCGAAGACAGCCTCGGGCTGACGAGCGTGCGCCAACCCGCAGCCTATGCCGGGGCTGGCGTCGCCTGGGTCGACTCTTCCGCAGCGACCTTCGCCCAGTAATCGTTGACCGACCTCTGGATGGTCGCTATGGCCTCAGGCTTCTCGACTGGTTTGAACAGGTGCCCGTACCTCTCCTGGGTCCGGAGATACTCTCTCACGGGGGTCAGCGCCCTGGGGACGTAAGTGTGCCTGACCACGCCGTCCACGGACTCCTTGAGCGGCCAGACCCCGGTCTGGACCGCAAGCTTTTCCACTTCGATGGAATATTTCGGGTCGAAACCCCAACCGGTGGGGCAGGCCGCGAAGTCGATGTACAGCTTGGGGCCCCTGATTCCTTCTCCCTTCTCCACCTTCCTGAGGAAGTCGACGCCGTGCGAGTTGGACAGCGTAGCCACGTAGGGCGCCTTCATGGCCCGCCAGGCCTCGAACAGGTCCTTCTTCCTGCCAGTGTTGCCGTAAGGGTACGCCGCGGTCACGGGGGTGGTCTTCGACGACGAGGCGTAGGGGGTCGACGAGGACATCTGGAACCCCGTGTTCCCGTATGCCTCATTGTCGTAGCAGAGGTAATAGAAGTCAAGGTCCCGCTGTATCGCCCCGGCCGTCGACTGGAAGCCGATGTCGTATGCGGCCCCGTCGCCGGTGACGACGACCACCTTCAGGTCCTCTGACTTCTGCAGCTTGCCCTTCGCCATCAACACGTCCAAGGCGTCCCTGATCCCCTGGGCTCCGGCCGGGGCGCTGGCGAAGGCGGTGTAGAGCCAGTTGGACTTCAGTGGGCTGAGGGGGTATGACACGGAAATGGTCATGCACCCTGCCGCGTTCACCCAGGCCACGTTCGGCCCGAGCGCTTTATGGAATATCCTCACGGCGAGGATTCCCCCGCACCCAGCGCACATCGTGTTCCCGGGCGCAATGTACTCCTCCTTCGGGATGTCCTTCAACGTCTTGAACTTCGTCGCCGTCGACATCACCCATGCACCCCCGCCGTGGCCACCGCTCTCTCAGCCTTCGTCAGCTCTTCGTCTCTCATCAGGAACATGGGCTCGGGCCTCTCTCCACCGACGTCGACCCCCCTCATCCTCTCGAACACCTGGCACATCTCGTCTGAGGTCAGCTGTTTCCCGCCGAGCCCGCCGACCACCGGGAGGAGCGCCCCCGGTCTGTCGCGGACGTGATAGAGCGAGGCGGCGATCTCAGGGTAGAGTATCCCCCCAAGCCCCGGGGACAGGTTCTGGTCGAAGACGGCATCTACCTTCCTCCCCTTCAGGAGCGCAGCGACCTCCTCGGTAGGGAACGGCCTGACCATGCGCAACTTCAGGAGGCCCGCCTTGACGCCCTGCTCCCTCACGCGGTTCACCGCCTGCCTCCCCAGTGTTGTGAATGAGTTGGACATCACCAGGACGTACTCGGCGTCGTCTAGCCTGTACCCCTCGACTGGGCCGTACGCTCTTCCGAACAGGTCCTGAAAGTCCCGTGCCGCCTCGCTGAACGCCTCCTTCGCGCGGAGCGCCGCTGCGTGCATGTTGTATCTGAAGTAGCTGTACAGGTACCCCTCCATCACGGCCGAGCCCTTCGACACGGGCCTGGTCGCCCTGATCGGATGCGGCGGGTCGTAGGGGGGTAGGAACCTGTCGACCTCCGCCTGCTCAGGGAGGCTGACCTTCTCGCGGGTGAAAGAGAGATAGAATCCGTCCAGGTTCACTATCGCGGGGAGCATCACCCTCTTGTCTTCGGCCACCCTGTAGGCGAGGAGTACGAGGTCCGCCACTTCCTGACACGTCTCTGAGTGGAGCTGCAGGAAGCCGCTGTCCCTCGCGGAAAGGACGTCGTTGTGGTCGGGCTCGAGGACTATGGGCGCCGCCAGCGCCCTTGAAACGTTCATCAGGACCATCGGCGCCCTCCACCCTGAGATGTTGTAGAGCATCTCCATGGCGTAAAGGAGCCCCTGGCTCGACGTCGCGGTAAAGACCCTCGCCCCGGTCAGCGCCGCCGCCCCCGCGGCGGTCATCATCGAGTGCTCGGACTCCAGCTGGACGAACTTCGCGTCCATGGTCCCTTCCCTTGCCCAGTCTGCGATCGTCTCGATTATCTCTGTCTGCGGCGTGATCGGGTACGCCGGTACGTAGTCGACCCTGGCCAGCTTCGCGGCAGCCGCGGCCGCGCGATTCCCTGTCATCAGCTCAGGCCTCATTGCAGCCCCTCCATCTGCGATCCGATGGCCCGCAGGGGGCACTCCGTCTGGCATATCATGCACCCCTTGCAGTTATCATAGTCGATGGCGATTCTACCGTCGGGCCCCGCAGACATCGCCGACTCAGGGCAATATGCGTAGCAGATCATGCAGTCTGTACACTTCAGATAGTCTATGACCGGCTTGGTGATCCTCCAGTTTCCGGTGTGCCTCGAGGCGGAGTTACCAGTATTGACGACGTCCTCGGTCCCCTCTCCCGACACCACGACCGCGAGTGGGACCAGGTCGGCTCTGGCCGGGAGCTCTTCGGTGTGCAGCTTGATGGGACTCACCACGTCGTAGATGGCCGTCGCCAGCGCGACGTTCTTCGAGATGGCGTCGTCCGACAGTCCCACCTCCTTGAGTTCTTCGACGAGACCTCTCATGAACGCCTCGGAGGTGATCCCAGATGCCCTGGCCACCGCGGCGGCGATCCCTGAGCTGAGTACCGCCTTCCCCAGTGTGTCGAGGGCCCGCCTCGTAAGGTCGAGCGTCAATACAGCGATGTCGGTCCTCCCTCCGTTCACTTCAGCGGCAGGCTTGGCGGTGTTGACTATGGCGAGCCCGCCCTTCCTCAGTCCGGCGAAGGGGCTGGCCGTGGGGTCGGCCGTAAGCGAGTCGTCCATCACTGCCACCACGTCTGGAGAGAAGATGAAGCCCCGCTCGGTGATCTCTGACTCTGAGAACCTGGTGAACGCCGTGACCGGCGCGCCCCTCCTTTCGGCGCCGTAGATGGGGAAGTCCTGCGCGTTGTAGCCGTCGTTGAACGCCGCGTTCCCGAGAATCCTGCTGGCTGTCTTGGCGCCCTGCCCCCCTCGTCCGTGGAACCTCACCCTTAGTATCATCGCCCTAACGACTTAGGGCGCGCGGGCGCTCGTCAATTAAATGGGGAGCACGATTCTCACAGGTGAAAACCGGGGCCTGAGCCTAGGCCTTGGGGACGGAGGATGCGCCCTCCACCCCTGCGGCGCGCAGGGGTCTTCCGTCGAGCCTCCAGAGGTCCTTCAGGATCGCGAAGAACAAGGAAGAGGCGAGGAGGGCGGCCCCCACGTAAGCATAGACTGGGAGGACCCCGATCGACGCGATGAAGATGCTCCCGAAAACTATGGCCGGCGGACCTCCGACGAAGCTGAGGAGCCCGTCTATTGCGAAATAGCGACCTCTCATCTCGCTCGGCACTATGTTCTGGGCCGCTGTCAGCCACGTGTTCCCCGCGAACCCTTGAGCGAACCCGATTGTGAAGAGCGATATGATGGCGACCCACGCATAGGGCTCGACCCCCATGATCAGATACGCCCCCCCAGGGATGCTCCCCGCCGCGAGGACCCAGACCGCGCCCGCCCGACTGAGGGCCGAGGTTCGCCCGAGAGCGAGGGAGCCCAGCGCTGCCCCCAGTACGTTTGCCGCCGTGGCCAGTCCGAACGCGAACGCGCCGAGGCCCGTGCCCTGCACCATGTAGACGACCAAGAAGTAGAACACGACCCCGCCGAGGAAGTTGAACACGGTGGCCGAAATCGAGAGGAGGAGGAGCCCACGCTGGGACAGCAGCCAGCTCATTCCTGCCTTCACATCAGAGAGCATGCCTGGGTGCCTGCCCGACCTCCTCGCCACGGCCCGGGTCGAGCGCGCCACAAGGAGCAGTGCGAAGAGCGCGGCCATCGCGAACGCAGCTGTCCCATACGCTAATGCGACGACCGCCCCTGCGAATGCTATGATTCCTCCACCCAACGCGCTCGATGCCGATGCTATCACAGAGGTCCCCGCTCTTGTGACACCGTTAGCGTCGGAAAGCTCGTTAGTGTCAACGAGCTCAGGCAGGTACGAGTAGTTACAGGACCTGTACATCTCCGTGGCCGCGGACCAACAGACCGCCGCTGCCACGACGACGGGGAATTGGAACCCGTAAAGCGCTACGTCCACAGCCAGGAGGCCCATGCTCGCAGCCCTGACGACGTTAGCCAGCAGCAGCAGGCTGCTTCGGGGGTACCTGTCCACCCAGACCCCTCCCGGGAGGGTGAACCCCACGGTAGTCAGCGACTCTGCCAGGCCAACGACTCCGACGTCTATGACCGACTTCGTCACCTGGAAGACGAGCCAGATCACCGCTATCCCGAAGACAGAGGAGGCGGTCCTCGAGGAGGCGTTCATCGCGATGTAATGAAGGAACCTGCCGTTTCGGAACAGCCTCCGTGTCTTCCCTGGCTCACCGCCCAGAGCCGCTCACGTCCTCAGCCATGGGCTCCGTCGGTATATTTGCGGCTCGTGGGGACGGCCGCGGAGAATGGGGGTAGAACGCGTGGCTACGCGGTGACTGCCTTCGACTTCTCTGAGAGGGCGGCGTGGGCGGCTGCCAGCCTTGCCACAGGCACCCTGAAAGCCGAGCAGCTGACGTAATCCAGCCCCGCCTCGGCGAAGAAAGCGATACTCTTCGGGTCCCCCCCATGCTCCCCGCATATGCCTACCTCTAGCCCTGGGTTTGATGTCCTCCCCTCTTGGACCGCCAGCTTGACCAGCCGCCCGACCCCCGCCACATCCACTGAGTCGAAGGGGCTCCGCTGGAATATGCCTTCCTCAAGGTACTTGGGGATGAACTTCGCCTCCACGTCGTCCCTGCTGAAGCCGAAGGTCGTCTGCGTCAGGTCGTTGGTGCCGAACGAAAAGAAGTCGGAGTGTTTCGCTATCTCGCCGGATGTCAGCGCCGCCCGGGGTGTCTCTATCATCGTCCCCACCTGATATTCGATCTTCGCCCCCAACTCATCGAAAGCGGCGTCCGCGGCCGATTCGACGACCTTCCTCAGGGTCGTGAACTCCTCGACTGTGGAGATCAGGGGGATCATTATCTTCACCTTCCCGCGCGCCTTCTTCTCGCGGTCGAGCTCGACGGCTGCCTGTAGGATGGCTTTCGTCTGCATCTCGTATATCTCAGGGTGGGTTATGGCGAGGCGGCAACCCCGGTGCCCGATCATTGGGTTGTGCTCCGAGAGCTGCCTCACGCGGTTGAGCATCGTCTCCGCCCTCTCGAGCTCTTCTTCGGGGGCGCCTCTGTCCTTCATCCCCTGCATCTCAAGGAGCAGCTCCTCCACCGATGGGAGGAACTCATGGAGAGGCAGGTCGAGGAGCCTAACCACCACCGGCCTGCCGCCCATGGCCGCGAAGATACCCTTGAAGTCCGAGAGCTGGAACGGAAAGAGTCGGTAGAGGTGCTTCTTCCGTGCATCCACGTCCGCGCTCATTATCATGTCCCTCACAATGGGGAGGCGCTTCGGGTCGTTGAACATCCTCTCCGTCCTGCACAGCCCTATCCCTTCTGCCCCGAACTCCCTCGCCCTTGCAGCCGCCTCGGGGGTGTCGGCGTTCGCCCAGACACCAAGACGCTTGATCCTGTCGGCAACCTGCAGAAGGGAGGTCAGCTCCGGGGTCGGCTCAGGGTCCACCATCTTTACCTCTCCCTTGTACACCGACCCTGTCGTCCCATCGATTGTGATCGCTTCCCCCTTCGATATCCTCTCCCCGGACTTGGTCGTGAAGAAGCCTCCTTCCATGGAAATCTCGATTTCGCTGCAACCGACCACAGCGGGCTTCCCCATCCCTCTTGCCACCACCGCCGCGTGGGAGTTGGATACGAGGACAGGCACGAAGGACTTCGTAAACACGACAAAATTCTTGTCCAGTTCATCCTTCGCATCAACCTCGAAGTTGTACACTTCTATCTCGCCTACCGCACCGAGACTCCTCACCCTGGTCATTCTCAAATCGAACGAAAGTATCTGTTCGACTTCCGCGCCAACTTCGGGAGGCGACGACGCCGCAAGATATCTGAGGAGCTTCCTCCCATCTACGAGCAAGTTCCTCTCGACAGAGTCTAGGATTCTCCTGTTTCCTTTGATATTGGTGACGTCACCAGCCAGACTCTTCGCGGAGAAAAGCTTAGTTCCATAGTGACGCGGCCGGACCTCGCCTCTCAATCTGTGAGTGTAACACAAGATGTCTTGCACCCTCTCGACGATTTGCACGTTGTAAATCGTCCTGTTAGTGGATACCTGGGGGAGTATGCTAAGCCTGAGGCACGCCAGTTCTAGTGCCGCCACGAATCCTTTGTCGGAGCTAAAGATCTGAATCCTGCTCGGGGTGTAAGTTCCGTCGCCGTCAGCGGCCCCGGCTATGAAATACAGCAGCGATGTCTCATCGAGACTTAGCACCCAAGAGTCCAGCGTGTCCCAAATGGACGAGAGCGTAGCCGCAGGTTCCCGCGTCGTGCTGATCAGATCGAGCGCGCCGCCTGAGATTGTTCTGCCTCGAATTGTCCCGTCAGACATCTCGACTCTTTCGATGTTGAAACGTCTCCCGAACACATCTTCGAAGAAGGTGCTTACGGTTTCGATGAATTCTCCTTTCTCCGGCGCGAGGGCGTGCGTGAATGTTACGCTTCCTTTCGTTCGTTTGAGGCTCACGTGGCCATCGGTGAAGAGCGCCCCCACGAGGTAGGCCAATTGAGGAACGCTGTTCGACCCTTTACCAGGGATTTTGTCGACCACGCATGCGAACCCCTCTTCTGCCAAGAGGTCCTCAAGGGGCTTCTTCAAGAGCCTCCTCTTCGTTATGGTGAACATCTTGTGGTCAGGGGTGATTCTCACTGTGCTAATCGTCGATCTTCCTGTCTGAGAGACAGCCACCTCTATGGCTGGCGAGAGCCTTGTCCCAGTGGCGATAATCTTCCTCCAAACAGACTTGCCCGAAGCGTGGTCGAAGCAAAGGGTTGAAGGCGTAAGCCCCTCTTCTATCGCATGGTATAGATCCCGAGCCGTGGTGAGTCCATTCTCAGTCAGCAAAAGCGTCTCGCCGCCGACGCACGTCATACCCCCGCGCATCGTGAGCACCCCCTGGGAAGCGATCAGCCCCTTGATGTCTTCAGGGGTGGTCTCTGGGCGTACGAGGATGATCTTCTGCGAACCGCCGATGGACGCAGCTTCCTCCGTGTCGAACACGACCTTCCCTGACGCCGCGCCGGGGGACGCGTCCAACCCCCTCGCCACCGGCCTGTCCCTCGAGCCAGGGTCTAGCCTCCTGTGCAGGAGCGCCTCCAGTTGGTCCGGCTCGATTCTCGCCACTGACTCCTCTTCGGTGATGAGCCCCTCCTTCGCCATGTCCACCGCGATTTTCACAGCGGCCTGGGCGGTCCTCTTTCCGTTCCTCGTCTGGAGCGTGTAGAGCTTCCCGTCCTCGATCGTGAACTCGAAGTCCTGCATGTCTTTGAAGTGCGCTTCAAGCCGGTTCGCCACGTCCTGAAGCCGCGCCTTCAGCGCTGGGTGCATCCCTTCGATGCTCACTGGGGTCCGTATCCCTGCCACAACGTCCTCCCCCTGCGAATTGGGGAGGTACTCGCCGAAGAGCTTCTTCTCCCCGGTCGATGGGTTGCGGGTGAACCCGACCCCGGAGCCGGAGTTCTCTCCGAAATTCCCGAATACCATGGCCTGGACGTTCACCGCTGTCCCGAGGTCGTCTGGGATGCTGTAGAACCTCCTGTACTCCTTCGCCCTCTCGTTGTTCCACGAGCCGAGGACGGCCACGATGGCCATCTCGAGCTGGACGTATGGGTCTTGAGGGAACTCCTTGCCCGTCTCCTCCTTGATGATTCTCTTGAACTCCTCGGCGACCCCCTTCAGCTCCTTGGAGGAGAGGTCGATGTCCATCTTGACCCCAGACGCCTTCCTCCTAGCCTCGAGGATCCTCTCGAAAGCTTCCCCCTCGGCGCCCATTGCGACCTTACCGAACATCTGGATGAGCCTCCTGTATGAGTCGTATGCGAACCTCTCGTTCTTCGTGATCTCCGCCATCCGCTTGGCGGTGACGTCGTTCAGCCCGAGGTTGAGGATCGTGTCCATCATCCCCGGCATGGAGAACGGTGCCCCCGACCTGACAGAGAAGAGCAAAGGCTTCTCCCCACCGCCGAACCTCTTCCCTGTCTGGCCCTCGACCTCAGATATCACGGTCCGGACCTCCTCGAAGAGCCCTTCAGGGACCTTGCCTCCGTTCGCATAGTACGCCTTGCAGACCTCCGTCGTGATGGTGAATCCGGGAGGGACGGGAAGGCCGAGCGACGTCATCTCCACAAGGCCGTACCCCTTTCCGCCGAGGAGGAATTTGTCCCCCCCGAGCGCGTCTTTGAAGAGTACTACGTTCCGCATGGGTCCTCTCCTCCATCGGGAGCTTGGCGCGGTGTGTTTGTAAGTCCTTCGGGGGGATGTCGCGCTTCTAGATTTGTTCAACGTGACCGCCCTCGTCGGCCCTTGAGCAGGCCCATCCAGAGAGGCGCAACGAAGCAAGACGAGGGTGGGCGCGGGTTTAATATCATGAAGCCCGCACGCGGTGCAGTGAGCGCAGCCGGCGGGAGTTCCCCGTCCCACACGGAGGGTAATGACCGCAGGGTGAAGGCCGCAGGGTCGTTGCTCGTCCTAGGCGGCCTGGTGTTCATCCTGCTGAACACTGTCGCCGAAGGGGTCTATCCGAACTACAACGTGGGGTCCGACGTACTCAGCGACCTTGGCGCGCTTGGGACAAACACCTTCCTCCTCTGGAACGGGATGCTCTTCCTGAGCGGGGCGCTCCTGATCCTTGCTGCATACCTCCTCTTCTACACGGAGAATCACTTTCGGTCGTCCGCCGTTGGCAGGAGGGCTAACTATGTCGGGATCCTGTACATCCTCCCTGGGATAGGGGCTATCATCGTCTCCCTCTTCCAGGAGAACTCCGCTCTCGGGGCGGCAGGGGTCCACGGCTTTGGCGCCATGGTCACCTTCCTCTTCGGAGGAATCTCCGCTGCTTACGCCTTCAAACTGACGAAGGCGCCGTTCAGGTATTTCTCCGTCGCGCTCGGAGTGCTCACGCTTGCTTTCATACTGGTCTTCGTCATGAGCGGCGGCTCGCTTGAGGGCCTCACCGAGCGCTTGGTCGTATACCCCTTCGTCCTGTGGGCGATAGCGTTCGGAGGATATCTGACGGCACTCTCTTCAAACGACAGCGTCGCGTCTTAGGCTCGGACCTTTGAGGGGCCTTGCTCCCTGGTTCTCCCATTGCTTCCGATGTATGCCAGGGCGGCGCGGTATGGACCAAAACCCCTGGACAAGCCGATGACCTCCGGACGGCGGCAGCTCCGCCGAGGTTCCCCCATGTCACACCCATGCCCCCGCTCTATGCCAGGAGCTCCTCTCAGGCGCCACGCTCATCTCAGCTGCTCGAGACCAGGGCCCACCTTGTGAGAAGGCCTTCGCCTGAGCTTACGACTCGGAACCCGCCGAGCATGCGCTCCCACTCTTCGGCGGTGACGGTCCTGGGATCTTTCTTCCGTCCGAATTTCGTCACGCTAAGATATGCGAGCCCGTCTTTCTTCAGCATCCGCTTGATCTGACAGAGCGCCCCAGAGTGGTCTTTCATGCAGCAGAGAAGGCCGTGGGCGAAGACGAAGTCCACCGAACCGTTGGGGATGAAGTCGGCTTCGGCCGCTGAGCCCGCACGGGCGTCGACCACCCTCTCGAGTCCCCTCGCCTCGGCCTTCTTGGCGACCCCTTCGATTGCCCTTGGGTCGAAGTCGACCGCATAGACCTTCCCTCCCGGCCCAGCCAGCTCAGCCATTGGAATTGTGTAGTACCCCGGGCCGCACCCTAGGTCGGCGACAGAACTCCCTGACGCGACGTACTTCGAGAGCAACTTCTTAGGAGGCGAGATGATTCGCCGGACAAGGTTGTCCGTCGCGAACAGCGGCACCCTCCTGTCGTCAGGAACTTTGGCCAAGAAGGCCAAAGGGTCCCCGCCCCTGATAATAGGCTTCGTTCCGTGTTTTCATCGTAGCGTCGGGCAGGGCGACCCTGCTCCTCTGAGCGCATGGATGCGAAGGTGTGCGTCGTGTACCCCAGATGGGCGCGGGTGCGGGCTGTCAAGGGAGGACCTGAGGTCCGGCGCGAGTTCCGGTTTCGGGACGGGCCGGCGAAGTGCGGGGCGCGTGTGATGCGAGGACGAACTCCCTTCTGACTGGCGGTCTGACCATGCAAGGCTGCGTAGCGTTCCCGTCAACCTGCGCTTTATGGGAATCCGATTTCTATAACTAGAGCCGCTGTCAGCCTGTCGCGGCATGCCAAAGAAAGCGAAATCCACGAAGGCGGTCAAGCGTAAGCCTTCCAAGAAGGCAGAGGGCAGGTCCAAGGACTCTGCCACTCCCCCACAGTCTTCGACTGCTGTGCCGCAAGAAAGCGCCGAGGTACCGAAGCGGTACGAGCTATCTCCTTACCAGTGAAGGGAGGAGGGCGCCCGCTCGCCGGGGCCTTGCTTTACAGAGCTGGTCGTACGCTTGCTTTCCTGTGCCGAGCTCGAGCCGTCGCTGTGGCGCTCAACGCCCGCAAAGACTGCTCGTCTAGGCGGTAGAGGTACCAGTCTTCCATGCGCTTGGCGCCTAGGTTTTCGTAGAACCTCTGCGCCTTCCCGTTCCATCTGAGCACGGCCCACTCCATTCTGCCGCACCCCTTCGCGCGCGCTTCTCGCGCGCACCGCTTCAACAGCGCCATCCCTGTGCCTTCCCTTCTCGACTCCTCTGACACGAAAAGGTCTTCGAGGTACAACGTGGGTCTTGCCAGGAAGGAGGAGTAACTGTAGAAGTACAGCGCGTATCCGACGAGCTTCTTTCCGCGTGATGCGACGAAAAGGTTGATCCTCTTCCTGAGAAATATGTCGTCGATGAGTCTTCTCTTCCCAGCGGTTGTCGGCGGGGCGAGCTTCTCGAACCTCGCGAGGGCCATGACAAGCTCGATGAACTCAACGGCGTCTGACCTCCGTCCACGCCTGACGACCACCGTGTCCACGGGCGACGGGGAGCTGTACTCCGATAAATCGCTTCGGGGGGGGAGGTGCGCAGGCTCAGTGCTGTTCCAGGTCCTTCATCATCTGCTCGAATTGGTCCTTCGTTATCTCTCCCCTTGCGTACCTCTGGCGTAGTATCTCGCGCGCGTCCCCGTATCCGTAGCCGCTACCATACCGGTACCTCTGCCTCCATCCCCACCCCCCGAAGCCCCAAAAGACCAACCGGAAGATGACCATGGCGAAGATGACGAAGAATACGAACCCTAAGGGGAAGAAGAACCACCCGTAGTACGGGTAGCCGAAGTTCATCATAGGCACTCTGTTACCATACGCGACCATCATCCCGAAGAAGGCGACGGCTGCCACGAGCACCAGCGCCAGGATGACCCATCCCACCCAGCGCATGCCCCTGTACGGACTCTCGTAGTGGTTGGACCCCATTCACGGTCGACCTCGATAGGCAACGTCCACGGGTCTCTTAAGTGTATCGGAATATCAAAACGAAATACCTATATCGTCGCCTGAGTCGGCATTCTCGTGTGGCCGTTCAGGTTCGCGATGTCAAGGAGGAGGAAGCGCGGCCTCCCTCACATGGTGATGTACCTCCTTTCGTCCTCCCCGAAGAACGGCGTCGAGTTGATGGACGGGGTGCAATCTATCACCAGAGGGTGGTGGCGTCCGACCCCTGGCTCGATCTATCCGCTGATGAAGGAGATGGCGTCACAGGGGCTGGTACGGAAGCTCGAGGATGGACGGTTCGAACTCACGGACAAAGGGAGGTCGGAAGCCGGAGGCTCCTTCGGCTTTTCTTCGGAAGGCCCAATGACGATGAGTGACGCCGTCGAGCAGGCTTACAGCGCGCTCTCCTATGCGCAGGACCTGAAGCGCACCGGCGGGGGGGATATCGCAGGCTACGAGGAGAGGCTCCGAGAGATTAGGGCGCAGGTCACCGACCTCTTGGGTGAACCGGAAAACCAGGAAAACGTCTAGTTTTCAGGAGGCGGCGATTCCCGCTTCCTCAACTCGTCTTCCATCCCCTTCTCGAGTTCCTCCATCTTCTCCTCGCCTACCCTCAGCACCCTCCCCAAGAAAGGCCCGAACAGGAAGAGGAGCGCCGTGACCACGGTCCCCACCGAGACGAATGCGAATATCGACGCGAATATCTTGCCTGCCGCCGAGGTAGGGTAGAGGTTCGCAGGCGGTCCTTGCCCTGTCGCTATGAAGCTGGTGAAATAGAAGGAGTCGAGGTAGCTCCACCCTTGTATGACGTGCATGGCAACCGACCCGACCACCACCATCGCCGCTATGACCGCGAAAGAGTACAACGCCCTCTCCCAGAACGACCTGGGGACCCTCCTTCTGCGGCGTCTCACTCCCCTAGAGTCCATCCCGATGCGGCCACTCGGGGCCTCACAACGTTTTAAACAGAACCTGTCCCCGCGACCACGAGTGACTCCCGCCTGTGAGCGAAGACATCCAGTTGAGCCTTAAGCAGACGATGAGGGTCTATCCACAGGGGGTCACCGTCGTAACGGCCCAGGGCCGAGATGCCCCCCGTGGCCTGACCGTAAGCTCTTTCACGAGCGTCTCGCTGACGCCCCCCCTCGTCCTGTTCTGCGTCGCGAAGAGCTCTTCCCACCACGACTTCTTCCTCAAAGCCGATAGCTACGCCGTCAACTTCCTTGCCGACGACCAGAAGACCATATCCGACCGCTTCGCGGGGAGGACGACGGTCCGGGACAGGTTCGAGGGCGTGAAGCACACCAAGGGGGCGACCGGTTCCCCCATCATCTCCGGGGTGCGGGCTGCCATCGAGTGCCGCTCCTGGCAGGCGTACGACGCGGGGGACCATTCCATCCTCGTGGGGGAGGTGGTGGCCGCCAGCACCTTCCCTCAGAAGCGACCCCTCATCTACTACTCCCAGCAGTACACGACCACAGAGCGCGGCGAATCGCCCGCTCCCCCGTCGGACATCGTCTGGTAGCTATCTCGCCCCGAGCAAATAGTCCGGCCTGTCCCTTATCTTGGGGTCGGAGATCTTTGCGAAGCTCCCCGTCTTCGGGGAGCGGACCGGCATCGCTTCGTCGAACCAGCTCTTCGGGGTAGGGGCCCCCCAGAACGTCTGCCTCTGGGGGTCGTTCAGCCTCCATCTGATTGGGACCCAGTCAGGGTCAGCGCTGACATAGTCCCCCGTGTACAGCTCTATCCGGTTCCCGTCAGGGTCCCTCAGGTACAGGAAGAACGCGTTGGATATCCCGTGCCTCCCGGGCCCCCTCTCCATGTTCTTCGCGTACCCGTTGGCCGCGAGGACGTCAGCTGCGTCCATGATCGACGCCCTGTCCGCAACGGCGAACCCAGCGTGGTGGACCCTCGGCCCCTTCCCGGTGGTGAGCGCCACGTCGTGGCACGTGTGCTTCCTCCTCAGCCAGGCAGCCCACAGGTCGGGCTTCGCGTCGTCCGTATCGGTCAGCTCGGTGCAAACGAAGCCGAGCCCCCCGACGTACCAGTCGTAAGCGGCGGCGACGTCCGGGAGCATGATGTTGAAGTGGTCGAGGCGCATGACCTTCGCCCCTTTGTAGTGCTGGAACTTCTGGAGCATCCACTCCTGGGGGGACGCCTCGAAGTAGAACTCGACCGGAAAGCCGAACCCGTCCTCGACCAAGAGCGCCTTCCCGACCCCCTTCTCTTCCCCCGGTTCCTTCCAGCGGGCGAACCAGCCTCTCCCTTTGACGATCTCCTCCAACGCCTCGAGTCCAGCTTCGTCGGACACCCTGAAGGCGAAGTGGTCGACTCCCGGGGTGTCAGACTGTGTCAGGGTCAAGGAGTGGTGATGCCTGTCTTCCAGCCCCCTGAGGTAGAGGTGCCCGCCATCTGACTCGGTGACGATCAGCCCCAGCGTCTCCACGTAGAACCTCTTCGCAGCCTCGAGGTCAGTCACCAGGAGTTCGATGTGACCGGCCTTCACCACGTCGAATCTCTTGGCCAAGTGCGTCAGTCCTTCCTGTGCAGCAGCTCCATCACCCGCCGCTTGTACGGCTCCTTGTCGTACCATGAGTAGTATGCGCTGGCCATCCTGACCGGGTCGCCGAAGAAGAATCTCTCGTACAGGTCCTGCCTCCCCCCGAACGAGCTCCCTGACGCGTCCCACGCCATCTTGAAAAGCCGGACCCTCTCCTCCCCGTCCGCCAACTTCGACTGGAAGTACCTGTCCACGTCGGGCCTCGCTTCAGAGCCGAGTATCCCCTCCGGAGGGATGGCCATGAGCCCGCTCGCCCCTGTCTGTTTGATTACCGCGGAGAAATCAGGGGCGAGCCTCGGCCAGACGTTCCGCGCTGCGTTGAGCGGTGCGTAGTCAGGGCTCATCAGTCCCCACTCGTTCGTCTTCGCCCTGGCCTCGCTCGACCCGATGAACGCCTTCATCGTCTCCGCGATCAGGAGCACGCCTGCAATCCTCTCTTGGACCTGTGGGAACGCGTCCGCGCCTATGGTCTCGGCCACCATAGTCGCCAGGCCGGCCATGAACTCAGCCTTGGCCGCCTCCCGGACGGTCGCCTGGTGGGCCATGAAGACGATGGCCCCGGTCGACTCGTTCACCTTGTTGGCCCTGTCCGGGTCTTCGAGTATGAACACCCTCTCCCAAGGGACCAATACGTCATCGAATACCACCACGGCGTCCTGCTCGTCGAACCTCGAAGCGAGAGGATGGTCGAAGGCGGACTCAGCTGCGAACGACTCCCTACAGACGAATTTCAGCCCCTTCGCGCTCACCGGCACGGCGAAGGCGATCGAATATGGCATGTCGTCCTGCCCCGACCTTATCACGGTGGAAGGGAACACCATGATTTCGTCCGCTATGGGGAGGGTCGCCAACATCCTCGCTCCTCGTATCACGACCCCTTCCGACGTCTTGTCTGCCACCCGGGCGGCAATGAAGGGGTCGGCCTGCTTTGATGGGCCAACTCCCCTGTTTGTCTGGGGGTTGATCAGCGTATGCGTCAGGACGAGATCGTTCTCCCTGACATACTCGTAGTACCCAGAGACGTTCGCGGCGAAGTCGTGCTCGCCCTTTCCGAAGAACTGCGCGGCCGCCGCCATCGCCATGATCGAGCTGTTGAGGTAGTCTGCCGTCCTCCCCATCATCCCGCCGGAAAAGTCTGCCCATGTCTTGATCATGGCAGTCCGCCTACCCAGCTCCTCCCTGGTGCGGGGCTGGAGGAAGCTCGTCCCGACCCTCTCGTGCGTGGTGGGGGACTCGTAGGTCATGACATCCTCCAGCTCCGGCTTCAACTGCATGTCATACAGGGCAGCTATCGACTTCGCCACGCCCCTGAACGCCGGGTGCTTGGAGACAGAGCCTGTGATCTTCTCGTCCCCGTACCACACTTCTCGAGGGGTGGAGTCGAGCCTCTGAAGGAACTCCCTGCCGCTCTTCGCTCCCATCAGCGCCTCGGTCCTCTTCAGGAACCAATCTAATTGAATCTTTGGAGTCCGCTTGGAACCCTTAAACCCAGAGGACGGACGCTTCTCCGACCACCCAGGTTGCCGGACCCCACTCCGCCCTCGACGGAACCAGGCCTCCCCGCCGGCGGCATCGGCCGTTCGCTACTTGTCCTCTCGTTATACGAGATGCTCTCCAACAACCGCTCCAGCCTCTTCACGGTCTACTTCGTCCTCTACGTCGTCCAGAAGGACGGGGTCTCGGTCGCTGCCGGCCTGGCGGCCTTCTCCGCGGCTTACGTGACATCCTCGCTCGTGGGTCCGTTCGCCGGGAGGCTCTCGGACCGGCTAGGGCGGAGGCGGCTGCTCCTCATCGCGGCCGAGGCGGTCTCCCTCCCTTTCTTCGTCGCGATCCCGTTCGTGGGGGGCTTCATCGCTGTAAGCGCTTTCTTCCTGCTGGCCGAGACGATCCTCTCCGTCGGGTCCACAGCCCTCCAGGCTTACGTGGCGGACGTCACCACGTCCAGGCAGCGGGGGAGGGGGTATGGCTTCATCAGCCAGATAGGCGCGGTCGGCTCGATAATGGGCGTGGTCGCAGCCGGCCTGGTCTCCGAAGCGTTCAGCATCGACGCGATATTCTATCTCGTGGGCGCCTTCATGGCTGCAGACCTCTTCCTGCTCGTCTTCGCTCTCCCGGAAAGCCGGGTCAACCCCTCGGGCTCCCGCAGACCCCTCAGAGAGATGAAGGAGGTCATCGTGTTCTCCGCCGCCACTTCGATAAGAGCCCTGGGGACTGGGGCGGTCACCGCTTTCATCGGGGCCTACGCCTACTACCTGGGGGCGGACGACCTCGAGGTGGGCCTGGTCGCAGTCGCCGGGATGGCGACCACCGCCCTGCTGGCCACGAGGCTCGGAGGGAAGGTCGACGCCATCGGCGAGATACGCGGGTACCTCTATGGGACCATCACGGTGGGCGGCTCCCTTCTGATCTTCGTCCTCTCGGGGGCGTGGCCTGAGCTCATCCCTGCCAGGATCATCTACTCCGCGGGGTTCGGGCTCCTCAGCCCCGCGATGCTCAGCTGGGTGAGCAAGGTAGCCCCCGAAGGGCGGACTGCGGAGTACCTCGGAGTCTTCTCACTCATCAACTCCACCTTCTGGAGCTTCGGCCCGCTCCCTGGCGGTCTGGTTCAGAGTCTGTTCGGGGACGTAGGGCTTTTCGTGTTCGCCATGGCGGCGACTGCAGGGTCGGTGGTCGCCGTGTACCTGTTATACTGGAAGGCCAAGGCGGCCCCAGATTCCACCCTAAGCTCCTTGAGCCGGGGCGACGTGATTGCTTAGCGTCCCCAGGTCCTCTATCTCTAACTCGAGGATCCCTCCCCGCGGAGGCAGGACGTACTCGGTTGGGTCCAGGTCCTTCAAGGCTTCCTTTGTCCATCCCACGCTCCCGCATGAGACGACGTCCCCGGGCTCGAGTGTGAGGAACCCTGAGATGTATGACGCCAGCCTCGCAGGCCCGAAGATATACTCCGCCGTGGAGCCGTCCTGCACGAGGTCTCCGTCGAACTTCGTGGTCATCCTGTGAACTTTGGAGACGTCGAACTCGTCTGGTGTGAGCACCCACGGGCCCATTGGGCAGAACGTATCGTGGTTCTTCGACCTGAAGAGGGGTCCCCTCATGGTCGTCCTCCTTATCTCCCCAGTGGACTTGTCCCGTCTGTAGGCTTCGTAGGCGTCTGCCCGCGAGTCCGCCGGGGCGGTCACGTCGTCCAAGATGGTGTAGCCGAAGATGGACGCAGCTGCCTCGGCCTCCGTGGCGCCTGAGGTCCTCTTGCCTATTATCGCGGCGAGCTCGACTTCGGGCCTTATCCCGGTCGCCGGCGCCCTTACCGAAGTCCCCTGTCCGACTACGGTGCTGGGCGCCTTCATGTCTATCCTGGGCCTGTCGAGGGTGACGTCAGCCCCCCCGAGCATCCCCTTGGTGTTGACGATCGCCGCGAGTATCTTCCCAGGCCTGGGGAGCGGTGCGTGCAGGACTACCTCCTCCAGTTCGATACCATCCTTCGAGACCTGCGGCTCCCCCCATCTCGCCTCCTCAATGACCTGGACGAGGCTCTTCGCCCCGTCGACTTCGAATACCCTCCCGTCCTTTACGACGCCAGCCCGGCGCCGCCGACTCCCCTCCAACGGGAGGGTGAATGTGCAGTACTTCACGGTGACCTCGCCCCTCCCAACCTTTTTTACCTTTGACCGCGCCGGAGCCGCAGTGCTCGACCACCCGCTCGTCCCAGGTCCCACGTCAGCCATAGAGGAGGGGCCATGGCACTACGGTGCCGACTACATCGCGGTCTACTTCAGGGGAGAGAAGTCCGCCCTGGCAGACCTCATCCCCAAGCCCTTCGGCGTGACCGACGGGCTCTGCGTGGGCTACGTCAGCGAGATAATCTCCGTCGCCGAGTCAGGGCTGGAGATTGCGGCTGACAGGCCTGACAGGACGGTCTACCAGGAGGCAGCTGTAGGTGTGAAGTGCGAATACATGGGGAGGACAGGGCTCTACTTCCCTGTGATGTGGGTCACCACCGAATGGTCGCTCCTCCGAGGCCTGCTCAACGGTTACCAGAAGCGTCTCGCCGACCGCATCTCCATGACGAAGCTCCACCCTCTCAATCCGGGAATGAAGCCGGTCTCGGCTGGGTGCACGTTCGGCGGTTTCTGCGTCAAGGGGCCCGAAAGGACGATGTCGCTTCGCGTGGTCGTAGAGAGGCAGGGGGCGCCCGACGACCTCCCCCCGTTCGGGCCCGTCTTCGGCATGAGGGTGTTCCCTAAGACCGACGGGAGTCAAGGGAGCGTAAGTGAGCCCGTGGAGGTGGCGAAGGCAAACTCGAGGGTGGCAGACGTATGGCTCGGGACCGGGTCCCTCGCGACCACCCTGGATGTGGGAAGGGTGGAGCCCATCTCGGGGGCGGTCTATCGGAGCGGCTTCACCATACTCGGCTCGAAGGCATTGAAGTGAGGCTCCGCCCAGAGCCGCGGCATCGACCCGCCCAGTCCGCCTGACCTAGTCACCCGCTCCGTTCCTTGCGACTTCGGTCCGGGCCTCCTTCCCTCTGAGCAACGAGAGGGCCAGCGCCACCGCAAGGAGTGAGATGGAAGCGAGCAGCGCTGAGCGCATCCCGTCGACGTAGGCTTGGGACAAGGACCCAGAGATCTGTGTGACCCCTAGGAAGATTTCGAAGCTCAGCTGCCGGGGGATCGAGAGGGCCGCTATCAGGAGGGCGACGGCGAAGCTGCTCACCATCCCGACGTTTGAGAATGTCCTGAGAAGTCCGGACGTCATGCCATACGACCTCCGAGGGGCACTGGCCATCACCGCGCTGTTGTTCGCTGGAAAGAACGCGCTTGTGCCGGCCCCGTTAAGCACGGAAGCCAGCACCACGATGAAGAGCGGGGTGCCCAGCGCCAAGGTGGTATAGGCTAGTATCCCGAGCGCCTGCAGCACGAGTCCGACCGAAGCCACCTCCCTCGCCCCGAGCCTGTCGGACAGCCTCCCGGCGAATGGGGCCATGCTCCCACCGAGGATGTACCCGGGGATGAGATACAGCGAAGCGTCCCAGGGGGTGAGCCCTCTCGGCCCCTGCAGGTACATGATGACCAGAAAGAGGACCGCGAAGCTGGCCAGGGACTGGAAGAAAGCGGCTGACATGGAGGCGGCGAGCACCCTCTTGCGGAGGACCGAAATGTCGAGCAAAGGCGAGGAGCAGTGGCGCTCCCAGAGGACGAAGCCGACGAGAAGAGGGACAGCGGCAGCCGCCTCCGCTTCGGAGACGGGCGTCACTCCTGAGCCGGTGATCTCAGTCAGGGCAGTGAGCAAAGAGAACAGGCCGAGGCCGAACAGGAGCATGCCCAGGAAGTCTATGGCGCTCTTCACCTTAGGCGTCTTGTCCCTCAGCACCACGTATCCCACCACCGTAGCGACCACGCCGATGGGGACGTTGATGAAGAAGATGTAGCGCCAGCTCAGGAACGTCACGAAGGCTCCCCCCACCAGTATCCCTAGCACCGCGCCGGCGGACCAGCCAAACCCTGTGATCCCGAACGCCCTCCCTCTCCTGTTCGCGGGGAACGTGTCTGCGATTATCGCCCCGCTGTTCGACGAGATCAGGGCTCCCCCCACCCCCTGCACCACCCTGAACCATATGATTTCGGGCCCGGTGGCAGAAACGCCGCAAAGGAGTGACCCGGCGGCGAAGACTCCGAAGCCCAGGTTGTACATCCTCGCCCTGCCGAAGATGTCGCCCAGTTTCCCCACCTGCGTGCCGAATATCGTTATGACGAGGAGGTATGCCATTATGACCCAGATTATGCTCAGCACGCTTGAACCGAGGTCCCTCATCATGGCTGGCAGCGCCAAAACAACCGCGGTGGTGTCGACCGCGCTCATCAGGACGCCCGTCATTACGATTATGATCGTCACGGACTCGTACCTGGAGCTCGCCTCGTAGGGCGGCGCCGTCCGGACCTCTGCCATCGAAGGTCGTCTTCTCCCGGCGGAATGTAAGGGTTGGGCCGGAGGAAGCTCCGTCGGACGGCCTCAGAGCTTCCCTGTCAGGGCGTCTTCTTGATGTGCACCCCGCGCCTGGCGAGGTGGGCGAGGAGAACCTCGACGCTCTTGCCTGTCACCGCCTTCTCCGGTGGTATCACACCCGTCCCTTTCACGTCCCCCCTGCCAAGCATCTGGGCGACTATGGATCCGGTGTAACCTGTTGTCTTCCCCATCGATGTGACGCCCCTCTCTTCGTCGTACCTGTCCACCATGTCGTAGACCACCGACCCTTTCGCCCCCTTGGCTATCACCCTCATCACCGTGATGTCCCTTGGGTCTCCTTCGGCGAGCTTCCTTCCTAGGACGGCCCAGGACAGCTCGAGCGGAGTGACCTCCCCCACGCTGGTCCTCACCTTCTCGCGCGAAAAGTACCCTGACTCCATGATCAGGCCCATCTTCTCGGCGTGCCCAGGCCACCTCAGGGTTATCTCGTCCAGGACGCGCATCCCTTTCATGGTATAGACGAGGCTCGCCAGTCCGTCGGTGCAGAACCCCTCGAGTCTCCCTATCGGGGAGGGGAAGTCGTACGCCTCGACGGTAGAAAATGGCATCACCTTCACTATCTTTCCGTCCCTCACCACTCTCGCCTCGTCCGTGTATTCCCTCAGGAGCCCGACGATGGAGAAGACGAGCTTGTACCCGAACGGCGGCCTGGGTTCCTGCGGGATTCCACCAACCATTATGTGCCCTTCGTCCCCGCCGCCTAGTTCTTCCAGTCCGCGGGCCAGCAGTATCCCTCCCAGTCCGGGGGCCACGCCGCACCCCGGGACCAAGGTCGCGCCAGTCCTCCGCGCCGCGGCGTCCAGGTCTATCTGCTCGTCCTCGAAGGCGATGTTCACCATCTTAGACCCCGCCTCTACAGCCGCGAGGTCAGACTGGTGCACGACTCCGTGAGGGAGGGCTGAAGCCGCCACATCGAAACGTTTCAGGAATGGAACCACCTTGTCCCGCTGCATGATGTCGAGGACTTCGACGGAGAGCTTCCTCCCTGGGGCCCGCCTTTTCAGCGCCTCCAGCTTCTCTTTGTCAATGTCTGCCACGACCACCTCGTCGACTCCTTCCGAGTTCGCTAGGTCCCAGCCTATCACAGAACCCATCAGCCCTGACCCGAGGACAGCTGCCCTCATGCTGCCGGGGTGTGAGGCAGGTCTTATTGAGGTGAACGCCTCAGCTGGGGGCGTGGGTTTCAGGAGGCCGAGAACTTCTCGATGGTCTCAGAGATCCATAGCATCCCCTTCCTCAGGTTCTCCAGTCTCAGGTTCTCGTTAGGGGCGTGTATCCCGCTGTCCTCGGCCGACACCCCGATGTCGACCGACGGCATTCCGTACCTCCTCGTGAACAGGTAGAGGGGCCCTGTGCCGGGGGAACCCAGCTGGACTATGGGCTCCCTCCCGTAGACCTCCTCGGCGGCCGCGACCGCGGCCTGGGCGAATGGATGCCTGTGCGAGGTCCTCGCAGCCGGCTCCATGCTCTCGAGCTGGATCTCCACGTCCGCGAACCCGCTATCGTCCAGGTGCTTCCTGAGCTTCTTGAAGAGGTCATCTGGGTCCTGCTCTGGGACGAGGCGGAAGTCCATCTTCGCGTGTATCTCCTTGGGGAGGACCGTCTTAGACCCTGGCCCAGTGTACCCTGCCCATATCCCAGCGATGTTCCCCGTGGGCCTCTGGACGAGCGCCTTCTTCGCCTGCTCATCTGTCATCCCGCCGACGAAGGCCGAAGCCCCATAGCTCTTCTTGAGTCCGTCTCCGTCAAAAGGCATCTCCTGCAGAACTCGCAGCTCGTCCTCTGAAAGGGTGGAGACGTCGTCGTACCATCCGGGGACCAGTATTCTCTCGTTCGCGTCCTTCAGCGCGTTCAGGAGCCTGACCATCCTCCATGGCGCGCTCGGCAGGGCCGCAGCGAAGCTGCTATGGGCGTCCTGCGAAAGCGACCTGATCACGAACTCCACGTAGATTATCCCCTTGACTCCAAGGGTGACCTTGGGTGTCCCGTTGGCGTCGACAGTCCCATACTCCCAGATGACACCGTCGGCCTTGAACAGGTCGCCGTACTTCTCTATGTACTCCGCGAGGTGGACGCTCCCGGTCTCTTCTTCGCCCTCGAAGAAGAATTTCAAGCTGCAGGGTGGCCCGCCCTGTGTCTCCATGTATGACTGCGCGACCTTCAGCCTCGCCACGAGCTCCCCTTTGTCGTCTGAGACCCCCCTCCCGTATATCGCCCCGTCCCTGATCTCTGGCTTGAAAGGAGGGGACTTCCAGAGCTCAAGAGGTTCCTCTGGCTGGACGTCATAGTGGTTGTAAAACATGATGGTCTTGCCTGGCTTCTTGGACTTCACCTCTCCAAAGACGAGCGGGGCCGCCCCGTCTATCCTCAATACCTTCGTCTCGGCGCCTATCTCCCTCAGCATCCTCTCGACGAGAGCCGCGCACTCCTCTATCCCCTCCTTCCTCGCTGAGACGCTTCTCTGCGAAGCAAGGCGGACGATGTCGTTCGCGAATGCGTCGATGTTCTCGTTGATGTATTTCTCGAGCTTGTCGCTTACCAACCGTGGCCTAGAAGGGGCGGCAAGCGAAAGGAAATAAACGTTCGACAGCCCAGCGCGCTTGAGGCGCCCCGCTGCTTTCATCCCTCAGAACATCTGCGCCGACTTGGCGGGGTGTCCCCCTTTCCCTCCTTTCTGCTGGTCATCCGGTCTTCCTGACGACGTGGTTCGCGTACCCTGCCTTCTGTATCTCCTCCGTGACCCTATCCAAGTCTGTCTTCGTGTCGTCGTAGTCCACATAGACTTGGTTCAGCATTATGCCCGCGCTCACCGCCTCGACGCCCTCGACTCTCTTGAGCCGCTTCTCTATGCCGAGGGCGCAGGTGGTGCAGGACATGCCCCGCACCGCGAAGACAGCCCGCTTCGTTTTGACCGGGGGCCCCAACCGCCCTAAGGCGCCTCCGGCTTGTACCTGAAGAGAAGGAGCGAGTTGCCTACCACCGTGGCGGAGCTCAACGCCATGGCCCCGGCAGCCAGGAAAGGAAGATATTCGTACATCTGGACGCCTAGCACCGGGACAAGCGCCCCCGCGGCTATCGGGATAAGTGCGGCGTTGTAAGCGAATGCCCAAAAGAGGTTCTGCTTGATCTTCGCGAGCGTCTTCCTGCTCAGCCCAATGGCTGCGGCGACCCCGCGCAGGTCATCCCTGATCAGGACTATCCCGCCAGTCTCCTTCGCGATGTCTGTGCCGCTCCCTATCGCCACCCCGACGTCCGCCCTGGCCAGCGCTGGCGCGTCGTTTATCCCATCTCCGACCATCGCAACCACCTTCCCGTCCTTCTGGAGCGTCGCGATGATCTCCTCCTTCTGCTGGGGGGCGACCTCGGCGAAGACCCTATCCACTCCGATGCTCCTCGCTATGGCCGATGCCGTTTTCATGTTGTCGCCGGTGAGCATCACGACCTCCGCCCCCATCCCCCTGATGGCAGACACCGCAGGCAGGGCCGACGGCTTCAACGTGTCCGCGACCCCGATCACTCCTATGCCTTCCCCCCCTGTCGCGAGGATCACCGTAGTCTGGCCCCTCTCTTCGAGGGCCGAGAGCGTCGCCTCAAACGGGGCGACGTCGATCCCCAGGCGCGCCATCATCCTCCTGTTCCCAAGAACGACAGGTTTGCCTTCCACGAGGGCCGCCACCCCCTCGCCCGCGGTCGCATGGAAGTCCTTGGGGTCGGGGACCGACAGCGAACGGCTCCCTGCCGCCCTGACGATCGCCCCTCCAAGGGGGTGCTCCGATCCTTTCTCCACTGAGGCGGCAAGGCGAAGGACCCCCTCCTCTGTCTGCCCCTTGGCCGTGGCGATCATGGTCACCGAAGGCCTCCCGACCGTGAGCGTCCCGGTCTTGTCGAAGACCACGGTGTCCACCTTCCCGGCGCGCTCGAGATACTCCCCTCCCTTGATCAGGACCCCGTTCTGCGCCCCCTTGCTCGTCCCTACAAGGAGCGCGGCAGGGGTGGCCACCCCGAGGGCGCACGGGCACGCTATCACGACGACCGACACAAACGCAAGCGTCGCGAAGTCGGTCCCGATGTGACCTATGAAGTACCAGGACAGACCGGCGACGGCGGCAGCCAGCACCACCGCAGGGACGAAGTATGAGGCTACCCTGTCGGCGAGGCGCTGGATGGGCGCCTTCCCAACCTGCGCCTCCTCCACGAGCATCACTATCTGGGAAAGCGCGGTGTCCTGACCGACCTTCGTGGCCCTCGCCTTGAGGAGCCCGCCTCCGTTTATGGTCCCCCCGACTAGAGCGTCCCCAGTCCTCTTCTCGACCGGGATGCTCTCGCCGGTGACCATAGACTCATCCACCGCAGAGTCCCCCTCCAGGACGACCGAGTCGACGGGGATCTTCTCCCCGGGGTAAACGACCAGGACGTCTCCCACCACGACCTCTTCGACGGGGACCTCTGATTCCACTCCGTCCACGAGCCTGCGGGCCTTTGTGGGCTTCAGGTCGATCAGCTTCCTTACGGCCGCGGACGCCCGCCCTTTGGTCATGTGCTCGATGTACCTCCCTGCGAGGACCAGAGTAACTATTACCGCAGAGGTGTCGAAGTATACCCCGGAGAGGGGGAAGAGGCCGGGGAAGAAAGTCACAAGCGCCGAATAGCCGAAGGCAGCGGAGGTGCCTAGGGCGATAAGCACGTCCATGTTCCCCATCCTGTTCCTGACGCTGTCGAAGGTCCCGACGTAGAACCTCCATCCGACCCCGAACTGGATTGGGGTCGCGAGGGCGAGCAGGAGGTAGTCTCTGACGGACCCCCGGACCGGGGAGACGTATGTGAAGAAGAGTATCGGGACGGAAAGGGCGGCGGAGGCCATTACGGACGTCCTTAGCCGCCTGATCTCCCTCTCGGGAGCAAGGAACTCGTTCATGCAAGACTCGCTACAGAAGTAATAGGTGACCCCCCTCACCTCGGCCTTGAGGTCGGCCGACTTCTCGTCCACGAACATCCCGCAAACGGGGTCCTTCGCCATCGTTCGAATGTCTCCAATCTGCTTCAGGTTAAAGTCATCCCCTGAAGGAGGTCGCAGCAGCTCCCCAGGCCCTGCGTCGTGCGAATCTGGCCAGCAGTTAGCCCGACTCAGGCCAGGGGGCATCCTGGAAGACAGCGAAGATCCACGGCCTTCCCTCCGGAAGCTCTAAATGGACGGAGAGGAAGTTCGCGCCGTGCAAAAAGACCCAATCTGCGGCATGATGGTAGACGAAAAGAGAGCCACCCTGAAATCGGAGCACGAAGGGAAGAACTTCTATTTCTGCTCCCCCGGGTGTAAAGCGGCCTTTGACAAGGACCCCCACAAGTACGCTCACCGCTGACCCGCCACAGTCGGTTGTCACTCCTGAGAATCGCCCGTATCACTTAAACCATCTCTAGTATACGCAGGCCAAGATGCCTCTGGAAGGCGCTCCTGGGCGGTGCGCGGCATGAGTTCTCCGGAAGGTCGCCAGCGTCCTTTCCGTTCCGAACTCGAAGGCGCAAATACGGGCGAGGCGGGGCGAAAGGCGGAGTTGAACCCCGCCCCCAAGGACGACTCGTCAAGGAAGGCGCTCGAATACTCGAAGTTCTATGGAGGCAAGGTGGGGTTCGCCCCCAAGGTACCTGTGAGGTCGCTCCAGGACTTCTCCATATGGTACACCCCGGGGGTCGCGGCCGTCTCGAAGGCCATCGAGGCACAGCCTGAGCTCTCGTTCGAGTACACTGGCCGATGGAACACCATAGCCATCGTGACGGACGGGACCAGGGTCCTCGGCCTTGGAAACATAGGCCCGGAGGGCTCCCTCCCTGTTATGGAAGGAAAGGCATTGATCTACAACTACCTCGGCGGGGTGAACGCACTGCCGCTTCCAGTCAGGGTGAAGAGCGCCGACGAGCTGATGGGGTTCGTCAAGGCCTTGGAGCCCTCAGTAGGAGGGGTGAACCTCGAGGACATCGAGTCACCGAAGTGCTTCGAAGTCTTGGACAGGCTGCGTGAGGAGATGAGCATACCGGTCTGGCACGACGACCAGCAGGGGACGGCCGGGGTCACGCTCGCCGCCCTGTTCAACGCGCTGGAAGTCACGGGGAGGGAGCTCAGAGGGACGAGGGTCGTGCTATACGGCGCCGGGGCGGCCAACGTCGCGGCCGAGAGGCTCCTCGTCGAAGCTGGCGCGGACCCGAAGGACATCATAGTGGTCGACTCCAAGGGGATTCTCCATCCAGAGAGGGAAGACATAGACCAGCTCATGCTGAAGAACAAGTGGAAATATGAGCTCGCGATCCGCACCAACGGGGACAGAGTGAGCGGGGGGCTGAAGGACGCCCTGAAGGGGGCTGATGCCTTGGTCGCGGCGGCGCGGCAGGGTCCCGACGCGATAGTGCCGGACGAGGTGGCGGTGATGAACAAGAGGGCCATCGCCTTCTTCCTTGCCAACCCGGTCCCAGAGATGCTCCCGGATGCGGCCCTTTCGGCCGGGGTCGAGGTAGTAGCCACGGGGAGGTCAGACTTCCCCAACCAGGTGAACAATAGCCTACTCTTCCCGGCAGTCTTCAGGGGGGCCCTGGACGTGAAGGCGAAGACGATCACCGACCCGATGGTAATCGAGGCAGCGAAGGAACTGGCGGCCTTCGCCCAGGAGAAGGGACTCCGCAGGGACTACATTCTCCCCACAATGGTGCAGTGGGAGGTCTATCCGAGGGTCGCAACGAAGGTCGGCCAGGCGGCCATAAGCGAGGGGGTCGCTCGGCGGAGCCTGTCCCCTCAAGAGTCCATGAACGCTGCCATGGCCGCAATCGAGAGGTCGAGGAGAGTGATGAGCGCTCTTAGAAACGGAGGTGTAATCGTCGATCCTCCAGAATAGGCGTAAATCAATCGCCCCCGGACCGGCGAGGGGGGCGGACATGGAGATCAGGCACGCCAGGAAGGACGACGTCGAAGCTCTTTCTGATCTGATAGTCAGGACCAAGAGGCTCAACAACGAGTTCGACCCCCTCTTCGCCGTGGTGCCAGACGCGAAGGCAAGGGCGGAGAGGTACATCCAGTCTTCCCTCGCCGCGCCAGGGCATCTCCTCCTCGTGGCAGCGGAGGGGAAGAAGGTGGTAGGGGTCCTGAGAGCTGAAATGCGCGAGCGGATCTTTTACGAACCCCACCAAGAAGGGAGGATCACCGACCTCTACATCCTCCCCGAGCACCGGAGGAAGGCTCTCGGGGACGAGATGATCCAGCAGGCGTCTGCGGAGCTAAAGAAGATGGGGGCTGAAATCGTTGTCGCGGATGTCCCTGCCCAGAACGAAATCGCCAACCGCTTCTACGTCAAACGCGGCTTCAGGGCGCTGATCAACCAGTTCGCGAAGCGGCCCTAAAAGTCCAGGAGGCTCCCGAGTTTGGGGTCCATCGCGGTGCCAAGGTACATCCCACACCGATAACAGAACAGGTTCCTCCCTGAGGTAGCTGGTACATGCTGCTGCGTCTTGAGGCAATATGTCTCTTCGGGGACGGCCGTGAGAATCATCCGCCTCGACTTCGCCGTTCCATATTTAACCTGCGACGTCGGAGCCGGGCCAATTCGACTATTGCATAAGCGCCGTATCCATCCGGGGGCGTCGACGCGGGTCGCCCGCTTCACTGGCTATGAGGCAAGGGCAGCGAGGACCTCGACGTCATGTCCTTTCGGGTTTACCTTCCTGAATATCTTCTTTATCCTGCCGTCGGCGCTTATGACGAACGTGGAGCGCTCGGTCCCCATGTACTTCTTCCCGTAGTTCATCTTCTCCTTCCAGGTGTCATAGAGGGCGTGCGCCTTCAACTCCTCGTCGCTGAGCAGTGTGAAGTTGAGGGAGTACTTGTCGATGAACTTCTTGTGGGACTGGAGCGAGTCTTTGCTCACGCCTAGGACGACCGCATCCGCCCCGTCGAACCTCGGCAGGTTGTCCCTGAATGAGCACGCTTCTACGGTGCATCCGGGCGTGTCGTCCTTCGGATAGAAGTATAGCACCACCTGCTTCCCCCTGAGGGAGCTGAGCCTGAGGGGGGCTCCTGAAGACGAGGGGAGCTCGAAGTCGGGGGCCATATCCCCCTCCTTGGGCGCGTGACGAGGTCGACTCATGGCCGTCCTCCTCCAGGCCCTCTGAAAAGGTTGACTGCCGCGCTCGAAATCCCCGAGCTCCGCCTCGCAGGAAGGTTAATGATTCCCCGGGTCGACTCCAAGCGAGTTGTCCTTTGACGTGCATGTCCACCCGTGGACCCGGGACTTCATGAAGAAGAACGGGCCGATCATGAAGGCGTGTGACTTCTTCAATCTCGACGTCGACAAGCTCCCTGCCTCGACCGCGCAGATCCTTGACGAGATGGAGGCAGCCGGGGTCGCGAGGGGGGTGATACTGGGGCAGGACACAAGCTCGACGAGGAACCCCGCCTTCAGGAACTACACCTTGAGGAACGACGAAGTCGCAGGGATAGCCGCGAAGTCGAAGGACAGGCTGATCCCTTTCGCCGGAGTCGACCCAAACGCCGGCCCCCTCGCGGTCAAGGAGCTCAAGCGGGCGGTCAAAGGGCTCGGGATGCGCGGCCTTAAGATCCACAGCAGCGCTAACTCAGTCTACATCAACGACAGGGCGCTGATGTTCCCCATCTACGAATACTGCGAGGAGGTCGGCATCCCGGCGCTCCTCCACACCGGGACGACCGGACTGGGGGACACTGAGATCAGGTACAGCAAGCCGGAGCTGGTTGACGAGGTGTGCGCCGCCTTCCCTGACCTCAAGCTGGTCATGGCCCACTTCGGGTGGCCTTGGCCAGAGGTGACCCTGGCCATAGCCCTCAGGAGACCGAACGTCTTCATCGACATCTCCGGGTGGGCGCCTCGGTACATCCCCCAGAGCGTCATCACATATCTCAACGGGCCGCTCCAGGATAGGTTCCTCTTCGGCACCGATTATCCTATGCTCAGACACAAGGATTGGATGGACGACTTCGAAGCCAACCTCAAGCACAAGCTCAAACCCGGGGTGTCGGAGAAGCTATTGTCCGGGAACGCGAAGCGGCTCCTCGATCAGGGTTGAATCAGTTGCATCTTCAGAGCCTTCCGTCCCTTGTAGCCCTCTGTCCTGCCGTGCCAGAAAGAGACCTCCGGTTCGCCGTACCTCCAACATAGGAGTACCTTCTCGCCGTACCTCTCTGCAGGGAAGTCCACGAGCCCGAACTCGAGGTCCTTGACCTCCACCCCCAGGTCTTCCAGTTCCGCTATCTTCCCGGTCAAGTCGTCGACGAGGGAGTCCAGCTGCGCAGCCTTCTCAGCCAGCGCCGGTGTCCTGAATCCGATGAGATTGCTTCTCTCTATCTCGACGTGTAGCCGCTCTACTGCCTTTCTGCTTTCGATAAGCTCCTTCACCTTGGGCCTGATGTCTGAGAGGAGTTTGGACGCTTCCTGAGGAGTGAACTGGTGCTTCTCCTGGTGTTCGAACGTCGTTATCTGACTCGCCACCACCTTTCCCCTCGCTGCCAATAAGAAACTTCAGACTGTAAAATCGGCGACCAAGCGTTGTTCTTTCGTTGACCCAAAGAATCGGCATTGTATCCGCGGGGGGGCTGCCGATCATCCCGCATGTTATCGTTAATAATTCTAGGCCCGTGCCTGCTGCCTGATGTACACCAGGCGGGGAGACGAGGGGGAGACTTCCCTCTACGGGGCCAGACGGGTGCGCAAGGATGACCCGAGGGTGGAAGCCTACGGGACCATCGACGAGCTGAACTCGGTGGTCGGCGCTGTCATCGCAGGGACCAGAAGGAAAGAGCTGCGGACGCCCCTGAAAGAGATCCAGGGCCTCCTCTTCATTGCCGGCGGCGACGCGGCCACGGAGCTCGGGTCCGCCCAAAGGGTCCCGAGAATCTCGGCTTCAGACACAAGGAGGGTGGAAGAGCTGACCGACGGCCTTCTTGCCGGACTCCCGCCGCTGCGCAACTTCATCCTCCCAGGGGGCTCCCAGTCAGGGGCTATGCTCCACTTCGCGAGGGCCGTGTGCAGGCGGGCGGAAAGGAGGCTGGTCACGGCCGGGAGGGCTGAGGCCATGAACCCGGAGCTGCTCCCCTTCTTCAACAGGCTCTCTTCGTACCTGTTCAACCTTTCCAGGTGGGAAAACCGCAGGGCCCGGAAGAAGGAAGAGGTCTGGACGACCAAGAGGAGCTGACACGCGGTGACGAGGGCGGTAGCGAAGCGCGCCCGTCGCCGACCTGAGCGATGGACAGCCGCTACTTCATGAGCTCGAACGCCGTGGATATCCCCTGCCCGACCCCGATGCACATGGCGGCCAGGCCGTACTTGGTCCCGGTCCTGCGCATCTGATGTAGGAGGGTGGTGGCTATCCTTGCTCCGCTGCAGCCGAGGGGGTGCCCGATGGCTATCGCCCCGCCGTTCGGGTTGGTCTTCTTGAGATTGAGCTCGGGCATCTCCGCCGCGCAGGCCAGCACTTGGGCGGCGAACGCCTCGTTTAGCTCGATGACCCCGAACTCCTCCATCCCCATCCCCAGCCTCGAAAGGAGCTTCCGGGTCGAGTGCACCGGGCCCAGCCCCATGTAGCTCGGGTGGACCCCAGCGGTGGCAGACCCCAGGACCCTCGCTACGGGCTTGACCCCGATGTCTCTGGCTTTCTCCTCGCGCATGAGGACAAGGGCGGAGGCGCCGTCGTTGATTCCCGACGAGTTCCCAGCCGTGACCGTCCCTCCTTTTCGGAAGGCGGGCTTTAGCTTCGAGAGCTTCTCGATCGACGTGTCTTTCCTCGGGCCCTCGTCTTCCGCCACCCCTTCGGGCTTTTCCGGGGTGACGACGGGGACGACCTCGTCCCTGAACCTCCCTTCCCGGGCCGCCTCCACGGCTTTCCTGTGGCTCCAGAGGGCGAACTCGTCTTGGGTTTCCCTAGAGATGCTGTACTTCTCCGCGAGGTTCTCCGCGGTCTCCCCCATGGACAGCGGCGGGTAGTCCTGCGGGAACGCCGGGTTCAAGAACCTCCATCCTATGGTCGTATCCACCAGGGAGACGCCCCCTCTTTCGAACCCCGCTTCGGGCTTCAGAGCCACGAGGGGGGCGCGGGTCATGCTCTCGACCCCACCGGCCAATAGAATGTCCCCCTCCCCGGACGAGATGACCCTGGCTGCGCTGTTGATTGCCTCCAACCCGGACCCGCAGAGTCGGTTGACCGTGGCCCCGGGGACCGAGTACGGGATGCCGGCAAGGAGCGTCGCCATCCTGGCCACGTTCCTGTTGTCCTCTCCCGCCTGGTTCGAGCAGCCAAGATAGACGTCGTCGACCGACGCCGGGTCGACCCCGGCTCTTTCAAGGGCCTTCCCCAGGACGAGCGCCCCGAGGTCGTCGGACCTGACTGACTTCAATATGCCGCCGTACCTGCCGATGGGGGTCCGCAGGGCCTCGACCACTACTACGTCTTTCACACGCCTGGAAGGCGGCCGCGGGCTTATCTCCTTTACTGGGGCGCGGGTCCGACCGGCGCCGTACTGGCATGCTCGCCTCCTGGAGCAGGCCCTATTCGCCGACGAAGTTCGGTTCCCGCTTGTCGAAGAACGCCTTGACCCCCTCGGCGTGGTCCCTGGTCCTCCCTGCGACATCCTGCAGGTACATCTCGTATTCCAGAGCCGACTCGACGTCGACGACCACCGCCCTGTTCAGCGCCCTCTTGGTCAGCCCCATAGCCTTGGTGGGTCCCTTCGCCAGCCTCTCGGCCATGGCGGCAGACCTCTCCCTGAACTCGCCGTCAGGGAAGACCCAGTTGACGAGGCCCAGGCTCATCGCCTTCTGGGCGTCTATGGACTCGCCCAGCAGCCCGACCTCCATGGCCCTCCCGAGCCCCAGGATCCGCGTCAGCCAGAAGCTGGTCCCCGAATCCGGCGCAAGGCCGACCTTGATGAAAGCTTCATGGAACGTCGCCCTGTCCGACGCCGCCCGAAGGTCGCAGGCCAGCGCCAGCCCCAGCCCCGCCCCCGCAGTTACGCCGTTGACCGCAGCGAGCACCGGCTTCTCCATTCTCCTGATCCTTGCTACTATCGGGTTGTACTTCCTCTGAAGCACCTCGCCCAGGCGCACCGGCTTGCCGCTGTCGTAGCGCGACCTGTTGGTGTTCAGGTCTTCCCCGACGGAGAACGCCTTCCCCTCCCCCGTGATGACCAGGCACCTCGCCTCGGCGGACTTCTCCCCCTCCCTGAGCGCTTCCAGCAGGTCGACCCCCATCTGCTCGTCGAACGCGTTGAGCTTGTCTGGTCTGTTCAGGGTTATCCAGAGGACCCTCCCTGCCTCCTCCGTCCTGACCGTCTCGTACTCCATCTACTTCCCCTTGAAATCGGGCTTCCTCTTCTCCAAGAACGCCCTCATCCCCTCCTTGGCGTCTTCTGACGCGAAGAGCAGGTAGAACAGCTCCCTCTCGAAATCCAGCCCGTCGCTCAGGCCCATCTCAAAGGCCTTGTTGACCGCCATCTTCGCGAGCCTCACGGACACGGGCGACTTCGATGCGATCTCGCTCGCGACCTTCTTCGCCTCCTCCAGGTACGCTTCCTTTGGGACCACTCTGCTGACCAGCCCTAGCCCCTTGGCTTCCTCCGCTCCTATCCTCCTCCCCGTGAGGATCATCTCCATCGCTTTGTACTTCCCCACGGCCCTCGTCAGCCTCTGCGTCCCGCCTCCTCCAGGGATCACTCCGATGTTAATCTCGGGCTGGCCGAGCTGCGTCGTCTCCGACGCTACGAGCACATCCAAGCTCATCGCTAGCTCGAGCCCGCCCCCAAGGACGAACCCGCTCAGCGCCCCGACTATGGGCTTCGGATACTTACCTACCTTGTCCCATAGAGGGAAGAAGTGACCCGACATCGACATCTCGACGGCCGACATGTCGGCCATCTCCTTGATGTCCGCCCCCGCGGAGAACGCCCTTTCGCTCCCCGCTATCACCAGACACCTGACATCCTCGTCAGACTCGAAAGCAGTCAGGGCTGAGACGAGCTCGTGGACGAGCTTGTTGCTCAGCGCGTTCATCGCATCCGGTCTGTTGATGGTTATGACCCCCAACGGGCCCTCCTTCGAGGCCGACAGAGTCTCGTAGTTCAAGGGCGTTTGGGGCGAGGCTGGTTTGTATTAACTCCTGCGACAAAATCCTGGAGTGGCACGCCAGCACCGCGTGTTGACGTGCCAGGCTATTCGAGGAGGATCAGGTCTTCTACTGACCCGCCGTCCCTGAGGCACTTGGAGCGGCAGATCCGCTCTTCTTGCCGCCGAGGAAGGCGCCTGCGAAGACGACGATGACCGTCAGCAGCCACAGCGTGGATGTTGTCATGTCGTAGACGTTGTCTAGGTCGACCGCCACGTTGACGAACAGTCCGATCAGGGCTAGAACTCCGCCTATGAGTACCAGGTTCCTGTTCATGATTCTCGAAAGACGAGCCTTCTCTCACCCTATTTAGGGTTTTCAGACCGGGTTCGAGTACTCGTTAAAGGGAGGCCCTCTCGCCCTCGGTCCCGTGGCAGAGTGGCATGAGCAGAGGCTCCGGGTCAGGTTCGAGGAGACGGACACCATGGGCGTGGTCTACTACGCGAAGTTCCTGACCTGGTTTGAGGTGGGGAGGGTCGGGCTGCTCCGGGACCACGGTCTCGGATACGTGGAATGGGTCCGGCGCGGCTTGGCGTTCCCCGTCGTACAGGCCCACGCGGACTACAGGGCCCCCGCCCGCTTCGACGACGAGGTACTGGTCAAGACGAAGGTCGCCTCTGTAGGCAATAGCAGCATCAGGTTCGAGAACGAGGTCTACAAGATCCCGGAGAGGTCGCTTCTGGCGACAGGGCACACTGTCCACGTACTCACAGACCTGAAAGGGGCGAAGATACCGTTCCCGCCAGACCTGAAGGAAAGGCTCACTTCGACTTCGTAGCGCTGGGGGAACCCCACTCATAGAACCCCCTGCCGCTCTTCCTCCCATTCAACCCGGCCCTCACCATCTCTTTTAGGAGGGGACTCGGGCGGTATTTCGAGTCCTCGAACTCGTTCATGAACACCTGCGTGATGTTCAACGTCGTGTCGAGGCCGACGTAGTCCAGGAGCTGGAGTGGGCCCATTGGCCAGTTGAGGCCCAGCTTGACAGCCTTGTCGATGTCCTCCGGGTCAGCGACCCCTTCATGGACAAGGAAGATCGCCTCGTTCAGCGCGGGGACCAGGATCCTGTTCACTATGAACCCCGGCGAATCCTTCTTGCAGAGCACCGTCTCCTTCCCCAACCTGGCCGAGACCTCCTTCACCCGGCCGACGGTCGCGTCTGACGTCTTGTTCCCCCTGATAACTTCGACGAGCGGCATCAGCTGCGGGGGGTTGAAGAAGTGCATCCCGCAGACGTTCTCCGGCTTCTTCGTCGCCGAGCCGAGGAGGGTGATGCTGATGGAAGATGTGTTGGACGCGAGCACCGTCTCCTCCCCCGCCAGTTGGGATACCTTCCTGTATAGGTCCAGCTTGAGCTTGGGGTCCTCCGTTGCTGCTTCCATCACAAGGTTGCTCCCCTCCAACGCCTCAGACAAGTCGAGGGTGGGGTGGATCCGCTTCAACGCGGCCTCCCCCTCGTCCTTTGCCAGCCTCCCCTTCTCCACGAACTTGCCTATGGAGTCCCCGATCATCTTCATCCCCCTGTCCAGGTAGCTACGTTCGACGTCCAGTATCGAGACTTCGAACTTTCCCACCTGGGACGCGACCTGCGCTATCCCGTGCCCCATCAGGCCCGCACCCAACACCGTCACCTTGCTTCCACTTTCCATACTCGGCCGGGCCGCTGTCGAGCGAATTAACCTTTGGCTGCCTTCCTTTCGAACAGTATGTTCGAGAAGTGACGCCTGAACCCGGACGTCCGTAATGCATGGACTATGGGGGATCCTTGAGGGACGAACACCCAGCGTCCAGCCGCGTCCTTCCTCCCGCCGAGGATGAACCTCGCGAGCATGACCGCGTCTGCCGGCTCGCCTCCGATGAACCCGACCTCCTCCCATCCATCCCTCCCCTCGCTTCCGAGCCCGGCGACCGCCACCGCGCCGCCGAGCCTCCAGACCGCCCCTTGCTCGACGAGCCTCCTGATCACCTCAGGGGTCATCACGGCCGCCCCCCAGTTGTGCCAGTACACCCCGTGCCCTGCCTTGAACTCAGGGGACCCGCGCACCATCTCCGCGGCCTCGTCGAGCGCCCCGATGCCGACCTGCTCTGCACCGCTCCCAGAGGGCGTCGCCTTCCCCAGCTTGTATACGCTGAAGCGAGCGACCTCTGAGAACCCGATCCTGGCGATCTGCCTGTGCGCAGTCTTGTTCCGCGACCCGCTGGTCAGCCTGAAGACCTTTACCCCCCGTCTTCTGGCCACGTCCATGGAGTTCTCCCCCAGCAGCGTCGCCAGGCCCCTCCCGCGATATAAGGGGTGGACCCTCACCCCCTCGAACCACGCCGAAGAGTCATCGAGGAACCTCAGCCTGTTCATCCCTACCGGGACGCCGTCGAGCTCAACCACATACATCATGTCTGTCTCGTCCCTGACCCACTCATCCCACACGCTTGGGATGTAGTCGTGTCCTCCCCAGACGTCCTTGATGAAACTCATCAGTGGCTCCTTGTCGGAAGGTCTTGCCCGGCGGACTATGGGACCCATGGCGTGGCGCTGCTCCATCGGCTTATGAACCCGCCCCCTGCTAAAGCATAAGAAGCGAGCCGCAGGGCGCCAAGAACTGGGCCGGGTTGGCAGAGCGGTTAATGCGCGGGCCTTGAGTCTGCCGCAAGCAAGCCCGTGACCGTCATCGGTCGCGTGGGTTCGAATCCTACACCCGGCGCCTGCCTCGAACCAGTCCTCGCACGCCAGGCGTCGAACGACGCGGGCGCGGGCATGGACATGGCGACCACCGTCTACGCGGCGCCCTGCGATGGAAGAGACTCCGGTGGTCGAGATCGAGCAGGCCGGCATGAGGGCGGGGGCTGTCGCTGCGAGGGAGGCCGGTGGGACATTGGTGGACCCGAGGCCCGCTGCGGTCGGTTCCATCAGGAACGCCTTCGACAGGTTCCCGAAGTTGGGTAAGGTCCTGCCCGCCCTCGGCTACAGCGACGAGCAGCTCATGGAGCTGGAGAAGAGCATCAACGCCGTAGAGTGCGACGCTGTCGTACTGGGGACCCCCTCTGACATTACGAAGATGATCAGGATCACGAGGCCTGTCGCCCGGGTCAGGTTCGAGGCGTCGGAGGTAGGGCCCGAGAGGCTGGAGGCCGTGATCCGAGCCAACACGCGGCTGTCGGTCGCCATCTGAGCCGGAGTCTTAGTTCCACTGGACCCAGTCGACGCGGGGAGCCCTTGGCCTGTCGGCGTTGGCGAAGGCTTCGACGATGTCCCTGGCGGTCACCACGCCGACCCCCTCGCCATCGAGAGAAAGAGGCAGGCGCTTGAACTTGTGGGCGGCCATCACCCGGGCGGCCTCCCTGCCGAGTATGCTTGGCTCCGCCATGACCAGGGGCTTGGTGGCAGCGGCCGCCACCGGAGTGTCGAGCCTCTCCCTCCGCGCGACTATCCTCCTTACAAGGTCCCTTTCGGTGAATATCCCGGTCCATCTGCCGTCTTCGGAGAGCAGGACGCTCCCGACCTTCTTTTCATCCATTACTCTTACCACCACATCGATTGGAGTCTCAGGCATGGCGGTAACGACTTCGGTAGACATGACCTTCAGGATCGAGAAGTCCTTGTCGGCGTCTTTTATGGCCCTGACCAGGTCAGTGGGGGTGATGATGCCCACCAGACCTGCCCCCTCAAAGACCATCAGTCTGCTCTTCTTGGATATCATGGCGCCCGCCGCCTCCTCGAGCGTCTTGGTCGACTCGATAGACGGGAACCGGGGTGAGGCCACCTCCGAGACCACAGTGTCTTCCGGATCCTTCCCCCTTGCAAGGACCCTGCTAAGCAGGTCCCTTTCGGTGAACACGCCGCAAGGGCCGAGGTTGTCCAGGACAACGACGCTGCCGATGTCGTGCTCGTCCATTGCGCGTACTGCCTTCCCGACCTTCGACTCTTGATACACGGTGATGACGCCTCGCCCCATGAAGTCCTTCGCAAGTGGCCCCATGTGGTTCTGCGACATCATGTCCAGCTCTCCCAACTGGCGCTTCAGCATATTAAACCGGGGTTACAATTCTCAACGTTGAGAAACCGGCCCGAAGATCCTAAACGGGCGGAGGCTCAAGCATCCACGAGCGTCCGCTTAGCGCTCCTTCTGGCGATCGTCTTCACCTGCTGCTCCAGCCAACCCTCGAACAGGTCTACGGGAGGCTCCCTATGGCCCTCTTTGCGGCGCTCTGGGGTCTGACGCTCGAGCCAGAGCTCGTAGGTCGAACTCGGCAGGCGCCCCTTTTCGAGGCTCCTCCTCTCCCTCATGGATTTGTTTTCTAAGTCCTCAGATTTAAGACGATACTACATTTCCCGCCGCTGAGAAGACGTCGGCGCCGGCTCCCCTCTGACCAGGGGGCGAGGGGCCCACTTTATCTCAGCCCGCCCGCTGCCTCGGAGGGCATGTCAAGCCCAGAACGCGCGGCCCGCCTGCCCAGGTCCGATCTCGCCCGCCTGATCGACCACACGGCGCTTAGACCGACGACCACGACCGCCGACATAGATGCCCTCTGCTCGGAGGCGATCCGTTATGGGTTCTGGAGCGTCTGCGTCAGCCCGGTTCATGTCAGGCGCGCCGCGCTCACGCTCCGGGGGAGCGGGAGCAGGGTGTCGGCCGTGGTGAGCTTCCCTCACGGGACCAGCACTCACGAGGTGAAGCTGGCGGAGGCAAGGAAGGCGATCGAAGACGGCGCGCAGGAGCTCGACATGGTCTGCAACATAGGCGCTCTGAAGTCAGGGGACGACGGGGCGTTCTCCAGCGAGATAGGGAGCCTCTCTGAGCTCTGCCGCGGCAGGGGGGTCATCCTCAAGGTGATTCTAGAATGCTGCTACCTGGACGAGGGTGAGAAGGTCCGGGGGGCGCTGCTGGCGGAGAGGGCAGGGGCCGACTTCGTAAAGACGTCCACGGGGTTCGGGTCCGGGGGAGCGACGAAGGAGGACGTCGCCCTGCTCAGGAAGACAGTCTCAGCGAAGGTGAAGGTGAAGGCGGCCGGAGGGATAGGGACCGTCGAGAAGGCGCTTGAAATGCTGAACGCGGGAGCCGACAGGCTCGGGACAAGTTCGGGGGTCAAGATCATGGAGAGCTTCGGCGGGGCGGGCTAGAACACGAGCTCTTTCCCGCTCCGGCCGTCGATCATGACCTGCCTGCGCCTCCTCCTCGCGACCAGTTCGACTCTGAACAGTGGGTAGACGAAGGGCTCGAAGCTGTCAACATCAGCGCCTTCCCATAGCCCCTTCACAACCTCCCTCACTTCAGACTCTTTGATCTTCGGCTGCGCGACTTTCGCGCCCGCGAGGTCGACCGGCGCAAGCTCGAGGGGGGTAGTCGCGGATGGGACAGAGGGGAGGTCGACAAGGCGCCTGTAGAGCTTCCTCTTCCCTATCGTCGCGGTCCTAACCAGCCGCTTCCCGTTCAGGGCGGCGAGGGCCCTGGACGTAGCCGCTCTTGATTCGCCTACCTCGCTCGCCACGTCGAGGGCGCTGACGTCGCCGTCGGGGGTCAGCTCCCTGAGGACCTCGACCTGAAGAGTGGACAGGCCAAGGAGCTTCTCGAAACCGGTCGCTACCCCGAGCCCCCTCCCCAACCAGGCGAGCCTCCCCGAGGCGCCATCCAAGTAGGCGTACACCGTCTGGAACCTGCGTTTGAGCAGCCCGCGCCTGAGCTTCACGCCGACCTGGACGAGCGTCCTGAACTCAGGGGTTACTTCTGTCACCGTCTCCTTCTGGCCGAAGATGCCGAAGGCCCTCCCCCTCTTCACCATGAATGGGATGTCGTCGACCCTCACTGTGGAATTCAGGCCCAGCACCTCGTCCACTCTAGGAGGGCCCCTCCCATCTCCACCCTCGGACGGGGCGATGGGTCCGCCCGGCCTGTGGTACGGCTTCACCACCCTCCTGGCCAGCGAGGGCGTCGCGCCGCCGGGCCTGGTGACCCTGCGCCTGACAGCGACGAGGGAAGGGACCGCCGAGAGCCCTCCCATCGCGAAGAACTGGCCGGCCTTCAAGGTAGTGAGCTCCTTTGGGAGCCCCTTACCAGGGAAGAATTGGGCGACCGACTGGAGGTCGTTCTGGATTATGAGCTTCCCGATCAGCTGGTTACCGCACTGGCTGAGCACGTTCTTGTCCACAAGGGACGGGCGCTGGGAGCAGACCATCAGCCCGAGGCCTCTCTTCCTCCCCCTTCTCGCGACCTCGCCGAATATGGGGGATCGCTCCCCGAGCTGCGGGATGAACTTGTCCGCCTCTTCAACCACCACCAGGTAAGGGGTCCTCCTATCTGTGAGGGTCCTATAGAGCCCTTCCATGAATCTCGCTATCTTCTCCTTCGGGTCTTGAACTTCGGAGACGTCGAGGATGAGTGGCGAGATGTCGGGGGCTTGCCTCGCCAGGTCCTCGAGGTCGAGCCCCTCCCAAGAGATGTCTCCTCCTGCCTCCTCCCCGACCCAGATTGCGTCGAACTTGTCCTTGAGCCCGGTGTGCTCTCCCTCGGTGTCAACTATGGCGAACGGGACGCCGTTCCTGCAGAGCTCCTCGCAGATCACGCCGACAGCGTAGCTCTTCCCGCTCCCGCTGCTCCCCAGGACGCATGTCCTTCCTGTGGCCACGACGTTGGCGTCGACAGAGAAGGGGCCGTCGGCCTTGGTACCGATGTCCAGCCGCTGGTCGCTATCCACCTCAGACAACTCTTCCCCTGCGCCCCCGCGTCCGGCGCGTAAAATTGTTGCCGGATACCGGACCAACGGCAGCAAACTCTTTTATCGGTAACAGACCCCAGAGCCGCATGTCCCGTCGCGCGCCGATCCTGGGGCGCTGAGCGCATGGAAAGTCTCCAAGACGCCTACGCCCCCAACGGCGTCTGCTTCGGCTGCGGTCCCAAGAACGAACTTGGGCTCAGGCTGAAGAGCGTCCCCGCAGGCGAATCAGTGGTCGCTGACTGGTCTCCCAGGCCAGAACACGTCGCATTCGGGGGGTATGGCAGCGGAGGGATCATCTCCGTGCTCATGGACTGCCACGGCAACTGGACGGCCGCCTACGCGCTGATGAAGGCCAGGGGGATCAAGGCTCCGCCTGGGACAGTGACGGCCGAGTATACGGTGAAGTTCCTGAAGCCGACGCCGATCGACAGACCGTGGCACCTGGCCGCATGGGCGACGAAGACAGAGGGAAGCAGGGTCTACGTCTCCGGGGAGCTGAGGGCCGACGGCGCTGTCACCGCCGCCATGACGGGGGTCTTCGTCGCCGTCAGGGAGGGGCACCCAGCGTTCGACCGCTGGCGCTAGGGGGGTTCTTGTCTGGAATGGCGGTCGAGTCGAAGGAATCGGGGCCCATCATGGAACTTGGCGCAGCCTACAGGTCGGGCGCCGCCTTGCCTACGGCGGTGGTCCGCGCATACCTGAAGCGCATCGAAGCATGCAACAGAAGGCTGAACTGCTTCATAACTGTCTTGGCGGACTCGGCCCTGAAGGCGGCAGGCGAGTCCGAACGCCGCTTCAGGGAAGGAAGGCCCCTCGGCCCCCTCGACGGGATCCCGGTCGCGGTCAAGGACATCATCTACATCGAAGGGGTGAGGTGCACCGCTGGCTCCAGGATACTCTCCGGGAACGTGGCGCAGTACGACGCCCCCGTCGTGACAAAGCTGAAGGCAGCCGGGGCGGTGATCCTCGGGACCACCAACCTGCATGAGTTCGCGGCCGGGACTACGAGCGTAAATCCACACTACGGTCCAGTGAGGAACCCGTGGGACCAGCGGAAGATAGCCGGGGGCTCGAGCGGGGGCTCAGCGGCCGCCGTGGCAGCGGGGCTGGCCGCAGTGGCGCTCGGGACTGACACAGCCGGGTCCGTCAGGATCCCCGCGGCCTTCTGCGGGGTGTTGGGGGTCAAACCCACCTACGGGAGGGTGAGCAGGCTGGGGGTCGTCCCGCTCTCGAGTTCTCTGGATACGGTCGGGATACTCGCTCGGTCGGCATGGGACGCGTCTGTCGTCCTGCAGGCGATAGCTGGCGGGGAGCGGGGGGACATGACCACAGCGGACGAGCCGGCGCCTGACTACGTCGGGGGCCTCGGATTCGCCTCCTCCCGGGCCAGGGTCGGTGTGGCCAAGGAGTACTTCTTCGATACACTTGAGCCCGCGGTAGAGGCTAACGTAGAGGCGTTCCTTTCGAGGCTTCGTCAGATGGGGTGCCAGGTCACCGAGGCTCACGTGGACGGGGTGAGCGACATGTACGAGAAATGGGTCCCGATCAGGCGTGCCGAAGCTACCGCGTTCCACATCCGGTGGCTGCAGCAGACCCCGGAGCTCTACGGTGAAGATGTCAGGATGCTCCTCGAGCAAGGGAAGGACATCCGGGCTGTCGACTACATCGGCGCAGTGAACGCCCGGCCGTCGTACATGGAGAGTCTCGCCGCTTCGATGAAGGACTTCGACGTCCTCGCGCTCCCATGCACCCAGATCTCCGCTCCGGAGATAGGAAGGCCCACCGTTTCCCTGAAGGGGAAGGATGTCCCGGTCTATTCGGCGTTGAACAGGCTCACGCTCCCTCTCAACTACGTCGGCTTCCCGGCTGTTTCCGTCCCTTCGGGGATAGTAGGGGGGACCCCGCTCGGGGTCCAGCTGGTCGGGAAGCTCTTCGACGAGGCGACCCTGCTCCGTGTCGTCAACGCCTACGAGAAGTGGTTCGGCCCGTACCCGGGGCCGCCGGATTGCGCCCCTCCCACCCCGACTGGTTAAATAGCGTGGCTGCGCATAAGGGATGGTCTCCTTGAAGTCGACCTGGGGCGTGGGTGCGTTGGTCGCGGCCTTGCTTGCCGTCGCGGCCGGCTTATTGAAACTGGTCGCCTTGCGCGGGACCGTCTCTCTCGCCTTGCTCCTAATAGGACTCTGGACCTTCGTCACAGCTTTCGCATTTGTCGGCAGAGAAGACAGGGCGTTCTACGCGGGGTGGGGGGTCGTCATCGCAGGGCTATCCCTGACGTATCTCATACCTCTGACAGAGGCGCTGGGGCTCATCCTCATCGCCGTCGCCATCCTCATCGTCGTGACTGTCTACTTCGGTAGGGCCCCGAAGGACCTGAGCGCCGCTGCCAGCCCGCCGCCTTCCCAGGGTGGGACGCCCGCAGCCGGGCTCACCTGGCTGACTCGAAGTCGTCCATGACTACCTCGCCTCTCAGGATGACCCATCTCGCCCTCCCAGGGAACTCTCTTCCTTCATAGGGAGACCAGCCGCACCTGCTCCTGACGTCATCGTTCCTCGCTCTCTCCGGGGCACGGACGTCTACCACGGTGAAGTCCCCCCTCTTACCGGGGGCGATTTCTCCCCTGTCGGAGAGGCCGAGGAACTTCGCCGGATTGTACGAAGCGACCCTGGCGACGGTGGCCGGGTCGACCCCCTGGCTCCTCACGAGCCATGCGACCACATGAGAGTAGTCGTCCAGGCCGGGGACCCCCGCCAGCCCTGACTCCTTCTTCTCCTCGAGGAGATGCGGTGCGTGGTCGGTGACCAACAACGACACCTTCCCCTCCCGGAGGCCCTGGACGAGCGCCTCCCTGTCCCCCTCCGCCCTGAGCGGTGGGTTGGTCCTTAGGAGCGGGTTGTCGAGCATTGCGCTGCGCGAGAAGTAAGCGTGGTGAAGCGCGGCTTCACAGCTCAGGTGCAGCCCGTCCCTCTTCGCGGCCGCCACCAGAGACACCGTCTCTCCCAAGGACGCATGGCATACGTTGGCGTCGAGCCCACTCTCGTTTTCGAGGGCTCGCACCACTCTGCGAACAGCCTCGGTCTCGGACCTCGGCGGCCTGATGTCGCAATAGGCGTCAGGCCGCGACTCCCCAGCGAGCCTCTCCGCCGCCCCGTCTATGATGTCCTGGTCTTCACAGTGGATGCTGAGCGGCTTCCCGGTACCGGCGACGAGCTTGAACACGCGCGGGAGCTCATCAGCAGGGAAAGACCGCGCGCCGGTGGTCTCTGACATGTACAGCTTGTAGCCCGCGACCCTGTGGGATAGCTTGACGAGGCTCTCGGGGTCCGCCCTTGTTATCCCTCCATAGAACTTGACCTCCACCAAGGCCTTGGCCGCCGCCAACCTCGACTTCTCCTCTAGGGCATCCAATGTAGTGGTCGGGGTGGGATTGTTGGGCATGTCGGCTACGGTGGTCACTCCGCCGTGTACCGCAGCCATCGTCCCGGTCCGAAAGTCCTCCTTACGCTCCCACCCGGGCTCGCGCAGGTGGACGTGGGCGTCGACGAATCCCGGGAAGATGAGGCAACCGGAGGCCCTTATCCTCCTCCCTCTGAGCCCATGGCCCACCTCCACGATCACCCCGTCTGTCACTCCCACTTCAGCGTCTTCGGTGCCCTCGCGGGTCACGACCCTCCCCTCGAGGACCAGGTCGTGCTCCATCCGGGTCTACGTCCTCACGTGGTCAGGGACCTTGTCGAAGTCGAACAGGGCGTCGCAATACTGGCACTGGAGCATCCGCTCTTTCTTGAGCGTGGCGAACCTCGTGGTCACCGGCTCCCTCTCGGTGTTCGAGATGCAGTTGAGCTCGGGGCAGCGAAGGCGGCCTTCGATTGCGTCCGGCACCCGTGGCATGTACTTCGAGACCTTGCCTTCGTCGATGTAGTTCACGGTGATTCCTGGGAAGACGAGGCCGAGTATGTCTGCATCGCTCTCATCGACGTGCCACCGGTCGATCTTGATGATGTCTTTCCTCCCGAGCCGCTTGCTGGCAACGTTCTGCAGGATCACTACTGAAACGTCTGCCTGCATCTTCGCCAGCTTGTCCAGACGCAGGACCCGGGAGACTGTGTTCGCCTGCCAGTCAGGTATGTGGTCGATCACGGTCCCTTCCTCGATGCTGCTGACCAGCATCCTCTCCCCCTCAGACTGAGCCGTCTACCTCGCACCTCCGAGTATGAGGTTCAGCAGGACCATCCTCAAAGGGAGCCCCCCGGCGGCCTGCACGAAGTACTGGGCATAGTTCGTCTCGTCTATGTCCGTCGAGAGCTCGTCGACCCTGGGGAGGGGGTGTAGCACCTTCAGCGAAGGCTTCGCGTCCCTGAGCGCTTCGAGGTTGACCTCGTACATCCCTTTGACCTTCTCATATTCGGTCGGGTCAGGGATCCTCTCTTTCTGGATCCTGGTGACATAAAGGACGTCCAGGCTCCCTGCCACCTCCTTGAGGCCCGCCGCCGTCCTGGGGGTCACGCCCCTCTGCGTCAGGAAGTGCGCCACTTCGGGCCTCATCTGCAAGGCCTCGGGAGCGATGAATGTTATCTCCACGTCGAAGTTGGAGAGGGCGTACGCGAGGGAGGAGGAGGTCCGCCCGTACCTGAGGTCGCCGAGCATCCCCACCTTCAGGCCGTCTATCCTTCCGAACGCCTTCTTGATGGCGTATAGGTCGACCATGGCCTGCGTCGGGTGCTCACGGCTCCCGTCCCCCGCGCTGACCACCGGGACGTCGGAGACCTCCGCCGCGAACCTAGCCGCGCCCATCTTCGAGTGCCTGATGATGAAAACGTCGGCGCCATACCCCTCGAACATCCTGACGGTGTCGTGCAAGGTCTCCCCCTTCGTTATCGACGACCCTGTGGGGCCGGCGAACCCAGACACCCTCATGCCGAGCTTCTCCGCCGCGATTTGGAAGCTGGAGTACGTCCGGGTGGAAGGCTCGAAGAAAAGGAGCGCAGCGAGCTTCCCGTTCAGGGTGCCGTCGAGGCTCTCCCTGCTCTTCTCCAGGTCTTCTACGGCCCGGAGTATCGTGTCGTACTGGTCCCGCTTGAAGTCGCGGGCGCTTACCACGTCCCTGCCGAGGAAGTCCACGCTGGGGCCCATCTATCTCCCCCCTCTCCGGGGAAGGTTATTGATTGTTCCTCCCCTCACCCATCCCACGGATGTCTCGGATTTTAAGTCCGCCCTTTGTCCACAAACCGGCGCGTTTTGATGCCTCGACCGCTTTAGGGACCATCCAGTCGCGCAGTCTGACGGAGACGCGGGGTCTCAAGTCGGACCGGAGCTGTCGCGAGACCCTTCCCCTCCTGGCCCCCTCCTTGCCATCGCCGTGGCGGTTCACATCGAGGCCTCGGCCTATGGCGTTCTCGCGCCGGTCGGAGGGGGCATGGGGTGACGCCATCGAGCGGCCGGCATGGGCCCTATCGTGGCACGCGCCTTCGTAGCGGCGTAGCTGGCGGGCCACCTTTAGAGCGGAGCGCGGACCATCAGGGAACCACCCACGACACACTGCGGAGCCTCCCTGGGCAGAAAAACGAGATAAACCGGCGGCCGGACCGGACCTCTCTTGCTCCCTGAGTCCCGGCTGGTCGACTGGATCCTCGGGCACTCAAAGGACGCGAAATACAACCTCTCCAACAGCGGGCTCCCAGAGCCCCCGCTCGCAGAGCTGGGCGTCAATACGTCGTTTGAAGCGTTCAGCAAGGAGAATGACGTCCACGAAAGGGCGCTCGCGGACGTGATTGCAAGGATCTACCGGGTGGATGCGGAGGAAGTGGTGGTCACTTCGGGCGCTTCCGAGGCGATCTTTCTTGCTTTCTCAGTCCTCGGGAAGCGGAACGCCATCGTTCCCGTCCCCAATTACGAGCCTATGCTCTCGGTACCCCGCTGGCTTGGGATGAGGGTCGGCCACTCCCTCGAAGCCCCTGTCCATCAGGGGGCGGTCTACGCGCTAACGGACCCTAACAACCCGACTGGTGCGAGGCTGAGGAGCGCGACAATAGACAGGCTCGGCGAGATTTCGAAGAAGGCATCCGTCTTTGTGAACGAAACCTACGGCGGCTTCACATTCGATGAGCCCGTCACGCTGCACTCGAGGCTCGGGGGGGTGGTGACGTGCAGCTCCATGACGAAGTTCTACGGCCTCGGCAGGCTGAGAGTAGGATGGATGATAGCAGATGCCAGGACAGCCAAGGCGCTGAGGAAAGGGAAGAAACTGGTGAGCGGCCACGACGCCGAGTACAGCCTGTGGCTGGCAAGGCAGGTCCTTGAGAGGAGGGCTCCCTTCGTAGAAAGGGCTCGGCTGACCTACACGGAGAACGCGGCTCTGGTCCGGAAGTTCGCCCGCCGAGGCCTCGGGGTGTCCGCGGTCCTCCCCGAGGCAGCACCGTTCTGCCTCTTCCGTTACAAAGGGGGCCAGAGGTCGGTCGCCTTCGCGAAGGCTCTGCTTGAGCGCCGCGGCGTCCTCGTCGGTCCCGGCGACTTCTTCGGGGCACCGAGTTCGTTCAGGCTCTGCTTCACCTCGCCCAAGGACGTGCTTGAGGCCGGGCTCGAAGAGCTCGCCGCGTTCTTGGGGGACCGCGCCGGGGGGTAGCCCGAGACCCGGAAGCAGCGGAGGCATTCCAAACCCTTAAAAGCGAAACGAAGGAGCTCGTCATTCTCAGAGTGCTCGCTGCGAAAAGGGACGCGCTTCTTCTCCTCGAGGACGGCTCTACTTTCTTCGGCCAGGGCTTCGGCGCCGAAGCTGACTCCGTAGGCGAGGTGGTCTTCAACACAGGCATGGTCGGCTATCTCGAGTCGATGACAGACCCTTCCTACGCGGGCCAGATCCTCACCTTCACTTATCCGCTCATAGGGAATTACGGTGTCCCGCCCTACTCTGCGAGGGACAAGTTCGACCTCCCGCGCTTCTTCGAGTCTGACTCGATCAAGGTGAGGGGGATCGTGGTCCAGGAGGCTTGCGACTCTCCGAGCCACTGGGCTTCGGAGAGGCCCCTCTGGAAGTGGATGGAGTCGGAAGGCATCCCAGGGATACAAGGGGTCGACACAAGGGCCCTGGTCTCGAAGCTGAGGGAGGCAGGGGTGATGATGGGGATCATAGCGTGCGGCCACGACGCCAAGGATAGAGGGAAGCTCGCCGAACTGCTCGCGAAGGCAAGCAGTTACTCGTCCCAGAACCTGGTGAAAGGGGTCTCGGTCCCTGGACCCGTCGTCCACGGGGGGGAGGGTCCGAAGATAGTCGTCCTCGACTGCGGGACCAAGCTCGGCATAGTGAGGAACCTACTCAGGCGCGGGTTCCAGGTCGTCCGCCTCCCCTACGACTCCTCATATTCTGCGGTCATGCAGCACGACCCAGCGGGGGTCGTCGTATGCAACGGTCCTGGGGACCCACAGCTCCTGGCTGACACGGCGAAGTGCGTCGGGTCGCTGATAGACGGGGAAGTCCCCGTCCTAGGGATATGCCTCGGGGAGCAGCTGGTGGGGATGTCGCAGGGAGCAGAGACCTTCAAGCTGAAGTACGGCCACAGGGGGCAGAACAAGCCGTGCGTGGACCTCGCCACAGGGAGAGGGTATGTCACGAGCCAGAACCACGGCTATGCGATCTCTGAGACGACGTTGAAAGGGACCGACCTGCGCCAGTGGTTCGCCAACGCTGACGACAACACCATCGAAGGCGTCCTCCACGCTTCAAGGCCGTGCATGGCGGTCCAGTTCCATCCTGAGGCGACCCCCGGCCCCTACGACACCCTCTTCGTCTTCGACAGGTTCATCGAGATGACGCGGAAGGCGAGGCCCCTAAGAGGTGAAGAGATACGAAGCGTGAAAGCGTAAAGAAAGTCATCGTCATCGGGAGCGGCGCCATCAAGATAGGCGAGGCCGGGGAGTTCGATTACTCCGGGAGCCAGTGCCTGAAGGCGCTGAAAGAGGAGGGGGTCGATTCCGTCCTTGTCAACCCCAACATAGCGACGATTCAGACCAGCCCCCAGTTCTCTGACCGCATCCACTTCGTCCCGCTCTCTGTCGACTCGGTATCTAGGGTCATCGAGAGGGAGCGGCCCGACGGCATCCTCCTCAGCTTCGGGGGGCAGACGGCCCTCAACTGCGGCATCGGCCTCTCAGAGAGGGGCGTGCTCGAGAAGTACGGAGTGAAGGTCCTCGGCACCCCCGTCAGAGGGATTCAGCTGACCGAAGACAGGGACCTGTTCAAGAAGACAATGATTGGCTGCGACGTCCCCGTCCCACGCAGTTTCGCCGCTTACTCCTTCGACGAGGCGAAAGAGGCGACGGACGAGCTGGGGTTCCCGGTGATAATCCGGGTCGCCTACACCCTCGGAGGCAAGGGGGGTGGGGTCGCACGGAACCTCCAAGAGCTGTCGCAGATAGTCGAGAGAGGCCTGAACAGCTCCCTCGCGCACCAGGTCCTGGTGGAGGAGTACCTGGGCGGGTGGAAGCAGATCGAGTACGAGATAATGCGCGACAGGGACGATAACAGCGTCATAATCTGCAACATGGAGAACATGCTAGGCATGCGAGTCCACACCGGGGACAACATCGTCGTCGCACCCTCACAGACGCTCACCAACGCCGAGTACCATCTCCTCCGCACCGCTTCGCTCCGCGCCGCGCGGACATGCGGCATCGTCGGGGAGTGCAACATCCAGTTCGCCCTCCACCCTGGATCCGAGAGGTACGCCGCCATCGAGATCAACGCAAGGCTCTCGAGGTCCTCTGCCCTCGCCTCCAAGGCTACCGGGTACCCTCTGGCATACGTCGCCGCGAAGCTCGCGCTGGGGTACCACCTCACCGAGTTGAAGAACAGGGTGTCTGGGATAACCACCGCCCTCTTCGAGCCTTCCCTGGACTATCTTGTAGTGAAGATGCCCCGCTGGGACACCGTCAAGTTCGACGGAGCCTCCAGGATCATAGGGACTTCCATGAAGTCGATCGGGGAGGTCATGGCGGTGGGGAGGGGCTTCGAGGAGGCCATCCAGAAGGCGGCCCGCATGGCCAACCCGCAGCACGACGGAGTGGTCAGGCGGGGGAGCCCCCATGACCTCTCGACGGCCTTGGGGAGGCTCGAGCGGCCGTCCGACACCATCGCGTTCGATCTAGCCGAGGCCCTCCGAGCAGGCGCGAGGGAAGAAGAAGTAGCCGAGAAGAGCGAAGTCGACCCATGGTTCGTAAGCAAGTACAAGAACGTCGTCGACTTCCACGCCTTCCTCGAGTCGCTCCCTCCCGGCGCCCCCCCGAACAGGGAGGTCCTGGCCAGGGCGAAGAAGCTCGGGTTCTCAGACAGGCAGATCGGGGACCTCCTGGGGATCGGAGAAGACAGGGTGCGAGAGGCGCGGGTGCGCCTAGGGGTGACGCCTGTCACAAAGGTGATCGACACACTGGCTGCCGAGTGGCCCTCCAGGACCAACTATCTCTACCAGACCTTCGACGCCGCGGTCGACGAGGCACCACCGACCTCCGCGCGGAAGGTGATAGTCCTTGGGGCGGGGCCCTACCGCATCGGGAGCTCCGTCGAGTTCGACTGGGGTACCATGAACATGGCGTGGGCATTGAAGGGGTTGGGGTATGAGGTCATCGTGGTGAACTGCAACCCCGAGACTGTTTCGACAGACTTCGACATGAGCGACAGGCTCTACTTCGAAGAGCTCACCGTCGAGAGGCTCCTCGCCATCTATGACAAGGAGAAGCCTGAAGGGATGGTCCTGTGCGTCGGGGGGCAGACGCCCAATGACCTCGCCGAGTCCCTGGAGAAGAGAGGGGTCACGATCCTCGGCACCTCCTCGCAGTCCATAGAGACGGCAGAAGACAGGTCCAAGTTCAGCGCTCTGCTGGACCGCCTCGGGATCCCGCAGCCGACCTGGGGCTCATTCCGCTCCCCAGCCGAGGCGGCAAAGTTCTGTTCCAGGGTAGGATACCCAGTGATCGTCAGGCCTTCCCACGTCCTCAGCGGATCCGCCATGAGGGTCATCTGGGACTCCTCCGAGCTGGAGACCTACATCACCAAGGCGGCCATGGTGAACCCTGAGTACCCGGTCGTCGTCAGCGAGTTCATCGAGGGGGCGCGGGAAGTAGAGGTCGACGCGGTGTCCGACGGGAAGAGCACCGTGATAGGCGCCATCATGGAGCACGTCCAGGACGCGGGGATACACTCCGGGGACGCGATCATGAGCATCCCCACCGTCACCGTCAGTAAGGCCGCCAAGGAGAAGATAAGGGTCTACACGAGGAGCATAGCAAGGGAGCTGAAGGCGAGGGGCCCACTCAACATCCAGTTCCTCGTCCGGGGGGCATCGGTCTACGTCATAGAGTGCAACCTCAGGGCCTCGCGCTCGCTCCCATACGTCTGCAAGGCGACGGGCGTCAACCTGATCGACGTCGTCGCCCCCGCGGTCGAAGGCGGGTCTCTACGGAGGACCGCCGACGTCGAAGAGCCGAAGCGCTTCGCCGTAAAGGCGCCCATGTTCTCGTTCCTGCAGATGGATGGAGCGGACCCGAAGCTCGGCGTTGAGATGCGCTCCACCGGGGAGGTCGCTTGCTTCGGAGACACCTTCGCTGAGGCGCTGTCTCAGGCCTTCTTGGCGACGGGGCACCGGATACCGGCGAAGGGGGACGTGGGGATACTCCTCCTAGAGCCCTGGCAGGATGCGTCCGGGGTCAAGCCGCTACTGTCTCGCTTCAGGGGGGCGGGGATAGAGGTGCTGGAGCTAGACGAGCGGGCCCTGGATGAAAGGATGGCCGAGGTCATGGGTCTCATATCAGGCGGGAAGGTCTCATTCGTGCTCTCGTTCAATGCGAACACCAACGTCGACTCCGAGGCGTTCCACAAGGTGAGGCGCAAGGCCGTCGACCTCCAGGTCCAGGTACTCTCGACCAAGGAAGAAGCTGAAGCGCTCCTCCTCTGCGTCGGAAAGTAGGCGCCTTCCATGGGGGGTGAAGAGCGCGTGGACGTAGTCGACGAGCATGACTCGGTGGTCAGCGAGTCCACCTTGGGCGAATGCTTGAAGCGTGGCCTGCTGCACCGGGCCGTTGCCGTGGTCGTTTCGAGGCCGGACGGCAGGGTCTTGCTGCAGCGGAGGAGCCTGAAGGACCCTTGGCAGCCTGGAATGTGGACGCTTTCCTGCACCGGCCACGTCAAGAAAGGGGAGTCATACAGGGATGCCGCTGTCAGGGAGCTGGCCGAGGAGCTCGGACTCCGGTCAAGCCTCGAGGGAATCGGCAGGTACCTGATCCCACCCATAAGAGAAGGGGCGCTCGTCGAGCGCGAGTGGGTGTCGCTCTTCGCTGCTTCGTCCGACGCTAGCGCACGGATCGACCTTGCTGAGGTCGAAACGGTTGCGGAATTCGACCGGGAGGAGTTGAACGCGATGATGGAGTCAGGGGAGCTCACTCCGGATGCCGCCATGCTCCTCCACGAGTACCTGCGGCTCAGTCCAGGGAGAGGATAGGTTGGATGACTTATTACGCGGGTAGGGCCGGGATTGCACGATGGCCACGCTCGAAGAGATTTGCGCCCATCTCACAGGGACCTCGAGAGCCATCGTGATTTCAGAGAAGGAGGTGGACCTGAGTCCCAGGGGGGCGGACAACACGATGTTCCTCCTCAAGATTGGGGAAGGCTCCCTCGCGGCGGGGGGGAGGGGTGGCGGGTTCGGAGAGAGGAAGGTCACCGCCGTGTTCTGCTACGCCAGGGAAGGGGAGGGCTGGTCCAAGCTCTATGAAGCAGAAGGGGAGGAGGCAGAGGGGTTCGAAGTGCCTTACTACGTCGCAAGGTTGCCGATGACCATGGCCGACGGAGAGGAGAGCGTGGGCTACGGGGTCGTAGACAAGGAGCTGGTGGCGGACCTGCTGAAGAAGTCAGGCCTCTCCTCACCTTAAATAGAAAGCGCCGCTGGTCCGTTCCAAATTGAAAGTGCTGCTGACGGGCGCGTCTGGGATGGTCGGCAGAAACCTGGCGGAGTATTTCAGGGAAAAGGGGGTCAGGGTAATTCCGACGGACCTCTCCGGGTGGGACCTGTCGGGGGACCTCCTGGACAAGGACTTCGTCTTCGGCAAGTTGGCTTCCCAAGACTTCGACGCCATCGTTCACCTCGCGGCCATCACGGAGATCAAGAAGACGATCGAGGACCCCGCCCTCTGTTTCCGCGTCAACTGCTTTGGCACCCTGAACATGCTCGAGCTCGCGAAGAGGAAGGGGGTGAAGAGGATCGTAGTCGCGTCTTCGGCCAACGTCTTCGGCGCCCCGAAGGTGAACCCTGTCTCGGAGGAGTCGCCGTTCGACCCCCGAGTCCCCTACGACTACTCGAAGGTAGCGAGCGAAGGGATGGCTATGGGGTTCTTCAAGTCTGTCGGCCTTCCGGTGTCGATTACTCGGAGCTGGCTCTTGTTCGGCGAACACGACCAGCCCACCAGGGCGACCATCCGGTTCATCCGCGCCTGCCTTGGCGACGAGCCGCTCACCCTGTACAACGGAGGGAGGGACACCACCTCCCCGTCCCACGCCGTCAACTACGCCAAGCTCGTGCTCTCGATCATCAACGACGACAGGGCGGTGGGTCAGGCGTTCAATTTCGGCGGCCTCGGGCCAGTCTCCATCAGGGAGCTTGCCGAGACCGTCAAGAGGCTGACCGGGTCGAAGTCGGAACTCAAGCTCCTCCCGCCGAGGAGCGAGCTGGAGAAGGACCCTCAGATCAGCTATCCTACCATTGACAAGGCTCAGACCCTGCTAGGGTACACGCATGATTTGACGCTGGAGCAAGGGCTGCAGCGGACCATCGACTGGGTGAAGAAGCAAGGTTAGGGCAAAGGGTGCGGGGAGGTCGCATGCGAGGACCATCTCGAGAGGCTCTGATGAGAGATTGAACACATGGCCATCCTCCTGACCTCGCTCATTATGCTGCCGCCCTTCCCCCGATTATCGCGATTGCACTTCCATCGCCGTTGCTGGTAATCGCCATCATCGTAGCGTCAGCACTCATCATCATCACCTATCCGTATACGAACTCGGAGTTCATGACCGCGAATGACATCCTGGGCTTGTCGTTCCTGAACGTCTTCGTCGAATCCCTCAGCGCCGCGAGCAGGCACCGGGCCTCGATGCTCTCGCCCCTCTGGCAGGCCGCCCTGAGCTTATACTTCAGTCCCCCGTTCCCTCCATCCATCGAGTTCGTCGTCATGGCGCACACAATCTCCCGTCTGTTCATCGACAAGATTCGGGTAATTCTCTTTCAGCCATCGCTGTACTCCTCCTTCGCGAAGGCGCAGATCACTTGCATGTACGACGAGACCAGCCACGGAACAATGGATGAGCCTAAAGAGGGTTGCTTGCTATGGGAGAGCCCTTTCCAGCTGAAGGAAGAAGGTGTGGGGCCCACTCGCCACATACAACACAAACAACCACCCAAAAGAGGGGAAGAACGGCGGGGTGGTATATTCCTCCTTTCATGGGTACCCCTGTCAAAATCTTCTGCATTTTCCAATCCGAACCCAATTTCCTCCCCCCTCCCTGGCGGGCCTGCACCAGCCGATTCCCTTCAGGCTCGGACTCCGCTCCAGGGCAAATTCACCCCCCGCGATGTCTACCGACGGCATCGCTCGCCTGTCGGCTCGCTTCGCTCCCCCCTCTTTGCCTCTCGCTCGCCCTTCGCCTTCACCCCGCCTCGAAGCGGGGCCCTCGCTCACCTTGTTCGCTCGGGGGGCGTCGGCTGGTGCAGGCGAGCCATGCATCGAGATTAATCACCATAAGGACCTCCAATCGGCCTATTTACTTGCGGGATAGTTCGGTCATTACATATGGCAAGGACAGAACAGAAGTACTTGGTAGACAGGGAGACTGTGGAACATCTAGTTGCCATGCTCAAGGAAGGTGTGAGGGAGGAAGCCAGTGACGAGGCGCTCAAGGAACAGACCTGGGAGATACTCGACTCTGAATACCGGAGTACAACTGACCAGTCATTGAGAGAGATGAAAGAAGGGAGAACGAAGCGCTTCAAGAACGCTGACGAGATGATAAGAGACCTGGACTCGCGCTGAGAGATCTTGCCGTGGGCGCCCGCGTACACCCCGACATTCAGGAGAGACTACAAGAATCTCGGAACTCAAGAACAGCAAGGGTGAATGGTGCAATCAGAGAGATCTTGGATTCGGAGAACCCATTGACAATTGGAAGGCCCAAGTATGGCAAATGGAAGGGAGTGTATGGGTACGATATCGGTCGAGCCATCCGAATTCTCTATTCGGTCAACTCGCAGGAAAACACAGTGACGTTCTTGCGGTGCGGTCCCCACACGATATACTGAGCGGCCGCGGTCTAAGACATGAGCTCGGCCCGAAGAAGAGCACGGAGCAAGGGATTCTCTTAATTAATTCAGTGGGCCGGAAGCGATTCGAAACTAGGATGTGAGTATCAGCTCTACCTTCACGTCCTCTGGGATCCTGAGCTTAGTGATCTGCCTCATGGTCCTATCGTCTGGCTGGACGTCGAGAATCCTCCTGTGGACCCTGAGCTGCCAGTGGTCGAACGTGTGGCTCCCTTCCCCCGTCGGCGCCTTGCGGGTGGTTATCTTGAGCTTCCTCGTAGGGAGCGGCTGGGGACCCCTCACCTTCACCCCGGTCTTGTCAGCGATCTGCCTGATCTCGCCGGCTACCTTCTCCAACTCGGAGAGGTTTGTACTGGTGAGTTTGATCCTGGCGAACTGGGCCATTTTCCTTTCATCGGGGTCGGAGAACTGTATTTAGATGTTGCCGCGCCTGGCCGCATCGCAACCCGCCGTCAGACGCCTGCTTCAGGCCTTGATCTTACGGGCTCCAAAGTATGCCTGCCTGACGGCAGGGATCGCCTTCAAGACCTCTTCTGGGGTGTACCTGTGGGGGTTGAGCTCCAGGCAGACGAGCACCCCCCTCCCTGTGACCTGGTTCAACAGCGGCTCGAGCGGCGCGGTCCCTTCGCCGGGGACCAGGTGGTCGTCCATGGCCCCTGCGTTGTCCGTCAGGTGTATCTCCGTCAGCCTGCCTCCGAGTCTGCGAGCTATCGCGGAGGGGTCCTGGCCGCTCGCGTGGGCATGTCCGCTGTCGAGGGTGCATCCGGACCCCGGGACCTTCCTCATGATGGAGTGAAGCGACTCAGGAGTGCTCGCCAGAGGGTAGTGGTATTTCGATGCGCTCTTCGGCTGGTTTTCGATGTTGATGTCCACCCTCCCTCCCGCTGCGCTGACCAGCCTCCGGAGGGTCGAGGCCGCGCCGTCCTCGGCCCCAGGTAGCAGCGCTTCGTTGTGTACGCTCCCCGGATGTATTGTGATGATGCGTGCCCCTACGAAGACGCAGAACTCCACGAACGACTCCAATGTCTCCGCTATTGCACCCTTGACCGGCTGGAAGGGGGACGCGGGGTTCAGGTCGGTGAAGGGGGCGTGGGCGGTCACTAACATGTCGTAGCTTGAAAGGGTGTCTCTGAGTTCTTCCTTGCTCGCCCACCCCGGGTAAGCGTGGGGGACCTCGCCCCACAGCTCGATGTAGTCCATCCCCGCGTCACCGATGGACCTCACCGCGGCGCATAACTCCAATCCGAGTAGCGACCATGTGCTGAGGCCGAGCCTCATCCCCCCCGCCCCCGCGAAGAGTCCGTGCTCAGGACCCTGCTGGGCTCTCGGCGGCTCGGAGCCTCTTGACCAGCTCCTTGAGCATCGGAATCGCCACCTCTGGATGCGCCTTTATGAGCCCGGCAAAGTTCCAGGCCGGGAGCACCCAGCATCTAGTCGGGGAAGTGGCGACTACATCCGCCGACCTCGGCTCACCGTCTATGACAGACATCTCGCCAAAGAACTCTCCCTTCCCAAGGGCTGCCAAGACCTTCTGCCCCTTCCTGACCTCCACCTTCCCGTCTATCACCAGGTAGAATCCTACCCCGGATCCTTTCTCACTTACGACGCGGTCACCGGCGTTGAATGAGACTTCCTTGCCTTCCCTGACGACCGCCTTGCGGCTTTTCTCATCGAGGCCCTCGAAGAAAGGGACCCGCGCGATGAGCTCCACTGCGTCTGAAGGACCTGCCATCCGTCCTCACAGCCCGACTTGACCATTTAAACTCACCGAGGAGCGCCTGCTCATCGGAGCGCCCTCCTCCTCAAGATGTAAGCCCGCCAGACGACGACGTCTATCGCCACCCCCAAGGCGAGGACCGCGCCGAGTGCCACCAGCAGGACTGGGAACCTCGGTGTCGCTGCGTTGAGCGTGACTTGCGTTGCCTCTCCTGAATACGCCTGCACTAGCTGGCTCACAGTGACTCCTCCGAACCTCATAGAGAAGTTGTACTCGCCTGGAGGGAGGGCCACTGATACGGAACCTCCTTCCCCTGACTTCAGGCGGGCTGGCTGGGAGCCAACACTCTCCACCAGAAGCGTGGCGTTGCCGACGGGAGCACCGGCGTCGACCGCCGACGCGTCCACTGTCCCCACCGAGGGCTGTATGCTTTCGGTCCGATAGGGGCCGAGGATGGTGACGGGAAAGGTGACCGTGGTCACGTTCTCGAAGTTCAGCGCCACCGACGCCAAGGCAGGGTATGACCGTACGACCACATACAGGTTCCCCCCGTACACGTCCGACCCGACGACCCCCCCGCCGGACGCTGTGACCTTCACCATCCCCAGGCTCACAGCCTGGGTGGCGTTGCCGAGACTGATCCTCGTCTCAGGCGCCGGGGCCTTGGAGAAGGTGAACCCGCCGATGCCGTTGTCGATGTAGGTGGTTATGAGGGAAGTCGGCCACGACGACGCCGTCCCGTTGAGTGGGGCGCTGAGCTGGAACGAGCTGGAAGTGACCTGGGTGGTCTGCACGCACGCGCCCAGCGACACCCAAGCGCTCCCGTTCACCAAGACGTATGAGGTGTCGTAGGAGGAGATGCCGGCAGGGGTCCTGACGTAAGACCTGAGGTCGTAGGAGCCGTTTCTCAAGCTGAGGAATGTGTCGAGCTGGGCCGTCGTGGGCTCGGTGCTCGCGCCCAAAGTGAGGACCTGGCTCTGTCCGGCCATCGTATCGTAGGTGACGAGCCCGCCCGAGGTGAAATAGGTGCGAGGGGTGTAGAGCTGGAACCACGCGGAGAAGGGCTGCTCGGCCTGAGGGGCGAATGCGCTTATGGAGCTCCCATTCAACGATACCGTCATGTAGCTGGCCAGTGATGGTGGGAGCTGGAGGGTGGTCGTCCCGCCTGAGCCAGGTCCCATCAGGCAGGCCTGGATCCCGTACGCCGTGGTGTTGGCGATGGAGTAGTCCAGGACCAGGTTCCCCTTGGATAACCCGACCGACTCAAGCGTCGGAGGCGGGACGGGGGTCGCGCTGGCCACCGAAAAAGACACCTGGGTAAGCCCGCCTCCGATGTACGCGTCCAGAGTCCACTCACCTACAGGGCCCGAAGGGGGGAATGAATAGACCTTGACAAGGCCGTCTGGCGGGAGCTCCACAGATGGGAAGACAGAGCCGTTCGGCGACGCGAGTATCAGGGTAATGGTGCTGCTGTTGGAGTAAGACTGGACCCAGAGGCTGTCGCCGGGAGCGAAGACCGGGACCGCTGTTGACGCCGGCTGGACGCTCAAGGGCCCGTACCCGAGCCCCAGGAGGGTGTTGGCATACGAGCTCGAGGCTTCCGCGCCTGACGGGAAAAGCGCGATCGTCAGCAGGAGCAAAGCTACGACAGCCAGGGGCGCCCTACTTCGCAACGCTTATCCCCCATGACACCGCCACCAATCCCAGCGCCGGCGGCGCGAGGACCAGCGGCGGGTAGATTCCGGTGAATGACGCGACGAATGCCCACCCCGCGGTGGCGCCAGTCGCCGCCACAGCGACCAGAATCTGCCTCGGCTCCACCCCCCCGGCCCTGATGGCCCAACCCACCGTCGCGTAGAGTAGGAGTATCAAATAGAGGGCGGCGAAGTCTAAGTAGATTGGATCGGACGACGAGAAGGACAAGTACCCGGAGAAGGCGCTCCTGATTATGGCGCCTGGGTCTCCCCCTGACGTGGCCGCGGAGTGAGCGGAGTTGACGAAGAGCAGACCCAACTCGGCCGTCGCGAGGCAGGTGGGGATCACCTTGGTCAGGCCGTCTGACCGGTACATCGAAGCACCCACCCTGAACGCCAGGAACCCCATACCACAGGCCGATACCCCAAGGACCCATCCCAGGACTAGCCCCTGGGCCAGCGCGGGGATGAGTGTCCCGCCTACGAGGAGGTCGAGCGCGACCAGGACCGGGAGGGCGAGGATGTCCGCCCCGTAGAAGTCGATCACGAATGCTCCGCTGGCTTTCCTTAGCTTCGGCACCAAGAGGAGGGACTCTGTCTTACCTACCTGGAGAGCCACGATCATCAGCTCGAAGAACGTCGCCTTGTACAGGATGCCGGAACCCAACAGGGCCCCGACGTATTCGATGTCTATGTAGAGGAGGGCGGCTGCGGCTGCGACGGGGAGGATCAGCTCCTTCGACTTCATCTGCTGAGCACCATCGCCACAAGCCCGCTGATGTCTTCCCTTCCAGTGAAGAATGCTACGCTAGACCCGAAGATAGGGTTCCTCTTCCCCCAGGCCAGGATAAGAGACGGCTTCTCGAGCACCAGGGCCATCGTCTCGGGGTCCTGTGTCTCCGCCTGCCCTACAACCACGAAGTCGGCGTCCCTGGGACCTTCCCTTGCCTTCTCCCTGGCGCGGTCCCTCCTCCAGAGCCAGACTATCATCTCCGCCAACTCCGCCGGGTTCCTCGCTTCAGTGACCCTGGCGTCACCGTCGACCACGTGGAGGAGCTTCACCGCCGTCCCCGCCAAGATCGCGGGGAGCGCTACCCTGGCGACCGCCTCCGACGCCAGGTCCATCCAGATGGCCGTACCACGCTCTTCGGCGTCCCTCTTCTCGAGGAAGCATACAGTCATCGTCTCCGGTATGTTCGCCTCCCCCACCCTGACATAGAGGTGGTCGCTGGGGAGCTTCGCTTCCCTCTTCCACATGATGTCCTTGGAGCTCGAAGCGGTGTTGTATACCTCGGCTGAGTAGAACTCCTGGCCGGACCCGCTCCTCCCCGCGGGGAGGTCGCCGAGCATCGCCGCCGGAACCAGGATGGGTCCTCTCCTTCCGAGCAAGAAGGTCGGTAGGAACTCCAGCGTGAGGTCGAGCTCATGGAGCTCGTTCCTGACGAAGAGCCCCAGCGGATCCCCCGCCCCCACCCTGACGACAAACCCCTTGAACACCCCGGCGAACCTTGACTCCGTCACGAGTGTCCTGGAGCCGCCTTCCCCTTCCAGCGAGGCCTCCACCCCGCGGGGGCCTGATACGAGCTCGAAGTCGACCGAGACCTTCCTTTTTCCTGACCATCCTCTCAGGAGGGTCCTCACCTTCCCGCCCTTGAACGTCCGCGCGCGTCCCTTGTCGACCTCGAGGTTCAGCGCCTCGGGAGGGATGACTGCCACCGCGAGGAGCGAGAAAAGCGCCACGAAGGAGAGAGCGAGGCCGGTCGCCATACCCCACCCGAAGTTCGAGACGGCCCCGATGACGGTCACAAGGGCGGTCGCCTTCAGGTAGTCCTTGCCGTGCCTTGTCAGCCTTATCGTGGTGGCTTCACTCTTGTTAGTATCTCTCGAACTATCTGCTCGGGGTCGCTGGCATTCCCTACCAACACCGCCGCCTGGTCGAGCTTCAGCCTATGCCCAAGGACCTCTATGGCCACCTCCTTGATGTCCTCGGGGGTCACGTAATCGCGCCCCTCTAGGAAGGCCAAGGCCCTGGTGCAGTGGGTCAGGTGGACCATCGCCCTGGGGCTCGCGCCCAGGCTCAGCCTCGCCTCGCCCCTGCTCTCCTTCGCGATGGTCGCCAGGTATCCTATGATCTCGTCTGACACCTTCACCTTCTGCACCCCTTCGATGATGCTCGCCAGCTCCGGGGCGCTCACCACCGGCTTGACCTGGCCTGTGTCCATGTCTCCGAGGTTCCTCTTGATCAGGGCGGATTCGGTGGCTGGGTCAGGGTAGCGCATCTCGATCCTCATGAGGAACCTGTCCAGCTGGTTCTCGGGGAGCGGATAGACCCCGTGGAACTCCTGCGGGTTCTGCGTCGCGATCACCATGAACGGCCTGGGGAGCGCCTCCGTCCGACCCTCCACCGTCACCTGTGTCTCCTGCATAGCCTCGAGCAGGGCGCTCTGAACCTTGGGGGGCGCCCTGTTGATCTCGTCGGCGAGGAGAATGTTGGTGAAGACCGGTCCCTTCCTGAAGTCGAAAGCCCTGTCCTTCATGTTGAACACGAATCCCCCGACCATGTCCATGGGGAGCATGTCAGGGGTGAACTGGATCCTCTTGAAGTCGACCCCCATGCACCTCGCGAAGGACTTAGCCAGTACCGTCTTCGACACCCCGGGGACCCCCTCAAGGAGGACGTGCCCCCCGGCGAGGAAAGAGACGAGTAGGAGCTTGATCTCCCTCTCTCTCCCTATCACCACGCTGCTAATCTGTTCTGACACTCTTTCCCTTAGGTCCATGCCCCCCCACCCCCCGCTGAATCCTCGTCGCCAGGCCGGCCACCTCTTCCTTCCCTTCGACGGGGTCGGGCCTCCCGCCGAACCGGAACGCCTCGTATGCCTCCAGTGTCTTCTCCATCCTCGACCAGTCGGCCTCCACCCCCGCCCCCTTAAGGCGCTCGAAAGTCTCCCCCCACGTCGACCCCTGCGGGAGCCAGGGCGCTCCAACCGCGATCGAGCGCTCCAGGGCGCCAAAGGCCTGTGCCAGGGTCTCAACCCTCCTGGCCCTGACCTCCCTCAGGGCTAGGATCCCCGCGACGGCGAGAGCCAGGGTGGCCGCGTCTCCCACGGCAAGCAGCACCTCAGACTGGAAGGTAGCTCACCTCTGCAGACGTGGCGTACTGGAGGAGTGAAAGGTCGAACGAGGGAAGGGCGGGGTACTCCCCCTGCGGCTTGAGGACCACCATTGTCATCCCCGGGGTGCCGTAGGTTCCGACTACCGTCATGTTCACGTTCATGAAGTCCTGGGATGCGCCCCCGGGGGCTGTGTAACCCCTGAGCTCCGTCGAGAAGTCTGAGAAGTTGGCCCCGCCGCTGACCCCAGCGTAGACGGTCGCGGTCGGCTCCGTCCCGACCAACGTATCCTGGTTCACGACCATCAGGCTCGCCACTGTGCCGAAGGCCGGGACCACCTTGATGGTCAGAGAAGTGACCGTGTTCGGCTTGAAGGACAGGTACCCCTTGTAGTTGACGTAAGGCCCTGAACCAACCACGCTGTAGTTACCTTCGAGCACCGATATCTCCCCCGTCCCGGTCGAGTTGGTGATTAGGATGTTCGAGAGGAACTTCCCGTGGAACACCTTGGGGAGTCCTATGACTTCGAACCTGACGCCGCCGACCGGGGTCGCGGACTGCGCGGAGCGGGTTGAGAATCCAGGCTCGGGAGGGTTCGCGCTGATGTTCACTTGGACGCCCGCGGTGCCGTTCCCCGCGCCTGGGGCAGACAGCACGACGCTCACCGCGAAGTAAGGTCCCTTCGAGGCCTGCGTAGTCTGAGCCGCCGCCTGGGTGGCGATTGGGAGCCTCCCCTGCTGCGCAGCCCCCCCTGCAAGGGCGAGCGCCAGGCCCCCGGTCACCACCAGCAGCGCAACGAGGAGCGCGGTCACCACGGCGGGGCGCCTCATCGGCAAGGCCCTCTCGAAGGCGCCGAAGCGCTAAAAATATTGTTGACACGCGAAGGGCTCGCAGCGAGGTCTGCGCTGTGGCGACTGAAGGGGAGCTCCCGCCTTGCCTTTCCGCCGCAAGGTGGCGTTGCGCTGTAGCCGCTACACCTCTCACTCGACCCAGCGACCCCGCGGGGGGCGGGGATCGGAAGGCCCATGCCGGGGACACGGGAGCAGGAATCCAACGGCACAACTGGACGGGATTGCTTTTTAACCGATGCAGCCTTCGACCGAAAGGTTGTACCTGGTTCCTTCCCGGAGGTTGGTCCTCGGGGGAGACGGGAGGGAGAGTTGTTCGCGATGCAGGCCGTCACCAGCGCCGACCAGGCTGCCGAAAGGGTGAGGCTGGGAGATGAGAGGGCTGTTGAAGGACAAGGAGCTGTTCCTGTTCGACCTTGACGGGGTGTTCTACAAGGGGAAGGAGAACAGGGTCAAGATCGGGGGGACGGTCGCGGTCGAAGCTATCCGCTCCATGGGGAAAGGGCTCTGCGTGCTCACCAACAATTCAACAGACACGGCCAAGACGGTCTGGAGTCGACTGGTCGAGCTCGACATCCCGGTCAGGGAGGACGAGGTCCTCACCTCGGGCCTTCTCACCGCGGAGTACCTCAAGGACAAGTACGGCAGGGTGGCATACTACCTCGTTGGTGAGCGGGGGCTCGAAGAGGAACTGAGCGGGTTCGGCCACAACCGGACTTTCGGCGAGAAGTGCGACGTCGTGGTCGTAGGGCTAGACAGGAATGTGACCTATGACAAGCTCGACCGCGCAGCCAGGCTGGTGAGGGAGGGGGCGAAGCTCGTCGCGACCCACGCCTCCAGGGTGTACGCCTACAGGACGGGCCCGGCCATGGCCACCGGTCCCCTAGTGAAGGCCATCGAATACGCGAGCCGGAGGCGTGCGACTGTCATAGGGAAGCCTTCGCCGCTCATGTTCGAGGCTGCGCTCAAGCGGGCGGGGTGCGGAAAGGCGAAGGCTGTGATGGTGGGGGACCAGCTCGACACAGACATCGAGGGGGCCGCTAGGGCCGGTATCGACTCCATCCTTGTCACCAGCGGGGTCGACAGGGACCCGGCAGGGCACCGTGTGCTGACAACCCTGGACAACGTCGACCACATCGTCCGGCTCCTCTAGGGGTCCTTCTTTGACGCACTGGACAACGCTGGACTAGCGCCCCCTCCTGGAGGTAGGCTGGGCGCGGGACCATGTGCCACCGGGGCCCCCTGACGCGCTCTCCACCGTCCCCAGCCGGGCGGGTCCAGGGCAAGAGGACGGCCTCCCGGAGCCCGACGCAGCCTTAAATCGGCTGGCACACGGTTGGACCTACGTTGCCTCACTCTTCTAAGAGCCCCGCGAAGTGTGCCCTCTGTGGCGCCGAAGAGCCTCGGCCCGGAACCTTCCCCACTGTGGTGGGGGTGGGGAGGGTCTGCCTGACGGACGGGATGGGGGTTGTCAGGTGCGACGCCTGTGGAGTGGAGGTCAAGAGGGTCACGTCAGCTGTCTTGCAGGGGAGGGTGTTGTGTCTGGCTGACTACTTGAGAGAGGTCGAGAAGTACAGGCCGCACGTCTTGAAGAGCTACGACGAGGACGACCTCCCCGCCGTCGAGATCCTCACGCGGGCCTACAACGACGCCCCCAAGGGGTACACCCTCCTCGCAGTCCGCCGGGGGAGGAATAGCACCCACGTTTGGGAAGCTGAGTATGAGAAGTCCGAGGTCTTCCAGATGCGCTGCAGCTGACCGCGAGACCAACAAACATACACACCTTCGCTTAAGCTGGCGGACCGCCGTCTCGCGATCATCCGCCCATGGCCAACGAAGAGATGCTGGTCCTGAACAGGCTCCTACAGGAAATCGAAGACCTGAAGCAGGGGCTCGACCCGGCGGTCTTGTCGGGGTGGTATCAGAAGGTGGCGAGCGACGCAAAGGCCGAGGCACCCGGGCACCTGATCGACTCGATCGACGTCATCCAGGACCCCATCCTTCCAATGAAGTTCGAGTTCAAGGCGTCAAGGCGGGCGGTCCGATACGTCGTGGACGCCATCGATCGCAACCTCGAAGGCATGCCCCTCGCGACCAGGCTCTACTTCCAGAAAGTGGAAGAGCTGATACAGGCCGAGGCCCTCCGCTAGCCTGCCGGAGCGGCGCGTTCCCACGCTCAATCGTCCTTTGCTTTGCCGGGCCTCCACGCTCGCGCCGCTCCGGGGACGGCGCCACGCGGGCCCATGAGCTTCAACCGCTTAGGGAACCGCCCGGGCCTGAGCGACACAAGTCCGTCATGGGACCTTTCGCCCCGGCGCCCTTCTACGTTCCAAGCCAGCGAGCGCCCCGGCGCTCCGGCCCGCCAAAAGCGCCGGCTCTGCGGGAACCATGCAGGCGAACGTCCGGTCACGTCCGCCGTAGGCGCCAACTGCGTTGGTCATTGTCTCGTGCGGTCGTCCAGGCCCGGGATTGGCGCTACCCCTTCGCGCGCGCCAGGGAGTATACTATTATGAAGAACCCGACCGCCTGACAGTACGCCTGCACCGTGATGACCGTCCCAAGGTCTTTTGTGCCAAAGTTGTAGATCACTCCCGCTATGAGCGCCCCCAGGGTCACGAATGCGAAGCCGATCGCCAAGAAGAGCATCGCCTGGCTCCTTGTCTTTCTGTACGCCTTGCCTGCATAGTAGACCACGACGCCGCCGAAGACGAGGATTAGCGCTTGCGCTACGTCGAGATACACAAGACCCATGATTACCTGATGTCACCTCCGTCGAGTTTTAAAGCATTGAACTCGATTCTCATCGCTAGAAATCAGCCGCTCTCCCTCATTGTCAGCCAGAGGCGCTTCAGCTTCTCTGCGACGTCCTCGTTTATCACCGCGTCCACCTTGATCACCCCGCCGTCGAATGATACGTTTATCGCCCTGTAGGCGCTCCTGAGTAGTTCGTACTTTTTCCCGTCGGGCGTGACAATTACCCTCTCCACCACGAGGATCTGCGCATCGAGGAGTTCGTGGACCCTCCTGTAGCACGTGCTCAGGGGTATGTCGTTCTCCTTGCTTATGTCTTCGACAGACTTGCTCTTGGGTATGGCGGAAAGGATGATCTTGCGTGAGTATTCGTCAGCGAGTCCGTGCACCAGCGCCTGGACTCGGATCGGCTCGGTTATCTCCACGCGCTCGGAAATCCTGAGGTATCGTATTTGAGCTTAATCGGCTTCTCACGCATGAAAAACGGGTAGAAGCAGGACTCAGCGAGCCCTGCTTCGAATGAGGTATCCAAGTCCGCCCAAGAGCGCACCGAGGGCTGCCACCAGGACGAGCGCCCCGATGGGGTCGGTGAGGTGGCCGAGTATCTGGACGTGAATCTGCTCTGAGGTGAGGCCCTCTCCCCCACTGGAGACAGGGGCGCTTGCCCACCCCGCGAGGTAACCTCCCCACATCATCAGGAACATGGAGCCCGCCACCCCTATGTTCATCAGAAGGAGGTGCGCCCACGCGAGGATGTTTGTGACCCCTTTGTATGGCTTGCCTTGTATCCCTTCGATGTAGAGGTAGAAGATGGCAGTTACCGCCATAGCTACGACTCCTACCACGAGGAAGGAGATGTACCCGGTGAAGAACCAGGTCCCTGCGCCGTTGCTGGCTATGACCTTGGCTGGCGAGTAGTAGTCGGGGTTGCCTGTGAGGTACTGGAGAGGGTCGAGGGTGAGCACGGTGGCGACCACCGCGAAGAACCCTTCGATGACCGCGGCCCAGATGAATCTGCCTGCCCATCTGCTCTTGATTGCGAGCGGCTGCGTTGTGTTTTCCATGGACGCTGCTCCATCTTCAGCGCCTTATAACAGACTGAGACGTTTTTCGCGCCTGATTATCAGTTTTGGGTAAGTTCCGGCCCCTCCGTCTTACAACGTCGCCTCAGGTTTCCCCAGGCGACCTCGTTGGTTAGGTCGCGCCAGTCCTTCGCCCCCGTCCAGGGCGCTGAGGCCGGGTCCGTCCGGAATCGGGGTTCTCAATTGTGGGAATTGTGGGGACGCATTAAATAGGGAAAAGGAGAAGTCTGAACTGACAGTCATGGCAAGCAACGGCAGGGAGTTCAAGAGCGTGGTGGTCGCGTTCGACGGGTCGAAGGACTCGGTAAAGGCCGTCCGGCTGGCATGCTCCATAGCAGCGAAGTTCGGGTCCAAGCTGACGGTGGCCCACGTCTACAGCTCGCCGACGATGGTCTTCTCGGGAGGAGCGGGCATGCCCATCCCCAACTACACCGAACTGGAGGAGGCGGCGAAGCAGAACGGCGAGGCCATCCTCTCAAGAGGCGTACAGCTCGCCGCCCAGGCCGGTGCGAAAGCCAGGGGGGAGCTACTCGAAGGCCCGTCAGTGGTAGAGGCGCTGGTTGGCTTAGCGACGGACCAGAAAGCCGACCTGGTCGTGGTCGGGACGAGGGGGCTGACCGGGTTCAAGAGGCTAATCGTCGGGAGCGTCTCGTCCGGCCTCGTCGGCCACTCTCAGTGTCCCGTCCTCGTGGTGAGATGAGGGGTGATCTACGTCAAGGACATCATGACCAGGAGGGTCAGGACCATAGACGCGGACGCCTCCGTCAAAGAAGCCGCGAGGAAGATGGCGAGGTGGGGGATCGGCGCCCTCGTGGTCACCAAGAGCGAGACGAAGCCGGTCGGCATAGTCACAGAAGGGGACATCTCAAGGAGCGTTGCAAGGGGGCTCGACCCTGGAGCGCCCTTGACTTCGCTTAGGACGAAGAAGCTCGTCACCGTCTCCCCAGATGAAAGGGTCGAGGTCGCGGCCAAGATCATGTCGGACGCGGGGGTCAAGAAGCTCCCGGTGTTGGAGAGGGGGAAGCTCGTGGGCATCGTGACGCAGAGCGACATAGTCGGGTCGAGCTTCTCCTTGGTCACCTCCCTCAAGGAGATGGTCCAGGCGAGGTACAGGCCCCCAGACTTCGAGATGTGACTTCCTGAGCTAGGCTCCCGCTCCAGAACTGACTTTAAGCACCTGTCAGGAGGGGTAAACATCCCTTGAGCCTCCCGGATTACGCCGTGGTGGTGGACTATGTCAGCGAAGGGGAGGTGGCGAACCTGATCAGGGGTTACGTTGAGGTGAAAGGGAAGAAGGTCAGGTTCTCTGGGGTGGCATACGGCCGTTTCGGCGGCCAGAACTTCTCCCCACAGTTCACTGAGGGGGCGAAGGAGAAGCTCGCGGCACTCACGGGCGACTTCCCGAAGTTCGAGGAGGACCTCCAGATGCGCCTCGTGAGGGGGGAGTTCGACGCTAAACCTGGGAAGGACGAGCACCACCACCATCATCACCTTGGCGACCCAGAGGGCGGGCCCCCATGAACCTCATAGTGGGAGGGACGGGCTTCATCGGGGGGCACCTCGTTGAATATCTGTTCCAGCAAGGTGAGATATCCAAGGGAACCTTCAGGAAGGGCGCCCACCTAAAGACGATGGACACCAACGGGGTCCAGGGCATCGAAGTCGACCTCTCGGACCACCACTCCATTCACGACGCGATGGAAGGCGTGGATGCGGTCTACAACCTGGCGTCCCCCATGCCTTACACGGAGAGCGACTTCATGAGCGCCAGCGCGGAGGGGCTGCTCAACCTCCTGGAAGCTGCCACGGAGGTCAAGGCAAAGCGATTCGTTCATCTGAGCACACTGGACGTCTACGGGTTCGGTGCGGCGAGGGTCGACGCGTCGGGCCCGTTGCACCCGGCGGGGGCGTATCAGAAGGCGAAGGCCGAAGCGGAGCGGCTCCTGCTCGAGTTCGCGAGGCGGAACGCAGCGCCCAAGGTCATGGTGATAAGAGCCGCGAAGGCCTTCGGGTCGCGTGACCCTTCGCTGGCCCTCCCCTTCCTCAGGATGATCGAGCGGGGGGAGGTGACGGTCCCGCGTGGGGGGAGCATGTCGTACTCACATCCGAGGGACATCGCCCAGGCGATGTACAGGGCCGCCCAGGGGGACCTTCGCTCCGGCGCTGTGTATCTGGTGAAGTCCTTCGACGCCACTCCAGAGGCCTTGGCGAAGGGGGTGGCTTCGGCGGTGGGGAAGACCGCCGAGTTCAAGAAGCCGGGGCTCCTCTCCGGGATGGCCATCGCAAAGTACGCTTCGGAGCAGCTCAAGGCCTCACTCACCATAGATGTCCAGGCGAGCTGGGCGGAGCTGGGCTACTCCCCTCAGTACGGCCTGCAAGCAGCTTGCGACGACGTCGCCGCCTGGTACAAGAAAGAGCCATGGGTCACCGAAAGCGCGTAAGCGTCCCTGGGCTTCTCAGGGAGGTCAGGGGGATGGTCTATGGTTCCGCGGACAAGAGGGCCACGGCCCTCTCGCAGCTGAAGGACGCCGAGGGAGGGGACCCCTTCCGCATCCTCATCGGGACGATACTGTCTCACAGAACCAGGGATGAAAACACCACAAAGGCCACTGAAAACCTGTTTGCAAAGTACAAGACGCCAGGCGAGCTGGCGGGCGCAGACCCTGAGGTCGTCAGCCGCCTCATCAGGGCGTCGGGGTTCTACAGGATGAAGGCGAAGAGCGTAGTCCGGGTGTCCAAGCAGCTCGTCGCGGACTTCGGTGGAGCTGTCCCTCAGACCGAGGAGGAGCTGTTGAAGCTCCACGCAGTGGGGAGGAAGACCGCGAACTGCGTCCTCGTGTATGCGTTCAACAAGCCTGCCATACCGGTCGATACCCACGTACACAGGATCTCGAACAGGCTAGGGCTGGTGAAGACAAAGAGTCCTGAAGAGACCGAGGCCGAGCTGGTCAAGGTGGTCCCGCGCCGCTATTGGCTGGAGCTCAACGACCTGTTCGTGCGTTTCGGTCAGACTACATGCAAGCCCATCGGGCCCAAGTGCTCATCGTGCACAATCGCAGCCTCGTGTGAGTACTACAGGGAGGTCGTGGCTCCCCGGGCCAAAGATTCATAGCCCTACTCTGGAGGCTGGTCGCTCGTGCCCACGCTGGAAGCTTCGAAGAAGAAGGTTGAGGAGCTAGTCGTAGCGAAGGGGTTCGGCAACACCCCGGACGAGATAGCCAACAAACTGCTGTTCGCTTTCATTGAGCTCGGGGAGGCCGGGGACTCATGGAAGAAGGGGCGGCCTAAGGAGGAGACGATCGAGGAGCTGATTGACGTGATATTCTACGTCCTCGACGCTTCGAGGCTGATCTCCCCTGAAGCAGACCTGGACGCCGTGTTCGAGGCGAAGTGGTCGAAGAACATGTCGAGGCCCCACAGGTATGGGGAAGGGTTCAGAGACAAGGCCGGTCCTAACTCTCCTTCACCCAAGTGACGTGCCTGTCCGCATGGCAGACATACCCGACGAATCCCTGGCTCGTTTCTCCGGTGAAGACCTCCGTCTTCATCAGGCGACCGCCGCATAGGGTGCACCTCAGTTCTGTCTCCTCTTGGCTCACCGTCTTCCAGTCGACCATGTGATAGGTCAGCCACATCGGAGACACGTCTGACTTCAACGCGGCCACGCTCCAGGCGCCCGACGTTGAAAAGCATGCGCTCCGGTGAGGATTAAAACCCGGCACCCACACGGTGGCCAGCTATGGAGAAGCTGTTCGAGTCCTCGATGGAGGAGGTGGACCGGCTTGTCGGGCTCGGGGACGATGAGAAAGGGCTCCTCCGAGAAGCCGACGCCGCCGCTGCGGAGCTGCTCGTGTCAGAGTTCGAGAAGTACGTGGAGAGAAAATACAACCCAGAGATAGCGGGGGTGCTCAGGCGGCACAACCTGATGGGGGTCCCGATAGCCACGAAGTTCGGTGGGCGGGGGGCGCGCCAGCTCGTAGAGTCACTCTTCCTCGAAAGGATGGGACAGACGGGGATGGGTGTCATCACGCTCGCGGACGTCCACATGTGCCTGGGGAGCCTCGCGGTCCAGGATTGGGGGGACGACGAACAGAAGGCGAGGTACCTCCCAGCGGCGGCGAAGGGGGATGTCCTTTTCGCCTACGGCCTGACCGAGCCTGAGGCTGGTTCAGACCCCGCTTCCCTGAAGACCAGCTACGTGAGGGACGGCGGAGGATTCAGGGTGACAGGGTCCAAGTACCTGATTTCGAACGGGTCAATCGCGACCAACATGATAGTGTTCGCCCGCGCCAAAGGCGATTCCAAGGGGGTCACCGCCTTCCTAGTCGACACGAAGCAGAGGGGCTTCGCCGTCGACATGCGCCTCGAGGAGAAGATGGGGCTCTTCACTTCAGACACTTCCCTGGTCAGCCTCGACGGCGTGTTCGTCCCCGAGGAGGACATGCTCGGCGAGGAAGGGAAGGGTCTCTCGGTCGCGTATTCAGCCCTCCTCAACGGCCGGATAGGTATCGCCTCGGGGTGCCTCGGGGTCATGGAAGACTGCCTCAACCAGGTTAGAGAGAGGACCTCGTCCAGGTTCCAGCATGGGAAGGCAATCGCCAGGCACCAGCTGATTCAGAAGCACATCGCGTCAATCGAATCCAGCTTGGAGGCTTGCAGATGGCTTGTCTACAGGGCTGCGATGAAGAAGGACGAGTCAGGCAAGTCCCCAGGGGACCTGTCGCTCCGATCGGAAGCCGACAGGCTCTCCGCGGTGGCCAAGTACATGGCGTCCAAGAGCGCCTTTGAGTCGGCGGACAGGGCGGTCCAGTGCTTCGGCGGGTTCGGGTACTCCATCATGTCACCTGTGGCGAAGCATTTCTTGGACTCCAGGGTCGCCAGGATTTACGAAGGCACCGACGAGATCATGGAGCTTAAGATCGCTTCATCGGTCCTGGGGAAGGATTTCGATGCTTACAGATAGCCTGGAGTCGGTGGCTCGACGCGGCGAACGGAGGGGATGGGGCTCCCCATCGGTCGTCTTCTTTGTGGGTGTCAACCTCTCTCCCCCTTTTGAGTGACGTGCTGGCTCCGCCAGTCCGTCCGGGTCCGCTGCTGAGCCGGGGGCGAGCCTCACTACTTCTCACGGTCCATCGGCTTCGTGGCCGTCCCTGCCCTCGGCGAGGCGCCCCCCAGGCGGCGTTGGCGTGGCATCAAACCTGACCTGATACCATGTCTCCGGGATGCTCTTCCGGAGCCCCAGGTAGGGGTTAAATCGCCCAGGGAAGCAACATCGCCATGCAGCTCCACCTCGACGGCTCAAACGTAATCCGCGCCCACCGGGACAAGGTCTACTCCCTCCTCACCGACCCAAGCTTCATAGCAAATACGCTCCCAGACGCCGAGGACGTCCACGTCATCGACGCTCAGAGCCTTGAGGCGAAGGTTAAGCTTAGGGTTGCTGTCGTGTCGAGTTCCATGAAGATGAAGTTGAGCATCGCGAAGACGTCCCCCCCTTCGAAGGCGACCTTGTCAGCCGAAGGGACAGGGAGCGGGAGCAGCATGAAGATCACGAGCGTCTTCGCCCTAACAGGAGAGGAGCCCACCACCATGGGCTGGTCGGCGGAAGCTGAGATAACCGGGGTGATGGCCGGCCTAGGCTCCGGGCTCCTGAAGGGGTTCGCTGCCAAGAAGGTCGCTGAGATCTTCGAAGGCATAACGAAGGCCGTCGAGGGCGCGGCCTAAGGCCCGCGGGGCGACAGGCACCCGCTAGGCGAAGCGCCCGAGGTATTCCCATCGGCGGTCAGAAAAGTACCTGTCTGTGGCCGATTGACATGCGGACGTCAAACCACGTTAAATACGGTTAGCGATTTGGCGCCCTTCTCTCCACATGACCCGCATATTCTTCACGACCGATGTGCACGGCTCGGACAGGTGCTTCAGGAAGTTCCTCAACGCCGCCAAGGTCTACAAGGCAGACTGCCTAATCCTAGGGGGGGACATCACGGGGAAGGTCCTGATCCCCATCATAGAGGGGAGCGACGGGAAATATGAGGCCCAGATCTTCGGAGAGCGCTCAACCTTCGGAAAGGAGAAGCTGGAGGAGGCGAGGAAGCGCCTCCAGGACGCGGGCCAGTATTCCTTCGTGACGACTGGGGCCGAGTTGGCTGAGATACAGGCTGACAAGGCAAGGGAAGAGAGAATCTTCAACGACGCCATGGCCCAGGTCCTCAACTCCTGGGTGCAGCTTGCCCAGGAGCGGCTGAAGGGGTCTGGGGTCCGCTGCTATGTCTCGCCGGGGAACGACGACAAGCTGGAGATAGACGCTGCCCTGGCTGACTCGGGGGAATTAATCAACCCTGAAGGGAGGGTGGTCGAGCTGGACGGCGGATTCGAGATGATAACCCTGGGGACAGCCAACCCCACCCCCTGGAAGAGCCCAAGGGAAGTGAGCGAGGAGAGGCTGGGTGAAATGATCGAGCGGTTGGCGTCGCAGGTCAACAGGCCCGAAGACGCTGTCTACAACCTCCACGTCCCTCCTATCAACACTGAGCTTGACAGGGCCCCCGCGGTAAGCCACGACTTCAACTACGTCAGGGAAGGGCTCGGCGTGAAGTACATACACGCGGGCAGCTCAGCGGTTCGGAAGGCGATTGAAAGGCACTCGCCTCTCCTCGGGCTCCACGGGCACATCCACGAATCGAAGGGCTTCGCTCGGATAGGGCGGACGCTCTGTCTCAACCCAGGGAGCGAGTATGCCGACGGCATCCTCCGGGGTGCGCTTGCCAACTTGGAGCCGGGCAAGGTCCACGACTTCATGCTGACGAGCGGCTAGGAAGTGAACTCTTTCCGCTCGAAGAGTACGAGGCCAAGGACGGCCATCACGATGAAGTATACTCCCAGGATGAGGAGGCCTTCGGGGACGGTCGCATTGAACTGGGCGATCGCGAACCTCCCTCCGGGTCCGACAGGCGTCACTGACTTGGCCGCGGGGTATGGTACCGTCAGTATGTTGGACACTATCCCCGCGCCGTAGGTGATGGAGAACCAGGGCTCGATTCCTGCTACGATGGACGTGACGGTGTCTACGACGTCGAAGACGAAGAGGAGGAGGATCACGCTCATGAGTATGGAGATTGAGCTGTTCTTGAACAGGGAGCTGAAGGCGAAGGCGAGAGACAGTGCCGCCACCATGTAGACAAAGGCGAAAGCGACAGACTCCACGAACTGCCAGGGGATTGAACCTGGGAAGTAGAACAGGCCGTTCGCCACCATGATAAGGGCAAACACCGCGAGGACTATCGTCGATGCGGCCAGCGCCGCAATCCACTTCCCAACGTAGATGGCGGACCTCCTGATCGGGTTGGGGACCAGGTAGTAGCCCGTCCGGTTCTGGAACTCGCCTGATATCGCGTCGCCGCCGAAGAAGGCGGCGGAGAGGACGACCACGAAGTTTGCGAAGCTCCCCCACCCTGCGCCGTAGAAGCCAAGCGCGTTCCCCCCAACGAAGCCAGGGGGTCGATAGTACCCGACTAGGGCAGTCAGGAGCCCTGATATGATCAGGATGATGGCCAGCATCACGTAGAACCGACGTGCTCGGAAGTAGTTGAGGAAGTTGTACTTCGCCGATATCCAGACGTGGGAAAGCGAGCCGACCTTCGTCCTGGGGTGCTGATCCGACATCCCCTAGAGTGTCTCCTTTATCAGCGACAGGTAGGCGTCCTCGAGCCCCGAGGCAGGCGTGAAGCTGAGCGCGCCGGCCTTCAGCCCAGCAACCAGCTCGAAGAGCCGGTCCTGCGTGACCGCGGCGTTGTCAAACTTCACTATCAAGTGCCTGTCGTTCGATTTGGTCACCGACAACACCCCGGGGATCTTCGAGACGCGGAGCCTGAGCGGCTCTTCCACGGCGCCCGCGAACCCGACTTCTATCGCGCCGCCGCCACCCGCGAATTTGGCGGTGACGTTCTCGATGGTATCGTATACCAAGAGCTTCCCATGGTCTATCATGGCTACCTCTTGGCAGACCTCCGTGACCTCCGCCAGCAGGTGCGAGCTCATGAATACGAGCCTGTCCTTGAGTGACATCACTATGTCCCTCACTTCGCTCATCCCTCTCGGGTCCAGGCCGGTGGACGGCTCGTCGAGGATTATCACTTCTGGATCGCTCAGCAGGGTGGAGGCTATGTTCACCCTCTGCTTCATCCCTTTGGAGAAACCGCCCACCTTCTTTCCCTCCCACTCGGTCATCTTGACCCTCGCCAGCGCCTCGTCTATCCTCTTGTTCTTCTCCTCTTTCGGCACACCGCGGATTTCGCACAGCATCGAGAGCGCTTCTTTGGGGGTGAGCGAGGGGTAGATTTCAGGCGTCTCTATCAGGGTGGAACAGGACGCCAGCGCCCCCTTCTTGTCCTTGCTGACGTCGACGCCGTTTATGAGAGCGGTCCCCTTCGTAGCCCTGATCAGGCCCGTGAGTATCTTCATAGTGGTGGTCTTCCCAGCGCCGTTGGGGCCGAGGAAACCGACGCACTTCGTCCCCTGGATCTTGAGGTCCAGGCTCGACAGCGCCGTGAAGCGGCCATAGTTCTTGGAGAGCTGCCGCGCTTCGATGGAGGGGGCCAACGGAAAGTCTGGCAGGCCGCGCCGGGGTCTCGATTTAAAGATTATCTGATACGATATCGAATACTTATTTTTATACGACTTCCCTGGGCCTGGTTGACCGTATCATGGTGCACTCGCTCTCAAAGCGCTGGCTCAACCCCCAGGCCGTCCCGCGTGGGTTCCTGCGGCTGTACGCTTTGACCGCCCTGTCTCGCGGTCCTGAGACTGGCTATTCCTTGATCCAGAAGATAGACGAGAGGACAGACGGCGCTTGGCGTCCCGGTCCTGGGACCATGTATCCCACATTGAAGGGGCTGGTCGTCGACGGGCTCGCGAGGGCTGCCCCCGGCGTCCGCTCCCCTGGCCCCAAGGTCTACACGATAACCTCAGAAGGCCGTAAGGCGCTCAGCGAGATGCGTGGAAGGCTCGCGGGCCTTGGGCGGAAGGAGAGGGTCATCGCGCGGCTGTTCTCGGACATACTCCCGCCGGCGGTCTACGTCCCTCTCGTGATCAACAGGTACAGAGAGGGCGCCATCCAGTTGAGGGAAAAGCTGTCCGAGACACCCGCGCAGGAAAGGGAAGCTTATCTCAAGGAGCTCAGGTTGTTCATGGAGACCCAGATGGGGTGGATAGACTCGCAGCTCCAGCCGCTGAGGGCCGCCGCACGTGGCCCAAGCCAGAGACCTCACAGCAGATAATAGGAATAATGCCATGAAGAAGATGCTTCCAGTGCGTTCCATTGACGGAGGTGACTGAACACGCAGTACAAGTGGACCGTCCTCTCCAACACGACCATAGGGGTTCTGATGGCGACCATCGACGGCACCATCGTACTGATCTCCCTCCCCGCAATCTTCAACGGGATCAAGATCGACCCCCTTGCAGCAGGGTCTTTCGAATATCTCCTATGGATCCTCTTCGGCTACAGCATCGTCACCGCCACCCTCCTAGTGACGTTCGGCAGGATCTCCGACATGTTCGGCAGGGTCAGGCTCTACAATATGGGGTTTGCCATCTTCACAGTCGGATCCTTCCTGGCTTACCTCACGCCGAGCACGGGGAGCGCGGGGGCCATGGAGCTCATCTCGTTCAGGATAGTCCAGGGCGTGGGTGCTGCCTTCCTCTGGTCGAACAGCGCAGCCATAGTGACTGACGCATTCCCTGCCAACGAGCGCGCGCAGGCGCTTGGTATCAACATGGTCGCGGCACTGGCCGGGTCCCTCCTTGGAATCATCATGGGGGGGATCCTGGCAGCGATCAACTGGCGCTACATCTTTTTGGTGAGCGTCCCCGTCGGTGTCTTCGGGACGGCCTGGTCTTACCTGAAGCTGAAGGAGGTCGTGTCGGCGAAGAAGCACCAGAAGCTGGACTACTGGGGGAACGTGACGTTCGCCTCGGGCCTGATCCTCCTTCTCGTGGGAGTCACCTACGGCCTCGAGCCCTACGGCTCATCCGACATGGGGTGGGGGAACCCCTGGGTCATTGGCGCCCTGTCCCTGGGGGCTGCCTGGCTCGTCGCGTTCCCATTCATCGAAGCTAAGGTCGAGGACCCTATGTTCAAGCTCGTGCTCTTCAAGAACCAGGCCTTCAGCGCCGGTAACTTCGCGGGGCTCCTGGCGGCGATCGGGAGGGGCGGGGTGCAGCTGATGCTCATAATACTGCTCCAGGGCATCTGGCTCCCTCTGCACGGATACTCCTACCAGTCGACCCCTTTCTGGTCGGGAATCTACATCACTCCGATGCTCGTGGGCTTCGTGGCGATGGGCCCGATAAGCGGTCGAATCGCAGACAAGAGAGGGGCGAGGTTCCTTGCGACGATGGGGATGGTGATAACCGGCGTCACGTTCATCCTCCTCTCGTTCCTCCCATACGACTTCGCCTTCCCTGAGTTTGCGGCTATAATCTTCGTGATGGGGCTCGGAGGAGGGATGTTCGCGGCCCCCAACACGGCCGCGATTATGAATGCGTCCCCGGCCGAGCAGAGGGGGGCCGCCTCGGGGATGAGGGCGACGATCCAGAACGTGGGGCAGACCGCGAGCCTTGGGATCTTCTTCTCGATAGTCCTCATCGCGCTTGCGGCTTCGCTCCCCGGGGCGCTGGGGAACGCCCTTAGCTCCGCGGGAGTCCCGCAGCTGGCGTCTACATTCGAACGGATCCCTCCGACCAACGCGCTCTTCGCCGCCTTCCTCGGTTACAACCCTGTCGCGTCGACCCTAAGCGTCGCCTCGTCTTCTCTGACGTCGTCCATCCCGCCGGCGACTCTGGCGTATCTGACGGGCAAGGATTTCTTCCCGACAGCCATAGCCCCTGCATTCATGTCGGCGCTCAGGTTGACCTTCTACATCGGAGGCGTCCTCTCGATCGCAGCCGCCGTCGCCTCGGCGCTCCGGGGAAGCACTTACATCCACTATGACGAGCGCAAAGAGCCCGAGATGCCCACGGAGGCGACAGGACACCCCGTCGGGGAGACGTCTGGGGCGCGGGGGCCTGCCACCGACCCCCGCCCTGGCTGAGGCTTTAGCAGAGGACAAGGCTTGGCGCAAGACAAACAGACGATCAACGTCCTCGTGCTCGAGCTGGCGACCATGGTCGTCGCCATCTCTCTCGCTTTCACTACGACCTTCGTCGCGACCTTCGACCTCAACTCGGTGGTGTCGTACATCTTCACAAACATCATCGTCATCTGGTTCTGGTGGGGATACGTCGTTGACAGGCTCGCCTACCCGCCGAAGACCATGAACTTCCCAATCCTGGACATCTTCATCCTGATACTGATCTCTCTCATCCCTTTCACCCTGAAACTCGGAGGGACTTCGTTCATCGCGGGGGTGGTTGGTATGATCATCATAGTCTGGGCCTTTTTGATCAACTTCATCCTCAGGGAGTACAGAGACGAGATGTCCTACGAGAGCAGGGCGTCGCTCCAGTCCGAAGTGAGGCAGAGGCTGACCATCGGGCCGATCTTCGTGTTCGACGCAGGGCTGACCTACCTCACCCGCCCCATCGGGCTCACGCTCTTCGACATCCTGGTGCTCGCTCTGATCGCGTGGAGCGCTTCCAACAGGCGCAAGGCGGGACGCGCCCCGATTAACTGACCGCGCGTCTCCCGCCTAGAGAGACCGACCAGGCCGGGCCTAACTTTATTCCACTCCGGCCCAGGGGAACGGCCGCCCCGAGTTGAGGAAGACCAAGATCGTCGTGACGATAGGCCCCGCAAGTAGCGTGCCTGAAACCGTGAGGAAACTCGTGGGCCTGGTCGACGTGTTCAGGATAAACTTCTCCCACGGGGACAAGGAGAGCCACCTCAATGAGATCCGCACTATCCGGGCGGAGGCGAGGCGGTACGGGAAGACGGTGGCCATCCTCCAGGACCTCCCCGGTCCGAAGATAAGGGTGGGGAAGATGGCGAACGGGTCGGCCGAGCTAGCCCAGGGTTCTGCGGTGGTCCTTGACGCGTCAGACGCAGAGGGCGACTCGCACAGGATACCTGTGAACTACCCTCCGCTCCTCGGTTCTCTTGAAAAGGGGGACACCCTCCACCTCGCCGACGGCGTCATTAGGCTCAGGGTGGACGCCGCCTCACACAGCTCCGTCGCATGCACCGTCCTGGCTGGCGGCGTCCTGAGCTCGGGGAAGGGGGTCAACGCTCCGGGCGTCAAGCTCGAGATAGCCTATCCGACCAAGACAGATCAAACGCACCTCCAGTTCGGGGTCAGGCAGAAGGTGGACTTCGTGGCGGCCTCGTTCGTCAGGTCCGCCTCCGACCTCCGTTCGATTAGGAGGCTCCTCCCCCAGGACGGGCCCATGCTCATCGCCAAGATAGAGAAGATGGAGGCTGTGAAGGCGTTCGATTCAATCCTGGCCGAGTCCGACGGCATCATGGTGGCCAGGGGAGACCTGGGGATCGAGGTCCCGATCGAGACTGTCCCTGAGATCCAGAAGAGGATAATCACCAAGTGCAACGACGCGGCAAAGCCGGTGATCGTTGCCACCCAGATGCTCGTGAGCATGGTGAGCTCCCCCGTCCCAAGCAGGGCGGAGGTGACCGATGTCTCGACCGCGATCCTCGAGGGGACTGACGCCGTGATGCTTTCAGACGAGACGACAGTAGGAAAGTACCCGGTGGAGGCTGTGAAGATGCTAGACAGGATAGCTCGGACGACCGAGAGGTCCCCGCACACATACGAAGTCCCGCCCCTTTCTCCTACGACGCATGAGACCGGGCCCGCCATCGCGCGTGCTGCCTGCAGATTGGCTGACTACGTCGGGGCGAAGGCCATCGTCGCCCCCACCCAGACCGGGTCGACGGCCCGCAGGGTCTCGATGAACAGGCCCAGCCAACCCATAGTCGCGATCTGCTCCAGCGCCCAGGTCGCCCGGTGGCTCAGCTTGTACCGCGGCGTGGTCTCCATCGTGACGAGGCAAGCCAAGACGGTCGACTGGCTCTTTGGCAGGGCGGACGCAGCCGCCGAGGAGCTCGGGCTCGCACGGAAGGGGGACCTGATAGTGGTGATTTCTGGGACCCCGGGGGTCAAGGGGACGACGAACCACATCAAGGTATCCGTAGTCGGAAGAAAGGATTAGCTCAAGAAGTCCATCAGAGTCGGGTTTCTGGCTCTCCTGCGGGGCTCCTTCTCCCCGGTCTGTCTCACAAGCTCCTTCATCCTGTTCTCCTTCATCAGGGTGCTGTAGTAGTATGACTCATCCACCGTCCCCTCTGCCAGGAGGATGACGACCCTCCCCTCTGTCGTCCTCCCAGTCCTCCCTCGCCGCTGTATGTATCTTATCTCCGACGGGACGGCCTCGTAGAAGACCACCAGGTCGACGTCGGGGACGTGCAGCCCCTCTTCCCCGATGCTGCTGCTCACCAGCACCTTGAACTCCCCTTCCCTGAACTTGTCCAGTGCCTCCGTCTGGGCCCGCTGGTCCATCCCCTTGCTCCCCTCCCTGTCGGCCTGGCCTACGAACCTCCTTGCTGAGACCCCTTCCTCCTCGAGAGCCTCCACCAGATCCTCGATAGTGTCCCGGTATTGGGTGAATACAATCACACGAGAGTCGTGCTTCTTCTCGAGCTGGGTCTTGACCACTGACAGCATCACCGACACCTTGGGGTGAGGGAAAGACTTCAGCTTGGCAGCTTCCTCCTCAACCTTCTCCCACGCCGGGTCCCTCAGGAGAGACGAGATGGCCTTCCCCTTGTCCGGTCTCTCGCGCATCTTATCCAAGTATCTGAGAAGGGTCCCCGGCCCCTGGGTCTCTATCATCTCGATGGCGTGGAGGATGGCCACAGCCTGCGCCTGGTTGATGATGGCGCCGAAGATGTACCCCTTTTGACCCCCCCCGGCCTGTGCGGCCTTCAGCCTCGCGGATATTGTCCCCCTCGCCTCAAGCAGCGCCTTCTTCGACACTCGGTTGCTGCGGAGGAAGCCGCCGCCGAGGAGCTTCTTCACCTTGTCGTTGAACAGCTCCCTTAGCCTGAGGATTGTGTCGTAGTACTCGTCAGGGACTTTGACCTTGATGGGCTCGACGGCCGTCTTCTCGACGTACCCCTTCACGTCGTCGCTTTCGTCGCTCCTGGCTTCGATCGCCTCTATGAACAGGCTCCTCTTGATCTCGTCCACCTTATCCTTGGAGGCGCCGGGGGACGCGGTCAGCCCTAGAATCAGTGGCGCGTCCGCGGCATCCTTGTACGCCGCCGCGAGCTTGGTGTAGGTGTAGTCCCTGACGCTCCTATGGGCCTCGTCGAACACAGCGAGGGCGACGTCCTTCAAGGAGACCCTTCCGTGCCGGACGTCGTTGTAGACCGTCTGGGGGGTGGCGAAGATCACCCTGGACCTCATCCACATGACCTCCCTCTCGCCAGGGTCCACCGTCCCTGTGAGGGCGGCCATCGACCCCTCCGGGAGCTTCATCCCTTCACTGAAGGAGCGCAGATGCTGCAGGACGAGCGGCCTCGTGGGGGCAAGCACGACCACCTTGGACCCCGGCCTCGAGCTCAGCACCCTCTCGGCGACCAGCATGGCGATGATGGTCTTCCCAAGACCCGTCGGCAGGACGACGAGGGTGTTGGTCTTGGACGCCACGTCGGCTATCCTCTTCTGATAGTCTCGAGGCTCGAGCCCGCCAGGAAGCAAACATGTGCATGGCTCTCCGAACGACTAAAAGAGTTGCCTATCTGTTCTAGGGCTTCCCTTAAACGGTGTCCGCTGGCACCTGAGCCAGGCGAACTGGTGTGGGCGCACGGATGTCGCAGGGGCTCCGGATCCTCCCATGAGGATATCGAAGCTGAAACTATTCGTCCTCGTCGCGATGTCTGCCTTCGGGCTGTGGGCATCGGGGACGGTCCTAGTGATCTTCTATACCCTCAACCAGCAGCTCCCGCTCTGTCCTACGGGGACCTTCTTCGGCCTCCACCTCGACTGCGGCGCGGTGCTCAGCAGCAGCTACAGCAGGGTCTTCGGGGTCCCGCTCGAGCTCCTCGCCATGGCCTACTTCATGGTGAACCTCGGCATGGTCTACCTGATCGCCTTCGGGTCCAAACGCGTGTCGGACCTGATGCTCGAGGTGCTCTTCGGTTGGAGGTTCATCGGGCTCATCATCGTCCCTTACCTCGTCTTCGTCGAGGTGGGCATACTTCACGCGATCTGCGTCTACTGCACGATGATGCACGTCGCCATCGTCTTAGACTTCGTGGTGGTCAGCTACCTCCTTTTCTTCGGCAAGCACGCCCTCCTGAACGAAGCCGACGGCGAGGCGCCAGGGCTGGCGCAGCCGAGGCTGTGATGCATAGCCGAGGGCGCCTGGGACGACGGGCATGGCCGAAGACCCCATCGTCATAGTGGGTTGCGACCCCTCCTGGCCTCACGAGTTCGCCGAGGTCGGGGCGAAGCTGAGGGAGGTCCTGGGCGATACCGCGGTGAGGATCGACCACGTCGGGTCCACGTCTGTCCCAGGGCTGGACGCCAGCCGGTCATAGACATCCAGGTCTCGGTGCTGCGCCTTGAGCCTCGGGGCCCGTACTTCTCGCCGCTGGAGTCGTTGGGCTGTCGCTTCCACGCATCCAACCCAGACTCGACCAAGCGCTTCTTCCGCGAACCCCCCGGGGACGCGGCGGTTGCACCTCACGTGCGTCAGAGCGGGAGCTTCGACGAAGCGCTGAACCTCCTCTTCAGGGACTTCCTCTGGGCTGCGCCCCTACGCCTCGGAGGAGTGCTCCCAGGTGAAGCAAGAGCCGGCCGCGAGGTTCAGAGACGACAGGGAGGGTTTCGTCTTGGCCAAGGAGCTGATTGTGTGGTCGATCCTTCGCAGCGCTCGCGACTGGGCGCAGACCTCCGGATGGGGTCCCGGGGAGACAAGCGCCTAAACTGGCTTGTTGACGTCCGGCCAGGAGCGCCTGAGCGCTGGAGCCGTCTACCGGGCCCGCTGACTCAAGCCCGCCTCGTTGACGGGCGCGGTGGCAGGGAAAGTTGTGAACGTGCGGGGGGTGCGCAGTGAACTTATAGTTCGGATCCTTGTTTGAAGGTTCGGGTCCGATTGCAGCCGTAGTGACCGAGTGCTTCAGGAAATCTTCACTCTGACATCAGAGCAGCCTAGAAAGCCCCCGAGTTCATCTGCCTCTTGGCGCGCCATGGACGAGATTCTCGCAGGGAGCCTAGAGAATGGTTTGATTCCTACTTCAAGGCGGCTGTTCCGTTTGACGTGGGACCATACTCCTGCTGCCCTGCCATCCAAGAGAAGCACCGGCGAGACCCATCCCTGTGGCCTGTAGACCAGCCTGTGTTCTACAGGTCCCACAATATTACGGTGTGACCTGTGCCCCAGAAGAAAGGAGTCGAAGAAAGGCAATAGCCTTACGACCGGCCCGTTCAAATGCGCTTTCAACAGACCCGGAAGGTCGTTCCGGAGCACCATGGCGTTCCAACCTTCAACGTCAACCGGAATCATGTCCTCATTCCCGAGGGACCAGATCCTTCTCGCGTCTCCCGCTGTCATCCCTGTCCAGATGGCGAAGTCGGAAAATGTAGCTGGCCCGAATGCCGTGAGGTACCGCCTCAGCAGCTCCCTCTCTGCCTCGGCTTGCGAGATATCCTTCCAGTGCGGGACCCACCTGTCTGCGCGTACGAACGTCGATTCATTGCCTTCGCTTGGTCCGGAGCAATAGACCCCTCTGGAGCCAGCAAGATGCAGGAGGTAGTTCGCCGGAAGGACGAGGTCGCCGAAGTCCACCCATGGAACCTTCTTCCTGTTTCCCCACCCTACGCCGCCGGTCTTGTACTTTACCTTGTAGCCCATGGATTTCGACACCTTGACGGCTAGAGCAGATTGAGTGATTGGCTCGTCCAGGGCATTCAGAACCACGCCCACCAGCTCCTCAAGCTTCCGTTTCGGAACTCCTTTTCCCAAGACCCAACGCATCTCCCTCTCGGCCCGCAGGGCGCTTCCTCGTACGAAGGTCGACAGCTCGTCCGAAGGGAGAATGAACATCGTCCTTCTCATGCACCAGGCTCTCGCTAAGCTACGTTCCTTCCAAAGGGCGGCCCCCAAGTCGGGAAGCTTTACGCCTCGAACGCGGGCCCAAATCGACACCTGACCTGCCAAAAGCAGCTGCGCCTGCGCCCCACAAATCTCTCCTGGGACAGATGTCAGCGCGCTCGAAGGCGCCCTCCGGGTAAGATGATGCCTTGCAAGCCTGAAAGCAGTAACTTGCTTCCAAGTGACCCGCTGGACTTCCTCACCAGTTGAGATGGGTCTGCTAGTATCCTCGTTCAACCGGTTCCCTTCGTATCTTGTCGCCAAAAAGCTTCTACATCCAAACTGGATGGATCATCTGCTGTCGGCAGTGCCACGATTATTGCTCGAACCCGGACCGAATTTGAGGTAAAGTTCTAGCCCGATATAAGGGTCGGCGTCGACCGTCACCACAAGTCTTCGAACCAAAGGCGAATGCCCACCTCCTGAGGGCAGGAGTTCAGATTACGAGTACCGCACCGAACTCGGAGTTCAAATCCCGTCCGAATTCAGAAACTCCGACGGTCTCATGTGAGGTTTAGTGCGGGGGGTGGGATTCGAACCCACGAACCCCTAAGGGACGAGGTCCTAAGCCTCGCGCCGTTGACCAGGCTGGGCGACCCCCGCGCGAATGTCGACCCTGCTGATGAAACTATATGGTTTGCGCGCCCGCGTCGGAAGGTCTGCTCTCGTCCAGCTCGATGTGGAGGTACTTCTTGACGAGCGCCTCCCAGTCGAGCCGATAGACGAGTACCCCCAATGCCATGAACCCGGCCGTGACCACGACTGTCAGCCCTATGTTGGAGAAGGTGAACGCCTGGACAACCTCCTTCAGGACTGTGAACTCGACGGCTATCTCAGCGCCGCTCTTCAGCGTCTTCGCCCCCAGGGTCACGGCGGCCATCCCGGGGAGCGACACCGCCGTCGCCCCCGCCCCTATGTAGATGAAGTCGTCCAGGGGGAGGACGGGCATGAAAGCGGTGACGAAGAGGACGGCGTAGAAGGTGCGGGTCGACGCGTTCCTGCCAATCAGCTGGATGTTCTTGTTCCCGACTAGGAACCGCCTGAGGCCGAAAGCACCATAGTAGATCACGAGCTTTCCAAGCGCCGCCCCGGCAGCCGAGAGGGCGACGACGAGGAGGAAGTTGGCTGGGGTGAACCCCAAGAGCAAGAGGTCGAGGGTGGCGAAGAAGGTGTAGGAGGCCCCGAAGAAGGGGGAGATGTTAGAGACGAAGGAGATGAGCAGGATCAACAGCGCTGCCAGGAGCCATGGGCTCAATCTGTCCCATCGGCCCCTTGACGCTATTTAGCTCTGGCACAGGACGGCCAAGGCTCTCCTTCGGTTTTGCGAACGTATATATCGGCGACAGTCGGGCCGCCCGAACCAACGGTCCTACTCAATGGCCAAGATGCTTGCCTTCGTGGACATATTCGTCGATTCGCCGAGCATGGACGCCGTGGTCGAGGCGCTTAGCAAGATTTCGAACATAGAGGAACTTTACGAGGTGACAGGGGAGTTCGACATCGTGACGCTAGTGTCAGCCGCAGACATCGAAGAGTTCAGGGACATCCTGAAGAACAAGATCCTCAAGATAAAGGGGATTAAGAGTACCGTGAGCGCCATGGTGCTCTATACACATAAGGGCCCGCGTTTCAACGGGGATTCGAAACCAAGGATTTCGGGGCGCTAGGGCGCCTTCGAAACACTCACATTAGGGCCCTAGGTGAAGCAATGGAACTTGAGATAGTTGATAGACGCTATCCAGGCCCTCACCGTCATAGGCATCCTGGCTGCCGCCCTGATCTCCGGTAGCCTCCTCGCCCCCTACGTGGTAAGGGTCCTTACGGGCGCGCCGACGCGCCTCGACAGGCTCATGGACCCTGTCGAGAAGAGGGTCTACAGGCTCATCGGCGCCGACCCCTCGATGGCCATGGGATGGAGGCAGTACTTCTTTGCCGCGCTCTGCCTCAACCTGGCCCAGATGGCGATCGCGTTCGCGATCCTCGTAGGTCAGGGGATCCTCCCTCTTAACCCGCAGAGATTCCCAGGCGTAAGCTGGGACCTGGCGCTCAATACGGTGATATCGTTCGCCACCAACACCAACCTCCAGCACTACGCGGGGGAGGTGACGCTGTCTTACTTCTCCCAGATGACCGCTATCCAGTTCCTGCAGTTCACATCAGCCGCGACCGGTGTCTGTGTGATGGCCGCGATGGTGAGGGGTTTCAAGCCCGGCTCCGCCCACATGGGGAACTTCTACGTGGACTTCGTGAGGGTACTCACCAGGATATTGCTACCCCTGTGCATCCTGGCCGCCCTAGTCCTCGTAGCCCTCGGCGTCCCACAGACGATAGGGGGGTACGTCACTGTGAGGACCGTGGAGGGGGCGACCCAGACGCTCTTCGTCGGCCCTGTCGCCTCTCTCGTCGCCATAATGCAGATTGGGACGAACGGCGGGGGTTACTTCGGCGCCAACTCGGCGTATCCGTTCCAGAATCCAAACCCAGCCACCGACGTCCTGCAGATCTACCTGATGCTCCTAATCCCTACCACCCTCATCTTCGTCTTCGGAGAGCTGATAGGGAAGAAGAAGGAGACCAGGCCCATCCTGATCGCGAGCTACGGTCTCCTCGCGATCGACCTTGTCATAGCGTTTCTCGGTTCGATTCCAGTGGTGGGGCCGGGGATAGAGACGAGGTTCGGGGGCTTCTTCTCCACTTTCTGGACGGTCATCACGACGGCGGTCACCACCGGCTCTGTGAACGCCTCCCTCTCAGGGATCAACCCTCTGGGGATAATGTCAGCGTTCATGGGGATGCTGATCCAGGCGACCCCGGGGGGCAAAGGGGTGGGGGTCATGTACATGATAATGTACATCGTCATCACAGTCTTCGTGGTCGGGCTCATGACCGGCCGCACACCCGAGTACCTTGGCGCGAAGATCAACGCCAGGGACGTCAAGTTGGTCATGGCCGCCTTCCTGGTGCACCCGATCTCCGTTTTGCTCCCGACCATAGCCGCCTACGCCACGAAGGCGGTCTACGCCATCCCTGGCTTCTCTTCCCTCCCGACCTCGGTGGGATTCACCCAGGTGCTCTACGAGTTCGCGAGCTCGGCTGCCAACAACGGGTCCGACTTCTTCGGCGCGGCGGCCAACACCCAGTTTTTCAACCTCTCCACCGCTGCGGTGATGTTCGTTGGGCGCTATGTCCCAATCGCCATCCTCCTTGCGCTGGCCGGGTCGATGATAGGCAGGAAGAGGGTCGCAGAGCAGAGCCTCAGGACCGACGGCGCCGCCTTCTCCTTCGTCCTGGTCGGGAGCATCCTCCTCCTCGTCGTCCTGACCTTCCTCCCATTTCTCATTCTCGGGCCCCTTCTGACTTACTTCCAGGGGATGGTGAACTTCTTTGGCTAGGAGAGTCCCCGGCCTCGACCGGGTGCTGGGGAAGGCTAGGCTCGCACGCCGCCCCTCCGCCCTTACTACCAAGACCCTGGCCGACTCGGTCGTAAGGCTGAGCCCGGTCTCGCTCCTCGCCAACCCGGTGATGCTGATCGTCGAGCTGACATTCTTCGTGGTGGCGGCCATGGCCGCGTACCCCTACGCCTTCGTCCCGTTCGCCACCCCGGAAGACAGGGCGTTCTACGCCGAAGTGGCGGCCATCCTCCTGGTCACCGTCTGGTTCAGCACCCTTTCGGACTCGTTGGCCGAACAGCAGGCGAAGAACACGGCGAGCAGCCTGAAGCAGCTCGAGACAGAGGTCCCCGCGAAGAAGGTGGTCACCGAAGGGTGGGAACGGCAGGTCGTCCGCACCGAGTCCACCAAACTCCAGAAGGGGGACCTGGTCCTCCTCGAGAAGGGGGACGTCGTCCCCATGGACGCGGAGGTCCTGGAGGGGATAGCGATGGTGGACGAGTCCCTCGTCACCGGCGAGTCGGCAGCTGTCCGGAAGGCCCCTGGAGACAGCCTCATCGGAGGGTCGAAGGTCGTAAGCGACACCATGACCGCCAGGGTGGTTGTGAACCCAGGGGAGAGCTACCTCGACCAGATGGTCCGCCTCGTGGAGTCCTCCAAGCGCCCCAAGACCCCCAACGAGGTCGCCATCACGATGGTCCTCTTCGGCCTCTCCGCCATATTCACGATAATCGTGGCCTCCATCCTCGCGCTATCGGCCGTCCTCGGGCTCAAGGTCGACCTCTCAGTCCTGCTCGCCCTCTACGTCTGCCTCCTCCCGACGACCATCGGGGCCCTCCTCCCGGCAATCGGGCTGTCTGGGATAAGCCGGCTCTATGAGAGGAAGGTGGTCGCGAAGTCCGGCCGTGCGATAGAGACGGCGGGGGACACCGACGCCATACTGCTTGACAAGACAGGGACAATCACCGTTGGCAACAGGCAGGCTGTCGAGATAATACCTCTGGGGGGGAGGACGGAGAAAGAGGTGGGCGAAGCGGCGTTCCTGTCGTCGTGGTTCGACGACACCCCGGAGGGGCGTAGCGTGATCAGGCTCGGGCACGAGAAGGGGTACGTCCCCAGGGAGCTCAACGCCCTCACCTTGTCCGAGGTCTACGACTTCTCGGCGCAGACCAGGACCAGCGGGGTGAAGCTGCACTTCGGGGCCAGCTTCGTCCTCCCCAAAGGGAGCGTCCAGAGGGTTAGGCGCAAATTCTACCTTGAGGACGCCAGCGAACAAGGGATGCACCTCTCGGGGGAGGAGACTGAGATCGTGAAGGGCGCCCCCGACGCCTTCCTGAAGTCAGGGTTCAAGGTGCCGCAGGGGTTCCGGGAGCTCGTGGACAGGGTCGCCTACGAGGGGGACACGCCGATGGCCGTCGCGCGAGACCACGAAGTGATAGGGTTGGTCAGGCTGAAGGACGTCTTGAAGCCAGGGACGAGAGAGAAGATAGAGGCCGTCCGCTCCATGGGGATAAGGCCGGTGATGATCACCGGCGACCAGCCTCTGACCGCGAAGAGCATAGCCTCCGAGGTGGGGATCGACGAGTTCGTCGCCCAGGTCAAGCCTGAGGACAAGTACGGCATCGTCCTGAAGGAGCAGGCCCAGAACCACATCGTGGCCATGATAGGGGACGGGACCAACGACGCGCCAGCCCTGGCTGCGGCCGACGTGGGCCTGTCCATGAACTCAGGCACCGAGGCGGCCAAGGAAGCGGCGAACATGGTGGACCTTGAATCCAACCCAGCCAAGATTATAGACGTGGTCCTCCTAGGCAAGCAGCTCCTCATGACCAGGGGGGCCGTCACCGCCTTCAGCATCTCCAACGACGTGGCGAAATACTTCGCAATACTCCCGGTCATGTTCGCGACCGCCTTCCCGGCGCTCCAGTCCTTCAACATCCTGGGGCTAGACCTTCAGACAGCCGTCCTCTCCGCCCTCATCTTCAATGCGGTTGTCATACCTTTGCTCATCCCTCTGGCTATGCGCGGTGTGACGTTCAAGCCGTCGAGCACCATGTCGCTGTTCCTAAGGAACGTCCTGATCTACGGGGTCGGCGGGGTAGTCGTCCCCTTCATCGGCATCAAGCTGATCGACCTGCTCTTGGGGGTCCTGTAGGAGGCATGGCCACGAGCGCAAAGGGGTCCAGGTGGAAGACCTACAGGCCCGTGATCGCTCTCTCCGTCCTTTCGATGCTCGTCTGCGGGCTAGCCTACCCGCTCCTGATCACAGGCGTCTCTCAGGCGGCGTTCCCGTATCAGGCAAACGGGAGCCAGGTCCAGCTAGGGGGGAGGACCGTAGGCTCCTACTACATCGACAACGGCTTCACCCTCCCGATATTCTTCCATGGGAGGAACGAGACCAACCCGCTCACCGCTTCTGCATCGGGGGTCGACCCCGACATCACGCTCTCGGAGGCGCTGTCGCAGGTCCCGAGAGTCTCAAACGCCACCGGCATACCTGTGCCGAACCTCGACGCGCTTGTCATGGCCCACGAGCACTGGACCCTTTGGATCGCTGGGGACCCTTACGTCAACGTCCTGGAGCTCAACCTGGCGCTCATCGCCGCCTACCCTTCATCCTACCCTGGATATTCCTGAAGCCTCAGCCCTTGGCTCGTCTGCGCTTCTCCTCTTCTTTCCTTTCCTTCTTCTCGCGCTCTTCGCGCCTCTGGCGGTCGAATTCCCCCAGCGGGCCCTCGTGCTCGGTGAATCCATGGTGTATCTCGAATGTCCTCTTCACCATGTCTTCTGAGCCCCTGTCTCTCCTTGCAAGCCGCACGGAGACGTTCCGCCTGTCTATGACCACCAACTCCAGCCCCCCTTGCTTCTTGAGCTCCTCTATCGCCTGCTCCATGGCGTATTCGTTTCCGAAGAGCCCCCTTATCTCCCAGGTACCTGCCATCTGTCCTCCGCCCCCGGAGGGGCGATAAAAACATCTAACCCCGCTTCAGCTGGACTGCAAGGCCCTCAGCACTGTCCACGGGGAGCTTGCAAGCGTTGTGCACGCACAGATATGCCATCGGGGTCGCGCCAGGCTTTCTTCCGTCCAGGAGGGGGGTGAGCTTCGAGAGCGCCGGAAAGTTGGCCTCGGTGCCGATGACAAGGGACGTGTCGGGAGCGAAGCTCCCATACACCACGTCGATGAAAGGCGTCGCGGCGGGGAGGGACTTGGCGGCGACCACGACTTCCTTCATCCCGTTCACGACGAGGTCGAGGGCTGTCAGCATGCAGGCGTGGGCCGTCGGGTTCTCGTTCAGCTCCGCTCCGAAAGACTTCAGCGTCCTCTCCGCCGCCTCCCTGAGCTCCCTTTTGCCGGTCAGGTCGGCGAGGCGCGCCAGGACGAGCGCAGCCACGGAGTTCCCCGAAGGCGTCGGCCCGTCGTAGCTTTCTTTCAGCCTCCCCGGCTCCTTCTCCGTGGTCAGATAAAATCCGCCCGATTCCCTGTCTTCGAACTCAAACATCGCCTCCGCGAGCTTGATCGAGTCGCGAAGTCGCGCCGGGTCCCCCGTCGCCTCGAACAGGTCCAGGAGCCCCAAGGCGAAGAAGGAGTAGTCCTCAAGGGTCCCAGGGAAGGCGGCTTCCCCATCCGCGTACCTCCGAAGCAGCCTTCCGCCTTCGGACAGCTTGTCAAGCACGAAGTCTGCCGCCTTGGACGCCTCCTCTACGAAGGCGCCGTCACGGAGGACCCTGCCGCAGAAGGCGAGGGCAGATATGGCCAGGCCGTTCCACGACGTCAGGACCTTCTTGTCAGTCTTCGGCCTCGGCCTCTGGAGCCTCCTGGCATACAGGACCCGCTTTGCACCCGCAATCGCGGCTGCCTCATCCTTCGATGGCTTCATCCCGGGATCGAGGCGTAGGAGGCTGCGCCCCTCGAAGTTCCCCGTCTTGGTGACGCCGTAGGCCCTGTTGAAGATTTCGCCGTCCGCCTCACCGACTGCTTCGACGACCTCCTCGGGGGTCCACGTGTAGAACACCCCCTCCCCCGCCGGGGTGTCGGCGTCCTGTGCCGAATAGAACCCACCTTCTGGGCTCCTCATTTCACGGACGATCCAACCGAGGGTTTCACGGGCGACACCGGCGTAACCTCCCTTCCCGGTCAACTGGTACGCTTCGGCGTATACCTTCGCCAGGAGCGCGTTGTCGTAGAGCATCTTCTCGAAATGCGGCACCAGCCACGCCCTGTCCGTGGAATAGCGATGGAACCCTCCTCCCAAGTGGTCTCTGATCCCTCCTGCCATCATCTCGTCGAGGGTCTTCAAGACGCTAGCCTCGGCCAGCTGCTTGTCCGTCCTGAAGTGATACCTCAGGAGGAACCCAAGGGTGACCGGGAGAGGGAACTTCGGTGCTGTACCGAACCCTCCCTTGACTGAGTCGAAGCTCGCGATAAGGCCGTCGTAGCATTCGTCCAGCGCCCCCTTCGAGGGCTCGGCTTGCCCTATCCTCTCCACTTGCTGGACCGCCTTCGCGACCTCGTCCGAGCTTGCCGTCACCTCCCCCCTCTTGTCCTTCCATAGGTTCGCCACGAACTGCAGGACCTGCATGAAGCTCGGCATCCCCTGCGTGGGCTCCGGTGGGAAGTAGGTCCCACCATAGAACGGTTTCAGGTCCGGCGTGAGGAAGGCGCTGAGAGGCCAGCCGCCCCTGCCTGTCATCGCCTGGACCGCGCGCATGTAGTACGCGTCTATCTCGGGCCTCTCCTCTCTGTCGACTTTGATTGGGATGAAGTTCTTGTTGATGAAGGCCGCTACCCTTTCGTCCTCGAACGATTCTTTCGCCATGACGTGACACCAGTGGCAGGTCGAGTATCCGATGCTCAGGAAGATGGGCTTGCCGTCATTCCTCGCCTTGGCCAGGGCCTCCTCGCACCATGGCCACCAGTCCACCGCGTTGCGCGAGTGCTCCAGCAGGTACGGGCTCTTCTCCTTCGCAAGCCTGTTGAGTCTCTCCTGCTCCAACTTCCCTGGCCGGGCGCGGTTCCGTCTAATTGAACGTTGTCCGTTCGGAACAACGTTTAACACGTCTGGTCCGGTCGGACGTCCAGGCCAGACGGGCCGCGTGCATCAAGTTGCAGTACAAGTGGACTGTCATCACCGTCACTACCGTCGGGGTGCTCATGTCCGGGATCGACTCGAGGATCATCGTGATCGGTATCCCCCAGGTGGCCGCCGCGCTAGGGGCGGGGGCGGAACAGGCGATATGGTTCACCCAGGCGTACGTCTTCGGGAGCACAGTAGCCCTCCTCTTCGTCGGGAGGGTGAGCGACATGATGGGGAGGGTGAAGATCTACACGGTGGGGTTCCTCGTCTTCACCGTCGGGTCCCTGCTGACAAGCATCTCCCCCTCCCCGGATTATGTCATCGTCTTCAGGATGCTGCAGGGGCTCGGTTCGGCCGCACTGTTCGCCAACAGCGCCGCCATAATCACCGACTCGACCCCCAGCGACCAGCTCGGGCTCTTCCTCGGGATAAACCAGGTCGCCTTCAGAGTAGGGGCAATGGCCGGGCTGACCCTCAGCGGCCTCCTTCTCCTCTTCCTGGACTGGCGGGCCCTCTTCTACATCAACGTCCCTATAGGCATCTTCGGGACTGTGTGGGCGCGCCGCAGGCTAAAGGAGCTTTCCAGGCCTGAGAAGGGCGTCCCGATGGACTGGGCGGGTTTCTTCACGTTCACCGCGGCCGTGGTCCTGCTCCTCCTGGCCCTTACTTATGCGGCTTACGACACGTTCCCACTTGACGAGCTAGGCGCGCTGCTGGCTGGGGCCGCTTCACTCTTCGCCCTCTTCGTCCTGCAGGAGCGGAGGGTCCCCCACCCGCTTCTGAACCTCGGGCTCCTGAGGATCAGGGAGTTCACCGGGGGCGTTACGGCTCAGATGTTGAACTCTCTGGCCTGGGGCGCCGTCATACTCCTGCTGAGCCTCTACCTCCAGCTCGTAAGGGGGATGTCCCCATTCACCGCAGGCGTCGCCATAATCCCCTTCGACTTTGCGTTCCTGGCCGTGGGCCCGCTCAGCGGGCGGCTCTCTGACAAGCGCGGGCATATGCCCTTCACCACCACCGGCCTGGCAGTGATGAGCGGCTCGCTCCTCCTTTTCTCGACCACGACGGTTTCGACCCCGTACGTCGTCCTCGCCGCGTACCTGGTCCTCTTCGGGCTCGGGGTCGGCGTCTTCAGCTCCCCCAACATGAGCTCGATCATGGGGTCCGTCCCGCCGGCAGAGAGGGGGGTGGCGTCAGCGGTCAGGGCTACATTCTTCAACGTGGGTTACGTGCTTAGCTTCAACATCGCCCTCCTCGTGATGACCGCCGTGCTCCCATACTCGACGATAACCGCGGTGATCTCCTCAGCCAACCCTGCAGCCATAGCCGGCCTCGACAAGGCCCTCTTCGCCAAGGGGCTGGACTACGCGTTCGAAGTCTCTGCCGCCATCAACGCGGTCGCCATCCTCCCCTCGGTGCTAAGGGGGAAGCGGGCCGCCACCTATCCGGCGGGAGAGGGTGCGCGCCAGGGCTCCCTCGAGCCAGAGTGAACCTCGCCTTCCCTTGGGGCGCCCGCGCGTCGGAAATCTAAATTCAAATAGCCGGGCGGGGTCGCGCTGGTCCGATTGCGTTGCCCTTAGAAGGCCTCGACAGCGTCCGCGAGAAGTTCGATTCCCCTTACGGCAAGGCGACGGTCTACGACATCCTTAGGCTCAAGGACTTCGGGTACGACGTCGAACGCCTCCCATATTCAATCCGCGTGCTGCTTGAGAACGCCGTGCGCCACTCGGGGAAGGTCGACGGCGCGCTGGAGGCGGCCCACGCCCTCGCGCAGTGGCCTAGGACGGTCGGGACAGAGACCCCGTTCATGCCGCACAGGGTCCTCCTCCAGGACTACACGGGTGTCCCGCTGGTGGTCGACCTGGCGGGGATGCGCGACGCGGCCAAGGCGGCGGGAATCGACCCCAACGCCATCAACTCTCGCGTGCCAGTGGACCTCGTCATAGACCACTCCATCCAGGTGGACGCATGGGGGAGCGGCTCAGCCTTCTCGGTCAACCTCGAGAAGGAGTACGAAAGGAACGCCGAGCGCTACTCGCTCCTGAAGTGGGCCCAGACCGCCTTCAAGGGGATGAGAGTCTTCCCGCCTGGGAAGGGGATCTGCCACCAGTTCAACCTCGAGTACCTCTCGCAGGTGGTCGCGACCTCAGGAGAAGGGGACGACCTTACGGTGTACCCTGACACCCTCGTCGGCACCGACTCTCACACCACCATGGTGAACGGGGTGGGTTGCCTCGGCTGGGGGGTAGGGGGGATAGAGGCGGAGGCGGTCATGCTGGGCGAGCCGTACCATATGCCGATACCGAAGGTCCTCGGGGTCAAGTTCACGGGGGCGCTCCAGGAAGGGGCGACTCCCACCGACTTGGTCCTCGCTGTCACCGAGCGCCTGAGGGAGAAGAACGTGGTAGGCGCCTTCGTCGAGTACTTCGGGGAAGGGTACGCCCACCTGACCGTCCCCGACAGGGCGACCATCGGGAACATGTCCCCAGAGTATGGGGCGACGTCCGGTTTCTTCCCGGTGGACGCAGCCACCATCGCATACCTGACAGGGACCGCCCGGCCCAAGAAGCAGGTCGAGCTCGTCTCGAGGTACGCGAGGCGCTACGGTTTCTTCGTCACCGGGGTGGAACCGCGTTACAGCGAGGTGATACAGATAGAACTCGACAGGGTCGAGCCATCCATCGCGGGGCCGCGCAACCCCGAGGAGAGGCACACGCTAGCGTCCGTCCCCTCTCTCACCAGGGAGTTCATCGGCCAGCGGGGCCGAGGGTCTGGCGGGGGGGCGTCTTCGGCCCCGTCCCAGGGCCAGGCGGTCGTCCAGGTCCAAGGGCCTCACCCGGGGGTTTCAGACGGCTCGGTGGTCATAGCTGCCATAACGAGCTGCACCAACACCTCGAATCCCACGGTGATGGTAGGGGCCGGCCTGATAGCCAAAAGAGCAGTGGAAAAGGGGTTGACAGTGAAGCCCTGGGTCAAGCCTAGCCTTGCCCCTGGTTCGACGGTGGTCACAGACTATCTGACAGGCGCCGGGCTGGTCCCATACCTCGACAAGCTCGGGTTCTTCCTCGTAGGGTACGGGTGCACCAGTTGTATCGGCAACTCCGGGCCCCTTGCCCCTGAAGTCGAGAAGGAGATCAGAGAGAGGGACATCTACGCGGTCGCCGTATTGTCAGGAAACAGGAACTTCGAAGGGAGAATCCATCCCCTGGCGAAGGGGTCCTTCCTCATGTCTCCGATGCTCGTGGTCGCTTACGCCCTCGCGGGGAGGATTGACATCGACTTTTCATCGACCCCGCTCGGCACGGGGAGTGATGGCCGCCCGGTCTATCTGAGGGACCTCTGGCCGTCCATGAACGAGGTCAAGCGGACCGTCGAGAAGTGCCTCGACTCAAGCCTCTACGAGAAGCGCTACGCCGACGCGATGAAGGGCGACGAGAGGTGGGAAGGGCTCGGGTCGTACTCAGGGGATGTATACGCGTGGGACCCCGGTTCGACCTATATCAGGCGCCCCCCATGGTTCGAGCCCGGCCTGTCGGTTTCGGCGAAGCGCGACGTTAAAGGCGCGAGGGTCATTGCGGTGTTCGAGGACAAGGTGACCACGGACCACATCTCGCCGGCCGGGACGATCCCGATAGACAGCCCTGCCGGGGTCTACCTCAAGGAGCGAGGGGTGGGTCTCGCCCTCATGTCGACGTATGGGAGCAGGAGGGGGGACCATGAGGTCCTCGTAAGGGGCGGCTTCAGCAACATCAGGCTACGGAACTTGCTGGCGAAGGGGAAGGAGGGCGGCTACACGTCGCACATGCCGGATGGGGAAGTGATGACCATCTTCGACGCGGCCGCCAAGTACGCGAAGGAGAAGATCCCGCTCGTGGTTCTCGCGGGGAAGCAGTACGGCGCCGGGAGCTCCAGGGACTGGGCGGCCAAGGCTCCGAAGCTCCTGGGGGTCAGAGCGGTGCTGGCGGAGAGCTTCGAGAGGATCCACCGGAGCAACCTGGTAGCCATGGGCGTCATCCCCCTCGAGTTCAAGGATGGGGAGGGGGTCAGGGAGCTCGGGCTCACAGGCGAGGAGACCATAGACATCGTCGGCATCGAAGGGATGGCATCCCCCAAGGCCACTGTCGAAGTGACCGCCAAGGGGATCGCCGGGGAGAAGAAGTTCAGCGCGCTGGTCAGGGTAGACAACGCGATTGAGATGGAGTATCTCAAGTCTGGCGGCGTCCTCCCGTACGTCTTCGGTCGCCTCCCCAAATCCGTACATTGACAAAATCGTTTTAACGCCCCCGAGGCCCCGCGTCCCAATGACCCGGGAGTCGCTGGTCTATGTCGATGGACGGTTCGTCGAGAAGTCGAAGGCGGTCGTCTCGGTCTTCGACCATGGGCTCCTATATGGGGACGGCGTCTTCGAAGGGATAAGGGCGTACAACGGCAACGTCTTCAGGCTGGCCGATCACATAAGCAGGCTCTACGACTCCGCGAAGGTCATCAGGCTCAGGCTCCCTTTCAGCGAGAGCGAGATGACCGAGGCGGTCCTGGAGACGATGAGGAAGAACGGCCTGAGGGACGCCTACATCAGGCTCGTTGTGACCAGGGGCGCCGGCGACCTGGGGGTCGACCCGGCCCTCTGCAAGAAGCCGACGGTGTTCATAATAGCCGAGTCCATGGCCAGCGTCCTCGGGCCCAGGGAGCCGAGGGTGGTCAAGATGATCTTCTCGTCTTACAGGAGGGACGCAGTCGACGCCACCTCTCACGAGATAAAGTCCTTGAACTATATGAACAGCATCCTCGCTAAGATCGAGGCGACGAGCGCCGGGGCGGACGACGCCATCATGCTGGACCACAGGGGGTTCGTCTCCGAGGCGAGCGTCAGCAACATCTTCATAGTCAAGGAGAGGAAGCTTTCGACCCCGTCCTCCAGCGCGGGCATCCTCCACGGCATCACGAGGCGGCGCGTCATCTCGCTCTGCTCCGATAGCGGGCTGGAGGTCGAGGAGCGCGACATTACCCCGTTCGAACTCACCATAGCCGACGAGGTCTTTCTGGTGGGGACGAAAGCGGAGATCCTCGCCGTCGGTTCTGTAAACGGCGTGGAGATTGGGAGCGGGCGGGCAGGGGAGGTGACGAAGACGCTCTACGCCGAGTTCTCCCGGATCGTCCAGAGGCCTGAGGAGGGAACGCCGGTGTACCAGGCGGAACAGTTGAAGGCTTGATCCGGACCCGACTAGGCTGACCGCGCTGTTCCATCCCTTTTCTCCATGGAACGGGGAGGATGCGCCGGTTCGACTGCCAGGCGGGGCCCTTCTAGCTCCGAGCCTACACATATAGGCCCGGGAGATGGTCGTCTCATCCGTCCCCCCGCGGCGAGGGCTCAAGGCGGGTTCGGGCCAGGTTCGCAAAATCTAAATACGCGTTCAAAATCGGCTTCGAAGGGGCCCTGTTCCGTGTATTGTTCGAGCCAGTTAGTCTGTATTATCGATGGAGGTAACCCGGCATAACAGAGCAGAAAGCTGCGACCAAGAGGACTGTCAGGAGGAAGAAGGTAGAGGACGAGGTCCCCGCCTTCAAGATCAGCACCCACTTCCTGATCCCCAAGCACGAGCTTTTGACCAAGGATGAGGCTGCGCAGGTGGTCGCGAGGTTCAACGCCTCTCCGTCTCAGTTCCCGTACATCCAGTCGACAGACTCCATTGTGAAGGAGATAGGCGCGAAACCTGGAGACTTCGTCAGGATCACGAGGACCAGCGAGACGGCCGGCACGAGCGTCTACTACCGGTACGTGGTTGAGGCTAGGGATTGAGCAAACAGATCGCGAACAACTCGTGGGTGATTCTGAGCGACCTGCTCCAGAGGGAAGGGGTAGCTCGCCAGCACCTCAACAGCTACAACGAGTTTGTGACCAGGGGGCTGCAGAACATCGTCGACGAGATAGGCCAGGTGGAGATAGAGACGGTCAGCACGCCGTACAAGATAAAGTTCGGCAGGGTGACCCTGGGATCTCCTCGTGTCGTAGAGATTGACGGTTCTGTCAGCAGCATCCTCCCGATGGAGTCGAGGCTGCGAAACCTGACCTATTCGGCGCCTATCCTCCTCGAAATGACCATCGAAGAGGAGGGGCTCCCGCGCGACACCACGCGCCAGCACATCGGTGACCTGCCCGTGATGGTGAAGAGCGAGCTCTGCCAGCTCTCGAACCGTTCTAGGGATCAGCTCGTGGAGTCCGGGGAAGACCCCAACGACCCTGGGGGGTACTTCATCATACACGGCGCGGAGAGGGTTATAGTGGGGCTCGAGGACCTCTCACCCAACAAGATCCTCGTCGACGCCGAGAAACTCGCCGGTGCCACCACCTACAAGTCGCGGGTCTACTCATCCGTGGTCGGGTACAGGTCGAAGCTGGAGCTGACCCTCAAGCAGGACGGCGCCATCAATGTCAAGGTCCCAAGCTGCCCCGTCGACCTCCCATATGTGATTGTCATGCGCGCGCTCGGGATAAAGTCGGACAAGGACATCGCCGACGCGGTGTCTCCGAAGCCCGAGATTCAGGACCTCCTCGAGGTCTCCTTCGACAAAGCGAGCGAGGCCCCCACGGAGAAGGACGCCCTGGTCTTCATCGGAAACAGGGTCGCCCACGGCATGCTCGAGGAGTTCAGGGTCAAGAGGGCTCAGTCGATGCTCGACTGGGGGCTCCTCCCTCATCTCGGGAAGACCGAGGACAGGCGCTTCGACAAGTCGATGTTCATGGGCGAGGCCGCATGCAAGCTGCTCGAACTGAGGCTCGGCTGGATCGAGGCGGACGACAAGGACCACTACGGGAACAAAGTGATAAAATTCGCGGGACAGATGCTGGCTGACCTCTTCAGGACCGCCTTCAGGAACCTGGTGAGGGACATGAAGTATCAGCTGGAGAGGACGGGGCAGAAGCGGGGAGGGAACGTCGTCGGCGCCGCGATCAGGACCGGCATAATCACGGACAAGCTCAACAACGCCATAGCCACTGGGAACTGGGGGAGGGGGAAGGTCGGGGTGACTCAGCTCCTCGACAGGACCAACTATCTCAGCACCTTGAGCCACTTGAGACGCGTCCAATCGCCGCTCAGCAGGAGCCAGCCTAACTTCGAGGCCAGGGACCTGCACGCGACGCACTTCGGCAGGATCTGCCCGTCGGAGACCCCCGAAGGGGTGAACTGCGGCCTGGTGAAGAACCTCGCCCTCTCTGCCATCATATCCGTGAGCGTACCGTCGCAGGAGATCGAGGAGAGGCTCTGGGAGCTCGGCGCCAAGCAGATCCGCGACGCCGACCGCAAGTTGCAGGTGGAGGGGTGCAGGATATTCATGGACGGGAGGTTCCTGGGATATGTCGACGACGGGGAGCGCATGGCGAAGGCGTTCCGGAAGCTCAGGCGCGAGGGGCAGATCAATCCTAGCGCCAGCGTCCTATATGTCAGTCCCGTGAACGAGAATGCTTACCCGCGTGTGTACATCAGCCTCAGCTCCGGGAGGGTCCTGAGGCCGCTGGTCTTGGTGGAAAGCGGCCGTCCGCTCCTCAACCCAGAGATAATCGACAAGGTGGGCACAGGCCAGCTGTCGTGGCGGGACCTGGTGGACCAGGGAGTAATCGAGCTTATCGACGCCAACGAGGAGGAGAACTGCCTGGTGTCCATGGGGGCCGACGATGTCACGACCAAGAACAGCCACATGGAGCTCTTCCCGGCGGCGATGTTCGGCATCGCAGCGTCCATAATCCCGTACCCAGAGCACAACCAGTCTCCAAGGAACACGTACGAGTCTGCTATGGCGAAGCAGAGCCTCGGCTTCAGCTCCCCCACCTATCCGATATCCCCGCACGTGCGTCAGCACCTGCTGGTTAGCCCGCAGGCCCCGGTGGTCCGCACCAGGACGCTCGACCTCCTGAAGATAGACGAGCGCCCCCTCGGCACCAACTGCGTCGTGGCGGTCCTCTCCTTCGAGGGGTACAACATAGAGGACGCGATCATATTCAACAGGTCCAGCGTCGAGAGGGGGATGGCCCGGTCCTTCTTCTACAGGCTCTATGAAGGCGAGGCCAAGCAGTACCTCGGCGGGATGCGCGACTCATTCGAGGTCCCGGCAGCCGACTCCAACATCCGCGGCTACAGGGGCGAGAAGTTCTATCGTCTGCTTGAAGGGGACGGGGTCGTAGCCCACGAGTCTCAGGTGACAGGCGGGGACGTGGTCATCGGCAGGACTAGCCCTCCGAGGTTCATGGAGGAATACAAGGAGTTCGAGATCAAGGGTCCATACAGGCGGGACACTTCTGTCGCCGTCCGCCCGTCGGAAGCCGGGGTGGTCGATTCCATCTTCATGACCGAGAACGTCGAGGGTGGGAAGATGTTCAAGGTCAGGGTCAGGGACATGAGGGTCCCGGAGATAGGGGACAAGTTCGCGTCCAGGCACGGCCAGAAGGGGGTCATCGGGCTGGTGGTCCCTCAAGAGGACATGCCTTACACCGCCGAAGGGATTGTCCCGGACGTGATAATCAACCCGCACGCCTTCCCGTCCAGGATGACTGTGGGCCAGTTCATCGAGTCCATAGCGGGGAAGGCTGCTGCCTTCCGCGGCTCTCCTGTCGACGGCTCGGCGTTCGCAGGGGAGAGCATCGAGGGGATGGAGAACATCCTCAAAGGCAGAGGCTTCGAGCCGACAGGGAGGGAGGTGATGTACGACGGGAAGACAGGGAAGAAGTTCGCCGCCGACGTCTTCGTCGGGGTCGTCTACTACCAGAAGCTCCACCACATGGTCGCGGACAAGATACACGCCAGAGCGAGGGGCCAGGTGCAGATGCTCACCAAGCAGCCCACCGAGGGGAGGGCTCGCGGCGGAGGACTCAGGTTCGGGGAGATGGAGAGGGATTGTCTCATCGCGTACGGCGCCTCCATGGTCCTCAAGGACAGGCTCCTGGACGAGGCGGACAAGACTGAGATCTACGTCTGCGAGAAGTGCGGTCTAGTAGCCTACTACGACGCCAAGCAGAGGAAGTACTCCTGCAAGATAGACGGCGACCAGGCGAAGATATCCACCGTGGTGGTGGCTTACGCGTTCAAGCTGCTGCTCCAGGAGATGATGAGCCTTAACATAGCGCCGAGGCTCCAGCTGAAGGACAAGGTGTAGAGAATGTCAATGGAACAAGCTCTCAAGACGATCGCCGGGATCAATTTCGCAGTCTTCTCGCCCGCGGAGGTCAGGAAGTACTCCGTCGCGGAGATTACCCAGCCAGAGACCTACGACGAGGACGGGATGCCCGTCCAGGGGGGCCTGATGGACAGCAGGCTAGGGACGCTAGAACCGGGACAGAAGTGTGGCACCTGTGGTAACACCGCGGGGAGGTGCCCCGGGCACTTCGGTCACATCGAGCTAGCGGAGCCGGTCCTCCACATCGCCTTCGTCGACGAGATCAACAGGCTGGTCCAGACTACATGCAGGTCTTGCGGAAGGGTCCTCCTCCCGCAGCAGGAGCTCGACGCCTACAGGACAAAGCTGGCCAGCCAGTCGGACTTCACCCCCTCCCTGGTGGAGTCGGTCGCAAAGGAGATCGCGACGAAGGCGAAGAAGGTCAAGCTCTGCCCTCACTGCGGAAAGCAGCAATATCAGATTGAGTTCACAAAGCCTACGATCTTCCATGAGATAACAGAGGAGGGGGGAGCGACCCGCCTACTCCCTGTCGCCATCAGGGAGCGCTTGGAGAGGATAAACGACGAGGACCTAGGGCTGCTCGAGTTCAGCTCGAAGTCGGCCAGGCCGGAGTGGTTCGTCCTCCAGGTCCTCCCGGTCCCGCCGCTCACCGTCCGCCCTTCCATCACGCTCGAATCAGGTATCAGGTCGGAGGACGACCTCACCCACAAGGTGGTCGACATACTCAGGGTCAACCAGAGGGTGCGCGAGTCCAAGGAGTCGGGGACGCCGCACCTAATCGTCCAGGACCTGGTCGACCTGCTCCACTACCACGTCACCACCTACTTCGACAACGAGGTGTCAGGGATTCCGCAGGCTCACCACCGGTCAGGGAGGCCCCTGAAGACACTCAGCCAGCGGCTGAAGGGGAAGGAGGGGAGGTTCAGGGGGTCGCTCTCCGGGAAGAGGGTGGACTTCTCCAGCCGTACTGTGATCAGCCCGGACCCCAACCTCGACATAGGCGAGGTGGGCGTCCCGTTCGAGGTCGCCAAGAAGCTCACGATACCTGAGAAGGTATCCCCGTTCAACATCGAGCACCTGAAGGGGCTGGTGAACAAGGGGCCCTTCGAGCACCCGGGGGCCAACTACGTCATCAGGCCCGACGGCGTAAAGATCAGGCTGGACTTCGCCAGCGACAGGAAGGCGCTAGCTGACTCACTCGCGCCCGGATATATCGTCGAGAGGCACTTGATGGACGGGGACGTCGTCCTCTTCAACAGGCAGCCCTCGCTCCACAGGATGTCTGTGATGGCGCACTTCGTGCGGGTCCTCCCGTTCCGGACCTTCAGGCTCCACCCGTCGGTCTGCCCCCCATACAACGCCGACTTCGACGGAGACGAGATGAACCTCCACGTCCCGCAGAGCGAGGAGTCGAGGTCCGAGGCCCTCATGCTCATGAAGGTGCAAGACCAGATACTCTCGCCCAGGTACGGGGGCCCGATCATAGGGGGGATCAGGGACTTCATCACAGGTGCCTTCATGCTCACAAGGGATGAGACGATGCTCACCACCGCCGAGTTCTCGAACCTCGCGCTGGTTGGGGACTTCATCGGGGACCTTCCGGAGCCGGCGGTGAAGGGGCCCCGCCCGATGTACACAGGCAAGCAGCTCTTCTCCCTCTTCCTCCCCAAGGGGATGAACTACGTCCTCACCTCGAAGTGGGCGAAGGCGCAGAGGACCGGCGCCTCCAACGACGTCGTCATCCGCGACGGGGAGCTGGTCTCCGGGGTGGTGGACAAGGCTGTCATAGGGGCCGAGGAACCGGACTCTCTGCTGCACAGGATAGCCAAGGACTACGGCAACGAGGAGGCGCGCAACTTCCTCAACTCGATACTCAAGGTTCTCAAGAACTTCCTCACGAGGAGGGGGTTCACATACGGGTTCAACGAGCTCGAGCTCCCGTCGGAGGCGAAGCAGGGGATCACAGACGCCCTCGACGAGGCCTACTCGAGCGTGACGGACCTCCAGAAGAAGTACAAAGCGGGCTCGTTGCAGCTGACCAGGGGGCTCTCGGCCGAGGACACGCTTGAGGCGTACATAGTCAACGAGCTAGCGAAGGCGAGGGACAAGGCGGGGAGGATAGCCGACAGGGCGCTCCCTGCTGAGAACTCAGGCATGATTATGGCCAGGACAGGGGCGAGGGGGTCGAGCCTCAACGTCGGCCAGATGACAGCAGCCCTAGGGCAGCAGTCAGTCCGCGGGAAGAGGATCAGCCATGGCCTGAAGGGGAGGGCCCTCAGCCACTTCGCCTGGAACGACCCTTCGCCGACAGCGAAGGGGTTTGTCAAGAGCAACTACAGGGACGGCCTTTCCCCCACCGAGTTCTTCTTCCACGCCATGGGGGGCCGCGAAGGGCTCGTAGACACCGCTGTAAGGACCCAGCAGAGCGGCTACATGCAGAGGAGGCTGGTCAACGCTCTGGAGCATCTGAAGGTCGAGTACGACCTCACCGTGAGGGACCCTCACGGGCACATCATCCAGTTCCTCTACGGAGAGGACGGCGTCGACCCCGCCAAGAGCGACCATGGCCGGCCCATCAACCTTGATCGGCTTGTCGAGACGGAAGAGCTCTCCTACAAGTCGAAGGGGAAGGTAGACGGGGCCGAGCTGGAGAAGCTCCTGAAGAAATACCAGCCACAGCTCAACGAGAGGCTCCTCAAAGAGCTGAACGACAAGCTCGGGGGCTCTCACCTGAACGACGAAGGCCTCAAGGAGACGATGGAGAAGGTGGCTGAGGCTCTCGACTACTCAAGGGTGGAGCCGGGCGAGGCGTCGGGGATAGTCGCCGCCCAGTCGATCGGGGAGCCGGGCACGCAGATGACACTGAGGACCTTCCACTTCGCAGGCGTCCGCGAGAGGGACGTGACCCTTGGGCTCCCGAGGCTGATGGAGCTGGTTGACGCAAGGAAGATTCCGGCGAAACCATCGATGGACATCTATCTCGCCAAGGACTACGCCGCCCAAAACGAGAAGGCCGTCAAGGTGGCGAAGGAGATACTCTTCACCAAGGTAGGGAACGTCGTCGCCTTCAGCGAGGTCGACCCCACCGAAGGGATCAAGCTCCACCTCAGCCCGGAGATGATGGCGGACAGGGACACCACCCCCGAGGAGATCGCAAAGGTGATCGAGACCGGGAAGAGGAAGGTCCAGCAGGACAAGAGAAACCCGAACATCATCCATGTAAGCATGCCCGAAGCCGACCTGTCGGCCCTCTTCACCCTCAGGAACAAGATCCTCAACATGAAGCTGAAGGGGATCCCCGGGATAACCAGGGTCACCGTGGTGAAGGAGGGGGAGGAGTGGTTCATCCAGACCTCTGGTTCTAACCTCGGCAAAGTCGTCCAGGTCCAGGGGGTCGACCAGGCCAGGGTCTACACCAACAACGTCCACGAGGTCGCGCAGGTGCTTGGGATCGAGGCCGCCCGCGCCACCCTCGTCAGGGAGCTCATGAGCACGCTCGACGAGCAGGGGCTCGAGGTAGACATACGCCACATCTTCCTTGTGGCCGACCTGATGACGTCGAAGGGGTACATCCAACAGATAGGCAGGCACGGCATCGCAGGGACGAAGAGCAGCGTCCTCGCAAGGGCGGCCTTCGAAATCACCGTCCCGACACTCGCCGAGGCGGCGGTGAAGGGCGAGGTGGAGGACTTGAAGGGCGTCACCGAGAACGTCATCGTCGGGCTCCCGATACCCGTCGGGACCGGGATGATCGACCTCTACATGAGCTGAAAGCGACATGGTGGACAGCGCTCAACTCTCCAAGGTGGTCAAGGAGGCCATGAAGGCAGGCAAGACTGCCATAGGCGCCAAGGAGAGCATCGCGTCGGTGAAGGGGAGCAAGGGGGTCCTCATCACGAGGTCAATCCCCCGCGACCTGGGGGAGAAGCTCAGGGAGGAGGCGAAGAAGAACGGGGTACCGGTCGTTGAACTGACCCAGACGTCAGCGGAGTTGGCGCGGTTGGTGGGGAAGCCCTACAAGGTCTCCGCCATGGCGCTCAGGAACGTGAGCGACACCGACGTCAAGCAGCTGATTCGGTGATTCCGCAGGTGCCAGAAATCAAACTCTCTTCCGACGAGCTCTCCCTCATGTCCATGTTTCAGGGGATGACGGGGGCAACCGCCAGGGACTGTGTCATCGACGAGAAGAGGGACAGAGTCATCTTCGTAGTAGCACAAGGGCAGATGGGGCTCGCCATAGGCAAAGAGGGGGCTTCGGTGAAGAAGTTGGAGCGGGCGGTGAGGAAGCCGGTCGAGGTCGTAGAGTGGGCGGACGACATAGATGGGCTGGTCAGGAACACCCTAGGAGCGAAGTTCGTCCAGGAGGTCCGCGTCAGCGAGAGGCTGGACGGGACCAAGGGGGTCGTGGTGGTAGTCGACTCAAGAAAGAAGGGAGCCGTGCTTGGGCTAGGCGGGAAGAACGCGGAGAAGGTGAGGCTACTCGCAAGGCGCTACTTCGAAGTGAGCAACCTGCAGATTACGTCCGAACTGCTTTGAAAGCTCTATATACGATGGGAAAAGGCCGCGTCTGAAGCATGTCCGGCTCACCACGCGGAGAGTTTGCGGCGAGGCAGATTTCGCTCAAGCGCCAGAGGCTCCGCTGGTCAAACAAGTGGTACAAGAGGCGGAAGCTCGGCCTGGACTACAAGGCGGACCCCCTCGAAGGCGCCCCACAGGCCAGGGGGATCGTCCTCGAGAAGGTCGGGGTCGAGTCGAAGCAGCCCAACTCGGCGATCAGGAAGTGCGTGCGCTGCCAGATAGTCAAGAACGGTAAGCAGGTGACCGCCTTCCTGCCTGGGGACGGCGCCCTGAACTTCGTGGACGAGCACGACGAGGTGATACTGCAGGGGATAGGCGGGTCGATGAAGAGGGCGATGGGGGACATCCCAGGGGTCCGTTGGACTGTGTTCAAGGTAAACGGCGTCTCGCTAAACGAGCTTGTGTACGGACGGAAGGAGAAGCCGAGGAGATAGGCGTGAGCAAGCAGGCGCTCGAGTACCCCAACCTCCTGCTCTGGGAGAGGTGGGACCTGACCGGGGTCAAGGTGACAGACCCGGGGCTCCAGACGGTGATCAACGTGAGGCCGATCCTCATCCCGCACTCGGGGGGGAGGCACGAGCACAAGAAGTTCGGGAAGACCAGGGTCAACATAGTCGAGAGGCTCGTCAACGAGATGATGCACTTCGGCAAGAAGTACGCCAAGAACACGGGGAGGATGGGCGGCAAGAAGCAGAAGGCGCTGAGCGTCGTCAAGACATCCTTCTCTATCATAGAGCTCAGGACCGGCCAGAACCCGGTGCAGCAGTTGGTGAAGGCCATCGAGAACTCATCCCCCAACGAAGACACCACGAGGCTGAGCTACGGAGGCGTGGTCTATCACCAGTCGGTTGACATCTCCCCGGTGAGGAGGGTCGACCTCGCCCTGAGGTTCATCTCAGAGGGGGTGAGGGAGTCCGCGTTCAACTCCCCGAAGACGGTGGAGGAGGTCCTGGCGGACGAGATAATCCAGGCCGCTGCCGGGGACGCCAACAGCTACGCCGTGAAGAAGAAGAACGAACAAGAACGCGTGGCAATGGCTTCTAGGTAGGCTCTCCGGGCGCCCGGGCGAAGGGGCGCAGGACCGACGAGCGGACCAGCGAAGGGGCCTCCCACGGCTGGGTGCGGTTCCTTTCTGGGCCTAAGGCGAGGTCTTCTTCCAGATGGCCCCGTCCTTCTCGTCTTCCTTCCTCAGCGCCTGTCCCCGGAGCTCGTTCTCCATCTCCGGAGGCTCTGCCACCATCGCCCATGGCCTGGAGAGGAATGACCTCGCGAGCTGTAGGACCTGGGGGCCCCTGAATTTCTGGAGCCTATGCGACATGCGGAAATCGTACCTGGGGTCCTTGGCCACAGGCTCGAGGACTTCCAGCCTCGATGTCCCTATCGCGTCCCTAAGGAGGTACCCTGCCTTCAACTGGGTGAGCATGTCGTCCTCGGCGAATATGATGAGAGCCGGCTTCCTCAGCTTCTGCAGCCTGGGGATCTGCTCCACGTCGTAGGAGCTCGCCAGAAGGACGAGGAGGCTGACGCAGTCTGGCCACTCCAGGGCGAACTCGAGGGCGACCTGACCCCCCCACCCGCCCCCGATCATCCCAGCCTGGTGCACCCCCAGCCTGTCCGCCAGGTCCTTGAGCATGTGCGCCTGCAACCTGTGGTCGGGGGTCTCCAGCGGCTTCGAGGACTTCCCATGGCCAAGGAGGTCTGGCGCGATGAGCTTGTAGGTGTCCGCCAGCGGGAAAAGGGGTTCCCACACCCTCCAGCTCTCCTTCGGCTCGCTGCCGTGGAGCAGGAAGAGTGGTTCGCCGTTCCCCAATGAAGCGTAGTTGACCTTGTACTCGCCGACAGCGGCCTCCTTCTCCGTTGGATCCAACTTCGACACGCCCGGTCGGCTCTCCTTTCAAACCTTTGCGTTTGTCAACCCTTGACGAAGGACGCGTCGAACGCCGACTTGTTCGCCTCGACCGCCTCCTCGGGCGTGATGACTCCGTTCCTCACCAGGAAGTCCACCTCCTCGCGCAGGTTGGTCTTCAGCATCTCCGGTCCGTCGGTGTTGATCGTGAACTTCACCCCATGGGACTTCAGTTTCCCGAAGACGCGCTTCAGCTCCCCCACCCCGCTCAGCACCCCGGTGCTGAGGTTCGACGTCGGACAGACTTCCAGCACGGCGCCGCTCCTCACAAGGAGGTCCATGGTTTCTTCGTCCTCGGTCGCCCTCACTCCGTGGCCCACCCTGTCAGGGTCCAGGCGCTCTAGGACCTCGCGGACCGACTCGTGCCCCTCGTCCTCCCCGGCGTGGACCGTGAGGCCGAGCCCTTCCTCCCTCGCCCGCCTGAACGTCCCGGCGTAGTCGGCGTACCTGAACCCCTTGTGCGCAGGTCCAGCTATGTCGACCCCGACCACCCCCCTCCCGGAGAACAGGATCGCCTTGTCCACGAGTATCTCGTTCAGCCTCTGGTCGAAGGTCCTGTCAAGGCAGACGATCAGCCCGGTCTTGACCGGATATTCCAGGGACGCCCTATCCAGGCCCCTCACAGCCGCCATCATTATCTGGTCCAAGTCCTGCTCCCCTCCCCTGTTCCTCTTCATGGGGTTGAAGCGGAGCTCGAGGAGGGTGATGTTGTTCTTCCTGTACGCCCCGGCGATCGTCTGGTACACCGACCTCTCGATGGCTAGGGGGCTCGACTGGATGAGCTCCGTCCACCGAAAGAGGGCGAGGTACTCGTCGAAGGTCTTCCCCTTCGCCCCGTCGACCGTGACCATGTCGACGAACCTCCAGTAGTCCTTCGTAGGGAGCCTGATCCCCTGCGCGTGGGCGATCTCCCACATCACGGCTGGATCCACGGAGCCGCCGAGGTGGACGTGCAGCTCGGCCAGCCCCCGCGGTCGTCTTGGACGCGTCATGCTCTCACTGGGGCTCGATGGTGGCCGGGGGCTTCGACGAGATGTTGTAGGCTACAGCCACGGCCCCCTGCACTTCGTTGGTGATCCTCGTCGAGATCTTCTCCAGCGTCCCGGAGCTGAGCCTGCTCCAATCCGCGGTCATCCCGTCCACCGACTCGACTACCTTGACCACCACCTGGAAGCCGTACGTCCGCTCGTCTCCCAGGACCCCGGTGACCTTGTCGTCCCCCACGTAGGCGAACGCCTGCCACGCGTCGGAGTACGCCCCGTCTTCCTCCAGGACCTCTTCAACTATCCTGCTTGCCTCCCTGGAGACGCGGAGCTTCTCGGGGGTCACCTCCCCCAGGACCCTCACCGCGAGCCCCGGACCCGGGAACGGGTGCCTCTTCATGGCCTCCTCCGGGAGGCCGAGGAGCCCCCCGAGCTCCCTGACCTCGTCCTTGTACAGTTCTCGGAGCGGCTCGACAACCCGCATGGAGAGTCCGGCAGGGAGCCCCCCGACGTTGTGATGGGTCTTGATGACCGCCGCCGGCCCCGTGGACCTCCCGCTCTCTATCACGTCCGGGTACAACGTCCCCTGGGCGAGGTGTTCGAACGGTCCCTCCTCGCGGGCGAACTCCTCGAAGGCGTCAGCAAAGGTCTTCCCCACCACCCTTCTCTTCTCTTCGGGGTCGGCAACCCCGTCGAGGGCCCCGAGGAATCTCTCCGAGGCGTCGACGAACGCGACGTTGAGGCCGAGCCCCCTTCTGAGCACCCCTTCGACCTTCTCCTTCTCCCCCGCCCTTAGGAGCCCCGTATCGATGAAGACGCACCTCAGCCTGTCCCCGACGGCCTTCGACAGTATCGCGGCCGTCACCGTGGAGTCGACCCCGCCGGAGACGGCGCAGAGGACCCTGCCATCGAGCCTCGAGAGCTCCTCGACCGACCGCTGGAGGAACCCGAGCATGCTCCACTTCCTTTCGGCCCCGCAGACACCGAGGACGAAGTTGGAGAGCAGCCTCTCCCCCTTGTCTGTGTGCGAGACCTCCGGGTGGAACTGGACGCCGTACTGCTCCCCGCCGAGGAGCCGGACAGCCGCGAAGGGGGACGCTTCGGACGCCGCGAGGACCCGCATGGACGCGGGGATCTTAGTCGCCGAGTCAGAATGGCTCATCCAGACCGCCAGCTCCTCCCCTCCAACCCCCTCGAACAGCCTGTCTCCATCTGAGACCCTGACCCTGGTCCTCCCGTACTCCCTCCTCCCCGCACCGGCCACCTCGCCCCCGTGGGCCTTCACCAACAGCTGGTATCCGTAGCAGATACCAAGGACGGGGACGCTCCCCTCGAAGATTTCGGGGTCGGCGGCGGGCGCGCCTGGAGCGTAGACGCTCGATGGGCCCCCTGAAAGGATCACGCCGGCGACCCCGGCCTCCTTCAGCTCAGCCAGGGGGGTCCAATGCGGGACCAGGGCGGCGTACACTTGAAGCGCCCTGACCCTCCGGCAGATCAGGTGGGCGTACTGTCCCCCGAAGTCTAAGACGGCTATCCCGCCCGCCAGGCCGGGGTCCATCACTTCACCTCTATGGAGTGCGCCCCCAGTTCGGAGGCGCCGACAGCGCTCACCGAGCCGAAGGTGGCTTTCCTCCACATCTCTCGCACGCTCTTCGCCCCGGCGTATCCGAGAGCCGCCCTGAGCCCGTTCTCCATCCTGGCCACGACCGCTTCCGTTCCCCCGACGTAGGGGACGTACGCCTCGACGCCTTCGTCCAGGCCCTTGGCGGGGACGCTGTACCTGTCGACCGCGAACCTGACCTTCCTCGCGGAGGCGCTCGCCATCCCCCTATGGACCTTGTACCTCTTCCCTTCCTTGTTGATCAGGGGGCTCGGAGACTCCTTGGTCCCGGCGAGCATAGAGCCGAGCATGGCCGCCGAGGCGCCGGCGGCGAAGGCGAGCGCGGCGTCCCCCGGCCCCCTTATCCCCCCGTCGGCCACTATCGGGACGTCGACGCCCCTCTCTTCCAGCGCGCTGGCCACCTGAGCCACTGCGAAGAGGGTCGGCGCGCCGACCCGCGTGACCTCCGAGGTGATGCATATGGAACCCGAGCCGATCCCTGCCCTGAACCCGTCGACCCGCGGGAGCTCGTCCAGGATGTCGAAGGCTGCCTGGCTCGTCCCCACGTTCCCTGCGATGAAATCAGAAGAAAGGTCCGGGATGATCTTCCTTGCCGCGTCCATGACCCTGGAGGTGTGGAAATGCGCGACGTCCGCGACAAGGAAGTCTGCAACCCTATCCAATGCCTTGCACCTCTCGGCGTCGAGGGGGGAGACAGACGCCCCTACGAGGGGCCTCCCCTTGCTGTCCGCGCTCAGAGCCTCCACCTTGGCCGCCTTCACCTTCTTCGCATGCTCAACCTGCTTGCCTATCGGCATGTTCCTGTGTATCGCCCCGGCCCCCCCAAGTCTCGCCATCTCGAGGGCGAGTCTCCACTCTGTCACGGTGTCCATGGGGGACGAAACGAGCGGGACTTTCAGCCCTATGTTCCTGGTCAGTCTAGCAGAGAGGTCTATGCCGCTCGGCTCGACTTCGCTCCTTCCAGGAAGGAGTATGAAGTCCCTGAACGTGAAGACGCTCTGCGCATCGGTGAGTTTCCGTAGGAAGCTTGTTGGCAAGGTGGGGGCCTTGCCGGAGTCGGGACTCGCGTCGAGTATATCAACGCTCCCTTCTGTCTACGGCGCCGGTACCCGACTTGTGCCCCTGTCGACCTTTCTCCCCGTCAGCCGTTAGCTGGATGTCCGGTCATGCAGCAAACGCAGAGCCCCAAAGGGTGCCGGTGCCAGTAGTAATGTCCGAGGCTGTAGGTCGCTCCCGCGCCGTACATCTCGAACGAAAGCGGTTGGTGCCCGCCGGGGGATAGAAACAGGAATTTTGTATCCCCGTTATGGAAGGAACGGCGAAGAAGCACGCAAGCAAAGCCGCTCGGACCACGGCCCGCCAAAGCTTTCGACCTGCTTTCACGGCATCGAACGCGGCCGCATGGGCTCTTTCGCTCCGGAGCCCTCCTGGGCACGATCCTGTGTCCTTGATAGGGAGGCGTCGTCTCAACCCCCCGTCGAGATCTACCGCCTGGAGCTTGATTCGAAGCGGTGCGACGACATCGCGAGGGGCTTGAGCCGTCCGGAGCGCGGGCACCTGAGCCATGCGTATCCTTGAGGGAGTTCTTCCTGCCTCCCCGAGCTTGCCGGCGAGGGGGGCTTGCGCCTTCGGCCGGGCCCTTCAGAGGGGCTGGGGTCGGGACAGTTTCGCTGACCCCCATCCGCGGAGTCGACGCGCCCTCCAGAGGCTTATGTAGGTGACGAGGGAGCCGTCCGCCATGAAGTACGTCCTGATCCCGGGCGCTTGGCTGGGGGGATGGGTGTGGAGGGACGTGGCTGCCCAGCTTCAGAAGGACGGCCACGAAGCCTATCAGGCAACCCTGACCGGGATGGGAGAGAGGGTCCATCTCATGTCCAAGGACGTCGGGATGGATACCGCCATTGACGACGTGCTCAACGTCATAAGGTATAACGAGCTGGACGACTTCGTCCTTGTGGGGCACAGCTTCGCGGGGAAAGTTGCCGCCGCTGTCTCTGACAGGGCCCACGACAAGGTGAAGAAGGTGATCTACCTCGACGCGTTCAGGCCCGAGCGGGTCAGGACCCCTCAGGGGGGGTTCGACCCGACGAACGAGTTCCCGGCCCTCACCGAAGACAAGCTGGGGGTCCCACTGACCGATGCGACCGTCCACACGATAGGCAAAGACATCATCGGAGAAAAGAGGAGGTGGTTCATGTCCATGTCCACCCCCTGGCCGATAAAGCTCGCGAAGGACCCCATCACGCTGTCAGAGAACTACGACAAGATCAAGGAAGCATACGTCTTCTGCACCCTTTCCGGCGACCCCGTGGATGATATCGTCGCTGGGAAGTGGGGGAAGCTTGACGGGCCCTATAGGAAGATAGAAGCCGGGCACTGGCCCATGATAACGAAGCCGACTGAGACGGCGAAGAGCCTGGTCGACCTCTCCTGAGGCAGCCTGGATGCCCCCATCCAACACGCTGGCATGAGTGCGCAGGACGGCGCCCTGACGTGGCTCCTCGAGGAGGGTCAGCCCTCGGTGAGGTATTTCGCCCTTACGGGGCTCCTCGGAAGGAGCGAAGCAGACCCTGAAGTCAGGGAGGCGCGCTCCGCAATCCCTTCCATTGGCTGGGCGAAGGAGGTCATGGACAGGCGGAGACCAGGGGGCTTCTGGGAGGAGGAGCGGAGCCTCTATCAGCCGAAGTACTCGGCCACCAACTGGATGCTCCTAGTCCTCGCGGACCTCGGACTCACGAAAGCCGACCCGAGGGTCGACGCGTCCTGCCGGCTTTGGATTGACAGGTTCGCCGCGGACGACGGGGGGTTCGCGGGGTCGAGCGAGAAGGGCGCGAAGCGCGGTCACCTCTGCACCACAGGTAACGCCGCCAGGGCCCTGGTGAAGTTCGGGTACGTCGACCACCCCAGGGTGAAGAGCGCGTTCGAGTGGTTCGTGAAGAGCCAATCGGAGCTCGGAGGGTGGTCTTGCTTCAACTACGGAGAGAGGGCGAAAGGGCGCAACCTGGACTCATGGGAGCCGCTCAGCGCGTTCGCTGTCTACCCCCGCCAGAAGTGGACGCGGGGGATGAAGGGAGCGGTCGAGAAGGGGGCCGAGTTCTTCCTCCAGCGAGAGCTTCACCGACAGGGGGAGCGATACGAACCATGGTACCTGTTCCATTATCCTGTGCACTACTACTACGACATCCTCGTCGGCCTCGATTTCATGACCGCCCTGGGCTATACCACTGACAGGAGGATGGACTACGCCGTCTCGCTCCTGAAGTCGAAGCGCAGACCGGACGGCAGGTGGCTCCTCGACTCGGTCAACCCGGACCCTGACAGTCCTCAGGGGCGCTGGGACAGGGACCATCCGAGACAGGCGACGGTCCCATTCTCGCTTGAGGTCCCAGGGAGACCGAGCAAGATGGTCACCCTCAGGGCGCTGACTGTGCTTGCCCGCCTGGGGGAGTGGGGCGCAGGGTCCGGCCGTTGACACGAGCCGCGTTCTCGGCCTCCATCGGGACCGTGAGGCGCCTTGCCGTCACCAAGCAGCGCCTCGCCGGCGCCCTCCCCACCGCGGCGACGAGGGACGACATCGTCTCCCTGGTGAAAGACCTGGCCTACGTGCAGTGGGACCCGGTGACCGTGGTCGCCCCCTCGCACCTCCTCTCCATCTGGGCGAGGCTCGGCGGCTTCCGCCCGGCCGACCTCGAAGCGCTCCTGTGGGACGAGAAGAGGCTCTTCCAGCACTGGCTCCCCTTCGCCGCGATCGTGAGCTGCGAGGACTATCCGATATACTCCTCCCTGATGCGGCGCTACCCGGGCTCGCTGGCCGGGTCGTGGAAGCACCAGAGCTTGGAAGCCGCAGAGTTCCTCACCTCCCATCGCGAGCTGAGGCGGCGGGTGCTGAGGGAACTCGCAAGGGGGCCCCTCCTCGTGAGCCAGTTCAAGGATCACCACCGGACGAAGAGGCGCAACGAGGACTGGGCCCCCGGAAGCGACGTCGGAGAGATGCTCTTCCACCTTCACATGAGGGGGGAGGTGATGGTCGTCGGGCACGAGGGGAATCAGAACCTCTGGGGCCTGACCGAAGGCTTCCTCCCCCGCTGGGTGGATGACACACCACTGACCGAGGAAGAGTACGAGCGCCGGGCGGCAGAGCGGGCGATCCTTGCCTTGGGGACGGCGACAGCTCCTGAGGTGAACTACTACTTCCCCCGGGGACGCTACCGGACGTTGCGGAGGACCCTCGGCCTCCTTGAGGAGGAGTCTGTGATCCACCGGGTCAGCGTAGAGGGGTCGGGTCGCGGCGCGCCGAGGTACATCCACAAGGACGATCTCGGCTCCCTGGACCTCGCCGCGACCGACTCCTGGCGACCCCGCATGTCGCTCCTCCCTCCGTTTGACAACCTTGTCAGCAGCACCGCCCGGACGAAGGCGCTCTTCGCCTTCGACTACGTGAGGGAGCAGTTCCTGCAGAAGGAAAGGCGGAGGTTCGGGACCTATGTCATGCCGATTCTCTTCGGCGACCGCCTGATAGGCCGGATTGACCCCCGCTTGGACAAGCGGGCAGAGAGGCTGCACATCAACTCCGTCCACGCAGAGAAGGGAGCCCCCGCCGACAGCGAAGTCTCGAGGGAGCTGGCAGAGACTATCGAGAGGCTCTCCGAGTTCGTCGGCGCCAAGGAGGTGGTCTACACGGACCGGGTCCCTCCGAAATGGAGGGGCTCGCTGCGATGAGCGACGGCAGGACCAGCGGGGGGTGATGGACAGGGCCTCCACAACCGTTAACTAGCCTGCGCAGCCCTTTCCGAGACGGGTTGCCCCCTGAACCAGGGTCTCTTTTCGGCGGGCTTCTGAGCGTCTGCGTCAGCGACGAGTACGACGACGAAAGGAAGGTCCTCGCCGAAGGGGTCCTTCTAGTCGCACTCGGTGCCGTGAGCAGCTTGCTGACAGTCTACGCGCTGTCGGCGCTCGGCTTCCTGCTGTAAACAATTGAACAAAGGCGTAAAGTAATACTGTCCCGTCCCGATTTACCGAATTCCGTGCCCCATGCGGTACATCGAAACAGCATGGGAAGAAAACTCATCCTGTTCGGATTCTGGCTCGTGGGTTACGCCCTGGGCTTCTTCGCCTGGCTGGTCCGGGCCCCCGTGATCTCCTTCATCGAGACCTTCGGGTTGAGCTCTGACATGGCGGGAGCCTTGATTACGGGCTTCGCCGGTTCGCTGGTGATGCTCGTCGGCGTCATCATGTGGAGCTACCTATCTTCGAGCTAGGCGATAGGCATAAAGCGTGGAGCAGGAAGCTCGACCCTGCTCGCGCTCCCGGATTTCGGCCAAAGGCAGGTCAGACCCTTCTGGCATGTCTAGGGCGCGGCGTGGCGACCTTCGACCGTCTCCTCCCCGCTCGCTATCTTCCTGTAGCGGTTCGCCAGCCTGACCGCCCTTCCTAGGAGTAGTCCTACGCCGAAGGTGAGTAGGAGGTCCGCGGCCATCGTCGAGTAAAGGCCGGCTCCTGTCAGTGCCGCCTCCGCGAATCCAAACGTCGCGGGTCCCAGGAACACGAGGTCCAAGCCGAGCCTCGCCACGAGCGCGACCAGGTAAATCGCATAGATGATGACGCCTCCCTTGAAGTAGAGAGTCCCCCCTTCCTTCCAGAAGACGACCCTCCTGTCGGTGTAATGATACGAGCCGACCGCCGCAGCAGCCGCGAGGATCGCCTCCGGGAGCGCGAGGAGGTAGGGGACCCCCTCAGAATACGACAGCGCGGAGAAGCCTGCCCCTATTATGACATACACCCCTGTGTAGACGTACGTCCGGGAGATGCTGAACCTGGCCCCCCTGTGGGTCGCGTAGACCCTCCTCGAGACCCTCAGCAGGATTACGGCAAGGACGGCGATGATGAAGAAGTAGGACGCCGACGCTGAGGACGCGGTCAACAACAATATTGCTACGACATTCGATGTAAACCTGCTGTTCGGCTAGGCACCCCCGCATCGCGCCCTACCCGAAGGGTAGGGCACTATCCGCGGCCCTTTTCTCAGGGCGCGGGCTCTACTCTATGGCTTCTGCTCCGCTATCTGCACCCTCTCCGGGGTGCTGTCCTCGCCTCCCAGTTCCCTGGGCGCCTCCGCAGGGGACGCACTTGGAACCGCAGCCTCCACCATCGAGCTCGCCGAGCCCACTACTGGGTGGCTGGGGCCGCTCGTCATCGGAAGGACGAGGTCGGTGGTCATGGCGCTTGTCGGAGTGAGGGGCGGAGGTTCAGGCATGCGTAGCTGCCCCTCCACCAATCGAAGAGGAGCCTGATGCATGGGCACCGGTCATCCAGACGTCGAAGTAGGGCACAGTCGGCGCCGCCTCTCAGATGCAGAGCCCGCTGCTCCTGGTTCGCGTTTGGCTCGCGGTCTTAGCTCCGCCCGAGACGAGCATTGTATCTAGTATAGGAGCGGCACGGATGCGAAGACCTTGGCGTCGTTGACGAGGTTCGCAAGTTTCGAGTACTCATTGGGCTCGTGAGGGACGTCGTCGATGGTGCTCCACACCGCCGTAGGTATCCCAGACTTCCTGAATAGGTTCCCGACTGTCTGCCCTCCGATCCCGATGAACCTCGGTTTGACGCCTGCTACGGCCGAGACCGCCTTCTCCAGGAGGACCGCGACCTCGCTGTCGGTGTCTGTCGCCGGTCCGGCTGGCTCCATCTGCACCTTCTCGAACCTGACCTTCGCGCCGTATCTACGCTCGACCCGCAAGGCCGTCGACTTCATGTCTCGCACCACGGATTCGAGGTCGTATTCGGGGAGGACCCTGCAGTCGAAGTAGAAGACGTCTTCGCCTGGGATGGTGTTGATGTTCCCCACGTTGGGTTCGACCTTCGTTGGCTCGAATGACGAGACGGGGTAGTCGAAGAGCTTGTTCCTCTCCGTGTATTTGCCATTGAGGGCATCGTCCATCTCCAGGGCGAGCTTCATCCCTATCCTGTGCGCGTTGAGCCCCTTCTTAGGGAGGCTGGCGTGGACCTGCTTCCCCTCGGTGGTCACCTTCATCCAGAGCAGTCCCTTCTCCGCTATCTCGATATCTGCGCCTGTAGGCGTCCCCGCGTCTGGCACGACCACCAGGTCCGTCTTCTTGAAGACCTTCCTCCCAAGGAGGGCCTTGATCCCGTAGTCGCTTCCGAACTCCTCGTCCGCCACGAACCAGACACCCACGTCGAAGGGGAGCTCCGCGCCGACCTCCTTGAGCGCGAGGAGGCCGAAGAGTGAAGCGACCAGCGATTGGCCGTTGTCCTCGGCCCCCCTGGCGTAGACCTTGCCGTCCTTGACCACCGGCTCGAACGGGTCAGTCTTCCATAGGCTCCTGCTCCCTTCAGGGACGGTGTCCATGTGCGAGATGTACCACAGGGTGCGCCGGGAGTCCCTCCCCGCTATCTTCGCGGAGATGCTCGGCCTGGTCCCCCCAGGCGCTCCGTCGTCCTTGACGTCGACGCGCTCCACCGAGAACCCGTTCTCCTTCAGGAACTTCTCGATGAACCCCGCCCTCTCCCTCTCTCCGGGCCCTCCCATGCGCGGGTTGACCGCGTTTATCCTGAGCATGTCAGTGAAGAAGTCTCGCATCTTTCGAGCTTGGCCGTCAACGGCCGACTCGACCCTGCCCAGCGCTTCTGGTTTCATGGCCTGCCCTGACCGAACCCACCGTAGATATACCGTTCCCCGGGGGCGCGATTGCGGTCCCGCCACGGCCTCGAGGCTTCCTCGTGTTCAACATCTTCACAGAAGGGGCGAGGTCGCCGTCCGGCCGGTCTTCTCTCCTCTGTCGAAGCTACCGACGCTCGTTCTCCTGGCCGCGGAGGACCAAGAGGGCCATCGTCAACCTCGAGCAGGCGGCGTATGATCTCCACTTCGGGGCCTAGGAGAGTGCCCCCACGGAAGTGTCTTGCAAGAACTGCTGGGACCCACTGACTCTTCACGATGTCGCGGTCCGACAGCGAGGACCAAGTCTCGTCTCCTAGGGGGGCGTTCTCGAAGGCAACGACATCGGCTCCCTCCACCACCTGCTGAACCCTTCGGCGTCATAGAGAACGTCTACAGGGCTTGAAGGCGTGGACGGCCGAAGAGCACCGGGGGGACCAGCCGGACCCTTGGCTGAGCGTGCTCGTTCGGCACCGCCGTCCACCATGACGGACCTCTCCACCAAGGGGAGACGCGCGGTCTAATGGCCGTGAGTCGGGCCACTCTTTCGGGCCGCTTATGGGAGGCTCTTGTGGAGTAGGACCTCCCCGGGGACGACCATCATCACCCTGTACATGCTCACCGCGTGAAGAGCCCCGAACCTCTTCGCCACTTCCACCATTCCTGTCCTAGAGAACCCATGCGCGGCGAAGAGCCTCCCCGACGGGACGTTGTCTTCTTCGACGCTGGCGTAAACATCGTCGATTCCTTCAGATTTGAACTTCTCCAGGGCGTCTTCCAGGAGCATCGCTGCTATCCCCTTCCCTCTCTCTGACCTGGCGACGGCGACGTAGTAGACATACCCGACCTTGGGCGCAAGCTTCTTCACCATGATCAACCCGACGGGCGCCCCTGACCGGCGCGCGACCCTCACGGTCTCAATCTCGTCCAGGGTCCTCTTGGAGTGCCTCAGGTAAAGTCCCTCGAAGCTCTCCTCAAGGATGGACCAGAGGGTCCCCCTCGACCCTAGAGGCGCCTCGTCTATCTGGGTCTCCCCCTCGCTCAGAGGTCGAAGACCTCCTTCGAGTTGCGCCATAGTATCCGCTCCTTGTCCGAGTCGTCAGCATCCATCAGCTTTACCAGCTCGAACGCGTCCCTGTGCCGCGTCACCGGGTAGTCCGTCCCGAAGAGGACCTTCTCCCCTCCGCCTATGAAGTACACCGCCTCGCTGAGCTTCCTGGCGAGAAGGGCGGCGAGCTTCTTTCCGTACGCCCCTCCCCCGGTGGTCAACCCCGATATGTCCGCATAGACCTTCGGATGTTTATAGATCAGCTCCGCGGTGTCTTCGATCCAAGGGTTCCCGAAGTGGCAGATGACGATCTTCAGCTCCTCCCGCCTATTGGCCAGAGCGTCGAGTGAGAGCGGGTGCGAGCGGACGAGGTCGCCGTCGCTCGTCGCGGTGTCCCCGGTGTGGAACATCACCGGGAGCCCTTCGGCTTCGGCGTAGTCGTAAAGCCCTTCGAAGGTTGGGCTGTCCGCGGCTGCGTCCACATATCCTAGCCTCACCTTGAACCCCTTCACTACCCCCCTGTTGTCTCTGGCGAGCTCGAGAGCCGCCCTGACTTCCCTCCTGGTCGGCTCGACCGTGACGACGGGGTGGAGGACGCCTCCGCTCTTTCGACACAACGCCAGGACCTCTTCGTTGGGGAGGATGCCTCCAGACTCCATGGGCGGGCTGAGAAGCAGCCCGCTTTCGACCCCGTTCTCGCGCATCTCTTCCAGGAGCTCGTCCAGAGTGTACTTCAACCCATTATGATCGGCATACCTTCGTAGCAGGTCGTCGGGTCTCCGCGAGAGGTGGATGTGAGCGTCGATGGCTCTGTTCACGTCTCCAACTTCGCACGATTCCGAATAAGCCTAGCGGTCGCCGTGTATCGGACGGTGGCGACGCACGGCCGCGGACCCAACAAAGGAACCTCGCCCCCGCCGCGCTTCCCAAGACCAAGCGAGGCCCTTGAGGGGCTTGCAAATCTCCGGCGGCAACGGTGGAGGCTACTTCGGTCTGAGCTCCACTACAGGGATCTTCCTCTTGGTCTTCCTCTGATATTCAGCAAACTGAGGGTATAGGGAGGACTGCCTTGCATAGATGACGTCCCTCTCCTCGCCCTTGACCTCCCGCACGCTGACACTGAACTTCTCATCCCCGACCTCTATCTCAGCCTCGTGGCGGGCCATCAGGTTGTGGTACCAGTCAGGGTTTGTCTCTGCCCCTCCCTTCGACGCGAAGACCAGGTACCTCCCTTCGTCTTTGAGGTACATCACCGGATTGACCCTCGCTTTACCGGTCTTCGCACCCTTGTGGTGGATAAGCAGGATGGGTGCGCCTTCGAAGTTTCCCCCCACCTTCCCATGGTTCCTGCGGAACTCCGCGATGACTCCTGCGTTCCAGTCGTTTGGGCTGCTCAACGTGCCCTCCTATACGGCAAGGTGTTTAACCTCTTCATAAACTGTGTCACGTCCGTCGTCAGACCGGGCAATGATCACTTCACGGAACTGTCCAGAAGTCGGGACAGGGCCCAATCTCGCCTCCTTGTCCATAGTCAGGACAAAGTCGGGAAGGAACGGAGGTGGCTAAGGGACGGGGTGACTGGGTCGTTTGGATTGTCTCGGCCGTCATCGTTGCCATCGCTGTCACTGCCTTCGCCCTCTGGTACGTGGAGACGTTCAACGGGCTGTCAGGGCCGAGTCTCCAAGCCGCCGTGAGGATTCATAGGAACTCCGCCCCCACAACGATAAGGACGACGAATAACTCTCCGAGAGAGAACCCACGCGCGAAAGACGCGCCTTCTCCGTGGCCATCGCTCCGTCTCCTCCTTGCTCGTGTTCTGGATGAGTGAACCGCTTCACGCTACGCTTATATACGCTGGACAGAGGTCGTTTCATTGTAAGGACTGATTTAGCATGGCGGATAAGCCTCATCTGAACCTGATAGTGACCGGCCACGTGGACAACGGGAAGTCCACGACGATGGGCCACTTCCTGTTCGACCTAGGCGTCGTCGACAACAGGATGATCGAGGAGTTTGCGAAGGAGTCCGAGAAGACCGGTGCCGGCGACTCGTTCAAGTATGCGTGGGTGCTTGATCAGCTGAAGGACGAAAGGGAGCGCGGTGTCACCATCGACCTCGCCTTCCAGCGCTTCGAGACGCCGAAGTACTTCTACACTCTGATCGACGCTCCGGGGCACAAGGACTTCATCAAGAACATGATCACCGGCGCCTCAGAGGCGGACGCCGCCGTCCTCGTCGTCTCCGCGAAGAAGGGCGAGGCAGACGCTGCGCTCGCTTCAGGAGGCCAAGCCAGAGAGCATGCGTTCCTCCTGAGGACCCTTGGTGTTTCGCAGCTCGTGGTCTGCATCAATAAGATGGACGACCAGACTGTGAAGTACTCGGAGCAGCGCTACAACGAGGCGAAGCAGGACATCGAGAACCTGTTGAAGACAGTCGGGTATAACGTCTCCAAGATACGCTTCATACCTGTCTCAGGTTGGACTGGCGAGAACCTTGTGAAGGCGTCCGAGAACATGCCATGGTACAAGGGCCCGACCGTCCTCCAGGCGCTGGACGAGTTCGTCGAACCCCCGAAGCCTGTCGACAAGCCCCTCCGCCTCCCTGTCCAGGACGTGTATACGATCACGGGCGTAGGGACAGTCCCTGTGGGACGCGTCGAGACGGGGAAGATGAAAGTCGGCGACCCGGTGATGATCATGCCCGAAGGCCTCACCGCGGAAGTGAAGTCCATAGAGACCCACCACACACAGATGCAGGAAGCCGTGGCCGGGGACAACATCGGTTTCAACCTCAGAGGCGTCGCGAAAGGTGACTTCAAGCGCGGTTCAGTGCTTGGGCCGCCGAGCGCGCCTCCGACCATCGCCAAGGAGTTCCAGGCTCAGATCATCGTGGTCTTCCACCCGACCGCCATCGCCGCAGGGTACACCCCCGTGATGCACCTCGCGACTAGCCAGACGGCGGCCACCATCAGCGAGCTCGTCGCGAAGATAGACCCGAGGACCGGCCAGGCGACTGAGGAGAAGCCGAAGACCCTCAAGACAGGGGACTCCGCGATAGTGAAGATCACCCCACTAAGGCCCATAGTGGCCGAGACCTTCAAGGAATACCCAGAGCTCGGAAGATTCGCGCTCCGCGACTCGGGCTCGACTGTGGCCGCGGGGATCATACAGCAGATTACCCAGAAGGGCTCAGTAGAGAAGGTAGCTGCGAAGGCGTAGGGTATCTCCCCGGTCTCCATATAGCTTCGTTCAAGGAGGGTGGCCGTTGTCTCTGGACCCCACGGCTCATGCCGTGTAGATGACTTCGGCGGGCAGGTCGCCTGTCTGCCTCACTATCTTTACCGTCCTGGCGTCGAGCCTCCAAGCTGTGATGGCGACGGCGGCGGCGTCCGGGTCGGCGGTGTCCAGCTTATCCGTCGTCCCGTCCCTGAAGTGGACCACAATCGTCTGCCAGACCGTCGCGCTTCACCACCGCGCGTCGAACTCGGGGATAGAAACACGTTCTTATGCCAACCGGCCGGCTTTGGCGGACGGGGCCGCCGTGCGGTCCCTTCGACTCCCCTCGTAGTCAGGGGCCGTCGCGATAGGCTCGCTTCGGCCAACGATGCGGCTCCCAGGGTCTGATTCCTAGCGCTTCCAGAACACGCCCAGGATAAGCAGGACCAGCCCAAGCCCGAACATCCCTTCCAACGGGGCTCCGGCCCCCTTGGCGACCATCAGAGCGAGGCTGAGGACGGAGATGATCACACCCATCGCCAGTAGCCTCTCCTTGACTCTCCAGTTCATCGCTTCACCTCCGGCTGCCGCTCGGTCCGCATCAATAAGCGCTCCCAGGTCAGGGACCGAAGGCCTGCAAGGGTTAAACGCCCTGCTGGAAGCCGCCCCACGACGTGAGCTTCGACAGACTCCTCGAGCAGACAGGGAGCTTCAAGGGGCTCTTCGCGGCCGCCAGACAGGCGGGGGCGGACGTGGAGGCCGAGGTAGAGAAGGCGATGGCGAGGGACAGCGAGCTCTTCCGAGCCGTCGGCTACAAGGTGGTCAAGGTCGGAGACGGCAGCGTTGAGCTCAGGTTCCCGTTCAGCGGCGCGGTCGCCAGGAGGGGAGGTATCGTCCACGGCGGGATAGTCATGTACTCGCTCGACAACGCCTGCGGCATAGCGGTCATGACAGTCAACCCAGGGACAGACCAGCTGACCATGGAGCTGAAGGTGAACTTCCTGGAGCCGCTGTCCAAGGGCCCGTTCGACGTCCTGGGAAGGGTGGTGAGGGCGGGAGGGAGGGTGGCAACGGCAGAGGGGGAGGTCAGGGACGCAAGGGGAAAGGTCTGCGCGAAGTCGTTGGGGACCTGGTACATGGTCAGGAAGAACGCTCAGCGCCCCCCAGCGCGGCGGCCACGGGGAACACCCGCGTCTCCTCGGCCCTAGCGTGCGCCTCGAAGAGCTCCGCCAGGCTGTCCCCGCCTTCTCGCAGCTCCTCAGAAGGCTTCGATGCCAGTTCCTTAACTTTCAACATGAGCCTGTACATCGGCTGATGCTGCTGGAAGACCCTGATCGCCTCCGCCGCCCCCTGTCGTCCTAGCTCTCGCACCAGGAGACCGAGGATCTGCGCCTCTTCGTCTGCTATGTGCTGCCTGAAGACCGGGTCGATCGCCTGGAGCTCACGGCTCACGGCGCTGATGTCCCCTCTCTTCGACGCTTCCTTCGCGCGCTCGAGGGCATCGCTCATCAACGCATGCTCCTCCGCCAACTTCCTCACCAGAGCGCCGACGCCCATCTCGCGGGGTCTGAAGGCAGCGCCTCCCTCACCTTCCATCTGCGGCGCTTGGGGCCGCCTCCCTGATTAGGTTTGAGCATCTGGCGTCCCCCCCGCGTAGGGGGCTTCTCTCCTCTGAAAGGCTTCGACAGCTCGCGGCACGACTCCCGGTGGGCGCAGGGCCGGCGCCTTTTGTCCGATGTCCTCCCTCACAACTTCGGAGGCGACAGAGCGCTCCGCCTTCATGGACGCTCTTCCTCCACTCATCGCCGATCGAACATGGGGCTGAGGGTCCGTCCCGGCAAGGGCGGTGGTCCAGGTCCCTCTCCTCATCGTTTTCGGCGGTACCGGGGGCCCGAGATGGTCGCCCTCCCGCCGGTCTTTGGTCAAGACATGTTATCACGATGGTTGAATTCATGCGGCCCATGTCATGATATCGCCCACCGACGCGTTTACAGGCCCATGAACGCCTATTGCGTCAAAGAGAAGAAGAGCAGGGAAATCGACTCGCCGAAGGAAGTCACCTTCAAGAACGGGCGCCACGCCATCAGAGGCAAGTGCTCGTCCTGCGGGACAACCCTGTTCCGAATCACCGGGAAGTAGAGCCGTCCCGCTCAAAGCAGGCTCCATACCAGGGGCCCCGGCCATCGATGCGAGCGGGCTTAGGAGGGCGCCGTCGCTCCCCCGAACCTGACCGCGGGGCCGGTGCGCCCCCGGCGAATCTTTTCTGACACGCCAGACCCATCATCGCCGACGCCGCTGAGGGTCGTCGGGGCTCTCGCCGTATTCGCGGCCAGGCCGCTCGACCAGATTTCCCCCGCAGGGAACCGCCTCCCACGAACCTAGGCTCCCCTTCCGGACGGCCCTCAACGCGCAGGAAATCCTATCCTCGCCCCCACAACCGTTATATCTGCGCCTTCAGGGTGGAGGCCCGCTTCATGGCCAACGATAGGGCAATAGGCGGCGGTATCTTCGCAGGCAGCGTTATCGGCATAATCGTGTACGGCCTGTTGATATTCTACTTCCCGCTGGTCGTGCTGGAGATCACGGCCTTCGTAGCGGTCCTTGTCCTCCTTGCGATCCTTGCTTGGATCGGATACACGATGGCGACGACCCCTCCGCCTGAGCCTATAACTGACATCCCTGACACGCCGCCTTCGACCCCCGCCGCGCCCGCTCAGGCGAGCAAGGACGAAACCGCGAAGGCGTAGACAAGAGACCCCCGACACGGCGGGCACCCTCCGCTTTCTGGCAGTAGCCTCTTCTCTGTGTTCGTTTCATATGAGCGCTGTCATGGATAGCCTTGGGCGATCCTCGCCCCCCGGACGCAGGCGGACCGACCCGACGTAGGCAGAGGTAGTTCCTGCCGAAACTCGTACGCGCCGCCTGTCCCGCATCCAGACGTCATCGTCCCGCGGACTAGCACGCCCCCTCTGCGACCGAGCGCGCCTACCCCCCGAGGCGCGCGACCCCGTCGCTCCTCGCTTCGAGGCGGTCCTGGGTTTCGAGAGCGAACTGGCTCAGGGTCTTCCTTTCGAAGTCCGCCGCGGCGCGGAAGAGCGGTTCGGCCTGAGCTCGCTTCGCGTTGCAGGGGTGCGTCCAGAAATGGGCGACCGCACCGTATCTTCTGCAGAGCCCCACATAGGAGAGGAGCACCCGGTAGTCCGTGTCGGGCCCGAACGCGGTCACCGGGGGGACCGCCACCATCCCCTGGCTCGCGTAGGGGATCCCCACCCTATGAGCCCGAGGTCGGAACGCCTTGAAACCGAGCCTGACGAGCTCAGGGAACATGCCTTCCTCGTTGTGCGGAAAGACCAGCGACGTCGGGCTCCTCCCGACGAGCGCGACCCATCTCCGGTGGTCCTCCTGCAGCTCCTCTGAGCTCATCTGGGGTATCAGACGATGCGAATAGGTGTGGTACGCAAGTTCTCCGAGGCTCGCCTTGACCTCCTCGAAGAGAGAGATGTCGCGGTCTGCCCTCTCTCCGCACACCGCCCACGTCACGGGAACCTCGAACCTCCTCGAAAGGTCGAGAATCAGGCGGGCACCTTCTATGTGGGCTTCCTCCGAGTCTGCCTTCTGGGCAGTGTCATAGTCTACCGTGATTAGGAAGGCGGTGGTTCCCCCCCTCTCGATGTCGAGCCCGTAGCCGAGGGCAGGAGAGAGCATAGCCAGGCCGTTTCTGATGCGTGCTATCAACGGACCCTCTCTGCTACGCCGACCAGCCGCGCGTGGACCGCCCCGCGTATTATGTTCAGCCTCCTCGCCATGCAGAAGAAGAAGTAGCGGGGGCGGTCCTTGAGGACCCTCAGTGGCCAGAGAAACAAGATGTAAGGTATCTCGGTCCTGAGCCTTACGCTCCCGATGGCGTACCCCCAGAACCCGCGCTCGTAGCCGTCTCTGAAAGTCCTCAGGCGGTGGTGTTCATAGTAGGGGCCCGGCAGCTCCATCCATCTGTAGCCCATCTTGCCGACGTACAGGCGGATGTAGCTGTCCTCGCCAGAAATCATCGGGGGGATGCGGATCCCCCTCACGGCTGCGACCCGTATCAGGGTGAGCCCCATAGGGCCTTGCCCGTACGAGGGCCACCTCGGGTCTAGATCCTTGCCGTGGAAGGTGACCGCGCCTACCCTGCCGTCTTTCATCAGCGCTGACGCGTCTTCCATTATCCCCCGCGTGAGCCTGTTGTCGTCGTCAGTGAAAACGAACCAGTCCGACTCCACCCTGTCTATGAGAGCTTGCCGTGCCGCCCACCTCGGTCGTCCCACCTCTGTGAGCACGCGGCTCCCCGGGAAGAAGCGCCTGATGTCTTCCATCAGCCTCACGGAGGCGCCATGGAGAGTGGGGATGCACACGTCAAGGACTTCCCGCGCCTCCTTCTCTTCAGGGGCTCCCGGGACCTGAGGGGAAGGGGCCGGGACGCTCCTCCTGGCCGGCTCGGCAAGGCGCAGCGCCCTCCGGCTCGGCGGGGCCAACGGCGTCATCGGTGGCGCCGCAGGGGTGGCACGGGCGGGCGACACGTCTCGTGATGAACCAAGCGACCCCAGGGGCGCCCCGTCTGAAGAGCGTTCCAAAGCCGTCAAAGAGCAGACGCCGACATTCATAACCATTGTTGGGTGCCGGGGCCTTGAGTGGTCCTCTCCTGATTCCAGGAGAGGCACGACCCCCCGCACGGCTCTGTCAAGGCCCATGACCGGCGGCATCAGGAAAGGAAAATAGCGGTCACGTAGGAGGGACGGAGGGTTGGCGCCCGGAAGCTCCAGGCCTGCCAGGGTGTCAGGGCCATAGTGGCAGGGATAGCTCCACGCCGCACCGGGGCTGTCGTCTTCGGGGCGTGGATGATCAGCATAGTCACCGGCCTCGTGTTCACAACGATGGTGACGCACCGCCTGACGACTTCGCAGTTCGGCCTCTTGGAGGTCGTCACAGACGTCGTCGCCTTCGCGGGGTACCCGGTCTCGGTGATAAGCTACTGGATACCGCGGGATACCGGAAGAGGCGGGAAGTTCGGGAAGACCGCGATAGTGGGCAATCTCTACCTGTCGCTCGGCGGGTGCGCTGTCTTCGCCCTCTTCGCCCTTGCGGGAGGGAGCGCGATCGCGTCGAGCGCCTCGCTCTTCTTCTCGGCCCTGGCCTTGGTCCCGGTGGCGTACTGGTACCGGACCGCGAACGCCATACTCTCGGTCCACAGGCCGCAGGCGACCGCATACACCCTCCTCTCCACCGAGGCGTCGAAGCTCGCGGTCGGATACCTCCTGATCTTCGTCCTCGGCTGGGGCCTCCCCGGGGTGCTGCTTTCGTTGTCCCTCTCCAACGTAGTCCAGGCAGGGCTGGGGACCTACTTCGCCAGGGGGACGTTCGAGGGGTCGTTCTCCTTCGGCCAGCTCAAGATGTGGCTCAAGAGCGCGTGGCTCCCGCTGTTCGACTCCGTCCCCGCGATAGTCACGCTAGCCGACACATACGCGGTGTTCCTTGTGACCGGGGGGTACGTGCTCACGGGATACTTCCAGGCAGCGTTCGTCATAGCTTCGATGGTCGGGTACTCGCGATACCTCTCCTATGCCCTCTACCCGATGCTCCTCCGGGGGGGTGGGGAGCGTATGATCGGGTCCCTGTTCGACCTGATGATGATGGTCGGCGTCCCTATGGCTGTCGGGGTCGCGGCGCTCTCTCCAGATTTCCTGTATCTTCTCTCCAAGCAGTACGTCGTGACCTCGGTCCCGCTCGTTCTCCTCGCCTTCGGGGCCCTGGCGAACGCAATCTTCATACTCCTGGACTACTCCCTCATGGGCAAGGACACCTCGGACATAGCTGAGGGGAACAGGCACAGGAACCTTCTGAGGGGGTCGCTCTTCTTCGTCCCGTCGGTCAACTTGGTGTACGGCGTCTCCTATATCGCGAGCGTGGTGGCTATAGTATACGTGGGGGGAGGGTTGGGATACTCGTACCCGTTCATCATAACGCTGTGGGCGCTGGATCAGCTCGTCCTTCTCGCGGCTTTCGCGTCCATCAAGCTCAGAAGACTTGGCCTGGCGCCCTTCGCAGGCACGATGAAGCCTCTGGTCTACTACTCGGGGTCGGCCGTCTTCATGGCCGTCGTGATCAGACTGGCCGTCCCATACTTCCTGGCCGCCGGGATGCCGACCATCGACTATGGGTTCAGGCTCATCTTGCTGGTGGCTCTGGGGATGTGCGCCTATTTCGGCCTCCTCGCTTCTGTGGACAAGCGTTCCCGAGAGCGCATAGCGAGGATCCCACGAATCGTCTACAGTTAGCCCGAGCGCATCCGGGCCGAACCACCCGTCCCGCGGTCGAGCCGCCCGGCTCGGAGCGAGCGCTCACCCGCCGGCTCCCAACAAGAGGTGTTCCGCCCTGCAGTACTCCAGGGTGGCTGCGTAGTCGTCGTCCAGCTGGGAAGCAAGGTCCGCCGGGATTTTCCCCGTCGCCGCTGCGCCGCCTGTCGCAGGTCCCCTCGCCTTCCCTGGGCTCGTCTGGTATCCTCCAATCCTCCTCAGCGGGTTGAGCTCCCCGAGGGCTTTCCGGAGCGGCGCCTTCCCCTCAGGATCCGCCAAGTTGAGGAAGTACTTGGCCGGGGCCATCACCGTCCTGGTGAGCCTGAGATATGGCGCTGCGGTCCTCCGCTCTCCCTCGTCTAGTGACTTCAGCTTCCCCATGTTCGAGCGCAGCGGCTCGACCTCCGCCTCCCCCACGCCGAGGAACTCGAACACTTCGCGCATCACCTGAGTCGGACGGTCCGAAAGGGACCCGTTGTCCACCACCCTCACGGCGTCTCCGAACAGCTGATGGTAAGAAGTCAGCATCTCCTTGAAGAAGAAGGGGCGGGCCTGCGGCCTGAACCTCCTTTCTATCCAGCGGCCGAAGTCCGCTTCAAGGTGATAGGTGAAGCCATGAAAGTAGAGACTCAGCAGCCTTTCCTTCTGCTCCCTTATCATGAACAGGAGCTTCGCCCCTGGAGCGAACCGCCAAAGCCGCTGCGGGAACTCAGGGGGCCATATGTATGATTGGCTCCCGTCGACCCGGAATCTGAACCCTCCCCTCCTTTCGAGCTGCCCGCGGTACTGGTCCATGTCAAGGTAGGTGAAGTACGGCCTCTTCAGCTGATGGTGGTCCCTGGCCCATGCCGGGAGGTCGATGCCTATCGCCAGAGTGTTCGGCTCCTTCGGGCTCATCACGTACACCTCGGGGTTCTGCTTCAGGTAGTCGCATAGCGCGGTCGTGCCACACTTCGGGAAGCCTGGGACGAACAGGTTGGGCTTCCAGTCCTGGCCCATCTCTCAGGCGCTCCTGTTCAATCCAGCAGGCACGATGGCGCCACGCCTTTGAAAACGTTTTCCGGCTCTGCGCATGCGGCGTCTCTGGCCGGCGCCCTCAGTCGTACCGCTGCGTGAATCGAAGGCTCCGGCGGGCGGGCCCTTCATCCGCTCCCCTAAACCCCCGGCTCCGCCAAGAGGCGCTCGTCTGCCTTCCAGCCCCTTCAGTCGCGACCGCCGTCCGCCAAGAGCAGGTGCCTGTCCCTGCAGAATCCGACGGTCTCGGCGTAGTCTTCGTCGAGCTTCTCCGCCAGCCCCGGCGGGATCTTGCCCTCTTCAGGGAGCCCGTCGACTCGGCGGGCTACAGGGTTGCTCCTCTGCTCGCTCTCCCCTCTCATCATCCTCCTCAGCGGGTGTAGCTGGAAAAGGCGGTTCAGAGCCGGAGAGCTCCGTCCAGGGTCGGCGACGTTCCAAAGGTAGGTGGCAGGCAGGCGGACGTCCCGGACGAACCGGGCGCGCTTCGACCGAGCGGCCCTCTGCGTCGGACTCAGCGACTTCAGCTCCCCCACCTTCGAGCTGACCCTGTCCACCTTGACCTTGGCTACGCCAAGGAACTCGAACACCTCGTCCATCGTCGGTTGAGGGGACCGCTCCAGTGCCTCGTTTCGGATCACCCTCATGGCGTCTCCGAAGAGGGCGTGGAAGCTAGCGAGCTTCCTCCGAAAGAGAAACTTGTCGACCTCCGGCTCAAGGCGTTCGCTCGCCCACCTGATGAAGTCCGGTTCTCCATGCTCTGTGTAGAGGAAGTAGTACATGCTGACGAGCCTGCTCTTCTGCTCCCGTATCATGAAGAGGAGCTTCGCGTCGGGGGAGAAGCTCTTCAGCTTCGCCGGAAACCGAGGGGGGAAGATGTAGTTCTGGGACCCTTCGGCCCTGTATCGGACGTCCCGGTGCCGTTCGAACTGCCTCTTGTACGCTTTGAAGTCCAGGATCGGATAATACGGCCGCATCAGTCTGACCTGTCTCGGCCCCCACCGGGGCATCCTCTCGCCTTCTACCAGAGTGTTCGGCTCCTTCGGGCTCATCACGTACACCTCGGGGTTCTGCTTCAGGTAGTCGCATAGCGCGGTCGTGCCACACTTCGGGAAGCCTGGGACGAACAGGTTGGGCTTCCAGTCCGAGGCGGCTCCGGTCACGGCAGTGGCACGAGTTGGCACGACGCTTTAGAAACGTTTCTTCTGGCCCGCCGCCGGGTCTCCAGCCAGGCGCGTCCCGAGCGGCGGCCCCGGCCGAGGTGGGCCTTCGCTAGCTCTCGGTGGCGTATCCTGCGCCGTCAAGGCTGAGGTGCTGCACGTAGGCGTGCAGGACGCCCCTGGTCGAATCTATCCTCCGCTTCATGAGCTGCCTGGCGGCCGCGACGTCTCCGGACCTGGCGAGGATATAGGCGGCCTTGAACGGCTCCTGGAGGAGGAGCCTTTTGAGCTGGTCGGCTGGGGTGAGCAGCCCCAGCAGGTATCCGCACTTCGCGCTCTCGTACGTCTCGGCCGCCATGTCCCGCCCGGACAGCCTGTGCACGTAGTTCTCCCCTGGCGTCCTTATCCACTTGTACCCGTTCTTCTCTATGTACAGGCGCATGTACTCGTCTTCGTAGTAGTGTATGTTGGGGAACCTGATCCCCCGCACTGCGGCTGTCCGGACCAGGGTCGCCCCTGTGAACGCCCTGTCTATGGTGTCGAGGGGCCCCTCCCTCCCTAGCGCCCTGTTGAGCGAGCCCATCGCGGAAAGGACATGGTCTGCATCCCTGTTCCCGGTGTCGGCGGACTGCCTCCCTTCAACCGCCCCTGTCCTGTCAGTCATCGCGGAGGTGACGTCACCGAACCAGTTCGGCATCAGGATGACGTCGGTGTCGATGAAGGCGAAGAACTCGGTCTCGACCTGGTCCACGAGCTTCTGCCTCGACCGCCCCCGCCCCTTCGTGGAGTCAACCACAATCCTGTTGACAGGGATGACCTCTTCCAGGTGGCGCGTAAACTCGCCCGGCAGCGGCCTCAGCGAGGGGACGCAGACGTCGATCCTCAATTCGGGCGCCCGCCTGGCCGGGCGGAGGGCCGCGCTCCGTCGACCGGGGGGATGGGCGGCCACGGTCCCGGGGCGGCTGCACCCCTGCGCCTCCACGGAAGCGACCTGTTCGCCTTGGCCCATGCCGCCTTTCTCATGCTTCCCGGCCAGATGCTCGGGCCGAGTTTTAAGCTGATTGTCGCTCCGCGTCTTCGTCGGGGCGCTTCTTCTGCTCATCCTTTAGTACTCCTGAAGCACGGCTCGCAAGGTCTTTCCTTTGTGCGGCATAGGCGGGTGCGTAGGGGGACAGGCCACGAAGGAGCTCCTCAGGGCCATGTCCGCCCTTACGAAGCACCGTGGTCCGGACGATTACGGCGAGTACGTAGACCGAGGAGTCGCGATCTTCTCGAACCGCCTGAGCATAATCGACGTCGAGGGCGGTCACCAGCCGATCTTCAACGAGGACGAGTCCCTCTCCATAGTCTTCAACGGCGAAATCTACAACTTCGCCGAGATGAGGGCGGTCCTGGAGGCGAAGGGCCACCGCTTCAGGACGAGGTCCGACACGGAGGCGATACTCCACGGCTTCGAAGAGTACGGGACGGGGGTGTTCGCCATGCTGGACGGGATCTTCGCCGTTGCCCTATGGGACGTCAAGGAAAGGAGGCTGGTCCTCGCGAGGGACCGCGTCGGGGTGAAGCCGCTCTACTACACCAAGACGCGGACGGGGGACTTCGCGTTCTGCAGCGAGGTCAAGGGCCTCCTTGCCCACCCTGACGTTGAAGCAGGGGTGAGCAGGGAAGGGTTGTACTACCTGGTGTCCCTCTACTACGTCCCGTTCGAGCTCACCCTCTTCTCCGGGGTCTACAAGGTCCAGCCAGGCTCGTACTTCGACTCCAGCACCGGCGCCGTCACGCCCTACTGGCGCCCCCCTGCAGTGAGCGCGGGCCCGGTCCCGACCGCTGAGGCGGTCCGCGACGCTCTCGAGCAGTCGGTGAAGCGGCAGCTTGTCTCTGACGTCGAAGTGACCTCCTTCCTGTCCGGGGGGCTGGACAGCTCGACGGTGGTCGCCTTCGCCTCGAAGCACTACCCGCGCGCTCTGAAGACCTTCTGCCTCGGCTTCGGGCACGATGACGACGAGCTTGCCGACGCGCGGCGCGTCGCCGACCATTTCGGAACGGACCACCATGAGCTCGTCATCTCTGACAGAGCCGCCCTGGACCTGTACCCGGAGATGATATGGCACTCAGAGCAGCCGAAGCTCAACACCTACTACTGGTTCATCGACGAGTTCGCCAGCAGGTACGCGAAGGTCTGCCTGAGCGGGATCGGCGGGGACGAGCTCTTCTTCGGATACCCGACCTCCGCGAGGTTCACCGCCTTCCGGAAGGCCCAGCAGATGATGAAGGTCCCAGGCGCTTCGATGTTGTCGGCCCTCGCGACCGGGAGGAGGAAGGCGCTTCTGGCCAAAGTCAACGACAGGGCCCACTCATACCTCACCGTGGTGTCCCCTGTGTACGGGACTCTGGACGACACCGTCTTCTCCGCGCCGATAACCGAATTCAGGGACCGCCTGACCGAAAGGATGCGCAGCTCTTACTTCGGCGACGCCGGCGCCGACTTCGTGCAGCAGGCGACCTCCGCTGAGTTTGGGACCAAGCTGCCTGACGACTTCCTCGCGGTCGAGGACGCGACGTCGATGGCCCACTCCCTCGAGGTGAGGGTCCCACTCCTCGACAACCAGCTGCTCGACCTGATGCTCCCTGTCCCTTACCGCTACAACTACGGCCATGGCGAGGGGAAGATGACGCTCCGGAGGGCCATGGCGGGGGTGCTTCCGGAGTTTTGCTTCAGGAAGCCGAAGCACGGCTTCAGCCTCAACATAGTGAAGTGGTGGCCGGGGGAGTTCGGCGAGGAGATAAGGAGGGTCGTGTCAGGGTCCCAGGCGGTGAAGAAGTACTTCGACGTGGACGCCCTGAAGAGGCTGATGCCGGCCGCTGGGGGGTCCTATAGCACCTTGTCCCTCCTCTGGCACGTCTACGCGTTCCACGTCTGGCACGAGCAGTTCGTCGAAGGGGGGAAGGAGAAGGTCAGGGCCGCGGCCAGGGGGCTCGCCGTCTGACTCCCGCCCCCGCGGTGTCGTTCGGCGCCTCCGTGGGCTCTCGCCTCTCCGGGGGCACGAGGCTCCGTCCGACCCCGCAGTAGAAGAACCCCGCGCTCGTCGCCGAGGAGGGGACGACTGCGTCCCTGCCGTCTACGAAGGCGGCGGCCTTGTTCATGGCCTTCGACAGCGCCTTCAGGTCGAGCTTCTTGAACTCCGTGTGCGCCGTCGCCAGCAGCAGGCAGTCTGCCCCAGCCGCGGCCTCCAGGGCGCTTTCTGCCACCTTCATCCCCATAACCGTCTCTCCCCTGTACATCGGGTCGTAAACAGAGAGCTTCGCCCCCATCGCGGTCAGCCTCCTTATCGCCTTCTCGACCGGTGTGAGCTGCACGTCCCTTACGTCTGGCTTGTACGCGACCCCAAGCACGGTCACTTTGGACCCCTTCACCGTCTTCCCCACCGCGTTCAGCGCCTGCGAAGTCAGCTCAACGACGTGCTCGGGCATCCTGTCGTTTATCTCCCGGGCCATCCTCACAAGATAGGGGATGCTCCCATCTTTCATGGCCTCTGCGATCATGTAGTATGAGTTACTCGGGAGGCAAGGGCCCCCGACCCCGATGCCCGGATAGTGTGGGACGAAATTGTATTTCGTCGCGCACGCGTCTATCACCTCCATCGCGTCAATGCCAAGGCCCTCGAAGAGTATGGCGAATTCGTTGGAGAGGGCTATGTTCACGTCCCTGAATATGTTCTCGGTCAGCTTGACCGCGTTCGCCGTCCGCGGGGACGACACGCGGATGGGTTCGACTCCCAGGGCGCGCCTGTAGAGCTCCACGACGGCCGCGGCGCACCCGGGCCCGGTAGCTCCTATTATCCTGGGGAGCGACCTCATGTCCTTGAGTATCTTGCCAGGGTCAGACCTCTCAGGGCACGCCGCCAGGCCGAACTCTGAGGTGGCCTCCAGGCCAGACTTCGACTCCAGGATGGGGCCTATCATCCCTTCCACAACCCCCGGTCCTACGGTGCTCTCCGTGACCACCACCGTCCCCCTCTTGAGCCGCACCCCGATTTCCTCGGCGGCGCGCCTGACCGCGGAGTAGTCTGGCGTCTTCCCCTGGTCGACGGGGGTCGGGACGCAGATGACGATGAAGTCCGAGTCAAAGGCGTCGTCTGGGGAGGTGGTCGCCCTTAGGGTGCGGCCCACGGCGTGCTTCTTCACCAGGTCCCCTAGCCCCGGCTCGTCTACGAACTTGCACCTCCCTGCGTTGGTCTCGTCGACCACCGTGGGGTCCACGTCGAAGCCCGTGACTCTCGCCCCTGACTCGGCGAAGAGCGCGGCGGTGGGGAGGCCGATCCTCCCGAGTCCCACAACAGTGACCTTCACCTTCCCCCCCTCCAGGCCCCGCGCGAGCGCCCCCGCCGGGAAGTTGAGCGTCTCCGCGAGGTTCCCTTCCTTCGATGGGCCAGCCAAGCTTCTCTTGGTCGCAGCCCCTGGTGGACTTTATTATGATTGTCGAATAGTCGCGCCGAGTGCAACGCGACCAGGGCGCAGGTGACCGGGGTGACGGTGCGACAGTGGGTGTCTTCATGGCGGTCAGAAACGAGAGGGGGTTGGGGAGGGCCCTCGCGTCGCTAGAGGCCCAGTCGTTGAGGCCCTCGGTGGTGGTCGTGGTGGACGACGGGTCGACGGACGGGACCGGCGGGTTCCTTGACGCCGCCAGAGGGAGTTACTCCTTCGACTTGGAGGTGGTCCATCTCGAGCCCCATGAAGAGAGCTACGTGGGCCGGCCTGAGCTGGCCCGGGTCCTCAACCGCGGGCTCGGCGTCCTGGCGAGATGGAAGGCGCCGCTAGACTTCGTCATGAAGCTCGACGGAGACCACTCGCTCCCCCCGGGGTATCTGGCCGCCGTGATAGGACGAATGCTGGAGGATCCCCGTCTGGCGGTGGCGAGCGGCTGCGTCGTCGGGGAGAGGTCGGCCGAGTCGTCCCCCAGGGGGTCGGGGATGGTGATCAGGGTTGGCTTCTGGAGGGACGCGAACACGATGCGGTTTCCCCTGGAGTATGGCTGGGAGAGCTGGTTGTATCTGAAGGCGCAGGCGTCTGGCTACTCCACCAGGTCGTTCTCAGACATCGCGAGCGTCATCTCCAGACCCACCTCCATCTCAAAAGGCCTGCTCTACGGGAGAGGGATGTACGCCCTGGGATACTTTTGGCCCTACGCGCTGGGGAGGAGTGTCGCCCTCACGGCTCGCTCACCGAGGCAGGGGCTCCAGATGCTCAGGGGGTATCTCGACCGGAGAGGGGTAAGGCGTTTGGACGTCGCTACGTACGTGAACAGGTCTCAGAAGAGGCTGCTGGTGACGAGGGCGGTCAAGGCGCTCGCGCGCCACGGATGACGCCATCCGGCCGTCGGGAGGCCGGAGCTCCCCCAGCCCCTCGGCGGCCCCGGCAAGTCCCCAGCCCTCCCGGCCCCTGTTCAGGGGCGCGTCTCTGGCAAAGAGGCGTTCTCTTTCGCGAGCTTGGCTAGGTTTTCGGGCGCGTTTCCACCGCTGAAACCCATCCACGGCAAAGTCTCAGGATCTCCCGATGGACGGCGGGGTTCGCCGACGCCACGAAGCTGAACCTGTGCGCGAGGTCGAACTCCGGGGAGAGCTTCCCGCCTAAGCCGTCGGTGACGACTGCCCCAGCTTCGGCTGCGATCAGGTAGGCTGCGGCGAAGTCGGTTATCCTCATCGTCCCTCTCAGGTCGACGAAGGCGTCCGTCTTCCCCTCCGCGAGGTAGCACATCTCCAACGCGTTGGCTCCCAGGTGCACCTGTCTCTTCACCCTGCCGAGCAGGGGGGCGAGCCCTTCAGCCAGCCCCGGCGGGCCTCTGCTCAGGTCTACCCCCACCACCGCCTCGGCGACCTCGGCCGCCTTGCTCGTCCTGATCGCTCTGCCGTTCTTTCTCGCTCCCCCTCCTCTCCGTGCAGAGTATACATCGCCTGTCACTAGGTCTCTGACAACACCCACAGTCACCGAGTCGAGCGTCCCCGCTTCGACGACCGCCACCGATGTACAGAAGAACGGTATGCCGCGCTCGAAGTTCGACGATCCGTCAAGCGGGTCCACCACCGCCAGGGTGCCGCCTTCGGCCTCCCCGGCGTCCCCCGCCTCTTCGCTCAACACCTTTACTCCCCCCACCTTCCGCAACTCGTCCAGCAGGGTGTCCTCCGCGAGCCGGTCGGCGTAGATGGTCCGGTCCCCGGCCGCGCCGACCCCTACCGTCCTGCCGCGACCTCCCCTGGAAGCGAGGGGGGACAAACGCCTCCGGACTTCTTCGGTCGCCCCGAGCAGGAACGCTTCCCACTCCTTCGTGTTCATGCAGAGCTCACTTTGCGCTTCCCGATGATGCCGACGATTTCCTTGAGCGTCGCATCCAGGTCAGAGTCTGTCTCCACCTTCTCTAGCGCGTCCTCGCCCAGCTCCGCATGGATCTCGGCGAGCGCCGTGTAGTACCTAGTCCTGAAGAACTCCGTGGGGTTCCTCTCCCGATCGTCCTTCTTCAGCTGCCTGCTGTTTATCGTCTCGTCCCCTGCTTTCAGGAGTATGTACAGGTCGGGCCTGAGCCTGGGCTCGGAGAGGATACCTTTCACCATCGAAAGCATCAAGGGGTATGCGGCGCTCTTCCCCAGCTCAAACCTGATCTTGGCGTACGCGAGGTCAGATATCAGGTAACCTTCGGAGACGATGTTCCTCTTCTCTCGCTGGCTCGATATTATCGAGGCGTATCCCATCGTGGCCCCCAGCAGGCTGAAGTCCGCGGCGGTGTCGGCCCTGTCAGCTACAGGGACGCGCCGATCCACGGCGTGCGCCGACTCCTGGAGCCTCAGCCACCCCATCTCCTCCATCCTCATCGCGAGTGAAGTCTTGCCGGTCCCAGAGAACCCTTCGAACGCTACGAACATCATAGGCGCCCCGGCTCTTCGCGCTGCAGATTTAACCTGTGGGCGGGGCCTAAGGCAGGGCGGCGAACGCGGCGTAATTGAACAGCAGCATGTAGGCGACGTAGGCGACGAACCCGATAGCGAGGTAGGCTACAGTGGGGACCCCGTAGGTCACCTCCACCGCCGCGTCAGACTTCCCCGACGCCTCCACTTCGTCCCTGGCGACGTTGACGTCCCTGCTCACCTCTGTCCTGACCCCACCCGAGACGATGGCCTTTGGGATCCACCTCTGCTCTCTAAGGAACTGCTCCATCGGGACAGTCTTCCGCCTCCCTGCGTTACCTCTTGCGAACTCGTACGATATGTGAGCGGCCGCGACCACGGCCGCCCCGATCAGTGGCGCCAGCGGGGAGAGGGGGTAGGGGTCCGAGGCTACCACCGCGATGGCGATCCCGTCGGCCTGGCCGATCCCCCCGAAGAAAGCGAATCCGAGCGCCAGCCCCCCGATCAACACGAGCTTCACGAGGTAGAACCCCAGGCCCGCCCCCCCAGCGACGAAGAAGGAATAGAGCGTCAGGGCCACCGCGGCCGCGGCCGGGATCCAGACGAGGTCGCTCACCGCCCTGTCCTTTACGTCCTGGTAAGCGGCGAGCGCGAAGGAGGCCGCTATGAGGAGCTCCGCGTACAACCGTCCTCCCAGGGGGAGTAGCGGATATAAGGAGCAGAGCCCGCCCTAGACCTCGTCCACCTTCAGCTTCTGACCTCTGAAGATCCTCTCGACCTTCCCGATGTCGTCTATATCAGAGGGACCCTTGTCCGTCCTTATCCTCTTTATCCTGGGGAACCTGAGCGCGTACCCTGAGTCGTGCCTGTCGCTGCGCTGGACGCTGTCGAAGGCGACTTCCACGACGATCTCGGCTCTCACGGTCCGCCGGTACCCGAAGTCCTCCAGGGTGATCTCCTTCAGTCTGCGCGTCATCTCCTGAATCTCCTTGTCGGTCAGGCCGCTGTACGCCTTGCCGACCGTCTTCAGCTCGCCACCGTCCCTCACCGCGAAGGTGTAGTCAGAAATGACCCCTGCCCTCTTCCCATGGCCGTACTCGGCCGCGACTATGACAGCGTCCAGGGTGTCGAGCTCCTCCTTCAGCTTCGCCCACCCTGACCCCCTCTTCCCCATGGCGTAGGGCTCCTCCGGGTCCTTCACGACGAGCCCTTCATACCCTAGCTCCCGGCTGCGCCTGAACGCAGCCTGCACCTCTTCTTCGCTCTTGACGTCGGACGTCTCGGCCAGGCGCGCCGGAGTCCCCGCGACCACCTCCCGCAGGATCCTCCGCCTCTGGGAGAGGGGCAGGTGGACCGTCTCCTCCCCTCCGCTGAAGAGTATGTCGAAGGCGAAGTAGGTGACAGGAGCCCTCCTAGCCGCTTCCTCGAAATCCTCCATCCTCCTGAGCCGCCTCTGCAGGAGCTGGAACGGGAGAGGGCGGCCGTCCGCGAAGGGGACCGCCTCGCCGTCGAGAATGAATTCTCCCGCCCCTCCGCGGAAAGACTCGACGATCTCAGGGAAGCTCGACGTGATGTCCTCGAGCCTCCTGGAGTATATCCTGACCTCCCCCCCGGCCCGATGGACTTGGGCCCTGACCCCGTCGTACTTGTACTCGGCGTACACGGTCCTCGCGAAGTGTTCCGATATTCCGCGGGCGGTGGCGAACGGCTCGGCGAGCATGAAGTTGACCGGCCTGAATGGCTCGATCCTGACCGAAGCCGCGGTCCCGGCCGCCGCCCTCCCTGCGAAAGCCCCTACGTCCCCCAGGACCATGTGGGCCCTGGCCGCTTCCTCCTTGGACAGCCCGTAGGCCGCCCCTATCGCTTCCTCGAGGAGGCCGGTGACCAGCCCTGTCCTCATCTCGCCCGTGAGCGCTTTCACCAGATACTTCCCCTCTAGGGGGGTGGCGGCAAGGAGGAGCGACTTCACTATCCTCTTCTTGGCCGACGCTGAGCCTTCGCCCTTGGCCGAGCGCAGCCTCGAGAACCCCGCATCGAGGTCGCCGAGCGTCAGCTCTTCGGCGAAGAGGGGTTGAGCCTTCTTATTCGCCAGGAGGTCCTCCGCCACCTCTCCGAGGTCGCCGTGATTCAGATATGACCTCGAGACGTCCCCTTCCGTGGCGCCCGTGACCTCCCGCAGCACCCCCAGGAGGGTGGAGTACCCCACCTGCGCCTCGTCCTTGCTCCCGCGCTCGGACGCCCTCCCAGACGCTACCCTCGCGGCGACTGTAGCGTCCTCCGCCCCGAGCCCCCTGAGATACGAAGACAGCAACGCGACCTTCTCCTTCTTGCTGCTCGTCCCCTTGACCCTCTCAAGGGTCTCTGCCAGCCCAAGGAAGGGGGCGCTCCTCATTTCTCCAGCGGGGTGACCATGACGAGGGCGGCCTCCCCGTCCTTGTAGTACCCCTCCATCCGCCCCGATGTCTTGTAGCCGAGCCGCTGGTAGAGGTTGATTGCCTCGGCGTTAGAGACGCGGACCTCCAGGTAGCACTCCGTCCCTCCCCTCGCGGCCATGGCCTCATGGGCCGTCTTCACCAAAAGGGAGCCCACCCCCTTCCCTCGATGCGGTTCCTTCACGGCGACGGAAACGATGTGCCCCTTCCTCGCGAGCCCCAGCTTCCGAATGTGAGAGAACCCATACTCCATCCGGCCCATGACGTACCCGATCACCCCTCCGTCTATCTCTGCCACCAGGAAGGACTCGGGGAACTCGGCTAGGATGTCATAGTAGAAGTAATCGGAGTAGTGCTCCGGGAGCGCCTCCTCGTTGATCTGTATGACCGCGGGGACGTCGCACCTGTCACACCGCCTTATCTCGTACTCTCCGACCCTCGCAACCACGGCCTTCTGCAAGCCAGTGGAACTCGCCGACCACGGCCGATTAAAGCTTCCTGGCCGGCACAAATGCTCGTCGCTCCTCTCGGGGGAAAGAGTGGCCCGTCCCCCAGCCATGCCGGAGCTCGGAGGGTCCCACTAGCGTGCGCCGGGGGTGTCATCATGAAGCCGAGTAAGAGAGCCGTGGCCTCGGCGGGTTAGCCCTGTCTGCGAATCTGGATACCCGAAGGCGAGCTTGCCCGCAGATCGCCGACTGCGCCGATGACTCTTGGCCGGGCAGGCCGCGCTAATGTCTTTATTATCGGAACGGTCGGGCGGGGGCTCTGCTTGTCCTCCAACACCGAAGACGCGGAGCGAATAGTCCGAGGCCTCTTCGAGGTCAAGCAGCACTTCGTCCTACCTGACGGTGAGCTCGAGTTCCAGGTCGCCTACGACGGCTCCACGAAGCGTAATTTCATGGAGTTAAAGGGGAAGGCGGCGGCTCTTGGCTTCAGGCCCGAGCTGACCGGTACCGCCGAGGAGTGCGTCCTGGTCCTCAGGAAGGCAGACCAGGGCACGCGGAAGCTGTCGCGCCTCCCCGCGCTCCTCCTCTTCTTCACGCTCGCCGCGCTCGTCTTCTCCGCCCTGCTGCAGCAGGAGGTCTACCAGGCCCTCATCCCGGACATCTCGCCGTATGTCTCTTTCTTCGCCTACGGCGCGACGATGGCGGTCATCCTGGGCGCCCACGAGCTCGGCCAGCGGCTCGTCGCTCGGACAAGGGACGCGGGGCACGCCAGTAGCTACCTCGTCCCCGGCATCCCTATCCTCCCCCCCTTCACCCCGTCATGGGGGTTCGCGTCGTCCCAGCGCGCCCCGGCCCTCAACCGCGACAGCCTCTTCGACACCGTGATCGCCGGGCCGCTGGCAATGCTCGGGCTCACGATCCTCCTCTTCGCCGTCGGCACGGTGACCTCCGTGCAGTCTGCCGTCCCGTTCTCGAGCACAACCCTCGCAAACACGACCGTGACCGTCAACCCCAACCTGATCCAGCTGGGCGTCTACTCGGTTCTCTCGCCTTTCGTCCACGCGGTCCCGTCTGGATACGTGGCTGTTTCGCCGATTGCCGACGGAGCCACGGTCGGTTTTATCCTGGTGTTCCTCTGCTCCCTCCCCCTCGCGTTCTATGACGGGGGGATGCTCACCACCGTCGCCCTCTCCTCCAGGGCGTCACGGGCGGCGGCTTACCTTGGCGTCCTCGCACTGCTGGCCATAGACACCCCGACCTACTGGGGGGTGGCCCTGCTTGGCCTTGTCCTCGTCGGACGCCCGTCCCAGCCTAAGCTGATGGACGAAGTGTCGGGTCTCTCGCGGTCAAGGCGCTGGCTCCTGGTCGGCCTGATCGTAGTCGCGTTCCTGTGCCTCCCCATCCCCCACAACGTGGGGACCATCCCTCTACCCTAGTTCAACCTGGCACTCGGGTGACCTCGGGACGACGTTGACCTTCCCCGAGCGCCCCACCTTGTTCAGGAGCCTACCGACTGCCTCCCCCGACCCCCTGGCCGTGGCCAGCCCCAGCTTCGACCTGGCGTAGGTCTCTGGGAGCCCCGAAAGGAGGAGGACATCATACTCGTCTTTCAGCCTGCTGAGGTAGTGCGCCTCCTCGATCCCGTCTACGTACCTCTCCCTCCTCCGCTCCCACTCCCCCAGCCTCCCCGTGACCATCATCTCGAGCGCCGTTGACCCCATCCCCTCCGAGCACTCGGCTATCAGGAGGATGGAGCCAGACTTCCTGACCCCCTCGATTACGTTCCAGACCCCCCGGAGCGCGGAGGAGAGGGTGTCGTCGTAGCCGCGCCCCCCTGCCCCGATCACTATCCCCTTCCCCTGTTGCATCTGAGTCTTCGCGAATGAGTTCTTCACCGCGTCGAAGGGAGCGTCTTCCAGCACGGTCCTGGGCTTGCCTCCTCGGGGGACGACCGTCAGGAACTTGGACCCGGGGATCCCCCTGGTGATGCCCTCGGCCGCGTCGTAGGCTGCGGTCTTCTGGAAGGGGGTAGGTTCCATGTCCTTCCGCGAGCGGGCGGCCGTCGCCCTCGCCCCGGCGACCCACCAGAGGCATGCCTCCACCCTGGCGTCCACTAGGCCGAAGAGAGGGTCAGGCCTGGCGGTCCCGACGAACAGCTTCGCGCCTGCAGACGTCAGCTCCGTGGCGTAGACAGGCTCCTCCCCTCCCCCTGCGGGGATGGGGGGCGGGAGGGTGGTGACCTTTCCTTTGAGGTCGGGGACGCTCCCCTCGACGCGCTTGGGAGCAGGGGAGTAGATCCCTAGGCCGGGCGCTCCCGCGAGAAGGGGGGCTATCCCCTTCAGGACCTCCAGCGTCGCCGGGGCCGCGTCGCAGACGAAAACGCTGGCAGAGCCCTTCGCGAGCTCGGCGACCCGCTCGAGGTCCATGGCGGCTCCGTCGAGGGGGTGCTCCGACACCGACCCGAGGTTCTCCGCCTGTATCGTCACCAGGGTCTCCACTCCGCCGTACGGGATCCAGAGTTCAGGCAACCATGTAGGTTCCCGCAGAGTTAGTTTTTAAGCAAAAGCGTAGGGCGTGCCCTCATGGCCTGGAAGAGACGCAGCGGTCGCCTCGGCGAGCTGGCCGAGGGCTTGGTCAAGGCGGGGGCGCTGCAGTTCGGCGCCTTCTCCCTCCCTGACGGAAGGGACAGCTCCTACTACGTCAACCTGAGGGGGATCGCGAGCTACCCCGGGACCTACGGGCTGGCTGTGGAGGCCCTGACGGAGTTGGCGTCGAAGAAGGCTCCCAAAGCGGACGCCATCTGCGCCGTGCCGTTGACCGGGCTGCTCTACGCGCCCCCAGTGGCCGTCGCCTTAGGGAAGCCGATGGTCTACACCAGGATGGAGAAGCACGAGAACGAGAGGCTGGTCGAGGGGGAGGTGAGGCCCGGCTGGGACGTCGTCGTCGTGGACGACATCGCGACGTCCGGAAAGACAATCCTCGCCGCGGCCGACGCTGTGGAGGACGAAGGAGGGGAGGTCACCTCGGCCGTCGTCCTCGTGGACAGGCTCGAAGGCGCCAGGGAGAGGCTCGGCAAGAGGGGGATAACGCTCCACGCAGTGACCGACATGGTCGAGCTAGCGGACCTCCTCCACTCTATGGAGCTGATCACCGACGAAAACATGAAAGCAATCACGCGGTCAGTAGGGAAGAAGCAGCCCGTCCGCCGCAGGGGCTGAGTTGGTCACAATATCCGCCCTCCCAGAGGAGAGGTGGCGGGAGTACAGGGACCTCCGCCTGGAGTCGCTGCAGGACGAGCCAGCCGCCTTCGGCAGCTCCTACGAGGAAGAGCAGGCGCTGCCAGAGGAGGAGTGGAGGCGAAGGATCAGGACGGTCCTCTTCGCCCTCGAGGAAGGGTCGCCTGTCGGCATGATCACCTACGCGGTCAGCGAGAGGGTGAAGACGAGGCACATAGCGCACATCTACGGCGTCTACGTGCGCCGGACCGCCCGAGGGAAGGGGGCAGGGAGGGAGCTGCTGAGGGCGGCCCTGGAAAGGATAAGGGAGCACGGAGGGGTCGTCAAGGTCCAGCTCAGCGTCAACCCTGACATGAGCGCCGCCGTCAGCCTCTATGAGAGAGAAGGCTTCGTGGCCCAGATGAGGGCCCAGAAGGAGCTGCTGGTCGATGGCAGGTACCACGACCTGCTCTACATGGAGAAGGTGTTCTGAGCCGGAGACAAATTGGGAAGGAGAACCTCTCAGTAGACCATGAGGTTCTTCTCTTCTAGCGTCACGTGCAGGTTGTTGACCGCTCGGTAGACCTCGCTCTCCTTCTTGGCCCCGGTGCAGACTAGCTTCCCCGAGGCGAAGAGCAGGATCACGGTCTTCGGGTCAGCCATCCTGTGGATCAGGCCAGGGAACTGCTCTGGCTCGTACATCGACTTCGGAAGGACCCTTGCAGCCTCTTCGAGGTGCACCTTACCTCCGAGGCTCGCTGAAGCTACGATGTTCTGTATCTCCACCACCGCCTCGTTCTTGATGGGTATCTTCCCCTTCTTAAGCTGCCTGACGACTTCCTCGACCGCCTTCCTGGCCTGCTCCTCGGACTTGGCCCCGGTGCAGACCATCTTCCCTGAGCTGAAGATCAATGTGGCAGTCTTGGGGTTCCTCAGCCTGAAGACCAGGCCTGGGAACTGGTCGGGGTGGTATTCGACTGTGACGAAGTTCTTTGTGATCAGGTTGAGGTCGACTGTTTGGTTGATTGACGCTGACGCGACTACGTTCTCGATGCTTACGATTGCCTTTGTCTGTGGCAACTCGGGTGGGCGAATCCTTTCGATATATAAAGGGCATAAATACTTGGGAGAACGGGAACTGGTAACTTAGGCGGCAGAGCAGTCAAGATGTCCCATCTCCAATGAGTTAGAGATGAGCATCCTCTCGGAAAGGTTATCGCCGACAGGAGTCAAAACCTTGGTTCTCGCTATAGGTGCAAACTTCGCGGGTGTGCAACCATATCTCGACAGGAGAGATAAACGATTGAATAGCACCCACTATCAGCGAAGTGCACCTCTCCATCTCGACTTCCAAGAACCGTCTCTTTACCGAGTGAAAGGACAGCCGCTCCGGTCAATCAAAAAGGGCCCCCTGAAAATCCCCGTAACCAACGTGGGGAGGCCCACGGCGAAACAAGCGAGACCTTATGTCATATTTGGGGAACCATAGAACAAGACCATCCTCGATTCGGCATCTGGACTGTCACTCAATTTCCGGTCCGCTCCCCTTTCAACTCCCGCCTAATGTTGCCTGCGATTTGGTGTATATTGGTCTCTATCATACGCGCCAGGGCGCCACGCTAGGATCAACCGAGGGCCGAACTCGCTCAGAGGCCGTCTCTAAGGTTCCCGCACGTCCTCGCCCTTCTTCTCCTCCGGCTGAAGGAGTAGCGAGCCCACGACCACCAATATGATCAGAATGGACGGGAGGTAGTTCAACCACTGCGGTAGCCCGTATGTGTCGACATAGTATGCCAGCAGCTCTACGTAGGGGATCACGAAGACCACTTCCCCCTCGAGGCACCCCTGGGTTATCGGCCCCGTAGCTATCCCAAGTGATTGGTCTGTCCCTGGGTTGTTGTCCCCCTTGGTGATCAGCCCAGCGGAGGTGATCGCCACCACCCGGTGGACCACAGATATCCCGAGGGCGGAGCAAGACCCGCCGTAGACGATGATGTCGCCCACGTGCACGTCGCTGATTGGGACGCTCTGGAGGACGACGAGGTCCCCTCCTTCGAGGGTGGGGAGCATGCTGTGGCCGTCCACCCGGCGCGTGTCATTCTGGACGAAATAGGCCCAGAAGAGGAGGAGCACCACGGCCGCGACGTAGACTACGGTGCTCTTCGACGCCACCTTCATAGATGGACCCTCCCCGCCTGCTACCAGTTATATGTCTGAATCCGCCGATGTTTTTATCCGCCCTGAGCCGGGCAGGTCAGCCGTGGCAAGGCTTCCTCTGAAGCTGCTCGCGGTCGACGTCGTCCTCGTGGCACTCGCCTACCTCGTGGTCCGGGACCAGGCGGTCCGTGCCGACTACGCAGCTTCGCTGCACACCGCGTGCGCCAGCCTCTGCAGCTACACCCCCTCTTTCAGCTACGGGATTCTGGTACAGTATTTCACCATGACCGGGAACGGGGTCTCGCTCACCAGCCCTCCCACCCTCGACTGGTTCCAGGTGATAGCGGTCCTCCTTGTGGTGGTCAACGCCTGGCACCTATACTCTAACTATGTGAAAGGGGGGCAAGCGAGGAATGCAGGCTCCTCCGCTCCTCACCCCTGACCTAAGACACTCGTGGCAACCCTCCCTCCCCAGGGGTGGGATGCTCGCTCAGGTTCAAATGCCGAGGCGGCGGCGAGGTCGGACATGGGCCCACTCCTGGCCCGTCTCGTGAAGAGGACAGGCTCCATCGAGGCGGCGGAAGACGCTGTCTCCTCCATAGCGTCGACCCTGGGCCTCGTGGGCACCCCAGAGACAGACGAGCACCTCGCCGGGCTCGCCCTCTGCGCCAGGGGGGAGAGCATCGAGGCCGTGTCAAAGCACCTCACATGGAGGGACTTCGAGAGGTTCTGCTCCAGCATCCTCCGCGCCAAGGGGTACAGGGTGAGGGAGAACATCTACCTGAGGCGCCCTAGGGCCCAGGTCGACGTCCTCGGGGTCTCGGACAGGACCTCCCTTGCGGTGGACTGCAAGCACTGGGCCAGGGCGTCGGGGAGGGGGGCGCTCGCCGGGCTGGTGAGGGCGCAGCTCGGAAGGGCCAGGAGGCTGCACGACAGCCTCGACCCTGTGGGTCCTATCGCGGCCGTGGTACTGGTAGCGGTAGACCCGGGGGAGAGGTTCGTGGAAGGCGGGGCCGTGGTCCCTATCTTCGCCTTCAGGGACTTCCTCGACAGCATAGAGGAGCACGCAGGCCGGCTCGAGCTTGTCTAGCCGCTCCCGGTCGGCGCCGCGGCGTAGGGACCCATAAGGTCTTCCAGCTCCTTGATCAGCCCGATAGGGTCAGGGACGTCCTTGAGGATCACCACCCCGAGCCCTTCGGGGGACCTGTGGCTCCCCTTCCCCTGCTTCAGCTCCACGAAGACTGACCCGCACTTGAAGCGCCTGGCCAGCATCCCCTGAGAGTAACCGAAGCCCTGAATATTGCTGTATGCGACGTGTTGCTCGCGTCCGAAGCGCTTCTTGATGCTTATCCCTGTGTCTCCTATGGTGTACGTAGTGTACCCCTTGTTGTACATGTACGCCCCGATGAGCGCGTAAGACACCCCCATGAAGAGGAGGTAACCCGGGAGCGTGTTCGCGTCAATCTTCAGGAAGACCGAAAGGGCCGCGAGGGCGACGGTCCCCTTGATGAGGCTCTTCGTTACGTTAGACTTTAGCCTTCTTTCTGATTCCAACGCTCGTCATTAGTACAGCCAGCAGGCCGCGTCCACGTCCCCCGTCCTCCTCATCGGCGGCTCCTTCTCCTTGCACACGTCCATGACATAGGGGCAACGTGGGTGGAACCTGCAACCGGAGGGCAGGCCGACGAGGCTGGGGACCTCCCCCGACGGGGGGACGAGCTCATGGGTCCTGAGCGTGGGGACCGACTTCAGTAGGGCCTGGGTGTAGGGGTGCTTGGGGTTGGTTATCACTTCCTCTGTCGGGCCTTGTTCGACGACCTTCCCCGCATACATCACGGCTATCCTGTCAGAGATATAGCGGGCGACCGCTATGTTGTGGGTGATGAACAAGTAGGTGAGCTTGAGCTCGTCGTGAATCCGCGTCAAGAGGTTCAAGACCTGGGCCTGGACCGACGCGTCTAGAGCGGAGGTCGGTTCGTCGAGGACTATGAACGTCGGGTTCGAGATGATCGCCCTGGCCACGGCCACCCTCTGCCTCTGCCCCCCCGAAAGGTCTCGGACCCTCCTCTGGGCGAACGTTTTGGCGTCGAGCCCGACCAGGGACAGGGCCGTGTTGAACTGCTCGTCCTTCGAGGTTTTCCCGGCGTCGGACCTGTGGAGGGGCTCTGTGACTATCGCCTTGATGGACATCCTGGGGTCGATGCTGTCCGTAGGGTTCTGGAACACCATCTGCACCTGGCGCCTTATCCTCTTGTAGTCCTTCCTGGAGACCTTCTCCCCCATGAAGTAAAGGTCCCCCTTGGTCGCTGTCTCGAGGGTCGCCAGCATCCTCCCGAGGGTTGTCTTCCCGCTCCCGCTCTCGCCCACCAGGGCCAGTACCTCGCCGGCGGGTATCGTGAAGTCTATCTCGTCGACGGCCCTCACCCAGGCCTTCGGCTGGCGCGAGACCAGCGACTCGATGAACCCCCTCCTCGAGGCCTCGAAGTACTTCGTGAGGCCCTTGGCGCTGAAGACGGCCTCAGTCATAGAGATGGCACCTGAGGAGCCTGTCCTCCACCTGCTTGACTCCAGGGTTCACCGTGTTACATATGTCCATGACCTTCGGGCACCTCGGGTGGAACCTGCACCCGCTGGGAGGGGCCAGCATGTTGGGGGGAGACCCTGGTATCGCGACTAGGTCGCCCTCCCTCTTCGACTTGTGGGGGATGCTGTTGACGAGTGCCGTGGTGTAGGGGTGCAGGGGCCTTGTCACCACCTTGTCGACCGGTCCCAGCTCGGATAGCTCCCCTGCGTACATAACCAGGAACCTGTCTGCCACGGTGTACGCCACGGCCATGTCGTGGGTGATGAAAAGGACAGACATCCCGTACTCGGCCTTCAGTTCCTTGATCAGCTTCATCACCTGGGCCTGGATGGTGACGTCCAGGGCTGAAGTCGGCTCGTCCGCAATCAGGATCTTCGGCTTCATGACGAGCGCCATGGCGATCACCACCCTCTGTATCTGGCCCCCTGAGAGCTCGTGGGGATACCTTCTGAGGATGACTTCGGGGTCGGGCATCCTCACCCCCTTGAGCCCCTCCACCACCACCTTCGTCGCCTCCTCTTCGTCGTAGGGTTCGTCGCGCATGATCTTCTGCGTCCTGATGGCCTCGAGCATCTGCCTGTCGACGCGCTTCACGGGGTTGAGGCTGTTCAGCGGGTCCTGGAATATCATGAACGCGTCGCTCCCCCTGTATTCCCTCAACCTCCTCCCTTTCAACGAGAATACGTCCTTCCCGTCGACCAACACTTCCCCCTCGTACGTCGCGTTGGGGGGGAGGAGCCTCACTATGGCGTGGCCGAGGCTCGACTTCCCGCAGCCGCTCTCGCCGACAATCGCCACGCTCTCGCCCTTCTCGACGGCGAAGTCCAGCGACCTTACAGCTTCAAGGTCTCCATAGACCGTACGGTAAGCTACTCGCAGTCCCTTGACGTCCAGCAGCAACTAGTACGAAAGCCTCCCACCAACCATGTCCTGTATCCTGTCGCCGAGCAAGGAGTAGCAGACCACTATCGCCATGATCACTATGCTCGGGAAGAGCGCGTACCACCACACTCGGGGGACATATTGGAGCCCCGACGCTGCCATCGAACCAAGTTCTGGCTGGCCGACCTGGACCCCGATCCCCAAGAACGCGAGGGTAGAATAGGTCAGGATTACGTTCCCGAAGTCTAGGGTAGCTATCGCCACTATCGGGTCGATGGCGTTTGGGAAGATGTGCCTTACGATGATGCTGAAGGGGGACAGCCCGCTGAGCCTCGCTGCCTCCACGTATCCCCTTGACTTCAGGGTCAGAGCCTGGGCCCTGAAGAACCTCGCATAGGTCGGCCACCAGATGATCGTCAGGGCGACGAGGACCACCACGTAGCCGTTTCCGAGAGTCAATGACAGGGCTATTGCGAAGACGATAAGCGGGAACGCGAGGAACGCGTCCGTCACCCTCATCAGGATCTCGTCGGCCCAGCCGCCTAGGTACCCCGCCGATATCCCAAGGAACATCCCTATCACTATGGCCGAGACGACGATGAGGACCGAAGCAAGGGCGTCTTTCGGTATAGCGTACAAGATCCTCGATAGGATGCTCCTCCCCGTCTCGTCGTACCCGAAGATGCCGACCGGAAAGTTGGCTAGGGTGGGTGCGCCCAGAGACCGAGCGAAGTTGAACTGGAAGGGGTTCGACGGCAGCAGGACGTAGCTCAGTGCGAGGTTGTGGGTATAGTCCGCCGCCATCTCGATTATCCCCTGTATCAGCCCATACACGAAGAAAATCCCGATCCCTATCGCACCTGTTAGAGCGATCTTGTCCCTCCTGATGAACCCGGCTATGAACCGCAGCCCCGACGACTCCCCGAGTGGGACCTCCGCCTCGTTGTGGACGGACACGCTTGTGGTGTGGCTCTTCCCCTTGAACAGCCTGAACCTCCCGGCTTTGTTCGTGTCTTTGCTCTCCATCTAGGTCAGCCTCACTCTCGGATCCATCACGCCGTAGAGTATGTCTGCGATGAAGTTGGCTATTATGACCGCGAGGCCGATTATGACTGTGATGGCCAGTATCGCTGGGTAGTCGAGGTTGTACGCCGCGTTCACGAAGAAGAAGCCGATGCCGTGGTAGGAGAAGATGTCTTCGACGACGACCGCCCCGCCCACCGTGAACGCGAACGCAAGGGCCATCAGGGTGATTATCGGTATTATGGCGTTCCTGAACGCGGTCCCCCAAACCACCTGCCGCTTCGGCAGCCCTTTCATGTAAGCCAGCTTGACGTAGTCCTTGTCGAGGGCGTCTACCATCGTCGCCCTGGTGAGCCTGGTGATCCCGCCGAAGCTTATCACGGCTATGGTGATGGCAGGGAGTACCAGGTGCCTGAGGTAGCTGTAAAGGTAGACCCAATCGTGCGCGAGGATCGCGTCGACGAGAGGGAGCCCCGTGACCGCGGCGGGGATCGCCAGGGTAGGATTGGCTACCTGGCCCGTCGGCAGGAGGTTCAACTCGTAAGCGAGGATCAACTGCAGGAACACCCCCACGAGGAAGACGGGCGCCGCCCATGTCCCGAGATAGATCGCCTTTATCCCGTAATCCGTCCCCGTGTTCCTGTTGGATGCCGCGATGGCGCCGGTGAATATCCCTATCACGACCCCGAGTATCGTCCCGAGGATCACCATGTTCAGGGTGACCGGGAAGTACTCTTCGATGACCAAGATCTCAGGAATGCCATATTGGGTATCGGTGCCAAGGTTCCCATGGAAGAACCCGTTCACATAGTTGAAGAACTGGACATAGATGGGCTGGTAAAAGCCCATCCGATGGGCGATCTGAACCAGCTCGGGGACGGTGAAGTGCGTGCCTACGTAGAGCCTAGCCAGGTCCTCGGGCGTAGGCGCGACAAGGTGTATGATAGCGAACATCAGCGCAATCATAATCAGGATTGTTATGAAGGCGTTCACGGCCCGTCTTGCGACGAAGAGCATGAACCGAGAGTCCAACTATCAGCGGGCCATCACTCCGCCCCTTGGGGCTCTTATAGATTGTTATCAACTCCGATCTTTGTCATACGTAGCGCCACTGCGGCGGAGTCCTGGCTGGGGACGGCTTTTCAATTTGGGTAGGCCTTTTTCGCATTTGGTGTGCGAATTCCTCCCCTCGGGTGGATGTTTCTCATTCCAGCATGGCAGGGGTGAGGGCCACTTGGCGACCACAAGCTTGGAAAGTCGCCCCCGGGGGGACAGAGAACCGGTGATGGGCCGCCCCAGGGCTCGTTCCCCCCCTTCCTTGGTCTGCACCTTGCGCGCTTCATCGCGCCCCCCCTGGCCTGTAGGGTGGGGGTCGTGTCTCAGGGCGTTCCTGACGCGCCCCTTCGCCTTCACCTCTGAACTCCCATGGCGTGGCGCACCCGTTGTCTGCTTATCCCTAGCCGCACAGTCGCGGCCGTCACCGTCCTCGGCTCCGGGGATGGCAGACGGTGGACAAATCTCGCGATTATTTCAAGAAAATGCGAATATGTCTCATGTGCTAACAATTCTTATATAACGTATATGACTTCTCGGGCCTGAGAATGTTACTAAGTCAACGAAAAGCAATTAGTACTACAGCAACAGTCGCCATCATCGTAGTCATCCTTGTCATCGCCGGCGTCGCCGGCTACTTCGTCCTCACGTCATCGACGTCGAAGACGACGACCTCGACGACCTCGACTTCGTCTAGCAGCGTCACGACCACTTCTTCAAGCAGCCTGTCGACCTCTTCGAGCAGCTCGTCGAGCAGTTCTTCGAGTTCCTCGACTTCGACTTCGACGGCCCCACCGACGCCCCTGACGGTAGCTTCGTGCACTTCTGCGATATCGGGGACTGTCCCTCCTACGCAGTCGTTCACCTACACCGCCAACTCGACGGCTAATAACTTCAACTACCCTGTCACTTCTACCCCGCCCACCACTGGCCCAGGCCAGTATGGGCCGACCAACTCTAGCCTACTCACCGACGAGTCCATCGGGACTCCGCCGGACTACCTCGACCCAGCAGCAGGGTTCTACTCGCAGGATGTCACATACAACAACGCAGTGTTCCAGAACCTGGTCATGTACAACGGTAACAGCGGCACACAGATAGTTCCTGTGGTCGCAGACCAGTACTGGATCACCAACGGTGGCTGTACGAACGTCTTCCACATTAGGCCGGGTGTCACCTTCTCCGACGGGACCCCCGCAACTGCCTATGACCAGTGGTTCTCGATCGTGCGCACCCAGTACATCAACGCGCCTTCCGGCATCAGCCTGTTCAACTGGAACGGGGTCTCCTACAACGAGACCGCGGGCGCCCAGTTCGCATCTGGGAGCTACTCCTACAACACCATGGGCAACCAATTCCCGTGGGGTCTGAGGATGGCCATCCAGTCCGTAACAGGGCTCCAGACCGCAGCTGACACGCCGGCCGCCGTCAACCTCGCAGTGCAGGCGCTGAACCAGATGCTCAGCAACTTCAACCCCTCGAACTCCACTCAGGCTGCTATAATGCAGTATCCTGAGCAGGCGTACGTGGCCAACTCGACATACTTCACCGCCAACTACCTGAGGAGCCTCGGGCCCTTCGGTCCACAGCTGTGGGCAGGGTTCGACGGCCAGCAGGTGGTCGAGCCGGCGTTCGTCGACGCCCACGGAGGGGTCGCCAACAACACTGCCAACGCATACTTCGACACCCACGGCGGAATCGGGACCGGACCTTACGTCGTATCGTCAGTAGGGCCTGGGAACAACCCGGTCGTGCTGACCGCGACCCCCAACTACTGGGCGGGCAAGTCGTCAGCAACGAACATCCCGATGGTCGCCAGACCAGCCAGCATCGACACCGTAGTTATGGCGCCGTTCTCCACCAACGCACAGGCCGAGGGTGACTTCGGGAGCAACAAGGCTCAGCTATCTGCTGAGTCACCGTTCCTGTACAGCGCGATGTATGACGCGCTCCCGGCAGATGTGAGAGCCACCTTCTCCTTCAACCAGATATTCCAGGGCATCGGCGCATACGACTTCGCGCTCTTCGCCCAGTTCAACCAATACCAGGCTCCGACCAACTATACCAGCTTCAGGCAGGGTATGGCGGCAGCGCTCAACTACACCGCGCTCAACCAGCCCAACTACTTCAACGGCACCGCATATGCGGGCTACTTCGTCGGACCGCTGACGCCAGCCTACGCCTACTATAACCCGCAGAACTACCCACTACCACAGGAGAACACCACCGCGGCCGTCAACTACTTCCAGGAGTTCGGCATGCAGTCTGGCTCCTACATGATCATCCCGTCTCCGCTGACGCTGTCTAACGGGACAACGCTCGCGGCCGGGACCGTCATAGGTGACGCCAAGGGTGTACAGCTACAGCCATTCAAGCTGTACTACGCCGTCCCTCTGGTAGGGTCTCTGGAGGTCACGCTGACCGTGATCCAGAACTCTCTTAGCCAGTTCGGCATCTCCGCGGTGCCGTTCGGGACCACGACCACGGAGCTCGACATACTCGACTCCAAGCCTCAGACATATCCAGCGGTCCAGCTCGTCGGCTGGGGCGCTGACTTCAACGACCCATTCCTCGGAATGTTCTTCCCACTGATGACCCCGTCACCGTACAACGGGTTCTTCACCAACTCTACCGTCAACGCAGAAACGTTGGCGTGCGAGTTCCCGGCGTCCACAGCGCAGGCTCAGTCCTGTGCAACCACCCTCTACGCGATGGCGCAGCAGAACCAGATATGGATCTACACACCAATCCCAGAGATTCCTGCAGGGCAGCCCAACGCGGGCTTCCCAACGAACTTCTTCTTCGTCCAGCCTTACGTACATGGTGTAGTCGATAACCAGTACGTCGGCGGATTCTACAACCTCATCTACTACCAGCCAGTCAACGTATAGAGAAAGTCCTGGACCGAGAGGTCTGGGACCCTTCTTCTATTTTTAGGGACCCAGCGGAGCTTCCGCGGGCGCGGTCAGGACTCCACGCACGAAAACTATATCTTCACGCGGAGCCATTCTTCCATCCTTGCGAAACAGCGCACGCCGCCGCAAGGGGACTGGAAGGCGTGGCGGGGAGTGAGACGGCTGGCCGGGGCGAGAAGCCGTCAATCGCCAGGGTCTGGCACGGCGTAACCCCTAAGACGAAGCGGGCAGAGTTCATCCATTACGTGGGGGTGACGAGCATGGAGGAGATCAGGAATACGAAGGGCAACCTGGGGGCGTGGCTCTTCACCAGGGACGTGGGGGACAACACCGAGTTCCTCCTCGTCTCGATGTGGGACTCCGAGGAGTCCATACGCAGGTTCGCGGGGGACGACATCAAGAAGGCGAAGTACTTCACGAGAGACAGCGAATACCTGGCGGAGCTCGAGCCAAGCGTCACCCACTTCGAGGTATCGGGGAAGGTATAGCGCCCGGGCCCCGGTCAGAACCTGCGGGGGGACGCGAGCGCGCTCCTGCCGTCCTCCACCGTCGCAACCGCGGTGAGCGGCCTCATGTTGTAGGTGCTCGACATAGAGGATCCGTAGGCGCCCGCGTCGAGTATGGCCAGCAAGTCCCCCTGGGCCAGGCTGACCCCGAGGCGCCTCCCTCTGCCGAAGACGTCGGTCGACTCGCATACAGGTCCCGCGACGTCGTAAGCCGCACCCGACCGCCCCTCCGTCGAGGTCCATGCGGGGACGATCTCGTGATATGCCCCGTACAGAGAAGGCCTGATGAAGTCGTTCATCCCTGCGTCGACGAGGGCCCAGCGGACCCTCCCCGCCGCCTTCACGTAGTTCACCCTCGTGAGGAGTATGGTGGAGTCGGCGACCACCCACCTTCCCAGCTCGAAGACCAGCCTGGCCCTCCCCGCCCAGCGGGACCTGGCGAAGGCCCCCGCGGTGGCGTCGGCATAGTCCCCGATCGAGAGCTCCCCGTCCTCCTTCTTGTAAGGGACGCCGAGCCCTCCTCCTAGGTTGAACTCCTCCACGTCGGTCCCCAGGGCCTCGAGCTCCCCCGCCAGGCTTACCATCTCCTCCGTCTGCCTCCTGAAGACGCCTGCGTCTGATACCTGGGACCCTATGTGGGAGTGCAGTCCCGCTACCCTGGCGAACGTGAGGCTGCGGTCGTCCCTGCAGAACTTCACCACTTCGTCCCTCGCGACCCCGAACTTGTGCTCCCTCCCCCCGGTGGCCAGCCCAGCGTGGGTCTCCGCCTCTATCCCGAAGTTGACCCTGAACCCGAGGCGCACCCCCTTGGACCCGAGCGCGCGACTCAGGGCCTCGACGTCCCTGGCCTCCTGCGTCGACTCCGCGTTTATCATCCCCACCCCTGCCTTGATGGCGGCCGAGAGCTCCTCCTTCGACTTGCTGGGCCCGTCCAGGACGATGTCCCCCGGAAACACCCCATGCCTGATCGCCAGCTCGATGCCGGCTACTGACACCACCGTCGCGCCCGCTCCCTCCCTCGCGAGCCTCTCCACCACGGGGGGCGTGGAGTTGGACTTGTAGGCGAACGCGACCAGGACGTTTCCGTATCTCGACGAGAGCGCAGCCTTCGCCTCGTTGAACCTCTCAGCCAGCCTGCCGACGTCGGTGACGTACAGCGGCGTCCCGTACTTCTCGGCCAGCGACCTGGCTTCGACCCCTCCGATCCTCAGCGAAGCCCGCGAGATGTTCAAGTGCGGCCTCCTTTTGTCCATCCGATTCATCCCGGGCCGTCTCTATTTCTCCGTTGCCCAGGCCTGCTAACGGTTAAAACTCCCCAGCGGGCCGAACCCGCGTGAAGGGGATAGTGGTCGGCGTCGCCGACTTGAGGAGGAAGCCGAAGTTCAGGTCCGAGAGGATCTCCCAGCTCATCTACGGGGAGGAGGTCAGGACCCTGGGTTCGGAGGAGGACTACTACAAGGCGGTCGGGAGGGACGGATACGAAGGGTATGTGCAAAAGTCACTCGTAGGCGACCTGGAAGGGGACAGGGCCTACAAGACGGCGGCCAGGCACCGCGCCGACGGCCTCCAGTTCCCTTTCGGTTCCTACCTGAGCGAGAGGGAGGCGAAACGCTTCAAGGTCCCCCGGAAGCTCCTCGTCTCGGTGGACAGGGGGGCCGACCCGGCGAGCCTCGCTTTGGACTTCCTAGGAGTCCCATATCTCTGGGGAGGGACCTCGGACTTCGGCTACGACTGCTCCGGGTTCACCCAGAGGCTGTTCCGTTACTCTGGCATCGAGCTCCCGAGGAACGCGGGGTGGCAGAGGGACGCGGGGGAGGTTGTGGACGGGTTCGACGCCGCGAGGAGGGGGGACCTCGTGTTCTTCACGGGGCACGTAGCGCTCTACCTGGGAGGGAGAAAGATAGTGCACGCCAACCTGAGCCACGGAGGGGTCTCGATCACAGACCTCTCGGACGGGAGCGAGTACTCGAAGCGCCTCCTGGGGATCCTCCAGGGCGTCCGCCGCTTCGAGGGCGCGGACTTCGGACGTCCCTGAGGACCGATGGGTCGAGCGAGGGCCTCCCGACACTGATTATCCCCTCGGTCACCTGCACCCAGTTGCTGTCCTTCGAGCAGACCTCCTTCAGCATGCGGAGGCCCCGCCTGACGTCCTTCCGCGAGCTCAACAGTCCGACGGCCACCCAGTACTTCAGCTCGAGCTCCTCAGGGACCATCATCATCCCCTTCGCGTACGCCTCCAGCGCTTCTTCGAGCCTGTTGGAGCTCAGCAGGTCGTCCCCCATGTCGACCCACCTGTACCCGCGCTGATACTTCAGGAGTCTCCGGAGCTCCCCGAGGGGGTCAGGGTGGTCCTCTATCCTGAGATCGACCAGCCTCCCTTCCCAGTCATTCGGCTTCAGGTCGGGGGCGACGACGAGAAGGGCGGCTGACTGCTTCCCCCTGAGGTCTCCCCCTTCGGCTTGCGCTGCATCCAACGCTGATAGGAGCCTCTCGGGGAGCGGGGACCCCGAGCTCCTTTGGAAAGCCCTCTTCATCGCCCCCCAGACCCTGTCGTTCTTCATTATGTTCCCCTGGCAGCTGAACCCCTCCCCCGTCGCGTGGCCTGCGCATGGAATGCACTTCTCCCCCGTGTGCACCCCGACCGACCCGCGCGAGTCGACCATGGCCACCTGCCTCACCTCTTCCTTGGAGTCCACGCTCAGGAGCGCCTTCAACGCCTCAGGTGCGGCCTTCCCCCCGGACATCAGGCCGAGCCCAAGCGGTCCGTAGCGGACGTCGACGTTCGCCTGGGTGGCCACCGCCCCGACTCCGGCCCTGGCCCAGGGGACGACGGAGCCGACGGAGAAGTAGTGGGACTGGACCGCCACGCCCATCTCGCCTGTCTTTCCGTCCCGGGCGACGATGGAGTAAGTCATTGGGCCCGGCCACGGACGCTTGGGAATCCATTATTAAACGCCTGGCTGCGCCTCGGGGGATTGGCCAGGGTCGTCCTGTGCGGGATGGGCGCGGTGGGCACCGAGATCCTGAAGCACCTCGTCGAAAGGGGGCACACGATAACAGGGGTCATAGACGCTGACCCGGCCATAGCGGGGAAGACAGTAGCGGAACTCACAGGACTCCCTATCGGGGTGCGGGTGCACCAATCCGTCCAGTCTGCCCCCCTCGCCGACTCCGACGTCGCGGTCTTCGCGGCCAAGTCGCGGGTGGAAGACGTCGCGGGGGACATAGCCGCCCTCCTTTCCGCAGGTCTGGACGTGGTCACCACCGCGGAGGAGATGGTGTACCCCCGCCACGCGGGGGGAGACCAGGCAGGGAGACTCGACGCAATCGCGAAGGAGAAGGGGGTGTCCCTCGTCGGAGTGGGGGTGAACCCGGGGTTCGTCATGGACTGGGTCCCTGCGGTGGTCGCGTCCGCGTCCAAGAACCCGACCCGCATCCACGTAGTCCGCAGCGTCGACGTCTCCCGCAGGCGGCAGCAGCTCCACATGAGGGTGGGGGTAGGTCTCAGTCGGGCGAGGTTCGAGAAGGAGCTCGCCGAAGGGAGGATCGGCCACATAGGGCTAGTTGAATCGGCGCACCTCGTGGCCCTCTCGCTTGGTCGGAAGCTCGAAGGGGCGAGCGAGGGGGCGTTCCCTGTCCTGGGGTCCGAAGACTACGTGATGGGGGTGAGGCAGTTCGCCGAGGGGAAGGCGGGGGACTGCGTCATACGCCTCGACCTCGAGATGACCACCACCTCGGCCGATTTCGACGTAATCGAGGTCACCGGCGACCCGGTGATCAAACTGAGGTTCGAGAAGGGGGTCTTCGGGGACTCTGCGACCGTGGCCATGGCGGTCCACGCGGTCGAGAGGGTGGGGAGGGCGCAGCCCGGTCTCATCACGGTCCTCGACCTCCCGCTCTCTTGCCAGTGACATCTCAGACCCTGGGCGGGGCTAGCCTCGCGCGCGAACCCGGGGTTCCATGCCCAGAGTCTCTATGTCCCTCGGCGCCCCGGGCGTCGGTGACGCCGAAGGTAGGCTGCCGGGTTGCCAGCGTCCCCTCTGTCCTCCATGCCCCTCGCGGCCGGGGGTTGCGCGGCCTCGCCCGACTCGGGGAGCTGCGCGAAGCGGAAGACGACGTAAGCCGCTGCAGGCTCGCATGCCCTCTCAGCCTAATGCCTTCAGGTCATCTTGACCTAATCCCGTAACTCTGTTCAGTCATCGAGGGCGGGGGTGCGGGCTCGCTTCTGCTCTTAAACACGATGCAGGGGGTAGGGCCCTTTGCTTGCGCGGGTCGATGCGGGCGCCTAGTCGCGTATCGCGTAGAGCCCGAGGGACTCGTCGAACTCCCTGACCGCGGCGTTGTCCGTGGGGGTGAGGACGAATTCGAGGAGGGGGGAGATTACCGCGGAAACGATGTGCCCGCCTATGACTGAGTAGTCGTCCCTTCCGAACGTGCCGTGCGCGTGCAGGAACCTCTTCCCCTCCTTCATGGTCACGTTCCCGATCAGGCTGACGAGCTCCATCTTCTCATCGAACGCCTTCTCCTCGTACCTCTTCTTCTTCTGGTCGAAGTACGCGAGCTTGACCTCGCGCACCCCGCCGATGCCTGTCACAAGGGCCGTGGTGACCTTGTCTTCGGCCGCGGCCGCGAGTATGTCTTCGGGGATCCGCGCCCCCGCCTTGAACGAATGTATCTTCGCCAACGCCCGCCCAGACCTCCACGGCGTTAAAAGGGGTGGCCTTCGGGGGAGGGTCCAGGGAACAGTTTCAGAAACCCGCCCTGACCGCCTGGTCCTTGGGGGGAACCCTTTCATACCCTCACACGGACGTGGGAATCCCACGGGAGCCATATCAGGTATTGGTGCTGGGGTCGCCGTCCGCAGAGTCGTCAGAATGGGCCGTTTCGGTCAAGGGGCTTACTCGGGAGTATACCACTAGGAACTTCTTCGGCGGGGTCGCGCGGAGCACGTGGGCGCTCTCCGGCGTCGACTTCCAGGTCGCGGTAGGCGAGCTCTTCGGTCTGATAGGGCCCAACGGCGCCGGCAAGACCACGACCATCAAGATCCTCACGACGCTGCTCACCCCGACCGGGGGCGACGCGACGATCCTGGGCCTCGACGTCAGGAAAGACCTCTACGAGATCAGGCGCAGGATAGGGATCGTCTTCGGCGGGGAGAGGGGCCTCTACAACAGGGTCTCTGCGGTGGACAACCTCCGCTACTTCTCGGACCTCTACGGGGTCGACTCGGGGGTCGCAAAGAAGAGGATCCCGCAGCTGCTCGAAGTGGTGGGTCTGGCCGACAGGGCCCAGGAGAGAGTCGAGAAGTATTCGAGGGGGATGAAGCAGAGGCTCCACATAGCGAAGGCCCTGGTACACGACCCTGAGCTGATATTCCTCGACGAGCCCACCATAGGGCTCGACCCTGCCGGGGCGAGGGACATCCGCAACATGGTGCGGGAGCTGAAGGCACAGGGGAAGACGATCCTCCTCACTACGCACTACATGTTCGAGGCGGAGGAGCTCTGCCAGCGCGTGGGGGTGATCTCGAAGGGGAAGATAGTCGCGCTCGACACCCCGTCCGATCTGAAGAACATGGTAAGAGACATCTCCGTCATAGACCTCAGGACATACGGGGCGACGATGGAGTACGTCGAAGCTCTCCGGGCCCTCCCGAGCGTGGTCAGGGTGGTGGCCGACCTCGACTCCGAGGAGCAGTCGATCAGGGTCCAGACCCCCATGGGCGCGGACCTCCTCCCACAGGTGGTCGCCGCGCTCCCGGAGGGGACGAAGATAATCGACAGGACGATAAAGGAGCCGACGCTGGAAGACGCCTACCTCAGGTTGGTGGAAGAGTAATGCCCTCCATGGACGACCTGACCCCCGGGAAGAGGACGGAGGGGTACCTGGGGCAGAGGGTGCAAGTCCTGAAGGCTTCCATGTTCCTCACAAGCAGGCTCTTCTTCGCCGACCCGCAGTGGGTCATCCCCAACATCATCGCCCCGTTCATATTCACCCTCGTCGCCTTCGAGCTGTTCGACGGCCAGACCTCGAGCGGCTCCTTCCTCCTGTACCTAGTCCTGGGCTCGGGGCTGATGGGGATGTGGGGGACGACCATCTACGCCTCGGCGAACTCGATAGGCTTCGACAGGTGGAACGGGACGATGGAATCTACCCTCGCCGCGCCGATGCCCCTCTCCTGGATCGCGCTCGGCAGAGTGCTGTTCAACACCCTCCAGGGGGTCCTCACCGCCGTCTTCATACTGGTGATCGGGATAGCCTGGTTCAGGACGGGGTTCACGCTCGTCAATCCTCCTGCCTTCTTCCTCGCTTCTGTGTCTACCTTCCTCTCGCTCTCGACCTTCGGCCTCCTCATGACGACCGTCCTCCTCCTCTCGCGCAAGGGGGGCTTCATCACCAACTCGATGGAGATCCCGGTGTACATCGCGACCGGCACGATGTTCCCTGTGATACTCCTGCCGATAGTCTACCTCCCGTTCGCCTTCATGCTCGCCCCGACATGGGGGATAGACGCCATCAGGATCGCCGCCCTCCCCAACTACGTGGGCCTCCCGACCACGTACTGGCAGGACATGGCCATCATGGCCGTCGAGACCCTCGCCTACCTGGCCCTGGCGTTCTTCCTGTTCAAGAGGGTCGAAGCATACGCAAAGAAGATTGGTACCCTTGAAGAGTACTGAAGAAGCCGGTGTCCTCAGCGCCAGGTCGCGCCTCCAGATGGCGTACCGCGTGTTCAAGGGGGCCTTCTTCTTCGGCAGGAAGGGGCTCATCATCTGGGACAGCTGGGAGATGTGGATCATGCAGATCTTCATCACCCCCATCGCCCAGATAGGGTTCTTCGCCTTCCTCTCCGTGTACCTGAAGTACCCTCTTTCGGCGACCCAGTTCATAGTCATCGGGAACGCCCTGCAGGCGATGTCCTTCTCCGCCGTGTTCGCCGTGGCGAACATCACCTCCCAGGACAAGTGGCAGGGGACGCTCCCTAGCACCATGGTGACCCCCGCGAACAGGGTGGCACTATTCATCGGCAGGGCGTGGTTCCAGGTCCTCCTCTCCGCCCTGATAGCGGGGGCGGGGCTGCTCTACGCGGCCACAATATTCGGCGTGAGCTTCGCCCAGGCAGACTTCCTCGCCCTCGTCGTGGTGGTGATGCTGACTGCGATAGCCATGACGACCTTCGGCCTCCTGATAAGCGCCGTCGGGCTCTACATGAGGACAGCGCTGATAGTGGCTAACGTCTTCCTCTTCGTCACCATGCTCCTCTGCGGGATCGACTTCCCTGTGTCCCAGCTCCCGACATGGCTGCAGCCGGTGGCGTGGGCCATCCCGCTCACATACGGGACCGAGGCGGTGAGGATGGCGATAGCGGGCGACTCGCTGCGGTCCCTCCTCGGCATCATCGGCTGGGAGTCGCTCGACGCCCTGCTTGTGATGCTCTCCGGCTTCGCGCTCTTCACCGGCTTCGAGTCGCTCTCGCGCAGGACAGGCAGGTTCGAAGAGTACTAGGTCTTCCAGATGAGGCTCCACCTCGACAAGCCTGGGATAAGGGCCCTCGGCGTCGCCGAGAGCTTCAGGCAGGGGCAGAGGAGGTCGGTCCTGGCCGGGGTCGTGATGCGGAGCGACTTCGTCATCGACGGGGTGGCGATGGGGAGGACCGAGGTAGGCGGGGACGACGCCACGAGGTCCATCGCCTCGTTGTTCAGGCGGTTCCGCAGGAACGACATCAACGTCATCCTCGTCTCCGGCGCTATCCTGAGCCTATACAACGTCGTCGACGCCGACGGGCTCTCCGTCAGGACACGCCTCCCCGTCGTCTGCCTGACGTACAAGGAGACCGGGGGGATCGAGGGTTCGATAAGGCGCCACTTCCCAGAGGGGGCTGAGGCGAAGTTGGAGGCGTACAGGCGGCTTGGCGAGAGGGTTAGGGTCAGGCTCAAGACGGGCCACGCGGTCTTCGTCAGGACGGCGGGGGTCGACGAGGGGGAGGCGAAGGCAGTCCTCGACGCCTTCACTCTGCAGGGGTCAATCCCGGAGCCTGTGAGGGTGGCCAAGCTGCTGGCCAGGGCTGCTATGTCCTGGCGATCTTGACGCCGGGGTTCATGACCACTTTCGGGTCGAACATCGCCTTCAGCTCCTCCATCAGGTGGTAGGTCCGCGGGTACTGGCGGGGGACGTACTTCGCCCTCAGCATCCCGTCCCCGTGCTCTCCGGTCATGGACCCTCCCATCTTCCACACCTCCTCGAAGCAGTCCTCCATCAGCCCCTCGTTGACCTTCGCCTCCGATGGCTCGCTCAGGTCGAGAAGCGGCCTGGCGTGGAGGTTCGCGTCCCCCGCGTGGCCGTAAAGTATGTACTCGAGCCCTCTCCGCTCGAACTGGCCCACAAGCAGCTCCACCAGGTCGCCGAGCGCCCCCGGGGGGACGGCCAGGTCTTCGACGCCTGGGACCGGGCGCCTCCCTCCTTTCACCATGTCCTGCGCGAAGGTCAACGTCTCGTTCCGAGCCTCCCAGGCCGCCGAGATGTCCCCTTCGTCAGTCAAAAGCAGGGGGTCGAGGCCGCCGACTGCCCCCGCCGCTTCCTCCTCCAATCCTCCATCGTCGCCGTCGAGCTCGCAGAAAATCATGAACGGGTCGTCCGACCGCGAGAGCCTCGAGACCCTCTCCCACCTCCCCGCGCTGCGGAACACTGATTTGTCCACCAGCTCGAGGGCAGACGGGGCGAGGGTCCTGAACGCGGCTACCGCGGCGTCGAGCTCGTGCAGGGTGGACTCCGCCACGAAGAGGGCCCTCCACTTGGGCCTGAGCCTCGTCTTCAGCGTCGCCTCCGTGATGACCCCGAGCGTCCCTTCGGACCCAGCGAAGAGCTTCTGAAGGTCGAGGAAGCTCCCCCGGCGCACCTTTTCCAGCCTGTACCCGGAGGAGTTCTTGGTCGCCCTGGGGGCGTCCTCCGATATCTCCTTCTGGTTTTCAAGTATCAGCGACGCCGCCTTGCGTGTCAGGGGGTCTCCAGACAGCGCCTCTTCGGTCGCGGGGCCCAAGGCCAGGGCCCTGCCGTCGGCAAGGACGACCCTCGCCCCGGCGAGGGAGTCAGCGGTGGACCCGTACTTCAGGGTCCTCGCCCCAGAGGAGTTGTTCGCGACCATCCCTCCCACGGTGCAGCTCGCGTAGCTCGAAGGGTCGACAGGCATCCATCTCCCCCACTTCGAGAGCTCCCTGTTTAGGTCCGCCTTGACCACCCCGGGCTCGCAGACTACGGTGTCCTGCGTCAGCCTGATCGACGCCCTCGCCTGGACGAGTATCGCGCCGGACCCGACCGACTGCGTGGGGATCGAGGTCCCCCCTCCTCTGGGGGTCACGCTCAGCCCGTCCCCGGCCGCCTCCCTTACGGCGTGCGACACCTCGCGCTCGGACTCGACCACGTACGCCCTCGCCGGGGCTATGACGAATATCCCCGCGTCCTTTGAAAGGGCGGCCAGCTCCGCCGCGGAAGTAATCCTGCGCACGCCCGGGGGGACCCCGGCGCTTCTATGTTGGGGTTGCGCCCTTCCGGGCGCGGCGGTCCTTCCCCTCTCGCGCGGCGAGCCTGATGTCTGCCTCCATCTCCACCCACCTGGGCCCGACCTCCCTCACCCTCCTCGACTTGTATCTCGCTCCCGCGGGGAGGAGCCTCCTCAGCTCCCTGCGGAGCGCCCCCTTCGCCTCCCCCTCGTCCTCCCCAAGGACGTGCCTGTAGTAGTGTATGGTCCCAGTCCCCTTCGTCATCTCTATCGCCCCCCGGAGATACTTGTCCGCTTCAGACGGGTGGGGCATCAGCACCCTGTCGAACCTCTCCCGGAGAGAGCCGGGGAGGGAGGCGGCGTCGCCTCGGACCACCGTCACCAGCCCATCGACCTTGTTCAGCCTGTCGTTAGCCTCGTGCAGGTCCGCCGCCACCTCGTTCATCTCGCAGCTGGTCACCCTGGCGCCCGATACCTTCGCTATCAAGACGGAGAAGGGGCCGACTCCGGCGAACATGTTGAGGACGCGCTCGTCGCGCCCGACAAGCCTGGCTATCCGGAGCCTCTCCGTGGAGAGCCGAGGGGAGAAGTACGCCTTCTCCACGTCCACCATGAAAGAGCAGCCGTTCTCCCTGTGCACCGTGGTGGTCCTCGCCTCGCCGGCGAGGCGCACCAGCTTCCTCAGCCTGAACTCCCCCTCTATCCCCCCCTCCTGCTCCATCACCACCTTCACGTTCCGCATCTCCTCGAGGATGGCGTCGGCGACCTTCGCCTTCTCGCGCGGCGTGAACCCTGCCAGCCTCACGATGGCTATGTCCCCCACCACGTCGACCCCGGAGGAGACGCGCCCCGCGCCTTCGACCCCTGCCTTCTCGAGCGCGGCCCTAATCAGCCGGGGCACTTTCTTCCCTCTGGGCTGGGACGTAGTAGTAGTCCCCCCTCTCCTTTTGCTCCCTGTCCAGCTTCGAGCCCGGCTTGTTGACCCTGGGCCTCCCCGTGTTGACGTCCCGCCTGTATGTGAGCCCCACCCTACTCAGGAAGTCGTTCATCCCCGCCTCCTTGGTCAGCGGAGGGGTGGCCTCCCCCGCCACCCCTGGCTCCCCGCTGAAGACCAGGAGCCTGTCGGACACTATGTCGATCACTTGGAGGTCGTGGTCTATCACGACGGCCGCCTTCCCCCTCGCCTTCACCATCCTGTTGATCGCCCGAGATACGACGAACCTGTCCTCCACGTCCAGGAACGCCGACGGCTCGTCAAGCGCGTATACGTCCGACTCCTGGGCCATGGTGGCTACGACCGCCACCTTCTGGAGCTCCCCTCCGCTGAGCTCCCCCACCTTCCTGGCCATGAGCTTCTCGAGCCTCAAGGGGGCGACCAGGTTGTCCTGGAGGACCGGGTCGTTGTACTTCGTCCCGAGGGTCGACATGAAGAACTCCTCCACGGTCCCCTCGAAGTCGGAGCTGAGGTACTGGGGCTTGTACGCCACCTTCGCGTCCACGTGAACCGTCCCCTCGGCGGGCTTCTCCACTCCTGCCAGCATCTTGAGGAAGGTGGTCTTCCCGAGCGCGTTGGCGCCGACCGCCCCGACGATGGAGCCTCCCTTTATCTCCCCCGCGCCGACCCTGAGGCTGAAAGACTGGTAACTCTTCGTCAACTCGGTGTACTTCGCGACGGCGGCCTCGCTCTCCACCGTCTCCCCGGCAGCCCTGACGTCAAAGGAGACTGCGTGGTCCCTGAACCTGACGTTCTCCTGGGGGAGGTAGCCGTCGAGCAGGGCGTTTATCCCCGTCCTGGCTGGGTACAGCCCGGAGACGATGCCGTAGGCCCCAGGCTCGCCATAGATGATCTGGACATAGTCAGTGACGTAGTCGAGGAACGCGATGTCGTGCTCGACCACGAGGACGGCTTTGCCCTCTTCGGCAAGCCCCGTTATCAGCTTCGAGACCGCGAGCCTCTGGTAGACATCGTTGTAAGACGACGGCTCGTCGAACAGGTACAGGTCCGCGTCCTTCAGCGCAGCGGCGGCGACCGCCACCCTCTGCAGCTCCCCGCCGCTGAGGTCGGGGAGGTCCTTGTCGAGCGACTCCCTCAGGCTTAGCAGGTCCGCCACCTCGTCCATCCTCTTCCTTTCGTCCATCTGCTCGAGGAGCCCCCGCGCCTTCCCCTTCCACGCCTCAGGGATCTTGTATACCGCCTGAGGCTTTAGAGAGACCTTCAACTCTCCGTCGGCGACCCTCTCGAAGTGCTCCTTCATCTCCCGCCCGCTGAGGTACCTGACGAACCTGTCCCATGTCCCCTCCCGCTCGTAGTCGCCAAGGTTGGGGACGAGCTGTCCCGCGAGTATCTTGAGGGCCGTCGACTTGCCTATCCCGTTCCTCCCGACCAGCCCCACCACCTGTCCTTTCCTCACGGTGGGGATCCGGAACAGCCGGAATGAGTTGACGCCGTACTGGTGGATCTTGTCTGTCTTCAGCTCCTCGCTCAGGTTCAGGATGTCGATGGCATCGAAGGGGCAGACCTTGACGCAGATGCCGCAGCCGATGCAGAGCCCTTCTGAGACCAGCGCGATTCTGCTTTCGGGGAGGGTGATGCACTCCTGGCCGTTGATGTTTACCGGGCACTCTTTGATGCACTCAAGGCCGCACTTCTTGGTCTGGCAGAGGTCCTGTTCTACTACGGCGATGCGGTGGACCATCTCTTCTCACCTAGCGCTCCGCGAGTCTCTTGGGGATCGGACAGAAGGCGCATATCGCCGGGTCCCCCTCCAAGGACAGGCTCTCGATGCTGTGCCTCGAACGCATCGACTCCCAGACTGCCTCCTCTCCGCCGACGCCGGAAAGGTGTATCGCCTCGTGCTCCCTGATCACAGGGAGGAGCCTGCAGCGGACGCATATCGGTTTTACGAAGGCGGTCGGCTTCATAGCCGACGCGAGCAGGACCGCCCCCGCGGTCCCGACCAGCCAGACTGGGAGGAGCCCCGCCAGGGGCCCGGCCGCGGTGTAGAGCGCGTAGGCCATCCCCGACGACGCGGCCACGAGGATAGCGCCCAGGGCGGCCCCCCCGCTCCCTGGTATCAGTGTCATCCCCCTCGTCCCCTTCGATAGGGCGGGGAGCGCCAGGACGGGGACCAGCGCCTGCAGGGGGGGCGTGAGCCGGACGACCCTCATCTTCGCATCGACCTCCTCCCAGACTTCCCCTGCAGCCGTCGCCGCCACCGCTCCCTTCTATCGGCCGCCGCGGCGTGACCTCTGGAGCCCCTCTTCGACCCTTTCCCTGAGCCTCGACAGGTCCCTGGAGGGGGGGCCTGACATCTTGAGAACGATGGGAGTGATCGACACGTGCTTCTTCACGACCACCGCCTCCGCGTCTGTCCTGTCGGGGAAACTGGTGAGCCGCTCCCCAAAGAGCCAATAGTAGGGCCTACCTCTCGGGTCCCGTCTGACGAGGACCTTGTCCGTGTACTTCCTCCTCCCCACCTCTGTGATCTTGATCGGGGTGGTAGGCTGCACGTTCCGGGGGAAGTTGACGTTCAGGATCTCGGCTCCATCGGGCATGCCGTTGTCAAGGACGTCGCGGATTATCTCCCCCGCGATGATGCCTGCGTTGGTGAAGTCGGGCTGGTCGTACTCGAGCGCGAACATCGACTCCCCGCTCACCTCCATCGAGAACGCTATGGCAGGTATCCCAGTGATAGCCGACTCCAACGCCGCCGCCACCGTGCCGGAAGCCAGTATGTCTTGGAAGGTGTCGTTGTCCCCGATGTTGATCCCCGAGACCACCAGATCAGGCTTCCTCGGGAGGACCTTGTTCACCCCGACCATCACGCAGTCCCCCGGCGACCCCGAGACGGCGTAGCACTCGAAATTGTCGCGCCTCACCCTGTTCACCCTGATGGGTTTGTGGAACGTCAGGCTGAGGGCGGTGGCGCTCTGAGGCTGCTCCGGGGCGACTATGACAGCCTTGGCGTGCTTCGCCGTGGCCCGTGCGAGCTCGACTATGCCGTTGCTCTGCACGCTGTCGTCGTTGGTAACCATTACGAGCTTCTTGGTCTCAGACAAATCTGCCCGCCTTGGCGAGGGCTCGCTCTATAGACCTTCTGTCCTCGATGCCGTAGTACTCCGAGAGGACAGCCACCCCGTCCTCAAGGGTGTCCTCGGTGAGAGCCACCTCGACGATCAGCCTCTCCGCCTGAGACAACGGCAGTGACCTCACCGTGGCCGCGAGCGCCTCCTGTTCCTCGGCGGCCTCGTCGATCAGCCGGCCAAGCTTCCGCGTCCCTTCGCCTATCCTTCGCCTGAGTATGAGCAGCTCCCCCGCCGCCCTTTCGAGGTTCCGGACCCTCTCCTCCTGCCTAGCTCGTGGCGGGCGTTCCGACGAGCGGACCACCGTGAGCCCGGGGGTCGAGTAATCCCTGACGCGTACCGACGTCGAGGCGTACACGGTCCGGGCCTTGGGCGCGAGCCTCGGGAGGGGCCTCTCTTCTACCGCTCCGAGCTCTGTGAGCCTCTTGAGGTGCCTGAGCACCCCCTGGACTGAGATCCCAGTTATCCGCGAAAGCTCCCTCAGGGTGCGGGGCCTGACGGAGACAGCGTCTGCTATCCTGAGCCTCGCCCTGGACGAGAGGACCTCCTCCATCAGGTCGGTCTGCACGGGCAAATGCAACTAGAGGTAAGTTAATAAACATGCGTTAATTAACGTAATGTGAATTAATATGAGCGGAATAGAAAGCGGGGACAGGCGGAGGGACCTGAGGGACATGCTCGACGAGCTCGACAGGTATTTCGAGGATTTCGAGAAGGACATCGAGAACACGGTGAGGGACGCGTTCTTCGGCCACGGAAGGGAGAACAAGCCGTTCGTGGCGGGTTTCACATTCAACGTGGGCCCGGAGGGGAAGCCGTCGGTCCAGATCTTCGGCAACAACCCGGTTCGCAGGGACGGGTTCAGGTCCCCTATCAGCGAACAGATAGTCGACGAGAAGGACGGGACCCTCAAGCTGATACTGGAGATGCCAGGGGTCGAGAAGGCGGACATCAGGGTCGACGCGACCGAGGATAGCGCAGTGATAACCGCGGAGCGAGGGGAGAAGCGCTACCGCGCCGAGCTGGCGTTCAAGGAGCCTGTCAAGGCGGAGTCTGGGAAGGCGGAGTATAGGAACGGGATGCTGGAGGTTTCGTTCTCATTGAAGGACAAGCCTAATAAGGGCTACAGGAGGGTAAACATTGTCTGAGAGTGGTGCCGGAGTGAGCCAGCAGCAGGTCCAACTGAAGGTCCTCGAAGCATACACGCGCGACGTCGGTAGGGGGGTCGCTAGGATAGACTACGACGCCATGGACGCGCTTGACGCGTCGACCGGGGACGTGATCGAGATAAAGGGGAAGAGGCGGACGGTGGCGAAGTGCCTCCCGCTCTACCCTTCAGACGAGGGGCGCGGGATAGTCAGGATCGATGGGCTCATCAGGAACAACGCGGGGGTCGCGATAGGTGACGTCGTCGTCGTAAAGAAGGTGAAGGCCCCGCCGGCCGAGAAGGTGGTCGTCGCCCCGTTAGAGGCGGTCCCGCCCATAGACGAGAGGTACCTCGCAGACGCGCTCGAGAGCGTCCCGGTGACGAAGGGGGACAACATCATGATACCATACTTCGGAGGGCGGCTCACGTTCCAGGTCGTAGGGGTAAGCCCCGTCGCGGACGCCGCCCTCATCACGCAGCGGACAGTGTTCGTGATTTCGGAGAAGGGGGAAGCGCTGCGCGGGGTCCCGCAGGTGACCTACGAGGACATAGGCGGCCTGAAGGACGAGATTCAGAAGGTCCGCGAGATGATAGAGCTCCCTCTGCGTCACCCGGAAATATTCGAGAAGCTCGGGGTCGAGGCGCCCAAGGGGATACTCCTCTACGGCCCGCCCGGGACCGGCAAGACGTTGCTGGCGAAGGCCGTGGCGACCGAGAGCAATGCGCACTTCATCCCCATAAGCGGCCCCGAGATAATGAGCAAGTTCTACGGGGAGTCGGAAGCCAGACTCAGAGAGATTTTCAAGGAGGCCAAGGAGAAGGCGCCCACCATCATATTCATCGATGAGATTGACTCAATAGCGCCGAAGAGGGAGGAGGTCACGGGCGAGGTCGAGCGCAGGGTGGTGAGCCAGCTGCTGTCCCTAATGGACGGACTTGAAGCGAGGGGGAAGGTCATCGTCATCGCCGCCACCAACCGCCCCAACGCCATCGACCCGGCGCTGAGGAGGCCCGGAAGGTTCGACAGGGAGATCGAGATCAAGGTCCCCGACAAGAAGGGGAGGCTGGAGATACTCCAGATCCACACCAGGCACATGCCCTTGGCCCAGAATGACGACAAGAACGGGGCCGCGGACAAGATAGTCGACCTGGAGAAGCTCGCCGGGGTGAGCCACGGTTTCGTGGGCGCGGACCTCGAGTACCTGTGCAAGGAGGCGGCCATGAAGACCCTAAGGAGGAACCTCCCTGACATCAAGCTCGAAGAGGATAGGCTGAGCCCTGAGACCCTGGATAAGCTCGTGGTCACCATGGCGGACTTCGAGGACGCGCTGAAGGATGTCATGCCCTCCGCGATGCGCGAGGTGTACCTGGAGACCCCAGACGTGAAGTGGAACGACATCGGCGGCCTTGAGGGGGTCAAGAAGGAGCTGCAGGAGGCGGTGGAGTGGCCTCTGAAATACCCCGACCTCTACGACAAGATCGGATATAGCATGCCGAAGGGGATAATGCTCTACGGCCCCTCTGGGACTGGTAAGACACTCCTGGCGAAGGCCGTCGCGACAGAGAGCGAGGCGAACTTCATCAGCGTCAGGGGCCCGGAGCTCCTGAGTAAATGGGTAGGCGAGTCAGAGCGGGGCATACGCGAAGTGTTCAGGAGGGCCAGGCAGGCTTCGCCCTGCGTCATATTCTTCGACGAGGTCGACGCCCTCGCCCCGACCAGAGGGATGGGCGGGGACAGCATGGTGACCGAGAGGGTTGTCAGCCAGCTCCTCACCGAGCTCGACGGCGTCCAAAGCCTACAGGGGGTCGTGGTCCTCGCGGCCACCAACAGGATTGACATCGTCGACCCGGCCCTGGTGAGGGCGGGGAGGTTCGACAAGCTAATCCAGATCCCTCTCCCTGACAAGCCGGCCAGGAAGGAGATACTGAAGATACACGTCAAGGGGGTCCCCATCTCGAAGGACGTGGACCTGGACAGGATCGTGGATATGACGGAGGGGTTCAGCGGCGCCGACATGGCCTCGCTCACCAACACAGCTGTCTCCATCGTCCTGCAGGGGTTCATCTCCAAGTACCCGAAGCCAGACGACGCCAAGAAGCACGTCGACGAGGCCGTGGTCACCATCGACCACTTCGCGGAGGCCATCAAGAAGGTCCGCCAGTCCAGGGAGGGGAAGCCGATGGAGAAGGTCCCTGTCCCATACTACAGATAGGGGAACCCTAATTACGCCGGCGCGAACGCCCGGGCGACGAGCTTGGAGCAAGCTGCGATCATAGGGCGGGGGACCTGGCTCGACAAGGTGGCTCAGGAGACAGTCGAGCGCGAGGAACGGCTGGGCCGGAGCCTTTCACTGCTGAGGGTGGAGAGCGGGCTCGGAGCCTCGGGGCTCCCCCACATCGGGAGCGTCGGCGACGCCATCAGGAGCTACGGAGTCAAGCTCGCGCTGGAGTCACTCGGGTACAAGTCGGAGCTGATAGCATACTCCGACGACTTCGACGGGCTAAGGAAGGTCCCCGCCGGGTTCCCCGCGTCGCTGAGCGAGTATCTGTCGCACCCGGTGGCGCGGATCCCGGACCCGCTCGGGTGCCACGCCTCCTACGCAGAGCACGTCGGTTCCCTCCTCCGGGGGGCCCTCGACAAGATAGGGGTGGAGTACACCTTCCAGAGCGGGGCGGAGGCGTACGCCTCGGGGAAGCTCAACGGCCAGATAAGGAAGATACTCTCCAACTCTGCCGCCATCGGGAGGAAGATCAACGAGCTGGTCGGCCAGTCGAAGTACGAGGAGTCCCTCCCATACACCCCTGTCTGCAAGAGCTGCGGGAGGATATACGTCACGCAGGCGAGGTCCTTCGACCCAGTGAAGGACACCGTCCACTACGTCTGTCAGGGGACCAAGCTCGGGGAGAAGCTGATCGAGGGGTGCGGCCACGAGGGGGACGTGAAGGTCACCGAGGGGAACGGGAAGCTGATGTGGAAGGTCGAGTTCGCTGCCAGGTGGTCTGCCTTCGACATACGCTTCGAAGCCTACGGGAAGGAGCTTACTGACTCGGTCAAGATCAACGACTGGGTGGCGGAGAGCGTCCTGGGATACCCGCCTCCATACCATGCCAGGTACGAGCTGTTCCAGGACAAGTCGGGGAAAAAGATGTCGAAGTCTACCGGGAACCTCGTCACCCCCGACGAGTGGCTGAGGTTCGCGTCCCCCGAGAGCCTGAGGCTGCTGATGTACAAGAGGATTGTCGGCGCGAGGAACATATCCCTGGAGGACGTCCCGACGTACATGGACGAGTTCGACGACCTGGAGGAGTACTACTTCTCCAAGAAGCGGGACCCCAACACGATGAAGGACGCGAGGCTCAAGGGGCTCTACGAATACTCCACCTTCCTGAGGCCTCCCAAGGCGAAGGGGGTCCACGTCCCATACAGGCTCCTCGCGCAGCTTTCCTCAGTGGCCCCCGAGGGGGCGGTAGAGGAGTTCGTGGCTAAGAGGCTTGCGAGCTACGGGATGAATTCATCAGGGCCGGGGCTGTCCCAGAGGGTCTCCTGGGCACGCGCGTGGGCTTCAAGGGAGGGGAGGGCCGCCGTGGAGCCCCCCGAGCTGGGGGACGCCGCGCGCGGGGCCGTGAGGGAGTTCGCGTGGGCCCTCCCAGGGCTGGCGACCGAGGAAGACGTGCAGAACGCCGCCTTCGACGCCGCCAAGAAGCACGGCCTCAGGCCGGGGGAGTTCTTCCCCGCGGTGTATTCCATCCTGCTCGGCTCGGACAGAGGGCCCAGGCTGGGGCCGTACGTCATGGACGCGGGTAAGGCGGAAGTGAGCAGGGCGCTCCTCGCCGCCGTCGGGAATTGAGCCTCGGCTACCGCTCCGTCGAGGAGCTGGAAGGAGCGATAGTCTCGTGCAGGGCCTGTTCGCGCTTGGTGGAGTACAGAGAAAACGTGAAGCCCAGGGCGTCCTACGCGTCCCAAGCCTACTGGAGGAAGCCCGTCCCAGGGTTCGGAGACCTGAAGGGTAAGCTGCTCGTGCTGGGCCTCGCCCCAGCTCTACACGGTGGCGAGCGGACGGGGAGGATCTTCACCGGGGACGCCTCGAGCAGGTTCCTGGTGGCCGCGCTCCATTCGGCGGGGTTCGCCAACCAGCCGGTATCGGAGTCGAGGGACGACGGACTGGTGTACAAAGGGTGCTACATCACGGCCGCGGTCAAGTGCGTCCCGCCGGGGGACAAGCCGACTAGGGATGAGTTCGACAACTGCTCCCGTTTCCTCGACGTCGAGCTTTCGCTCCTGACTAACCTGGAAGGGGTACTGGCCCTCGGCTCTCTGGCGTTCAAGGCCTACGTCTCGCACCTCGCCAGGGGAGGGGCGGACGTCAAGGGGATGGTCTTCGGGCACGGCCTCTCCTACCGGGTGGAGGGGGGTCCCGTGGTGTACGCAGGTTACCACCCGAGCCCGAGGAACACGAACACTGGGAAGCTGAGCATGCCAATGCTCGTCGGCCTGCTCAGAAAGATCAGGCGAGACTTGCGCATATAAGCGGGGCGCTTTGACCGCAGCCCGGGCCCGTAGCCTAGCACGGATCAGGGCATCAGCCTGCGGAGCTGAGGGTCGCCGGTTCGAATCCGGCCGGGCCCGCTTTTGGCTGCAAGCTCCAATCCCAAAACTCTGGTCAGAGCTCGGCCCGTCGGGGACAATTGTTACCAGCGGTCTCAATCTCGGAACGACGATTCAGAGCGCGATAACCGCCGCGGACAATCTCCTAGCGGCGACGACGTAGCGGGGGAGTTAAGAAGAGTGCGGAAGCCCGTATCCGCTGATGTTCCGCTAAAAGAGGCCACCCAAGGAGGACACAGCCTGCCCTCGCTCCTCAGGACGATGCCGCCGGCACGCAGGTTCAAGGTCCTCGCGGTCGGAAGCTGGCTGAGCTTTTGGCTACTTTACACGGTCTCAGGCGGCATGTTCTTTTACTATTCGTCGGACATCACACCTCTCCTGCAGAAGTATCAGGCGCCAAACCCTTCCTTCTTCAACCCGTTCTACAGACTCTCGGGCTTCTACAACTCCCTGATAGTCTGGTATCCGAACGGGCACCTGCAGGTCAACCTCGTCTACGGACCGACCGTCTCCTCCGTACTACTCGCAACCCTCTTCTCGCTGAATGTCGTTCTGACCGTCTTCAGCCTACGATTCGCCCGCTTCCTAAGAAGGCACAGGAGAGCCGCCCGTTTCAAAGGAGCCCCTGCACCTCTTTTAACCGCGCATGCAAACCTACAAGCGCTTGTACAACCCGAAGTGGTTCAGGGAAGAAAGGAAGGAAGTGATGTTCGATGCTATCGACAAGATCTCCTTTGGGACGCTCGTGTCTGTGACCGCAGGGGGACTCTCCGCGTCCCACGTCCCGATGCTCGTCGACAGGGACGGGGGGGCCCGAGGGGTGATCCTTGGGCACATCGCGCGCGGGAACCTCCAGTGGAGGGACACCCTGCCAGGTTCTGAAGCCCTCGCAATCTTCGTCGGGCCCCACGCCTACATCTCGCCGAAGTGGTACGAGAGCAGCATACGGAAAGGCGAGGTTGTCCCGACGTGGAACTATGTCGTCGTCCACGCCAGGGGCCCGGTGAGATTCTTCACAGACGAAAGGCGGCTCCTTGGCCTGGTCACCCGGCTCACCGAAAAGTTCGAGGCGGGATCTGGATCGCCGTGGAGGGTGGCCGACGCACCTGCAGACTACGTTGCGCGGGAGCTGAAGGCGGTCGTGGGCTTCGAGATCGGCGTGACCTCTCTCGAAGGGAAGTGGAAGCTGGGCCAGAACAGGCCCCCCGGGGACAGGGCAGGGATGGTCGCGGGGCTGAGGGGGAGGGGGGAGGGGGACGACCTGGACCTGGCTGACGAGGTGTCCCGGAGCCGGGAGCGGTAAACCTTCTATCTCAGGAACATCGAGAACGCGTAGAGCGGGACGGCAGCGTAGAGGAGCTCGTGCCTGAAGAGCCACATGCCGCGCCCCTTCAAGGCGTAGTCCATGGCCATGTCCATTATCACGCAGTCTACGGCCACTAGTATGGTCCCGGCTATGCCCGTCCAGAACAGGCTCCAGACTATGTGCACGTATCCGAAGAGTATGAGCGCAGAGACGGCGATGTAGGCGAGCGGCACGGCGCGGTACAGGAAGCTCCTGTGGTGCAGCCTGCGCCCCAAGACGAAGAAGGGCCTCGCGACCCCACGCCTGAACATGGCGTCCCCGAACCTGTCCAGCGCAGCGGCGACGACCATGATGACTACGAACCCTAGCATCAGGCCGACGTATAGATTCGCATATGTGCTGAGAGCCATTGCGGTCTCCTACCTGTGGCGGTGCCACCCGCCGCCGCGGTTTTATAAAAACTGCGAATGGCAAGCCTGACCTAGAATAACGCGCGGGCCGGGGGCGGAGGCTTTCAACACCATAGATTCAAATCGACACCGCGCGGATATCCCGGCATGAGCCGCATCAGCCATGGTGAGGGGTGGGCCTGAGCTGGCTAGCGAATCGCCGCCCCCCGAGCCCAGGTCCGCCCTGAAGACGCTCAGGGACGCGCTGGAGAAGGCCGCGAGCATGACCCAGAAGACAATCGAGAAGGCGACCCCCGCGCTGCAACGGTCACTTGACGCTTCGATGGACGCGGCTGCGGCCGCTTTCACCAGGACGATGAAGACCATCGACGGCGGCACGACGGGCGACCAGGCGGCGCTCCTGGGAGCGTACAGGAAGCTCCTGGCGGGGCAACTGGAGTACGTCGACGCGAGGATAAAGGCGCTCGAGGAGAGGCAGGCGCGCGCACCCCAGCGGGCGCAAGCGCCTATGGAGACCGAGCCCTAGCCGGCTGCGCCTGAGGCCTCGGTGATTTTCTCCTTCAGCAGGCGAGCCACGAGGCTCCCGTCAGCCCTCCCCCGCACCTCCTTCATCGCCTCCCCCATCAGAGGTGAAAACGCGCCCTCCCCCTTCTCTGCGATCAGGGCACGATGCCTCGAAACAAGCCCGTCCAGGAGGGCCCCCAGGCGCCCTTCGTCCACGGCGCCAAGGCCGAGGGCATCAGCGGCCTGCGCTGCTGTCACCCCCTTCTCCCACGCGAGCTTCAGGACGTCGGGGACCGCCTCTTTCGCCATCCTTCCCGCTGCGACCGCCTCCAGGGCGGCGGCGAGGGCGGGAGGGGCGTACCCCTCCTCCCCGACCCCCTCTCTCGATAGCCTCGTCGGCAGGTCGACCAGGACAGAAGCTATGAACGAAGGCTCGAGCCTCAGCCTCCCTGAGAGCTCCTCGAACTCTCCGACGGCGTCCATGTCATATAGCTTGAGGGCCAGGTCCGCGCTCAGCGACCGCTCCCTCTCCAGGCGCCCGACGATGACGCGCCAGTCCTCGGGGACGGACCTCGCAAGTTCCGCCATCTCGCTCCTGGTGACCGTTATGTCTGGGATGTCAGTCTCCGGGTACATCCTCTGCGACCCGGGGCGTGGGCGCATGTACCTCGTCTCCCCGGCGTCTGTCGGGGCCCTCGTCTCCGCCGGGACACCCCCCACGCAGCCGGCAAGCCTCGCCTTCAGCAGTGGGACGACCCTGTCCACTGACTCGGGCCTCCCCGCGACCAGTACCATCCCGTCCCCCTCTCCGCACCCGACCGCGCCTCTGAGCGCGGCGGCTTCTTGCGGGGTGACCCCCTGCTTCTCGAACTCGTCCGAATGGATGACGCCCCCCAGTGAGTTCGCCTTCGCCACCTCCGCCAGCTCCTTCCCCAGCCTCACCCCAGGCTCAGGCTCCCACCCCAGGAGGCCGCCAAGCCCCGCGGCAGAGATGCAGACAGCCTTCCCTCCCTCTCCTATCAGCCTCGACATCACGTGGGACGGGGAGCCCCTGAGCGTGGCGGTGACGTCTGCGGAGGAGCAGACGACCTCCTTGACCCCCTTCTCCTGCAGCTTCTCCGCCACCCTCCGGAGCATCGACTGCCTCCTCCGCTCGTACTCCACTATCTTGGGGAGGAGGTTGAGCTTCTGGACCCCCTTCACCTCCACGATCTTCCCCCCGCCGAGGGAGACGTTCATGTCCTGGCGTATCGTCCCAAGGCCTCTGGCTACCTTTCCGGTCGACCTCAGGACCCTCCCTAGGTGGAGGGCCACGCGCCCCACGAGCTCCGGGTCCCCGGCCACGGGTTCCAGGGCTATCTCCACGAGCGCGACCCCGAGGCGGTCCAGCGCGTAGCGGTGGGAGGAGTCGTCCTCCCCGAGTATTCTGGCGGCGTCCTCCTCCAGGGTCACGGACTGGACCCCTACCCTCGCGCCGTCCACCTCGAACGAACCGTCCAGGCCCACCACGGCGGTCCGCTGGAACCCGGCGGTGTTCGAGCCGTCGATCACAATCTTCCTCATCACGTGTACCTCGTCCATCAGGTGAGAGCCGAGGGTCGCCGCGACCAGCATGGAGTCGCGGAGGGCCTCCGCGCTGAGAGGGTGTGGCGGCTCCTCGTCCGCTTCCACTAGGCAGGATGACTCAGGGTTCCAGAAGTAGAGGTTGGACTTGCCCTTGGCGTACTCGTACACGGCTGCGGGGTCGAGGTGCCCGGTCTCGCTCTGGGCGGGCCGGAGCCGCCTCTCGAACTTCTTGGGGAACTCTTCGGACTTCAACGGCGGGCAGGCGCAGAAGAGCTTCGTGCGGCAGGCCAGTTGCTGGTGGACCTCCAATCCCACGAGCAGCTCCTCTTTCATCCTCAGCGCCGCCTACCCTGGGAAGGTCCTGGTCGTCGTCTCCCCGGCGAGGTCTTTGAGCATGAGCTCCTTCGCCCTCTCCCCCCTCGCCCCGGTCCCTAGGACCCACATCGCCTTCGCGAGCGCAGTCTCTGCCAGCATGTCCTCCAGGGGGACCACTCCCATCCGAAGGAGGTCCCTCCCCGTGTCGTACACGTTGAGGTCGAGCCTCCCGCGGCCGCACTGTGATGTCATGCACGCTATCCCCCCTGAGCGGACGAAGAGGCGCAGCTCCCGGGCTACCTCCTTGCTCACGTGCCCCAGGCCGGTCCCTTCGACTACGATTATCTTGGACCCGGACCTCCTCGCCGCCCTCACCAGCGCCCCGGGCATCGAAGGGTAGAACTTCAGAAGGGCAGCTCCCCCGTCGAACCTCGGGGCTGGCTTGAACTCCCCGCCCCTCGGGGGGAGGCCGTCCGCCACGTGCTCCAGCCCGTTTCGCCCCCAGACAGCCGCGAGCGGGACGCCCACGGACTCGAACGCGTCCCTCCTGCTTGTGTGGTTCTTCCTCACCCTGGTCCCCCTGTGGAGCGCGACCTTGTCGTCGCTCTCCCCCAGGTGCATCGCTACGTAGACCCCTGAGAATTTCGCGGACCCCGCGATGCTGACGGCGGCGAGCAGGTTGAGGGGTGCGTCCGACGAGGGCCTGTCCGGGGAGCGTTGGGCCCCGACCAAGACCACTGGGACAGGGACACCGCCCAGGGCGAAGCTCAGCCCGGCGGCCGTATACCCGAGGGTGTCGGTCCCATGGGTGATCACCACCCCGTCCACCCCCTCCTTCACCGCCCTGTAGACCCTCCGCGCCAGCTTGGCCCAGTGGGCCGGGGTGATGTTCTCGCTCAATATGTCGAACATTATCTCGGGCTCGACCCTGGCGACCTGGGAGAGCTCTGGGACGAGCGAGTAGAGCTCGTCCGATGTCACGGCGGGCCTTACCGCCCCCGTCCGATAGTCGACCCTGCTGGCGATGGTCCCCCCCGTGCCTATCAGCAGGACCTTCGGGAGCCCGGGGGCGGGCTTCGGAGGCGGAGGGGGTGAAAAAGTCGGCTTCTCCCCCTTGGCCGCGACCTTGGCGTCCACCAGCTCCTCCAGGCTTAGCCCGACGTTGTATCCAGACCTCAGCTTGAGGACCACGTGCTCCCCGTCGGCGTCGAGGTATCGAGGGACGAGCGTGCCTGTGACCGTCCCCCACGAGGTCCTCACTTCGAGCACGTCCCCAACCGCGGCCCCCGCCTCCTCGAGGAAGCGTAGGGAGGCGCCTTTGTAGCCCGGGAGGTCTCCCATGCGAGCGCCGTCGTCCGGCCTCGGGTCTTAAAGCGTTAGCGAAGGAGCTTTGACATGTAGGGGCCCTCCCTATCGAAGCCGAGCCCCCTGTAGTATCCCCTGGTCCCCACAGCGCTCGTGACCAGGAGCTTCCTCGCCCCGAGGTCGGACGAGGCCACATCCTCGGCCTTCCTCATGAGCGCGCCCCCCAGCCCTCTGTGCTGCCAAGCCCCCTCCGCCCTCCCCCCCAGCCTCACCGCCTTCCCGTAGACGCGGAGCTCCCTGACCACAGCCGCCCTCCGCATCTCCTTCCTGTGGGCTGCGGCGGAGGGGAGGCGCAGGCGGACGAACCCTGCTATCGCCCTTGACCTCTTGACCTCGAACGACCCGAAGACCTCCTCCCCTCCGGAGGCCGCGTACCTCTCCTGTCGATACTCGAGGTCCCCTGCTTCCAGACCCTCGGGGCCCCTCAGGGCCACCTCCCTGCACCTGATGCACATGCAACGGACCCCCTTCTCCTCGGCTCGCTGCAGGACCAGCTGCCTGAGGTTCCCGTCCCTCACGCCCCCCTCTATCTCGTCGGAGGGGATCTCCCTCTGTATCCTCATTATCCTGTGCCAGGGCGGGACATGCCTCTTCATCTCGCTCAGCAGCTCTACCACCGTCTCGAGGGAATAGGGGGTGTAGAGCCCGGCATCGAACTGGCGTGCCAGCGCCGTCCCCGGGACCACAAGCGTGGGGTAGAGCTTAGACATGTCCGGCCTGAACCTCTCGTCTTCGAAGAGCCGCCGGAGGTCTTCCAGGTCCTCTCCCGGGGTCGCTCCTGGGAGCCCGGGCATCATATGGGCCGTCACCTTGAGCCCCGCGTCCCTCGCCACCTGGAACGCCATGACCGAGTCCTCGACGGTGTGCCCGCGGTTGCTCTTCGCGAGGACTTCGTCCCTGAGACTCTGGACGCCTACCTCGAGCCTGGTGATGCCGTAGCTGAGCATGAGGTCTACGTCCCTGGGCCTGCACCAGTCTGGTTTGGACTCGAGCGTCAGACCCACGCACCTGCTATCCGCCGACTCGTTGGCCACCTGCGCCTCCTCTAAGGTGGCTGACTTGAAGCCGTTGAGCCCGTCGAAGACGCCCTTGACGAAGCTCCTCTGATACCCTTCGTCCACCGCGATGAAAGTCCCCCCTTCGATTATCGTCTCCACTTTGCTCGTCTCGTGCCCGTTCCCCCTGTACTTCGCCAGGCACTTCCTCACCTGGAGATATGGGTCGAATCCTACGGAGAGGGCCGTCTTCATCCCTGGGCTGCGAGGGAGGTATGACTGCGGGGTGCCGACGCGGGGGCCGCCGGGGCAGAAGACGCACGTCCCATGCGGGCATGAAAACGGAGCGGAAAACGCGGTGACGACCACGATACCTGACGCGCTCCTCCTCGGATGGACCCTGAGGAGCTCTTCGAACCCCTCCGCCGACCCCCGTGGGAGCCTGGCGAGTATCTCAGAGTTCGATGGGTATCTGTCTAGGCCGTAGAGTGACGCCGCCCGCTTCTTGGCCCTCTCAAGGTCATTCCTGGAGCGCACCTCCCCCTCCGACACCAGCTCCGCTACGTAAGAGATAGCGTCGCTGAGGCTGAGTCCCTGGTCTGTCACTGGCGCATCCAGTTCTGTCCGGGCTTACGCTTCAGAGTGAAGCGCTTCTCGTAGGTCCGCTTGTTCCTCACCTTGGGGATCTTGCTGTCCTTCGGCTTCCCTTCCAGTTTCGGAGTCTGACTACGGACTCAGGGCCATCGTCGGGATGTTTACCCGCCTTCGTCAGCGATCCGTGTGTAGGCGTGTTTTTGCACCTCCTCTTTTCTCCCCGACTTGATTGGACGCTCTATAAAGTATTGGCCAGCGACAGGTGGGTCGCGCCACCTGGTCGTCCTAGGCGGAGCGCCAAAAGTTGCCCTGACGAGGGGGGTCGAGCGGCGAGACACCGCGGCGCGTGCGAGCTAGGGAAGGCATTAGTAGCTGGGATCCCTCTTGCCTTGCGGGTTGATCAAGGTCGAGAAGTCGGTCTATTCCCCTCCCGAGCGGGGCGATGGAAAGCGGGTCCTTGTCATGACCCTCTGGCCCCGAGGCGTCTCCAAGGACAAGGTGGACGCCTGGATGAAGGACCTGGGCTCCCCCAGAGACCTAATCAAGCGGTACAAATCCGGAGAGGTGTCGTTGGACGAATTCAGGTCGGAGTACAGGAAGTCCCTGAGGGGGAAGGAGGGGACCCTGCGCCAGCTCGCGAAGGAATCGAAGGCAGGGACGATAACCCTCCTCTGCACGGAGAAGGACCCTTCGACGTGCCATAGGTCCGTCCTCAAGGAAGAGATAGAAAAGTACGCCTGACTCCAGGTTGATTTCCCGAGGGGGTGCTGCTTCCGGACACGCCTCAGAGCTCAGCCGGCGGCTGCTCCGCCCGCGCGCAGTCTCTGATGGAGTGAAGTTAAGGGGCCTACGTTCGCTGGCTGAGTCCTAAAATAGCGAGCCGGTTGGCGACAGCCCAGATGAGAGGACTCAACTGGGCGGCGGCCCTGGTCTCGTGGACGTTCGGTGTCGTGGGCCTGTTCGGTTGGTTCATCCAGAGTGCAGCCGCGTCGATGACCGCCGCTACTTCTGTCCGAGGGGCGCTGCTCTCCTCCGCCGATCTGCTGCTCGCAGTAGGAGCGGCAGGGATGGCGCTAAACTTGGTCTTCCTGGTCCGCGGAGAACGTGAAGCCAGGCGCGAGGAGGAGCGATGACCCCCCGAGTGAGGGCGGCGCCTGGGTTCATGCGCGTCCGGAGAGGCGTCGGCGTAGCCACCGTGGTCGCGGTCGAGCTGATGGTCCTGGCGGTCGCTGGGATCGCCGCCGCGATATACGAGTCGGGCGTGGAGACATACTGGTGCGGAGCCCAGCAGCCCGTGATCAACGGGACGCTGGTGCTCGCGTGCGCCATCACCCAGCGGGTAGAGGGGACGTTCCTAGTCCTTGGGGTGGGCGGCATCCTCGCGTCGCTCTTTGCCTGGGTCATGCGCAAGCTGCTGACCGTGACGTAGCCCGCGCCTGAAGCGCCAGCGGCTGGATACCAGGACAGTTCAACCATAGGTGTGTATGGGAGGCCCTCATGTTGAGGGCATGCGACGAAGGAGCAAGGCAGTGATCGTCGCGCTAGTCGCGGTCCCCGCATTCCTGTTCCTCGCCCCCATCTTGCAGGTGGACTTCGTCATAACCCCGCCCCCGAGCAAATGTCCATCGTCGTCAGGAGGTGCCACACGCATGGTCGGGTGCTTTGGCTACTACAAGCCAGGATATTCATCAGTCACCTACCGGGTGTTCGGAATAGGCGGGACCTATGACAACGTGAACAGCACAGGATACAGCCTGGCGATTGGTCCGACGCCCACCGTCTTGCCTCCGCCCGACCTCGCCAGCTCCGGAGGCGGGGGACTAGGGCAGTCGACCGGGAGCTACTCGTTCACCGCTCCTTCTTTCACCGTCCAGCTCTCGGCATACATTATGCCGACAGACCCGCCGAAGGCTGTCGCATTCTCGTACGCTGTGTATCTGAACCCCCAGACGCCAGAGAGCGCTGCGTTGTGCCAAAAGACGGCGTACGCGCCCGCATCCTTCAGCGACAGCTGCTCTGGACTGGCCGTAGGGCGCAGCTACGAGGTGCTGATTTCAGCGACTAACTGCTACTGGCAAGTGTTCATGGAGCAATAGCTCGCGGCTCCTCCCTCAGGCCCGGCGGACCCTGACGTCGCCAGCCCACGCCTTCCAACCCACCACGACCGAGCGCGACAAGGGAGAGCCCGACAGCAAGCAGGCCGGAGAGCAGACTGCAGACCGCCGGCGCAGGGGCGATGCGGGGATCACTGACGCGGCTCTCCTGAAACCCTTTAATGGAGTTGGGCGCGAGCGGCGACCAGACTTGTCAGGCGAAGGAATCCCGGAGAACCAAGACGTCGAGGCGCTCAGGCAGAAGAGCATCGCGGCCGCCGAGGAGGCAATCCGCCAGGCCTCATCCCGTCCGGACCTCCACCTAGTGCAGGCAATCCAGGCCCTGGACGACACTGACAAGTACCTGAACATAACAGCCACGAGGGCGTCTGAGTGGTACGGGCTGCACTTCCCCGAGCTGGCCCAGATGGTGCAGGACAACGTCGTCCTTTGCAAGATGATCTCCGAGATTGGGGGGAGAGGAGCGTACTCCCTCGAAGCGCTCGCCGGGAGGGGGTTCACCGACAAGAAGGTCGAGGCTATCATGGAAGCCAAGGAAAGGTCGAAGGGAGGGGAGATCTCGGACGGGGACATCACGAAGGTGAAGTCCCTCGCTTCGCTCGCGGTCCAGCTCAGCGCGCTGAGGGGGGGTCTTAACGACTATGTGGAGGCCCAGATGAAGAGGGTGGCGCCCAACGTGTCGGAGGTGGCGGGGGCAACCATAGGGGCCAGGCTGATGGCGAAGGCAGGGGGGCTCGACAGGCTGGCCGTCCTCCCAGCCAGCACGATACAGATACTCGGGGCGGAGAAGGCGCTATTCAGGTCCCTGAGGACGGGGGCAAGGCCCCCCAAGCACGGGATCCTCTTCCAGCACCAGGCAGTGCACGCCGCTCCGAAGTGGCAGAGGGGGAAGATAGCGAGGACCCTCGCCAACAAGATAGCGATAGCAGCGAGGGTGGACTACTACCGCGGGTCGGAGGACCCGACCATCAAGGCAGGCCTCGACAAGAGGCTAGAGGGGATCAAGGAACGTTACAAGGAGCCCCCGCAGCGGAGACCGGAGCAGAGGGACAGGCCGCGCAGGGAAGGCCGGCCCCCCAGGCGAGACAAGTTCAGAAGGCGATGAGCCGCCTCCTCAAAGAGGAGAGGCTGGGAAGGAAGGCGCTGCTCACTCGGAACCTCGTCCCCGGGAAGAGGGTATACAACGAGGACCTCCTCCAGAGGGGAGGGGCGGAGTACAGGACCTGGGACCCTTTCAGGAGCAAGCTGGCCGCGGCGATGATCAAGGGCCTCCCTGACTCCGCCGTAGGGGAGGGGGCGAAGGTCCTATACCTTGGAGCGTCCACGGGGACCACCGTCTCTCATGTGTCTGACCTCGTAGGGCCGGGGGGGCTCGTGGTCGGGGTAGAGTTCTCCCCAAGGGTCGCAAGGGAGTTCATCGAAAAGGTGGCCAGGGAGAGGGGGAATGTGATCCCCTTCGTGGCGGACGCCAGGGACCCTTCGAAGTACTCGGTGGCGAAGTTCGACGTGGTCTACTGCGACATAGCCCAGCCCGACCAGACGGAGATCGCCCTCGCCAACTGCGCTGCGTTGTTGAAGCCTGGGGGGACGCTCCTTCTGGTGGTGAAGGCTAGGAGCATCGACGTCCTCAAGGACCCCGAGAGGGTCTTCATCGAGGAGGAGAAGAAGCTCCGGGCCGGGGGATTCGATGTGAAGTCGGTGACTGAGTTGAGCCCCTTCGAGAAGGACCACGCCCTGATCCACGCCGTCATGGATTCCGAAGGGTGAGGCCTTCGCGGACGCGCCCTCCTGGATGGCAGCACCTGGCCCAGCCCCGGGCCGGAGGACATCCTGGACAGCTCGCCCTTGAGCCCTCCCCGGCGAAGGGGCCGGTGCCCCGCCAGGCCCCTACCGTGACGCTGAATCCCGAGCGCCCCCCGCGTTGGGGAGCGAAACCGCGGTCGCAGGAGCGCCGTACCTGGACCAAGTCTTCCAGCTCTTCCTTACGAACTCAGGGAGCGGCTCACCTCTCCTGATCTTCTCGACGAAGAAGGCCTCCGTCTGAGGGTCAGATGGGTACCCGGAGCCGAAATCTCCGTGAGCCTCCCTGAGCAGGGCGACCTCCCTGTCCCTCTGCACCTTGGCCACCACGGAGGCGGCCGAGACGACCACGAAGTCCCTGTCCGCCTTGTGCAGCGCCTTCACCCTGCACTTGGACACGAGGTTGCTCGATATGTCTCTGGCGAACCTCTCCGGGAGGACGTCTGACGCGTCCACGGTCACGTTCCCCGCCCCCAGCTGGTCGACCACCCTGGCGAAGTAGACCGCCTCCAGGTAGTTGAGCTTCCTAAGCCGCTCTCCGCGGAGCACGACGGCGTCGATCTCTCTCGGAGGTATGCTCGTCCAGCGGACCCTTTCGGCCGCCTTGAGTATCTCCGGGTAGAGGGACTCGCGCCTCTTCGGGGACAGCTTCTTCGAGTCCTTCACCCCCAGCTCCTTCAGCCGCCTCGCCCCGCGCGGGGACGCGGACACACCAGCGACGACCAAGGGACCCAGGAGGCACCCTCTCCCAGCCTCGTCGACGCCGCCAATCGCCCGCGGCCCGGTCAGACCTTTGGCCCCCCTGCCGCCGCCAAGAGGACTGCAGCGAGGCTGTCCGTGGCGTCGTCCCTGTTCTCGACGGTGAGCGCGAAGATCTGCTCGGCGGCCCCCCTCAGCTCGTTGAGCAGGTCGTCCTCGAGCCTCTCGTGGGTCACCGCGAGGATCGGCTTCCCCGAGGCGACGCACTTCCTGACGGCCCTCCGGAAGTCCGGGCTGACGAGCTCCATGGGGCCGACCTCGTCGATCACGACAAGCTCCGAGTCCGCCGCTGCCGCTTCGAGCCCCGCCGCCCCCACGGACGCCAGGTCGGAAAGGTTGACCCTGTATCTCCCGACCTTGGGGCCGAACCTCGACTCCACAGACGCGAGCACCCCCGTCCTCCCGCTGGTGAGGTCGGTCACCCCGAACCCCGTCCTGGCGCCCCCCGACCTGACCTCCGAGGTGGTGCACCCTCCCACTATCACCCCGGCGCTCTTCAGCCTCCGGACGACCTTGGAGACGAGGGTGGACTTGCCCACCCCCGGCGGGCCGGTCACCAGGTAGATCCTCGACAACCCCCGTCCTCCCTCGCCGGGCTACATGAAGTTAGCAGCCTGCGGGAATCGTTTAACACCTGGCGCGGCGCGCCCGGCCCGTTGAAGTTCGTCCGCCACGGCGAGGGGAAGACCACCCTCCTCGTCCCCCAGGCGAGCGTCACGGTCGATCCGCCTCCCACCTCGCCGGTCTTCTTCAACCCTGCGGCCGCCCTCAACAGGGACGTCACCGTGGCCCTGGCTGCCGTGGGTGGAGGCCGCACGTTCTGCGACTCCATGGCGGGGGTGGGGGGGCGCGGTGTGCGGGTGGCCAAAGAGGTGGAAGGGGTGTCGTCGGTGACCCTGGTAGACTTCAACGAGCCCGCGCTCCGGGCTGGGGAGAGGTCCGCCAGGCTGAACAGGGTCGCCGGGAGGTGCTCCTTCGAGCTTTCGGAGACCAACGCTTTCCTGGCTTCGCGGTTCGGGAGGGACCAGAGGTTCGACTACGTCGACGTGGACCCGTTCGGAACGCCGATCAGGCACATCCAGGCCGCCCTGGCGGCGACGTCGGACGGCGGGGTGCTGTCGCTCACCGCCACCGACACCGCTGTGCTCTGCGGGGTGCAGGAGGGGACCTGCAGGAGGAGGTACGGCGGCTCCCCGCTCAACAACCACTTCCACCACGAGACCGGGATCAGGGTGCTCCTGGGGGCTGTGGCCAGGCTGGGCGCCATGCTGGACATAGGGGCCGAGCCCGTGGCAGCCCACTCGACGAGGCACTACCTGAGGGTCTTCGTCCGGGTCAGGGCCGGGGCGTCCAGAGCTGACGCAGCGCTGAAGGGCGTCGGCAGCGTCTCCTGGTGCCACCACTGCGGCGAGGCTTCGAGCGGCGTCGTCCCCTCGCCCGTGTGCCCACGCTGCGGGAAGAAGGCGAAGGTGGCAGGGCCGCTCTGGGTCGGGAAGGTCACCGAGGAGGAGACCGTGCGCGCGGCGGCCAGGGCGGCGCAGGAGAAGGGGCTTGCCAGGGCCGCGACCATGCTCGGGTCCCTGGTCGGGGTCGACGGGTTCCCCCCGTGGAGCTTCAGCCTCGAGCGGGTCTGTTCCGCCCTGAAAGTGGCGTCTGCCCCCGAGGACAGGGTGTACAGGGCCCTTGCGCAGTCCGGGCGCAGGGTTGCGCGGACGCCGTTCGAGAAGACAGGGCTGAAGACGGACGCAGGCTATGCTGAGGTGGTGGAGGCAGTCAGGACGGCGGCGCGCTCAGGCATCTGAGGACCCGCGTCACACCTGCGGCCCTTCGCACAGATAGTACAGCTCTGAGGCCGCGTTCCTGCTGGCCGCGGGCTTGATCACCCTGACCGACCTGAACATCCTGCGGAACTCTCCCCGGACCTCCTGTGACCGCTCCCCCTCGAAGAGCTTGCAGTAGACGCGGCCTCCGCCCTTGAGGAGGGTCCGGGACAGCTCGAGGACCCGCAGAGTCATGTCGATCTGCCTCGTCTGGTCCAGCTCCCAGACCCCTGTGACCGAGGGGGCGAGGTCGGAGAGGACGACGTCTGCCTTCCCCCCCAGGGCCTGGGACACCTTCTCGGCCACAGCGGGGTCGTGCACGTCCATCTTGATGGCCACGACGTTCTTCTCCTTCAGCCGGATCGGGTCCAAGTCCACCCCCACCACTAGCCCGTCCTCCCCGACGAGGAAGGACGCCACCTGGAGCCACCCCCCCGGGGCTGCGCCGAAGTCGGCGACCCTGTCCCCGAGCCGGATGAACCCGTAGCGCTCGTTGGCTTCGATCAGCTTGAAGGCGGCCCTGCTCTTGTACCCCTGTTCCCTGGCAAGGCGCCGGTAGAGGTCCCGGCGCGCCTCGTTCAGCCTCATCTCTTCGAGAGCTCTGGGGGGTTGAACGCTGCCGGGAGGAGGGATTTGGCGGTCGCGTCTGCGGAGAAGCCGTCGACCCCGCGCATCATCACCGCCATCTCAGGGTTGAACTCGACCATGACCTGCCTGCATGCGCCGCAGGGCCTGGTGAACTGCTCGGACTTGCCGACCACGGCGATGGCCAGGATCTTCCTCGCCCCCTCCGAGACGGCTTTGAACATCGCCGTCCTCTCGGCGCAGCAGGAGAGGCCATAGGACGCGTTCTCGACGTTCGCGCCCGTGTAGACCGCCCCGCCCTCCGTCAGGACCGCTGCCCCTATCTTGACCCCGGAGTATGGCGAATAGGCGCGCTCGCGCGCCTTCCTGGCCGCGTCCACTAGCCCTGACGTGTCCACCCCTGTCATGGTCTGGGCCTACCTGGCCGGGGCCGGTTCGGCGCTCGGCGCCCCGGTCCGCGAAGCCATGGCTTCCTGGATCACCCAGGGCCCTATCCAGGGGCAGATGTACGGGCTGACCTCCCCCTCGACGGAGCACTTCGGCTCGTACTGGCAGACGATGCATGGCGCCTTCTCGATGGAGGCCATGTCAGTCGGGAAGCGAAGCGGGGTCAACTTATATGTCCAGCGCCCGTCTTCGAGGACCTTCACCCTCCCTATCAGCCCCCTCCTCTCGAGCCTTATGGCGAGCCTGGACCCGTCCCTGCTGGTCAGGCCGAGCTCCTTCCATATCTCGCTCTGCAGTACGCCGTCCCGCCCGCGTTCCACCACGAGCTTGTAGACCCTGGAAGTGAGGTCCACCAGCTCCTCTTCGGTCCTCTCCACAGGCTTCTCTGGCTCCGCTTCCTTCTTCTGGCGACCCCTTGTCTGCCTCTTGGGGCTGTCCTTGGCTGTCTGCTTCTTCTGTTTCATTTTGACTGCATGAACTCCTGTCTTATCACGTAGTTGTCGAGTATCTCCCTGCACCGGTTCCTGACGGTCACCTCTGTCACCTCGGCGAACTCAGCCACCTCCCTCTGCGGCAGGTGCTCCCCCACCATGACCGAGGACAGGTAGACGTAAGCGGCCGCGAGCCCCGCAGGGGCCTTGCCGCTGGAGATCCGCGAGTCGCTCGTCTTGCGGGACAGTGTCAGCGCCAGGCGCTCGACCCTTGCGTCGATCTTGGCGATGTTGACTAACTTTGAGATGTACTTCTCAACCGACGGCGGAGGGACGTACTCCTTCTCGACCTCCTTCAGGACCAGGCGGAAGTAGCGCGCGACGCTCCCCTTCTCCATCCCCGAGGCCCTGGCCACCTCCTTGAGGGTGCGCGACACCCCGCACTTCCTGCACGCCAGGTACACCGTCGCCGCCGTCATCCCGAGTATCGACTTGCTCTTGGCCACCTTCTTCTTGGCCGAGGTCCGGTAGATCTGGGCCGCCGTCTCGGCAACGTTGTCCGGCAGGTTCAGCGCGTCGCAGAGCTCGCTGATCTTCGAAAGGACGTTCGAGAGCCCCCTCTCCTCGCTGTTTATCGTCCTGGACCTGCTCTGCCACTTCCTCATCTTCTCCACGGTCGCCCTCATGGTCGGGTCGAGGTACTTGCCGTGGGAGTCGCGCATGGTCCTCCCGATCTCGGTGGTGAGCCCGAAGTCGTGGAGCGCCAGGGTCGTCGGGGCGCCCACCCTCACCCGCTTGTTCTTGTCCTCCAGGTCCATGGCCTTCCATTCTGGGCCGGAGTCGGCCGGAGCCAGGGTGACATAACCGCAGGTCGGACAGACCTGCTCCCCCTTCTCTGAGTCGCCGATCAGCCTGTTGCCGCAGACAGGGCAGGAGTTCCTGAAGCCCTCGTCCCGGCTCGCGCCCCAGATGCTCATGAGTTCACTCCGCGAACGCCGGCTCCCCCGGCCTTCCCGCGCGGCTGCTGGCTGGGACCACCGACGCGTAGGGGGACTTCACGGGGCCGATCAGCTCGCCTATCCTCCCCAACTTCCTCTTGCCTTCGTCGAACAGAAAAACGCCCGGCCTGACCTCCTTCGTCAGGCGGACGACGAGCCTGCCACTCTTGGCCCTATGGATGACTGTGCCCACCTGATGCAAGTGAAGCGAAGGCCCGACTTCTTGCCTTTAAACGTTGAGGGGCTGATTATTTTTTGCGGGGCTGCTGCGCCTGCCCCTGGCGCCTCTGGGCGATCCCTCTGACTGTCGCCAGCTCCTTCGCGACCTTCAGCAGCAGCGCCTGCTTCGGCCCCGACTTCACGATCGACACGTACCCCGACTCCCTGGCGGGCCTGGAAGGATAGCGCGCCGCCAGGGGCTGAGGCTGGAGGTTGAGCCGCCTGCACGCTTCTTCGAGCTCAACGAGGACCGGAGCCCTGGTAGCCGAGCTCAGCGGGACCCTGCGCCCCGCCTTTCGCTTGAGCTCAGAGTCGAAGTATTCCAGCCAGAATATGTAGCGGTCGTACTCTTTCATTTCTTCGACAGGAGGACGGCGTTCACCACACCGTCGGCTGTCGGGCGCGACGTGACCACGGCCTCGCCGGCCTCGGTGTCGAGGACCGCGCCCCTGGTGATCACCCCCCGCCTCTCATAGTCCCTGTTGGCAGGGCTCTTCTTTACCCTCAGTATCTTGGACTTCGTCGACTTCCCCGAGCTGTCGGAGACGTTCGCGCTGTCCGCGAATATCACACCGGTGGAGATGGACCCTCCGCGACGCCGGCTCGCCCTCGTCGATGCTTCGCCCACCAGAGGCTCGATGGCGTACCCGTCCTTTTCGTAGGCCCTTCTCCCCCTGTGGGGCCTTGACCTGCCTCCGGTCGACTTCCGCTTGGTGAGGTTCTCGATGGGGCGCGTCATCGCTTCCTGATGGGCGCCCTCGCGGGCCTCATGTTAAGCATATCGGAGCAGGTCGGCCCGGACCGGAGGGCGGCTACCTCAGCGTCAGGGTCCGGCTCTCGAGCTGCCTCTTCATGGTCGGGACGTCGTTGCTCAGTCCGAAGTACTCGGCGAACCTGGCCGTGGTCTTGTACGCCTTGCTCCTCCCCTGCCTCTCCCCGAGGATGAACCCGACCCCCTCGAGCTCCTTCAGGTGCTGGTAGACGGTGGAGCTCCGCCTGAGGACCAGCTCGGACGAGGTGATCGGCTGGAAGAAGGCGATGAAAGACAGGGTCCGGAGCGCGGCCTTGGACAGGAGGGGCCGCGTGGCGAACTTCCTGGCGGTCTGGGTGTACTTCGCCTTCAGCTGCATGGCGAACCTCGGCCCCGAATACTCCACCACCTCCACCGCCTGGAACGCGCCGTTGACCGCCCTGGCTATCTCTCTGGCTATCGCAGCAGCCTTCCGCTCGGACGCGGTCCCGGCCACCCGGGCGATGTCCTCCACCGATATGGGCCTCCCAGCCGCGTAGAGGGCAGCCTCGACCTTGGCGACCATCTCCTTGGGGTGCTCCCCGGCCGCGTCTTCGCTACTCAAGCTGGCCCACCGACACCACCAGCGCGTCCTGGTCGGACTCCTCCTGGTTGATCACCACCTCGCCGTCGTTGGCCGCGAACAGGAGGAGGATGAAGACGCGGGCGGCGTCGAGTGGAGGGAGCCCCTTGAGGAGCTCCGAGAGGAGCGCCTTCCCGGTCGCCCTCAGCCTCTCGACGAGGATCTTCCTGAACTCTGACAGGAGGACCTGCAGCGAAACGACGTAGTTCTCGAAGTCCGGGGGCTGGAGGTCGGCGATGGCGAGCGGGTTCTGCTCTTCCCCCTCGTCCCTGACGACTATGTCCTGCAGGATGCGGCCGAGCTCGTCGAAGAGCTCGTCTATGTTGGTGGAGTAGATTTCGTATCTGAAGGGCATGACTATGATCTGCGGAGGCTCCGAGGAGCCGACCAGCCTGTGCTGCATCCTGAGCTTCTCGAACAGGAACAGCGTCTCCACCTTGAGCCTGTAGATCGTAGCCGAGGAGAGGGCCGCGGTCCCCGCCGCGCGCATGTCGATGAGGTCGGTCTGGGAGATGGCCTTCAGGAACATGTCCAGGAGCTCGGAGAGGTTGATCTCCCATGGGCTCTTGCGCTTTGCCAGGGAGGGGTCGATGAGGACGTTGAGCGGCGGGCGCCCCAGGACGGAGGAGCTAGGCACTCCTCGGCACCTCGGCGGGCTTGTAGTGGACCACCCTCGAGACCCCACCCGCTGAGTAGACCCCGTAGGTCATGTCGCTCTCCGCCACGAAGACGTCTCTGAGCGTGATGGCGATTATCTGGGCCTCGGCGGACTTCTCCTTCAGGAACTTCGCCAGGCTGCTCGAGTTGACCGCGTCCAGCGGCGCGTCAATCTCGTCGAAGAGGTAGAACGGGTGCGTCTGGACGGCCTGCATCGCGAGTATCAGGGACACTCCCGTCACAGCCCTCTGCCCTCCGCTGTGCTGGGACGACTCGCGGAGCCCGTTCCCGAAGTCGGCGCGCATGAATATCCCCCCGGCGAATATCTCGTCAGGCTTTTCGAGGTCGAGCTGGGCCGTCCCCCCTGTCAGCTTGGCGAAGATGGAGCTGAACTCGTTCCCGACCCTGTCGAAGGCGGACACGAACACCTTCCTCTTCTCGGCCTCCACGCTCTCGATGAATGTAATGATCGAGTTCCGCTCCCCCTCCAGCTCGTTGTGCCTGACGGAGAGGTTCTTGTAGCTCAGGTACATCTCGGTGTACTGCCTGTCCGCCCCCCTGTTCACCGAGCCGGAAGCCGCCTGGTACTCCTGCTGGAGGTCTGCCAGGAGGGACTCGCAGGACTCGAAGTATTCGAGCTCTTCCGAGTAGCCGAGCATCCTCAGGCTCCCGAGCGCCTCCTCTATCCTCTCCTGGGTCGTCGACGCCTGCCCTGCGATGGCGAACAGGTCCTTCTGGTGCGCCGACACAGACCTGGACACGCTGTCCCTCTCCTCCTTCAGGCGCTTCCCCTTCGCGTCGAACTCGTCCAGGACGGGCTGGCTCCTCTTCGACGACTCCATGAGCTTCGAAATCTGGTCCTCGTAGGACTTCTTCTGCTCGGCGAGCTCCCTGATCCTGCGAGGCGCTTCCCGAACGAACTGCTTGTTCGACTGGAGGTCCTCCGTCGCGTTGGCCAGGTCCAGCTGGTTCTCCTCCAGGGCCCGCAGGAGCACGTTCTCCAGGTTCGCCTTCTCCCTGGTCAGGGTGAGGCTGATGTCCTGGATGCGGTTCCTGATGGCGTCTATCTCGTCTGAGACGGACTTCTTCGTCGCGTCGAGCTCGGCGAGGTGCCCCTCAAGCCCCAGCGCCTGCGAGTCGGCGACCACCTGCTGCAGGGAGGCGATGCCCTTGGCTACGGACTCTTTCCTCTCGACGTTCACCCTGAGCTTCTCCTCCAGGCGCGCGACGACGCTGGCCTGCTTCTGGTACTCGGCGTTCATCGTCTTGAATATGCTGCTGTATCTCTTGGCCATCCTGGTGATGGTGGTCGCCTCGGCCTTCAGGCTGGTGGTGGTCACGATTTTCTTGATACGCTCCTTCATCATCGAGCGCGAACCAGACTCCAGCGAGCTGAGCTGTGACCTCCTCCTGTCGATGGCCCCCTTGAGGGCGCCGACGGCGTCCTCCACCTCGCTCATGCCCTCGATGTTCTCCAGCCCCTCCATCAGGTTGACCACCAGCTCCTGGTACCCATAGCTGAACGCCCTACCGCCGGGCTCGAATGTCTCCCCCGCTTCCGTCACGGCCCTGATCCCCTCGGAGGCCATGATGTACCCTATGGCCTCGGTCTCGACCAGGACCGAGTCCCCGGCGAGGAAGTTGACCAGGCCCTCGAACTCTTCCTCGCACTTTATCACGCCGGAGAGCAGACCGATCACGCCGGCCGACCTCTCCACTTCGGACGCCTTGCACGACTCCACCTCGCTGAGCGGTATGACCGAGAAGCTCTTCGCCTTCAGTGACTTCGCGGCTTTGATCAGGTGCGTCATGGACTTCAGGTCCTGGACGATGAAGGCGCCGAGCCATTTGCCTATCACCGCGTTGACGGCCTTGGAGTACTGCTGCGGATACTTCACGACCTGGCCCAGCCTCCCGACGTATCCTGGGACGCCTCCCTGGTCGCAGAAGTCCTGGAGCTTCCGCTGTCCGCTCCTCTCCCCCGCGAGGCTCTCGGAGAGGTGTCTGAACGCTTCCTCCTTCGACATCTCCGCCGACGCCTTCTCCAGTATCTTCGAGGCACCCTGGATCGACGCCATCAGCGCCTCCCTGGTCCTCTCTGCCCCCGAGAGGCTCTCGTCGAGGGTGCTGAGCTCCTTCGTGGACGTGTCGTAGAGCCCGAAGAGCTGCTTCGTGCTCGCCTCCAGCTTCCCCAGCACCTCGGAGTATCCGTCGACCCTGAGCTTCAGTTCGTCCAGGCGCTTCCGCTCCACGCCCAAGCTGGCGCTGGCGGCGTTGATGGCAAGTTCAACCTGGGTCTGCCTCTGGACGAGGTCCGCCAGCTTGACCTGCACCTTCGCAGTGAGCTTCCCCTTCTTCTCGATGGTCCCCCTCAGCTCCTCTCCCGCGCGGAAGAACTCCTTCAGCCTCTGGGCGAGCTCGGCGTGCTTGGCGTCGAGCTTCTCTATGTCGGCGGTCAGCTGCCTCACTGTCGATGAGGCGGCGTTCGTCTCCTTCTGCTTCTCCGAGACGACCTGCTTCAGCTGCGGGACGGTCTCTCCCTCGAGCTCGGCCACGTTCCCCTCGGCCGTCTTGAAGTCCGACTCCAGCGTCTCGAGCTCGTTCCTGAGCTCGGCGAGCTGGAACTGCAGCTCGACATGGCTCGCCCCCCCTCCCTGGATGACCTCTACGATGAACTTCGTCTTGTCGCTTTCGACCTGCGATATGCGGTTCTCGAGCTCGACCAGCCTCGCCCCCAGGTCGCCCAGCTTCGCGTTAAGCCCCTGCTCCTGCGACCTCAGGTCCGCGAGCCTCCCCTTCAGGTCCGTCACCCTCTTCGAGGTGATCACCGCGTTGAGCCAGTTTATCTGGGACTCGAGCAGGTTGTACCTCACCATCTCGGTCCTCTGCGAGTCGAGCGACTCGAGTGTGCTCTTCATCTCGCCGATGCGCGCCATGGCCACCTCGAGCCTCTGGTCGGCCTGGCTGAGCTGCCTCTGGGCCTCGGCCTTGCGCTCGTCGAACTTTGATATCCCGACGACGCTCTCGATGACCTTCCTCTTCTCCTCGGGCGTCAGGTCTGCCATCCTCGTGGCGGCGCCCTGGGCGACGATGTTGAACCCGCCAGGCGCAAGCCCGGCCAGGTCTATGATCTCGGTGAGCGCGCTCCTGGTGCTCTTCCTCCCGTTGAGATAGTAGCTGTTGTCGCCGTCCTCCCTGAGCTCCCTCGTCAGGGTCACAAGGTCCGAGTCGATCGGGATCGCCCTGTCAGAGTTGTCGAACTGGAGGGTCACCCTGCAGGCGTTGGGCTTGCCGCCCCCGGGCGAGTCCTCCTTCCTCGGGTCATAGATGAGCCCGGACAGCCTCCCGTTCGCGGCCCTCAGCGCCTTCGGAGAGTTCTCGCCGATGGTGAACGCGATGGCGTCCGCGAGGTTGGACTTGCCGCTGCCGTTGGGCCCGGTGATGACGGTGAAGCCGCGCTCGAAGTTTACGACGACCGTTCGAGGGCCGGAAGACTTGAAGCCGCGCATCTCCAGCCTTCGGATATACGTCACAGGAAGTTTAGCCCCGACTGTAGGACAGGTTTGACAGAGGATATAAGGGAATCGGAGCCTGATTCGCCGTGATAAGTCCGACCTCCACCGCCGTCGGAGGGCGATTTTTCTGAGCGAGCGCCCACCAAAAGAGGAGTCGGCCGTGATGGGCTGTTTCAGGCCCTTTTTCATCATAGTGTCAAGATCCAAGCTCCGGTAGCCGGCCGACGCCCTATTCGAGCCGGTCGGAGGTGCCTGCCAGAGACCGACGACAAGGTAGTAATAACCCCGCCCGCACCCGAGGCCGTTGACTGTCTTCTCTCAGAGGCGCAAGAAGCTCCTCGCGCTGGCCAAAGGGAGCCAGGTAGCAGCGCAGACCGCCCCCAACCTGTTCTACCTCACGGACTTCTTCGGCGGAGGGGCTGCGGTGGTCCGCCCCGACAAGACGGTGGTGATCACTACCCCGCTGGAAGCAGACAGGGCTGGGGAGGTATGCAAGGAAGCGGAGATCGTTGTGGTGAAGCGGTGGAAGGACGTCCAGGTCGAGATAGAGAAGCAGCTCGACGGGAAGAAGGCTGTGACAGACCAGCCTGGGACGGACCCCAGGAAGATGGAAGCGAAGCCGGAGCTCTTCCTCGAAGCGCGGAGGTTCAAGGACGAGCCGGAGCTCGAGCGGATCAGGAAGGCCTGCGCCAAGACGGACAAGACATACGGGACGCTCGAGCAAGTCCTGAAGCCCGGACGGACGGAGTGGGAGCTGGCCGCTGAGGTGATGAAGACAGCCCTCGAGGAAGGGCTCACCCCTTCCAACTCTGGCTCGTCGTTGGGGCCGATCATCATCGCGTCCGGGCCCCACGGGGCGTACGGCCATTCGGAGCTCTCCGGGAGGAAGGTCAAGAGCGGCGACTTCGTGGTCGCCGACCTGTTCTTCAGGTATGAGGGGTACAACTCCGACGAGACCAGGACGTTCGCCGTGGGGAGCGTCACCTCAGAGATGAAGAGGGCCTACGCCGTGGTGAAGGATGCCCAGCAGGCAGCCATCGACACGGCGAAAGAAGGGGTTTCCTGCGGCTCGGTGCACGACGCGGCCGTAGGCGTCCTCCGCAAGCACAGGATGGACAGGTATCTGAACCACAGCGTGGGGCACGGCGTCGGCATCGACATCCACGAGTCGCCAGGGATATTCCACGGGAACGAAGTGAAGCTCGGGAAGAACGACGTCATCACGGACGAGCCGGGCGTCTACCTCGTCGGCAAGTACGGGATCAGGATAGAGGACACCCTCAGGGTCGACAGGAAGCCCGAGCTGTTCACCAAGTTCACCAAGGACCTGGTCACCTGTGGCTAGACCCAAGGACGCGGGCCTTCTTGGTCCCGACGTCGTAGACGTCTACCCTCACCCCCGGGCCGAACCGTCGCAGCGCGGCGGAGACCTTGCCTGCCGCGTCGGCGTCCGTCACGCAGTGCACCGAGTACCCGATCATGTTCTGGCTCGCGTACCTCGCCCCCGCCCCCTTGCCGGCGGCGATGAGCTTCTTCACCTCCGGCGACTCCAGCCCTAGCCTGCCAGAGAACCTCTCTCCCTCGGAAGCCAGGACGTCCAACGTCGGGTCCGCGAGGAACGCGGCAAGGGACGAACGCCCCAGCGAGTTGATCCTGTCGCTGATCGCCTTGGAGGACAGGGCGTCCTTCTTGTCGAAGGACGCGACGTATCCGGTGACTATCTTCGTCCCAGGAGGTACGTCCACCGCGACGAAGCGGGAGACGCCGGGCTCCCCTGGGACGGTGATGGCGCCGGCGCCTGCCGAGTCGTAGACCACCGACACCGTACCCAGGCCTGTCTGTTCGATGACTTCGGCTCTGTGGGCGTAGAGGGCGAGCGCCCGCTTCGGTTCCAGTATGCCTGCAGCTGCGGCAGCAGCATAGACTGCCGAGGTAGCCGCGGCTGCGCTAGCACCGAACCCGGCCCCAATTGGGGTGCCCACAGTCTGGTCGATTTGCATCGAGACGCCGGTCTTCCTCGACGCAGCCAGGAGCAGCTCGACGGCCCTGCGAGTGGTGCGGGCGTCGTAGCCCCGGTCCCCGTTCACGACGGTCTCGACCCCGCCCGCCCCCTCTGCGACCTTCGCGCTGGAGACGGTCCCCCCGGAGAGGATGTATCCCCCTCCGGTGGCCCCAAGCGGCTCGGCGGAAGGACCGTAGTTGATCTCGAAGAAGTTGGTTATCGCCGAAGGGGCGAAGGCGACGGCGGGCCTAGTCCGCAGTCCTGGCCGCCCCCAGTCGCTTCCCGGTGAGGAGGCTCGCCAGGGGCCCGAAGATCACCACGGCCACGCCGGCCACCGCGAAGTACGTCGCAAGGCCGGGCCACCCGCTGAGAGTCGATGGCGCCAGGAGGAATATTGCGCCGCCGAACCCGACGAACATCAGGGAGAACACCAGGGACCAGGCCATCTGCCTCCTCCCGACCCCGGACCACTCCGGGACGTATCGAAGCATCTTCGAGCGGCCGATTATGGGCGCCGTGGCCCTCACGAGGGCCGGGACCCCGATCAGTATCGCAGGTATCGCCGTCATGTCCCAGTAGACCGTGAATCCGAGGATGAGGCTGGCCGATGGGAGAGGGGCGAGCCACCAGAGGAGCGCCCCTGCCATGAAGTTGCCGAGGGTGAGGAAGCAGACGGTGGCGGCGACGAACGACGGCCATGACCTGTACCTCTTTACGAAGACCGCGAGGAGGAGGGTGGCGACGAAATTAGCGGGCGCGCCGACGGTCAGCGCGAAGAACGGAGTGGTGGCGCCGAGCGGGACCAGGAAGAAGAGGTCTCCGAGGAAGGACCCTATCCCCGCCCCCAGGGCCGCTGGGATGGCGTCAGATGTGACCGCGAAGTACACAGGGATGAACGACGCTATGAACAGCTGCCCTACCCCCCAGGGGGTGCGGATGTAGGCCGTGAGCCCCTTGGCCAGGGCGAACAGGGCCGCGGAGACGGCTATCACGCTCACCTGGGCTGTCACGCTTGCCCGAGCTGACCCCAGGGCTAACCCCATGCCTTCGGCATCCGCGCCTTCATATTTCAGCGTGGTCTATAGTAACTATAAACCACTCTATGACATGCCTGCTGCGGGGACCGGAAGCCTCCGGGACGGCATCTGCGAAGGATTCGGTATCGATTTAGGAACGATTTCGGAAATCCAGTAAATACGGGCACCGCAGGTTCGCCTCCATGGAAGTCGAGGCGCCTCGTCCGAAGTGGCGGCTGACCGCCGTGCTGATAGCCGCGCTGCTTGCTGTCTCTTTCGTCGCCTACTACGAGGCGACCAGCACTCATGGCCAGGTACAGCAACAGGTGAGCAGCCTCCAAGCCGAGGTGACGAGCCTCCAGGCGGCCAACCAGGCGCTTCAGAGCCGGCTCGCTGCCGCCCCGGCTCAATCCAACCAGTCCTATTCTGGGGCCGAGGGGCTCTACGCCAACCTCAGCGCCAGCGTGGTGACCATCCAGGGTTACGCGTTGGTGACCCAGAGCAGCTTCTTCGGGCAGGTCTCCTCGCTCGAGAGCGTGCAGGGGTCGGGGTTCGTCGTCGAATATCAGGGGGCCCCCTACGTGGTCACGAACAACCACGTGGTCAGCGGGGTCACCAACATCACGGCGACCTTCTCCGACGGGAACTCGTACACAGCGCAGGTTCAGGGGACCGACCCATACAGGGACCTGGCGGTCCTGCAGGTCAATGCACCGGCGAGCGAGTTCCACCCCATGGACGTCCTGGGCACTCCCCAGGCCGTGTCGGTAGGCGAGCAGGTGTACGCCATAGGGAGCCCCCTCGGGCTGTCCGGCTCGATGACCGAAGGTATCGTGAGCCAGATAGGGAGGACCATCACGGAGTCGACGACGCAGGCGACCATCCCGGACGTGATACAGTTCAGCGCTGCGATCAACCCCGGGAACTCGGGCGGGCCACTGCTCAACTCAGCCGGCGAGGTCATCGGCATCACCACGGCCGCTGTCACAAACTCGCAGGGCTTGGGGTTCGCCATACCAGCGAGCACCATCGCCCGTGAGCTCCCGTCGCTGGTCACCACCGGAAACTACACCCTCCACCCGTACCTGGGCATATCGGCCAGCGCAGACATGACGTATCAGCTCGCCCAGGCGACCGGTTCCAATGTGACCTACGGCGTCCTGGTGGAGTCTGTGGTGGCCGGCGGTCCCGCAGCCCAGGCGGGGCTACGCGGCGGCACTCGGACAGTCACCGTAGAGGGGCAGACCTACCAGATAGGCGGAGACGTTATCGTCGCGGTGAACGGCACCAAGGTGATAAGCACGGATGCCCTTAGCGCGTGGCTGGAGGTGCACGCCCTCCCAGGACAGACCGTCCAGCTAGGGATAATCCGGGCGGGCTCACCGAGCACCATCAGTGTTAAAGTTGGCACTCTCCCATAGCAAACCAGGTCCCGGGACCTCGATGCCCGGCTCTCCATGGACGAAGGCCGCGCGGACCCCGGGCGGAGGCTCGATACTGTTATTGCGACCGGCTTATGACGATTTGCTCGCGTTGGATGCTTTCGAGCGCCTTCTCTGGTGGCTGTTCGCGGGGAGCACCGGTGCCTCCACCAGGGCGGAGGTCCTGAGGGCCGTCAGGGAGCAGCCCAGGAACGCCCAGCAGCTGTCCCAGGCCCTAGGCCTGGACTACACGACGGTCCGCCACCACCTTAGGGTGCTCGTGGACAACCGCGTCGTGGTGACCGAGGGGGAGACATACGGCAAGCTCTACTTCGTGTCCGACTCCATGGATGCCCACTGGCCTGCGCTGGAGGCGATCCTCGAGAAGTCAAGAGGGAGGAGACTGAAATGACAGAGCAGCCCGCGCCAGCGGGGGCACCCTCCAGGAGAAGGGGGCCTTCGAAGGTCCTGGTGCCAGTGGTGCTCGTCATAGGGGCCCTCCTCGGCTTCGCCCTGTCGGCCTACGTCCCCCTCCCCTACGGGCCGGGACCCTTCGGGGTTCAATTCTACTTCCAGCTCAGAAACCTGATGGTGGTGCACACCATCCTCTCCACGGTCAGCATCGCCCTCTTGGTGGCCATTGTCGCGGTCTACGTCAGGATCTATGCACAGACGAAGGCGCGGTTCAGTCTGGGCATCCTCGTGGTGATGTTCGCGCTGCTCTTCCAGTCGGTCTTCCAGTACCCGCTCCTGCTGGGCTACGTGGGGACATTCTCCGAAGTGTTCGGGCCCTACTTCTCGGCGGCAGACATGTTCACCGTGGTGGCGTATACCATACTGCTGTACCTGAGCCTCGAATAGAGCCTGGAGAAGGGAGGGCCGTCGCGCTTCGACGGCATGGGTCCAGAACGGGCCTTCAGAGACAGGAGGCAGTCATAGTGGCTCGAACCTCCCTTTCACAGAGAAAGCCATCGGTCCTTTAATACCAACCCTGAAGCCCGGAGGTGGAGTAGCGGTCATGGTCGAGATCGAGTACCGTCCATATCAGAAGATCGTCGTCCACGAAATCAGGAAGCTCGACGTCCCCGAGTTCTTCAAGTCGATAATCGAGCAGACAGAGGCGCAGAAGCAAGCGGGAATCCCCGCGGTCAACTGGATCGACGGCGTAGCATTCGTCATCGGCCAGTTCCCACCGACCCCGGAGACGATATCGGAGAGCCTGAAGGGGATAATCCACTACGCGGTGGTCAATTTCACCGAGACAAGCTTCCAGGACGAGAAGAGGGCGCTGGTCAACAGCCGGGAGTTCCCGGTGAGGATGATAAGGGCAGAGAAGAACCCCGACTTCGTCGAGTTGGTCAAGTACCTGAAGACGTTCGAGCCTGCGTCGGCCGCTCCCTGACAAGGCAGACGGTGAACCCACCCCCTCGGGACGGGGTTGGCCCTTGCCCGCCTTCAGACCACTGTTCGTGCCGCGCAGGCATCCGCCCCCGCGCTCTACGAGCAAAGGATAGTGTACGCCGTGATGTGGAATGAGCGTCCGACTCTCCATTACATCGGCCCAAGGGAAGCGGCTTACCAATAGCGGCTACTCTCCGAGAGGAGAGCCTCGAACAGTTGCGCCTTCATATGGATCAACTCAATGATCGGGACGAAGACGAAGGAACGCGCATCGCTGGAACGGCTCAGGTGTAGGATTCTCTTGACTGATTCAGTGGGCCGGAAGAGACTCCTACGCTGCGGACTCGTTCTTGAGGTGCTTGATCGAGTCTGCGAGTTCGCCGATTACCTTTCTTACCGTGCGAAGGGGCTTTTCATGTTCGAGCAGAAACCGCGTCCCACGATCGGTTATGCCGTACTCCACCACGTTTCTGCCGTTGACCGTCGCCCTTCTCTCGATAGCGATCAGTCCCCTGGCTCTGAGGGTAGAGAGGATAACGTATATCGTGCCCGGTGGAATCGGCCTTTCGAGGACCTCCGACAAGAAACTCTGTAATCCATAGCCATGCGCGGGCTTATCGGCGAGCCGCCTGAGCACGAGCAAGGTCATTATCCCGCTTAGTATCTTCTCGCTCTTCACGCACGAAGCAGGTCGGGCAACCCTTAAATAC
>DAHWNW010000019.1 GCA_027339745.1 Nitrososphaerota archaeon | reverse complement strand
GATTTGGAGGACGATGCCCGTCACGTTCCCCGATGGGACCTTCGGGGCACCCAGAAGGATGGAACTACCCTGGAGCTTGGTGAGGTTCACGTTGTCCCCCACGCTGGCTGGCACATTGTAGACGTACCGGTTCACGGAACTAGGCGGGGCGGTGGATGAGATGGAGACCGTCGAGGACGACGCAAAGGACGTGGTGCTCGTGCTGATGCTGGTAGCGTTCGTGCTCGAAGCTTCGGAGCTGGAAGAACTCGAGGAAGACTCCGAGGTGGTGGCCGCCGTGACGTTAGCCGAATACTTGATGGTGACGCTCGTCACGTTGACGAGTAGGTAGCTGAGGTTGGGGCTGCTGGGCGGCGGGTCAGAGAGGTAGATGTTTAGCGAGCCGGAACCAGGTCCGGCCTGGGAGGTGTTGGAGACGCTTGGGAAGTAGATTGTGTAGGCGTACGCTGAAAACCCGAGGGTCGCCAGCAGTACCAGTGCTGAAACTGCTACGATTTTGTTCATTCTCGGAGGACGAGTCGTTGCGACCTGACTTAATCCTACGGCGTTGAAAGGCGAGAAAATCCTCTTGAATGCTGCTCCGTGCGGGCGATGCCTCGACCTAGCACGGCTCCCTAGTCAGTTGCGGCCTTCTAACTCGAGGCGCGTGCGCGAGACCGACCCCGCCAGTCGCCCTGTGTATCTCTGAGGCAACGCCTAGTCACGGCGCCCCGTCCAAGGCGATAAGAGTCACGGGCCCGGTGCGATTTGAACGCACGACCTACAGCTCACTCCACGCGGTGTAGGAGGCTGCCGCGCTATCCGTATTTCGCTCGAGCATGGATCTGCGCTACGGGCCCAGCCATGGCCCGAAAAGAACCAGGATATTACCTGTTCCTGCTCATTCAGCCAGGTCGAACTCCAGCTCTAGCTCCCCCTTGGAGCGCCTGAAACGGGGCTTCCCGAGCCTGATCGCCCCTATCTGGAGGGTGTTGTCGACGTGTCGCTCGTTGCAACAGTTGATGTTCCACTCTGGGATCCTGACAATCTTCAGCAGGGTCACTTCCGGGGGGACCGGGAACAGGTCGTATATGGCGTCCCCGAAGTGTCCCTCTGCCTCCGGCCTCTCCATCTCGAACTCCAGCAC
>DAHWNW010000018.1 GCA_027339745.1 Nitrososphaerota archaeon | reverse complement strand
AGGACAGAGTCCATGATGTCTCGTATCGCTACTTCTTCCCCCAGTTCCTGACGCACGCTCGTCGACTCGGCCTCTACGCCTACCATCTTGTATGCGGGCGCGTTGCAGTTTAAGCCGACACCTACCACGACCCAGTCCACTTCAGACCCGTGCGACGCGGCTTCCGCGATTATCCCGCCAAGCTTCCTCGCCCTTAACGTGAGGTCGTTCGGCCACCTGATTTCCGGCTCAAGGCCCGTCGCGCCTTTGATTCCTTCGACGGCTGCGGCCGCGGCGACCAGTGTGATGAGCTCAGGTCGAGGAATTCCGTTGGGGCGCAGTATGAACGATATGTATAGCCCCCCGGCGGGGGAGACCCAGGTCCTCCCTAAGCGTCCTGTCCCCGATGTCTGAGCCTTCGCCACTATGGTAGTCCCTTCAGGAGCTCCCTCGGCAGCGCGCTCCCTGGCCACCTCTTGCGTGGAACCCACTGTGTCAAGCTCAGTGAACGACCAGTGAACCATCGACTGCCACTGGGGCTACGTTCCGATATCCTTTGCGTCCAATGTGGAGGGGAACGACTTAAGACATAAAGACGATCGACCGCACTACCGCACCTAGTGGCCCTGGTGGTGCAGCTTGGTTAGCATTGGAGGCTGTGGACCTCTCGACCGTGGGTTCAAATCCCACCCAGGGCCCCTATATCTGGGCTCAAATCATCGGGCGTTAAATGGCCCAGGCTCTATAATAGCCCAGAGCCCACATGCCCCCGAAGTTCCGCAAGGCCGTCCCCCCAGGGGAGTCGGTGGGTCTGTCGGAGAGGACGCCGCCACACCTCGGGCAGGTCGATTAGTCGAGCTCGCCCGTGGTGTCTGTTCTGTCAGGCCTGCTCGTGCTCATGCCCTGGTGCCCCTCCCAGACTTCTTGGAGCGCCTCCTACCCGTGTCTGCGCTCACGCCTATGCTCTTAGCCACGACCGCGTTCACGGTGGTCTCACGCGACGAAAGTTTCTCCCTCAGTTCCTTGGTCTCCGATTCAAGCTCCGACAAACGTCTTTCAGATCCGAGCACCTCCTCCTGTAGTGTTCGAGCTCCTTCTGGAGGGACTCTTCGGACATCGGTCATGATACAGAATCGGTCTGCCTTAATTGGCCTACGTCAGATACGGCGCACAAAAGTGGTCAGACGACTTCAGAATGGCAAACGTGTACGATTTCTCTTCTTAAGAA
>DAHWNW010000017.1 GCA_027339745.1 Nitrososphaerota archaeon | reverse complement strand
GGCTAGGGCCTGGGGGCCCTGTCCCTGGCTGTCTCTCCTGAGGAGGAGTACTGCTTCAGGAACCTTATGTTGAAGAGAGACGCCTTCGCCGAGTTCCTGACCATCTCGTCGGGGTCAGACTCCGCCTTAATGAGGACGGCCTCCGACTCGGGGCTCCCGACCGAACCTAGTGCGGCCGCTGATTCATGCCTGACTATCGGGTCCTTGTCTTCGACTACCGCCTTCGCCAGTGCCCTATTACCTTCTGAGAGTCCTATCTGTCCAAGCGAAAATGCAGCCTCGTGGCGGACCAAGGGGTCAGGGTCGTGTAACAGGACGTCCGATAGCGCAGGGACGGACTTTTCCTTCCCCACCTCTGCGAGGATGCAGACGGCATGGACTCGCAGGACTAGGCTCGGCTCGTTCTTGAGGACCTCGATTAAGTACGACTCATCCTTGCGCGCCCAAGCCTCTTCCATCCCTTTCATGACGGTCATGGCGCGGGCCTCGTCGTCTATTACCGTGCTTGTGTACAACAGAGGGAGTCGACCTGGTTCGGCCTATAAACAAAGCGAAATCGTGCTGAGTTCAGGGGCTCAGGAGGACCTTCCCCTGCACCTCGCGGGATTCGACTATCTCGTGGGCCTCCCTCGCGGAGCTGAGCGGGAGGTTCCTGTACACAGCGGGTTTCAGCCTTCCTGAGGCAGCAAGCTCCATGACCGCTCTCAGGTCTTCCCTAGACTGGCCGTAGACCCCCATCAGCTTCAGCTCGTCCTGATACACTCTGCGGACGTCGACTTCGGACTTCGCCCCCGAAGTGAGACCGAGAGAGACCATCCGCCCTCCCTTCGCGAGGCAGTCGAGGCTGGTGGACCACGTATCTCCCCCAACGTGGTCGAAGACCACCGAAACGCCGAGCCCGGCGGTGAGGGCGCGGACCTTCTCTGCGAGGTCGACAGACTTAACGACCACGGAGTCTGCCCCCAGAGACTTCACGAATCCGCTCTTCCTTTCATCACCTACCACCGCGATGACGGTCGCTCCGAGGTGCTTGGCGACCTGGACCGCAGCGTGGCCGAGGCCACCAGCGGCCCCCCAGACGAGGACGGTATCTCCCCTGCTGACCCCCGCCTTCCCCACGAGGCCATTCCAGGCAGTCCCGAAGTTTACAGGAAGGCACGCAGCGGTCTCAGGGTCGAGGTCACCCATTGGGATGAGATTGGCAGCAGGAACCTTGACGAGCTCTGCGTACCCTCCGTCCGTCG
>DAHWNW010000016.1 GCA_027339745.1 Nitrososphaerota archaeon | reverse complement strand
AGGGGACCGTGGTATACGTCCACATCAAGGGTCCGGACGAGTTCGGGCACGACGGAGACGCCCAAGGGAAGAGGCGGAGCATCGAGTCCATCGACAGGGACTTCTTCTCCGCGGTCAAGGGGATGACTGACGACGTCAGGCTCGGGGTATCCTGCGACCACGCGACCCCCTGCACCATCAAGATGCACTCGGACGACCCCGTCCCACTGCTGGTCACGGGACCGAAGGGGGACGGCAAGAGGTTCACCGAAGCGAACGCCAAGCTCGGCTCCCTGGGGCACCGGCTGGGGAAGGACGTCCTGGACCTCGTCACCGAAACGCCTGTCAGACAGCATGGGATTTCAGGTTCCTGACCGCTTCGACAGCAACGTCTATTGCATCATCCACCCCCGCGTGGACCCTGAAAGCATCGGTGACCCTGTTGGCTACGACGGCGAGGACCGCCCCCGTCTTAAGGCCGAACAGCCTCCCGAGGGTGAAGAGGGCCGACGCCTCCATCTCGAAGCAAAGGACCCTGGCTGCGGCGAGCTCCTGCACCACCTGCGCGCTCTCCCTCGGGACGTATCCACCGAAAGACGGCCGTCCCTGGCCGGTGTAGAACGAGTCCGTCGAGGCGGTGATCCCCACGACCGCCTTCTTCCTTAGGGTGGCGGCGGCCTCGGCCAGCGCCAGTGTCACCGCCGGGGTCGCAGCTGCCGGGTATCCGCTGACGACGTACTGTGGGGTTGTCCCATCCATGCGGACCGCGGCGTCTGCGACCACCAATGACCCAACTCCTATCCCCCGCTGTATCGACCCGCAGGTCCCCACCCTGATCATCACCTCGACACCGAGGCGGGCCAGCTCCTCCACGGCGATTGCCGCAGACGGCGCCCCGATACCAGTGCTCAAGACGATTACCCTCTCCCCTCCTGCCTTCCCGCTGTACGCGACGTACTCCCTGTTAGAACCGAGGGCCCTCGCCTCCTGGAGCCTTTCCGCGATCAGCGGGACTCTGCCAGGGTCCCCAGGGAGGAGCGCCACGCGCCCAACGTCCGACTTCGCCAACCTGATGTGGTAGGGCCGCCCTTCTTCGTCCCTCGGTTCGCGCGCCACCCTACGCTCCACCCTCATGACTCCTTCCGCCCGTGCCTTTCAACGAATCCAGACCCTCTAGCGCGCCGGCGAGTAGCAGCTCCGGCATCTGGGTTCATACATCTCCTTTCCCCCAACCGCGATCAGGGGCGAGTCGCTGGGGGCAGGCTTCCCCGCGATCAGGCGCTGGGTCCTTGTAGCTTCCCTGCCGCATACCACGCAGATGGCGCTGAGATACCTCACTGCGTCTGCCCTCGCGGCCAGCTCCATCGTGGTCGGGAACGGCTCGGCCCTGAAGTTGAGGTTCAGGCCGCAGGCTATCACCCTCTTCGTACCGGCGAGCCTGTCGAGGAGCCCAACGATGGAGTGGGGGAAGAAGTTCACTTCGTCCACGCCTATGGCATCGAGCGCGCCCGACTCCGCAAGCTCACCTATCCTCCTGACCCCGTCATCCGTCGACGCTACTGAGTAGGCGTCGTAGCGGAGCCCATTGTGCGTCACGACCTCCTTCTCGCTGTACCTCCTGTCGAAGTCGACCTTGAATATCGCCCCTTTCTTCTTCGCATAGACCTCCC
>DAHWNW010000015.1 GCA_027339745.1 Nitrososphaerota archaeon | reverse complement strand
CATATCTCGCAAACGAACTGAGTTCTTGGATTGCCGAAGCCTCGGCCTCAGCTTTTCCCTGCGTCTTCAGTACCCACCCCCAGAGCCCCTTGAACACGATATCGAGTGTTGCGGTCACTCTGGTCCCATCAGAGAGGCCCTCGAACTTTACGACGCTGCTCATCTTCGTAAACCTTGTCTCCCACTCCGCCTCCACCCTATCCGGCGGGAAAAGCTTCATCTCTCTTGTTATCTTCTGACCGTCCCCTTTCGTGGTCTGAAGGCGCACCAGGTCCCCGGCAGCTGAAACCTCCACGGCTTTCGTCTGTTTGGACCACTTTGGAACGGCACCGAAGTCGGTATAGGCCGAGTAGACCTTCTCGTGCGCCGCCTTGACTACCACCGACGCCTCGTATCGCATCCTGGCAACCTAAGTGAGAGGGTCGCCATTAAGAGGTTCCCCGGCAGGCGCACCTCAGAGCATGTTTATCTTGCGGGGGATGGTAGGGAGTTCCATGATTAATGGAATCGTAGACGTAGCCGTGGTGGTATCGGACTCGAAGAAGGCCTTGCGGTGGTATACAGAGGTACTGGGCCTGGAGCCGAGGTCCACTGAAGGGCACTGGATTACGGTTGCGCCCAGAGGGTCGAAGACTGTGCTTCACCTCTGCGAGAGCGATGACCCCGAGAAGGGCAACACAGGCATCGCCCTGGCGGCTGACGACCTGAACGAGACCTACGAGGAGCTCAAGAGGAAGGGTGTGAAGTTCCCGCACCCGCCCAAGGACGACGGCTGGGGGATGTACGCCCAGTTCGAGGATCCAGACGGAAACATCATCTGGCTCAATCCCAAGTGAGAGGGACACTTTCAGGCTCCCCTTTTCAGCCTGGCAGAAGGCTGGCGCTCGCCTCATCCTTCCAGTGGTTCCTCCGGCAAATGGTTGCCAGAGCGGGCAAGCTCGAAGTTGAAATCGAGTCGTGGCAAGGGTTCCGATACGCCCTCCGCAGAGACGACGGGGAAGCGTGGGGCAGGATGATCCAGGAGATTAGAGAGCGATTCGGGGACGCCGTAGAGAGATTCGACAGGACCTTCGCCACCGAGCCGTTCTTCATGGCCCTGCTCCTGACGCAGCAGAAGATGATTGAACATCTTATGATGGAGTTGAAGACTGGAGGGAAGGACGCTCCAGCCGTATCCGTGAGCACCGTACCGCTCGATGGGGGAGATGGACAGAGCGGAGATGTTATTGGCGACTACCCGTAGGAGCCTGACGACCTCAAATGGCGATCCTCATACTCAGGGGTAAGGCTTTCGATGGGAGGAGGTTCTATGAAGACGCTATTGTCAAGGTTGACAGTGGGAGCGGGACCATACTCGGATTCGGGGAGAGGGGTTCGGTGGAGGAGCCAAGAGGCTCAAAGAGGGTCACCGTGAAAGGGGAGACCATACTTCCGGGGCTCATCGATGCGCATGTTCACTTCTACTCCTCGAGGGGGGTCGGGGTGAACGAATGGGCGTCAGTCCCGGACACACTTGCAGTACTCCGTGGCGCGGGAGACTTACGGAAGTTGCTCCGTGCAGGCTTCACAGCCGTCCGTGAGCTGGGGACAAAGGGGGGAGTCCACCTCGCCCAAGCTGTTGCCGAGGGGGCTATCGAAGGGCCAGAGGTGGTGTCATGCGCCAGGGCCCTAGCCCAGACAGGAGGCGATGACGACCCGCCGGGGCTCCCGCTGGAGGTCGCGCAGCAACTGGCGTCGTACACGTATTTCTGCGACGGCCCCTGGGAGTGCAGAAAGGCGGTGAGGAAGGTGGCCAGGGACGGTGGAAAGGTAGTCAAGTTCTACGCGTCGGGGGCGTTCTCTCGGGGGACAGGGGTCAAGCCGAACTTCACCGTCGAGGAGACGAGGGCTATAGTCGATGAGTCGAGGCGCCTGGGGCTCAAGGTCGCAGCCCATGCCTATGGAGAGGAAGCTATAGAGAGGGCAGTCGGCTGCGGGGTAGATTCTGTCGAGCATGGGCTTGGCCTTACCCCCCGGCTCGCCTCTGAAATGAAGAGGAAGGGGATTCGTTATGTCCCTACGTTGGTGACGTATGCTAACCCCGCATACAAG
>DAHWNW010000014.1 GCA_027339745.1 Nitrososphaerota archaeon | reverse complement strand
ATATGGTCGTGTGCCCCTTTCCCTGCCGAATCTGATAACACCCATTGGGGCATCAAAACGCAAGAGTATTGCTGGTCGAACTCCGCGGGTCGGACACCCCCCGTCCATTTGATGCGGGTCGGATTTGAGATAGCACGTGCCAGTCAAACCTTGGCACAATGATGCTCCTTTCGAAGGCCTGGTCCTTCGGCGAGAGCTATTCCAGGCCGATGCGCAACAGACCCTAAGCGCGGCTGGTTCGGGCGACGCGAGTCTGGCGAGGACTGGGCTTCGTTTGCTCATCATAGACCAACGCCAAAGCACTCTCGAGGGAAGCGCAACCGGGCCATCTATCTGGGGCGGTAGGCCTGGGAGTGGGTGCCTGTCGATAGGAACGTCACCTCCCTCTGCGACACTCCAAACACCACCAGTAGGTTACCCCTGACCCGGTGGCTCCAGTTGCAGAAGTACGCCTTCCGTTCCAGGTGGTGAGCCAGCAAGGTCGGGTCGTCGGCGGATAGGATCAGCCTGACGGCTTCTTCGACCAGCCCTCGCTGGGACGGAGTGAGTTCGCGGTGTCTTCTGACGAACTCGTCCGTGTACCCCACGCGTCTCAGCACGGCTCACGCCTGCTTTGCGAGCTCTCTCAGGAACTCGACAGCGTCGTGCCCCTTCGGCACCTCGTGAATCCTCCCCTTGTTAACGTCTTCCACCCCGGCTATGACGCTCTGCTCGAACTCTCTGTCCAGCATCAAGAAGACATTCGTAAGTATCTGGTCCTTCGGCTGCCCTTCCTTGGAAGCCCTGGAGACGTAATCGATCACCTCGAGAAGGGATGACGCCGAGATTTCAGCAGGAGGCGAGACGACTTCCCGCAGCGCCTCCTCCACCACGAAGCTCAGGGCCCCTCTCCTCCCCCCGTACTTCTCTTTGACTATCCTTCTCACCTCCTTTGCGAGGTCTTCATCCACCCTGACTAGTATCTGGGCCATATCATAAGAAATCATAGCATATCAGATAAACATTGCGCAACGCAGGCGCCGGCGTCCTAACAGTGGTCATCGTGCCGGCGCCGCTGGGCCATACGGGCTCCAAACGCCTCTCCTCTGTCCACGCGCAGCGTGACGGACTCGACGGCAGTAGCGCCTTCGAACTTCTTCGTAAGATTCTCTGTGTCTATCGTGTCGCATCACGCTCGCTTGCTGACGCTTCGGCACCCTTCGTTCGACGACGCCCGACCATGCGCAGACGAGCGCACTCCGAGCCGGGGGCGGAAGGGCCGAGTCAAGGCTTGCCGCGGTCGTCCCCCTGTTTCTTGCGGCGGGAGAATCTTCCGAGGCGCAAGAAGTACGCCAGGATGATGATTGCGACGGTGACACCGATTATGAGGACGGCCTTGTCAGTGGTCATTACTACCAATCTTGCAGGCTCGCCTTAGGCTTTCGCGAGGGGAGGGAGGTGATAAAGACGTTGCCTCGCACTGAACTTGTACCCGCGTCCCCTCATGCACGGGTGCTCTTCGGCGAATACCCCGCTTCGACCCGGCGTGTGTTCTCTCCTCGTCCTCCCCGACACCGAGCGGAAGAAGAAGGGGAAGAGGGTCTTGGGAAGCTGATGTGGGGGCCTTGCCTGACAGTGGCCGACTACACGGCCGGGCATGTGTCACGACCCCAGGCTCGGCGACCTTCCACGGGGGCACAACGCCCAGCCCACCGACGGGGGGACGAGCCATCTGAGGAACGGATACATAGTTCGTCGGGTTGCGTGGTCCCCTGCGGACATGGGAGACAACCCTGTTTCGACAACCGTCCGAGGGATTAGGCGCCTGGCCGTCGCGAAGCAGCACCTCGCAGGGAAGGTCCCGGAGAAGGGGACGAAAGATGACGTCATAGACGTCGTCAGGGACCTGGCTTTCGTCCAGTGGGATCCTGTCGCTGTCGTCGCTCCCTCGCACATAATCTCGCTCTGGAGCAGAGTCGGGGCGTTCAGCCTTCCTGACCTCGACTCCATGCTATGGAACGAACGGACGCTGTTGCTGCACTGGACCCCTGTCGCTTCCATAGTCCTGAGCGAAGATTACCCTATTTACTGCTCCCTGATGGAGAGATACCCAGACTCCCTCTCCCACTCATGGGGGGCGCATAGAGACAGGGCGAAGGAGTTCCTCGCCCGTAACAAGGAGCTGAAGAGGGATGTCCTGAGGGACCTGGAAGGGGGGCCGCTCGTCCTTGAGGAATTCCGCCGCTATGTTAGGACGGGCAGGAGCGCTGACGGCTGGAGCACGGAGAACGCGGTCTCCCAGATGCTGTTCCACCTGATGATGCAGGGGCGGGTGATGGTCGTGGGACGGAGGGGAAACCAGAACGTCTGG
>DAHWNW010000013.1 GCA_027339745.1 Nitrososphaerota archaeon | reverse complement strand
GCTCCCGGCTCGCCGCCTCCTCGTAGGACTCCCCCCTTTTCACATGGCCGGTGCACGAAAGAGTCCACATCCCGGGCTGCCAGCGGTCCTTCCGGCTCCTCTGCTGGAGGATGACCTTCCCATCCGACCTCGATACGACAACGGCCACGGCTCGGTGGAGAAGACCTCCCTCCAAGCAGTCACCGAGCGTGGACTCCCCCACCACCGAGTCGTTCTCGTCGACCAGGTCGACCGTCTCCCCGCTCCCCGCTGTCCCGCCCCCTTAGGGTCCTACGCAGAGGAGGAGAGCCTCCGCCTCCTCCTTGGTCGAAATCACCTGGACCTGGAGGTCTACCGCCTTCCGCCGCACCGTGTGGAAGGCCTCAGAATCCACGTTGGTGTTGGCGTTGAATGACAGGACGAAGGAGACCTTTCCGCTCGCTATGGCCCCGAGGACCTCCGCCATTCTGGAACCCAGGGCTGCCTCGTCGAGCTCCTGCACTTCTATCCCGGCGGCCCTGAAGCGCGACAGGAGCGGCTTGACCCCCTCGCTCCTCTGCCAGGGCTCCAGGAGCATGATCCCCTTGTCCCCCTTCTTCGGTATCCTGTGCCCCGTGGCCAGGAAGGCCTGAGACAGGGCCTCCGCGAAGGTGTCGCCGAAGCAGGCCACCTCCCCAGTTGAGCGCATCTCGACGCCGAGCTTGGGGTCTGCGCCGTCCATCTGCAGGAAGGAGAACATCGGCGCCTTTACCGCGAAGCGTTTCGGCTCCTCCACGTCAGTGGTCCTCTTCAGCGAGCCCCCTTCTATGGCCGGTGCGACGAGGTCGATGAGGTTCACCCCCGTGGCCTTGCAGACGTATGGGAGGGAGCGCGAGGCCCTGAGGTTGCACTCTATGACGTAGACGGACGCGCCGCGCACCAAGAACTGGATGTTGAGCGGTCCCCTCGCCTTCAGCTCCCTTGCGATGCTCCTAGTGTACACTCGTATCTTCTCCTTGGCGGCCTTCCCAACTGAAACCGTGGGGATGCTCATGATGGCGTCCCCGGAGTGGATTCCAGCGTCCTGGACGTGCTCTATGATAGCGCCGATGACCGTGTTCTTCCCGTCCGAAACTGCGTCCACCTCGACCTCCCTGGCCCCTTCGACGAACTCGCTCAAAACAACTGGGAAGGCAGGGTTCACCATCGCAGCCTTCGTGATGTAGACCTCAAGCTCGGATGGGTCCCAGATCACCCGCATGGCCGAGCCGCTGAGTACGTGAGATGGCCTGACTATCACGGGGTACCCCACCCTGGAGCAGAAGGTAGCCGCCTCGGCCGGGGAGCGGAACGAGCCCCACGCAGGCTGGGGGATTCCAAGGCGGTCGAGAAGGGCGCTGAATTTGGTCCTGTCTTCGGCCGTCTCGATGGACTGCGAGGAGGTCCCCAGGATCCTGACACCCCTCTTCTCCAAGGATTCAGCGAGGTCGTTTGGAGTCTGCCCCCCGACGCAGAGGATGATCCCCTCGGGCTTCTCCTTGTCGTAAATGGCGAGGAGCCTCTCGACAGTGAGCTCCTCGAAGTAGAGCCTGTCGCTCATGTCGAAGTCGGTCGAGACGGTCTCGGGGTTGCAGTTCACGACCACGACCTCGTAGCCCAGCCGCTTCATCGCCCAGGCCATGTTCATCGTCCCCCAGTCGAACTCCACCGAGCTCCCTATCCTGTACGGCCCAGCCCCCAGGACCATCACCTTCTTCCCTGATGTGGGCGGTGCTTCGTCGACAGCGGCGTCGAAGGTCTGGTAGAGGTAGTTGGTCTTCGACGGCCACTCGGCGGCGAGGGTGTCTATGACCTTGGTGACGGGGGTGACCCCGAGGCGGACCCGGGCCTCTCTCACCCTGTCTTCCCCCATCCCGAGCAGGTCCCCTATCTGCCTGTCGGAGAAGCCGAGCTTCTTCGCCCTGGTCAATGTCTCCTTACTCGGGACAGCCCCCGGTGGTTGGGACTCGAGGAAGGAGTGGAAGTCGACGACGTTTTTGTACTTGCTCACGAACCACGGGTCGACCTCGCTCTTTGCTGCGACATCAGCCTCCCGCGCGCCTGCGCGGAGGGCCTCAGCCAGGTCGAAGGCGATGGTGTCGGAAGGATGCTCGAGGGACGAGATTGCTGCAGACAGCTCGCGCGGCCTCCCAGCCCTGACCACCCCGTCTTGCTGCGGGTTCGCCATCCGCGCCGCCTTCTGGATCGCCTCCTCGAAACCCCTCCCCACCGCCATGACCTCCCCGATGGACTTCATCGACGTCCCGATGCCGCGGGCGGCTCCGTCGAACTTCACCGTGTCCCAGCGGGGCATCTTCACCACCAGGTAGTCCAGAGAGGGCTCGAAGAGGGCGGTGGTGGTCCCT
>DAHWNW010000012.1 GCA_027339745.1 Nitrososphaerota archaeon | reverse complement strand
CCGCAGCCAGGGCCCTTTCACAGGTCCCAAACGGGACAGACTCCACGACTGACCCCAACGAAGGGGTCTACCTCCAGGACTTCGCAGGGGGTAAGATGGACGGGTTCGCGGCCTACGGGACCCAGTCGATGACCTACTTCGGGCCTTCCCAGCTGGCGGCGGAGTGGGACTGGGCGGAGGAGTACGCCGTGGCCGACAGGTACTTCTCGAGCTGCCTCTGCAAGACAGACCCCAACAGGCTCTTCTCCCTGGCCGGGTACGCGGCAGGGCTGACAGGGGACGGCGGCCCGCCACCGTACGTCCCTGCTGGAGAGTCCATCTTCGCAGAGCTGTCAGGGGCAGGGGTGAGCTGGGGGTACTACGTCCTCGACCCGGCGGCCGGGGACTTCCCCCTCGACTACTTCAGCGGGTTCGGGCCATACTCTTCGCAGGTCCGCCCCTGGTCTGCCTTCGACCGGGCCCTGACAGGGGGGACCCTCCCCTCCGTGTCCTGGGTGATGCCCGTCGGCGGGGGGGCGGGGTCGGGGGTCTACGACCAGCACCCTCCGGGGAACGTCACGGCCGGCGAGGGGTGGCTCATCGGGGTGGTCGACCGGGTGATGAGGAGCCCCTACTGGAACTCCACCGCTATCTTCGTCACCTACGACGAGGGGGGCGGGTACTACGACCAGGTCCCTCCGCCCGTGGTTGACGGGGTCCAGCTCGGGTTCAGGGTGCCGCTCTTCGTCATCTCCCCCTACGCCAAGGAGAATTATGTCTCCCACACGGTGATGAACCATGCTTCCCTCTTGGCCTTCGTCGACTACAACTGGCGCCTCCCTGCCCTGAACCCGTTCGTGGCTGCCTCCGGGCTCCCGCTCGACATGTTCGACTTCAGTCAGGCTTACCCGGGGGGCGGTGTGCTGAGGGCGCCTGTCCTCTTGCAGAACGGGAGCGCCTACCCTGCCCCCCTCCAGGTCCCCCTGGCCGCCCTCCCCTACCAGCGGGAGGGGTCCTACGGCGCCACCCTCTCCTCGCTCGGGGCCTCAGTCTACGTCAGCTCCGACTCAGCCGTCACCCTCACCTACCGGGCCCTCCTCTTCGCGGGGGCGGCCCTGGCGGCCGCCGCGCTCGTCCTCGCCTTGGGGTATGCTCGCTTCAGGTGGCGGCGGGGTGCGGCGGGCGTGTCACCTTCGGGGACCCCCCCTCCCTCGGGGGCCCGCGGGCGGGGGGCCGGTCTTATCCAGGCGGCCCGTGGGCGCGCCCATGGTCAGGCTATGCAACAAGGGCCACTTTGACAGGGAGGGTGTGTGGCACAAGTGCGGCCTCCCTGTGGAGCACATCGACGCGACCATGGTACACGTCCACGTCTGCGGCCTCCCTTCCATGACCCTCCCGCTGGACGCCAGCGGGGCCTGCAGGCACGGGTGGATGGACCCGGAGGAGCTAGCCAAGGTGGCCAGAGCCCCCGCGACGGAGGACGAGGGGTCCGCCTCAGCCGGCGGCCCTCGACAGGGCAAAAGCCCCGGAGAGGCTACTGCTCCCCCGCAGGGGCGTCCGACCGGGGGACGAGGTTGAGCATGTACCTGTCGATGCAGTCGACGTCGTTGTCTATCCGTTCCAGCGTCATCCTCCTGAACCGCGAGAATATATCCCTCAGCGACTCCTCGTCGAGGCCGTTCACCAGGGTCGCGTTCCCCAGGAAGGAGAGCCAGCCGGCGTTCGTCTGCCTCATGAAGTTGAGGCACTCGGTCACCTTGCCGACCGCGTCCAGCCGGTCCTTGGGCTCGTAGGACTCGATCTGCGCGCGGAGCTGCTTGATGGAGTCGCGTATCTGGACGATGTTCCTGTTCCACTCGCTCACGCCCAGCTTCGAAATCGCTTTCGTACTAAAGGGTTGCTGAGCGGAGGAGTGGCTCCGCCCCGTAGCGGGGGACCCAACCCTGCGCCCCGTTGGGGGGATGGGCGAGGCCTTGAGCGATTCGAGTCGATTTGTTTCGGCCCTGAACCGTTCAATCCGGTTGTTGTTAGCGTGGGGCTTGCCGAAACCACCCTTGCATTTCAGAGCAGCAATCGTCGTAAAATCTCACATCGCCTTTGGGACCACGTCCCTGAACGGTTTCCAAGGGGCGCGGACACTCGACCCGTACCCCAATCGAAGCAAGGCGGTCTTTCCTCCCAGAGACGAAGAAGTACTGGTCCACTAGTCAAGTCTTAAACGTAAAAGACAACATGAGCCGGTCTAGAGCCCGAATCATGTCAATTCTCACCGTCACCGAGAGGAAGGCGCTTGGAAGGTATGCCGGAAACGTGAATTGGTTTAGGGCAAACTATGCGCGGCTCGCAGCAAAGTATCCGAACAAATTTGTCACCATCGAAAACGGCGATGCCATCGATTCCGATACCGATCCAAAGCGCCTGATTGAGCGTCTACGGGACAAGTATGGTGGAGGGAGAGTAGCAACTTTCTCCATAGAATCCGTCTCCAAGAACGACGTAGACCTGATCATCTGAACCGGGTTTGAACATCAAAGGACGTGTGGTCCCACCGACCAATTTGGCGTATTTCGAATGCCAAAATCAACGGGTCGACCCATCATTCTCGATCCCAATCACCTTCGTTGTCGACACTGGTTCTACAAGGATGGCCATGCCCTACAAAGATGCGAGCATCTTGAATCTCGCCTATGATAGGCTCGAACAAAGCGGCTCAGTCAGTGGGATAGGAGGAAGGGTTAACTCCTGTTATCTGAAAGGCATCACAATCACTTTCGCCGATTAAGAACCTCCCAATCATCAAGAAACTTTGGAGAAGATGCTAGTCTTGAGGGACATCTCCCGGAGCGAGGAAAAACGAAGAGACTCAAGTCCCGAGCGTGCTAGGCATGGACATTCTTAGGAAGTACACTATCATGTTCGTAGGCGAAGCCATGCTCGTGCCCGGCTCATGACATAAGACCAAACAGAATCATGAGCTGAGCCCCCACGAAGCGAAGGCGCCTTTGGGGTTGGCCCGCGCCCCAGTAGCCCGTCAGGCACCCTCCTCCCTCCTCCCCAGCTTCGAGGGCCACCAGTTGAACTTCTCCGCGATAGCCATCAGGGCAGGGACGAAGAAGAGGATCACGACGGTCACGTCGATGACGACGGCCGCCGAGACTGCCAGGCTTATCTCCTGGAGCATCCCTATCCCCGTCAGGAGCAGGGACCCGAAGACGCTGG
>DAHWNW010000011.1 GCA_027339745.1 Nitrososphaerota archaeon | reverse complement strand
GCAGGACTTCTGATTGAAGCAGAGCGTTGATGAGCGTTGATTTTCCCCTCTTGAAGAGGCCCAGGACAGCGAGGGAGAAGTCCTCGCTGACTAGCTTCTGCCGCAGCTCCTCCAGATATTCAAGGGTGGCCGCCTGGCTGCTGTCGGGTTTTGACTCCGCTATACTACGGAGTACTTCCAGGCTTTCCTCGATTCTGGCAATCTGTGACGTCTTGCCCTGAGAGAGCATCAAAAGCTACATCCTTGTCTATGGTGTTCCGGTTGAACGAGCTGGCCGTGCCTCATGGACATATTAATGTAACTGTAGTTACACTGGCCAAGCCCTGCAGTAGCAATCAGAAGCCCCTAGTCCGTTGTCTCGTCCGCAACTCCGAACTGAGAAGGGCGGTCAGGACCAGAATCGACGAGACGAGGACGCCCACCAGAAGAACGGGGTTGTAGGTGAAGACTACCGGCGTGAACATCGTCACCCCCGCCAGGGCCAGGACTCCAGCCGACGCAACGTACATGGTCGTCGTGGCTGTGTGCTTCTTCAGAAGCGACCACGCCCTTTCATACTCCCGGGGGTCGATTCCTCTGTTCCTAGCTTTCATGGGGAAGATGAGCTCTAGAAAGCTTGAGAGGTCGAAGGTCAGGAGAAAGATAGCCGCGGAACCCATCACAATCAGGTAATTGGTTCCGGGAAGCAGGACCGCCTGGGCACTGACGAAGTTCGCCCCAAGCCACACCCAGGAAAGCCGGAGAGCGGTGCCATGCTTCGCCAGCAGAGCCAGGGCGAAAACCAGGAGGTTCACGACGAGGGAACCGAGCAGGGCAGCGCTGTACTGCAGCGCGTAGCCGACGAACCCTGTCCAGGCTGAAATGGCCAGGTATGCCGCAAGCAGCAGCATTCCGGACAGGTTCAGCGCGTCTGCTTTGCTCTCGCCCATACGATATTCGCCTGCTTCAGCGCCTGGCTGAGGGGCTCCTTCACGTTCCAGTCTATGACGACCGCGTATTTCCGGAGCAGCGCTACCTTCGTCTCTCTCTCGAGCCTGGCAAGTCTCTCGGCTATCCTTTCGGCCCTCTCGTCCTTGCCTTCTCGGCTCTCGAATTCGAATGGCGAAGGGGAGACCACCAGGACGGGGTAGCCCTTGCTGGAGATCTCTGCCGCGACTTCGTACGACTTGTCGTCCATCAGGGGCGTGACCAATACTATCTGGGTCATCCTCGAGAAGAAGAGCGAGAGGTACCCGGGGAGGTTCCCCATCTCCCAGATGTTACCGGGCTTGATCGTCACCATCCCCGTGAGGAGCCTGTCGAACTGTCTGCGCCCGAAGCCAGGACGTACCTTCTCGAGGCGGTCGCCGAGTGCGATCATCCCGACCCTGTTCCTGTCCCTGAGGAGGCGGTAGGCGATGACTGCCGCCGCCCTGGTCCCGTAGGCGACCGTCGATTCTGGAGAAGCACCGAGGAGCGATGCTGAACGGATGTCGAGGACGATGATGGTGTCCCCGCCGAACTCCCCCATGAACTGGTTGCTGAGGAGTTCCGGAGAGCGTGAAGACGCCTTCCAGTTTATCCTCCGCAATGGGTCACTGGGAGTGTAGGGCTTCAGCCCGTAGAACTGCATGCCGGTTCCGGGCTTCCGCGTGAGCATCTCTCCCGGCCAGTTGCGCGGGTTCCTGGGTTTGATCTGCACCTTGCTGACGTACTGGACGTCCGGATAGACCTTGACGTCGAAGTACGATTCTACGGTCTTCTCCTCCACCAGGAGGCCCGAGACATCGAGGCTTCGGATTCGGACCGGTCCCAGCCTGTAGACCCCGAAGGTCTCGGCCGAAACGGCGTAACTTGCCTCCACCTGCTCTCCGCTTTTGAGGGAGGTGATGATGTGATTCGTCCCATAAGCAAGGTGCAGGCCCTCCGGGACCATGTCAACAACTTCGAGGACGTCGGCATCTCGGCCCGAGTTGCCTATCCTCAGAGTGAATTCGGCTTGCTTGCTTTCGTAGACTGTCTGCCCCTTCGTCGTCCGTTCGACCTTGAAGTCCAGGTGGGGATCCCTGGCAAGCAGGCGGACCAGGGCAATGTAGAGGAGAACAGGGACGGACGCGGCTATCAGATAGGGGCTTCTTGATCCCACCCCGAACAGCAGAAGGAAAATCGCAAACGCCCCAAGGAGGGCCATCGATCTTGAGATCATTCAGTCCACCTTCGGCACTGGAACTTCCTGCAGGATTTTATCCACGATGGAGGCGGTCTTGTCCCCCCTGAGCCATCCTTCAGGCTTCAGAATCAGCCTGTGACTGAGCGCCGGGACTGCCACCCGCTTCACGTCGTCGGGGATGACGTAATGCCTAGCGTTCATCCAGGCGTTCGCCTTGGCGAGCTTCGTTATGGCGAGGGAGCCGCGCGGGCTCGACCCTATCTCCACCTCACTGTGGGACCTTGTGCCGCGCACTATCGCGACGATGTAGTCTTCGATGGCGCGCTCGACATGGATTTCTTCAACTTCTGCCTGCATCGCGACGAGGGCATCGCGCGTAGAGACAACCTCAAGCCTGACCTCATCTGACCTTCTGCTGTTGCGTCTCTCGATGATCTGTGCCTCTTCCTCGGCGCTGGGATAGCCGACGCTCAGCTTGACTAGGAAGCGGTCGAGTTGCGCCTCCGGGAGAGGATAGGTCCCCTCGTACTCTATAGGGTTCTGGGTCGCAATCACGACGAATGGCTCCTGCAGCTTCTGAGTGTCTCCCTCGATTGTCACCTGCTTCTCCTGCATGGCTTCCAGAAGCGCAGACTGGGTCCGGGGAGGCGCCCGGTTGATTTCGTCCGCCAGGAGGATGTTGGTGAAGATGGGGCCCCTTCGCAATTCGAACTGGGAGGTCTTCCTGTTCAGGATGTACGTTCCTGTGATGTCGGCGGGGAGCAGGTCTGGGGTGAATTGGACCCTCCTGAATTCCAGTCCGAGGACGGCCGCGAACGACTTCGCCATGAGAGTCTTTGCAAGGCCGGGATTGTCTTCGATCAGGATGTGCCCGTTCGCAAGTATCGACAGCATGATGGTTTCAAGCGCCGCTTGCTTCCCCACCACCGCCGAAGAGACCTGATCGATGATTCGCGCGTATGGACGGCTCTCCTGCGTCACCTACACCCCCTCGTTTACCATCGCTATCGCAGCCTCCAGGGCAGACAGATAGGTTTCGTCCTTCCTCCTCCGGAATCTTGAAACAGCCGGAGAATCCGATGGATGGGGCTCGAAAATCCTTCTCACATCCTGGTCGTTCCCCGCAATCATCAACTTCTCGCGCGTCCTCATGATGGTATCATAGTCTGGCTTCAATGGTCCACCCTGCTTGACGGCGCAGGCCTCCGCGAGAATCCTGGCCAGGTCCTCTCGCGAGTGCCAGTAGCCCCTCTCCGCGCTCTCTATGCTCATGGCCATGGACCAGATTTTGCCGCGGGAAGATTGGTGCCTCGTTTTCCCTGTCGGAAACCAGTCGGAAAGGCCCGGGCTTCCAGTCACGCCGCCATAGACT
>DAHWNW010000010.1 GCA_027339745.1 Nitrososphaerota archaeon | reverse complement strand
CAGCCAGGAGGCACGGGAACTCCGCCGTTCGCTACCAACGAGTATTTCGACGTCGACGTAGGCGGTGTCACAGGCGGTTCCGCCACTGTCTGCTACTTCGGCGCCGAAGTGAACGCCACGACTTCGATGGCATACTACTACAACGGTGCCTGGGATGCGGCATCGAACGTGGTCGCCACGGGGGGTGTGAGCGTCTGCGGGACGATCCCTGTCGCCGCCCTCACTGGCACCCCGCTGGCCATAGGAGGTCCGAACACCGCTACGGTCACCACGACCGCCTCTTCAAGCCAGAGTGTCGCTACCGCGTCCGCAGCGCAGAGCACGTCCACCACCTCGTCCAGCTCCGCCGCTCAAACATCCTCGACGCTCAGCTCGCAGTCCACGTCGACGAATGGCGGGATTCCCGAGTTCCCCTTCCAGTCTCTCTTGGTGCCCGTTCTTACGGTCCTTGTGGTCGTCTCCTACCTGATCGTAAGAAGGGCAGGAGGCCCTGGGGCCAAAGACGGCAGGCGTCGAACGCCGAAATAGCTCCTTCGAAGGGGGCGTGACGGTGTCCCTCTGGCGATGTCGTGTTCCTTTACCGAGGCGTGGTGGTCGATTATCGAGTCTGTTTACTTGGGTCGTTGAGATCAGATCTGTCCTTCTGGGAGCAAGATACCCAGTCCGATGAGGATTGACTGGTGGCCACCTTTCGCACCATGGTCGGGGTTCCCTCACGCGCCGTGGGGCGGATTGAGAGCCAGCGAGTATAGGTTTGCAGCCAACTCAGCGGAGTTCTCACGCCTGTTCCTCAGATTCGGGATCGGCGAAACCCTGTTCATACCACCAGGGGCGTTCGACAAACCTCAGGCGCCGTTCCATGAGGAACGATTTCAGGAGAGGAATCAAGAGCCTTCGGAAAACTAAGAACTGGCAAAGCAAGATGGAATCCCTTTGGAAGAGCCTTACTCTGCCCTACGTCGACCAGGATCCGCCGGACGGCGGCGAGCCTTACCCTGCCCCCGAGGACCCGAATAGTCCGGGAACAGGAGTCGTCCACATCAGAGTTGAGATAGAGTAGACGCGCCACGTCGGCGCCCAAGGCCAAATGGAGTAGTAGGGATTTCGCCTCCGACGTGCTAATCCCGCCCGTGGCTCCGAGGGAACCTCTGATGCCGCAAGGCGTTTAGCAGGGGAAGTTCGGCGCCCGCATTGTGCTGTTCTCGGGGTGCAGGAATCTCTGGCGCCGCAATGCGTTTAGCGGCTCTCGACGATGGCCAAGTCAGCCTAAGCGGGCAAAGTTTGATATCACATACCAACGCATCTTCCGTAGAGAGAAGCGTGGAGGTGCCTGCCTTCTTGAGGTCCAAGTAGGATGGTTCGTATGCGATACGCGGGAGGCGCTCATAGAGGAATCAGCCCCGTCGTCACCACCGTCCTGCTCATAGCCGCGACCTTAATTTCCGCCCTTGCGGTAGCAGGGTTCGTCTTCGGACTCTTCGGGTCCTTCGGGGGCCTCTCGGCAAAGATAACGCCAGACATCTACGCGCCGAGCCAGAACGTGGGCGTGTTGAATAGCGTCGCCAACTTCTCGGTTTCCATCTCCAACAAGACGCCTAACGACGTGTCCGGGGCGGTGAACCTCACTGCGGGCGCCGTCCTCGTGACGAGCCAGCCGTTCTTAATCCACGGCGGAAAGACGATACTCCTCACCCTCTCGCACGAGCTCACTACGACGGGGCTCTGGACAGTCGCTGTGTCTTCCCAGTCGTCGGTGGTGGTTTCGTACACCTTCCAGGTCGAACTGGACGCGAACCAGGCAAACCTCGTGATTGACCAAGCCAACCTCGCCCAAGCATCCGTAACGCAAGGCTACTGGAACCTCGCCTTGAGCGCAGGACTCGTACTACTGGGAGCGCTCAACATCGTCTTGTTGGCGAGGGACCGGGGCAAAGGGTCTAAGAAAGTTCAGCCTTCGTGAACCTCGGCTCCTTTCAGTCATCACGGCGGAAGCCAGCTCAGAGCAACGGACCGGCAATCCCGTTCACGAGAGCCCGCGCATTAATCTGGAAGGACTCGATGGCCCCGAAAGCTCAAGGTCGGACCGACCGCCCTGCTCCCGATTGCACTTCGCGCAGGGACATATCAGGTTCGAGCAAGGGGCCCTCTGGACTCGGACTACGGTATCTCGTCCTTCTTGAGCGAGAGGAGGGCCGGGTCAATCTTCGCGCCCTTCCTGAGCAGATCCACGACCCCCTTGTTCTCCAGCGCAGCCAGTATCGTCTTCATGGTCTCCTGCATCTCCCCGTACTTCCCCTCGAGCTCGAGGTAGTCGTGCTCCAGCTTCGTCACCTTCGGCCCTGTCTCCTTCCTCGCCTTCTCGATCTCCTGGTCCTTCTCCTCGAGGTCTCCCGTCACGACGTTGAGCCACCTCGACATCCTGCCGTACTGCTCCATGAAGTGGTCCGGGTCGTTCCAGGGGCTCTTGTCGTATCCGTGCCTGTCGATGTTGTGGCCGATGAAGAAGTTGGCCACCGCCTCGGGGACCCCCGCCTTCCTCGAAAGGGTGACAAGGCTGTCCCTGCACTCGTGGCCGTGGAAGGGGTAGCGGATCTTCGCCCCGGTATGGTGGTCGAACTTCCCCTCGGGCCTGACGTTTATCCCGGCCCTCTTCCCCGACTCGTTGTAGATCACACCGACCGCCTCCGGGGAGATCGGGCCCCCCGTCTGGCTCAGGAAGAGAGGCTCCGAGGTGGGGAGGCTATTCAGGTTGCGGCTCGGCCTGGGCCTGGGGATCCCCCGGACGGCGAGGTAAGCCTTCAGGGCCGCGACCGCGTCTCTGTGCAGGCCCGTGTAATATCGATAGTCGGTCTTGGGCCTCACCAGGTCGATCCTCACAGGGACCTTCGCCTCGTCCCACTTCGACGGGTCGGGGGTCCCGAAGTGCCTGACCAGCTGAGGGAACCCGACGAAGTTGAACGACAGCGCCAGGGTCGAGTCGTCCATCCCCCCCTGCCTCATGGTCAGCATGATCGCCCGGTCCCTGACGGAGAGGCGGCCAGCCTCCAGCACCTTCCGCAACATCGCGTCGAACTGGTTCGCCGTGACCTGCTGGCTCACCTCCGAGGCTTCCCTCCTGGCCCTTATGTTCGCTTCAGGGAGGGAGACGAAGTTCTTCCTGTAGAAGGCCCTGACCACGCAGTAGTACCTGACCCTGGAGACGTCTGCGAGGCCGTCGAGGGAGGGGCCCTGGGCCCACTCGAGGAGGGTCCGGAGGTGCTTGATGAGAGTGAGGTTGTTGCCGTTCTGGCACTCCTCGATCCACCGGTCCGGGTCCTCGTCGAGGCCCCTCTCCCCCCTCCACTTCAGGTAGGCCTGGAAGATGTAGAAATCCGCCTTCTTCGGGGTTCTGCCGAGCCAGTCCTGGACCGTCCTGTGCTTGAGGAGGGACTCGAGCCGCTGCCGGTAGAGCCATGGCCTGGGAGGCATGGTTAGGGTTTCGCCACTGGAGATTAAGGGGTATGAACAATTAAGCCCCTCGGCCCGATTTCAGATAGAGAATCCCAACGTCCCCGTAGGAGAAGCCTGCGGCTGCGGCGGGCACTGATTCGGACAAGAACTTAAGAGCAGACGCCCCTTCCTCCCTCCCCACATTGAAATATGTGGAGGGTTCGAAGCGGGTGTTTCTCAGCACAGGCAC